>JAZLJA010000015.1:0-37253 GCA_045617625.1 Oscillospiraceae bacterium | reverse complement strand
AGCGGGATCTCGATGTGATACCAGCCGTCCTCCAGCTTTGTCACTTCGCCGTAAGCTGAAGTGCCGCTGATCGGATCCAGAGGATATTGTTCTGTGGTTCTCACCCAACCGTCGGTAGAAGTCGTATCGACAAAATAGAAGAAGAGTGTATTGCTGTTCACGCCGTCGTCGCGTTCGTCGGCAGGGGTCAGGGCGCGGAAATCGAATGTGACGGCTTCCAGACTGTCCTGCCAGTCCTCGTGATGTTCGAGGGGAATATCTGTGAAACGCCAGTTTTTATAATTGGTGGTGCGTGCAAACAGCGGTGCATGGATCGAATCCATATCGACCTTGGGATCCAGCCCGTTTAGCTCAGTATGGGAATATCCGTAGCTGAACTCCACATCACAGTCGCCGTCGTTTTTCATGATATCCAGAGAAAGCGGGATATCATCGAGAGAAATGAGGAATTCCCAGATGCCGTTTTCCTCGTCGATCAGGTGCATATCACCATGACTGCAAATGTCATACTTGAACAACAGGGAGATCTCGTTGTCGCGGTCCTGATACATTTCGTTGAGATCGGCTTTGCTGCTCATGCGGAATCTGAAGTAGAAGCCTTCCGCAGAATCGCTGCTGATGCGGAAAGTCAGAGCGTGACTGAATGTCTTGTACTGCACCCGATCCATCAGTTTCAGGATCGCGGGCAGTTCGGATTCATAAGCACCTTCGCGGAGTGTTTCGTTTTCGTCAAAGAGCACGTCATGGATACGCTTGATCTCGGCAACATATGCCTTGATCGTGTCTTTGGTGACGATCTCCTCGCCTGTGAGCTGCAATTCCTTGATCTTTTTCAGGGTGATGTAATATGCAGGGGCAGTCCGTACCCGCAGCAGTTCATTGACCATGGAGTCCAGAGCAAGTCGGTTGAATCTGACAATGTTCTGTTCTTCGATCGTCTCAGCGGGATCCACAAACAACACCTTATAGATCTGCTCCAGACGCAGTCCGTAGGGGTCTACGAAATCGTCTTCGGTCATTTCCTCGGTGACGGTGGTGAACACGATCTGTCTTGCCAGTTCTTTTGCCACGTAGAAGCGATAGCGTTCGGGATTCTTCTGAATTGCCAGCAATTCCTCGTTAATGGCTGCCATAGCGTTATGGGCGGCAGAAACATTTTTGGAATTTGCCTTGCCATCATCGTAGTTGACGTCATCAAACAGGGAATTGAAGGTCAATTCGATGCCTTCTGCAAACACATCGGGGAGACCGTTTGCGAATTCTTTCTGTACGTTTTCCGGTGCGTTGACCTTTTCGAGCGTCTCGTTTGCGATACAGCTATAATCGTAGTCATCGACACCCTCGCTGAGGTTCTCCAGACGGATGGTGCTGCTGAAATAGCCGTATTTTTCGCAGAGTTCGAGTGCTTTTTCCTCTGCGGTCTGACCTTCGGCAGGGGTAAGCACTGCCGCATTCACATGGAATTCATCCAAAAGCGTCTTTACGAGCGAGAATTGCGCTTGTGCCTTCTTGCAATCGGATTCATTCAGATTCTCTGCCTCGGCATACTGCATGTCCAGATCTGCCGCGCTCTTGTTGTAATTCAGGATGAGGTTATAGAACAGGTCATAGTTGGGATAAACCATAACGCCCTCGTTGCCCTCATTATCCGTCAGAAGCCACGGGCTGTATTGGAATCTGCCGTCGCTGCCGATGCCGTACTGGTTGCTGTACGTTCCTTCGCGGAGATATTCATCCACGGCCCAGTAAAGCTGACCTTCAATGCCGAGTGCGTACTCCTGCCAAACATTTGCACGAACAATGGCAGTCGGGTTCTCGTCAATGGAGAAATTGGCGTCGCTGCTGACATTCTGTGTCAGGCGGTTGCCTGCAAGATAGGGGTTGCCCGCAGACTGGCAGCTGTACCACCAGATGTGATAATCGCCCTGATTGTTTTTGGCGGTGTTATATGTGGTCTGATAATCCTTGGCATCATCACCGCTGCCTACGGACGGGGAGAAATCGTTGAACAGCGGGCAATAGCTTTTGACAACGTCATCCGATCCCACGGTGACAGAAAGAGTCTCGGCTTCTTTGCTCGGACGATATTTTCCCGTTTCGGCGTCCTTCACATAGTTAAAGCCGTTCTCATAACCTTCGTAGGTTACAGTGATCGGATCAATGTTGAATGTCTGCAACCCACTGAACAGAATATCACTGTATCGGTTGGCTTTCTTCACAAAGCGAGAGCCGCCATACTTGAATACTGCCTTACCATCCGTTGCGTCTTCCTCATCTGCTGTGTTGGTAATAGACACCGTGAACAGCATCGCAATGTTATCAAGGGACTGTTTCAGCGATTCGGCAAGTGCAGGTTCCACTTTTATTCCGTCTTCCGTTGTTCCTTTCGCAACCAATTCGTCAATATACGTTTTTGCACCGTCTTTTGAAATATTGTTCACCGTGCACGCCAGCAGTTCCGTGAAGATCTGGGTGAAATTGAACGTATTCGGTTCATCACCAAAGGCGGGACGGAAAAACGCATATTGCAGCAGATCGAGACCTGTTGCAAAACTTTTGTCGATCAGCGCCCGATAGGTGGAATCCAAGCCGAAGAAGACTTGCTGATGTCCGCTTGACTCTGTATGCACGCTGTCGTACTGTGTCAGGCGGTAATATTTTGATATCATGAAGTTCAGGTCGATGCCTGCCATGTTGCAGTTGACAGTGGAAAGTCCGAGTGCCAGTCTGTCCTTGCTCGGTTGATATACCCAATTACTGCTCAATTCTTTTTTTGCTTTGGCACGAGCATTGTCCAGCGTTTTCTTCCATGCTTTGTATTCAGCTTCTGAAAGTTCTGATCGTCTCAGGCTGGTTTCATACATCTGCTGATATTGGCTGTATGTCTTTTTGTTTTCGGCTGCATATGCTTCGGAAGCCAAAGACCAGTTATCAATTTCTTGTTGTGTTAATTGTCCTGTAAAGAAACGCAAACCGGAATACAGGAATTCCATAGCTTCATCCAATGCAGCATTACGTAATTCCGGTTTCAGAAGGGATTCCCCATTGTTGACCGTAATCAGTGTCATATCATCCCATGCGTTTTTCCCATCTTCGTCAACAGTGTTCTTGAATCTTTCGATGATTTTCTGTTTTTGTGTCTCAATCGGATTCTCTGTAGGAATGACGCGTTCATCCTCAGATATTTGAAAAATATAGTCAAAGTATGCGTCAGTAATATCATAATCAAACCCATCCAACGATACCAAAGGTTCATCTGCATCGTAACTGGGATCAAGATTATAATACGGACACTCGGATGTTGTAACGAATTGATAGACACTATCGGTATATTTCGACAAATCAAAATCCGCACCCGTCATATTGGGGTTATTGTTGGCAAGCGCGTATTTTGACCAGGGCTGACCCAATGGGGTATTGCCTGTAGTAAGTTTTCTGCTGTTCATAAAAGCTGTCAGTTCGTTCAGATATTTCTTGGACACGCTGAGGTTGTTGTTTTTTTCTTCTTCCGTCAATCGGATGCCGAACATATCCTCTGTAATATTCGTTTTGTTTCTCGCAGGAGAATAAAAACGAGACTTATGGTTGGTCTGATTCGGCATATCAAAATCGTAGATATGCACAGAAACAGGCACTTTGAGTTGTGTCGCTATACCGTCGCCGGTGCAGGTTACGGTATATTCAGCGGTATAATCGCCTGCGGGTGTTCCCTCCGGCACTTTCAGCGTGAACCAGATGCCCTGATTCGTGCCGTGCTTCACGATCAGCTTGTTCATTCCAAGTTCGACCGCCATCTCGTAGTCAATCAGTGCATCAGGGTAGTAACCCTGCGTGTTCGTCAGCTTCCATGTGGCATTACTTTCTTCGTAGACATAGTTCTCGAAGAACATCGCCATGTTTTCAGCTTCGATTTCGTTGCCTTCGCTGTCTTTCAGCGGCTGCTTCTCAATCGTGATGGATGTGATATCCTGTGGGCTGTTCAGCACGATCTGACCTGATTCGCGCTCGTTGCGTGCTGCCGCAAAGGTCAGGGTCTTCCCTTTTCCTTTCAGCAGTTCTGCGTCCGTGATGTTGTCTTTCTTCACGTACTTGGAGTTGGGCAGCACACAGTACACAAGCCCATCGCTGATGCTTGTGGGGTGTTCGCTGCCTGCCGCTTCATCCTCCGCCGCAATCGCTGTCAGGAGTGCCTTGGGGATGAATTGTGGGTCAACTGCGTTCAGCAGCGTCATACAGGCGCACACAGCCGCGGTCAACCGCTTCATGGAGTGGTTCATGGCTTTCGTCCTTTCTGTAATAAAAATGGTTAGGGATTTTAATTGTAAGAGATGTTAATTTGCGGATGATACCATTATATCATATATCATTTCATTATTCAATAGAATGCGACAAGAGGGACGAAATCGAGGATGAAGTGGACAAAATCGGCGACGAGAGGGCAAAACGGGGCGACAAGATGCTTTTCTCTGCGACGAAGTGGACAAAAAACGCGACGAAATGCACACTGTTCTTCCGTGAATTAAATTTCGTCACATCGGACAAAAATGCAAATGGATATCTGCCGACAACTCGCAAATGCGACAGCGGTTTTCCGCACGGCGATTTCAGACGATGATTCGTCAGAACTGCTGTGCGGCTTTTTTGTTCAGAGGGGCTTGTAATGGTCAGCATTGTGTGCTATAATAAGGGTGGCAAAAACATATTCAAAACAAAATGATGATGCATCCCGATTGGAGGAAATGAAAATGAAGAAGATTTTTCCATTTATGCTTGCCACAGCATTGCTTTTGAATGCTTGCGGTACAAAGCCTTCCGCTGATTCATCAAGCAATGCAGAAACAAGCGCACCTGTACAGAGTCAGGAGACGCAGGCGACAGAGACAACAGAGGTTCCGATCGACAACAGCCTGATTCCCGCGGATGCCGAAAGTGATGAGACCAAACTCGGAAAAGCAATCACGTACAGCGTGAAGGATGAGACTTTGTATTTCAAGATCAAAACATCCGCCGAATTTGATGCACAGAATGCGAGGATCGCAATCGTGAACCCCGGAATTTATCTGACACGGGATTCTGAGCTTATCACGCAATGCCTGTTTGACGAGAACTGCTTTGATGAAACGCACGACAAAGAATGGTTTGACGGCGTTTATACCTTTGCTCTGGATAGCCGTATCGCCGATATTGCTGCAGACGATGAATGGGCTCCGGGCACTTGGACGATGATGCTGTATGATGGCGAAAGCGGCATTGTGCTCGGCGAATGGTTCTTCATTGCGGAAGGAAACGGCAAGTATCACTTTGCATTCAAGGATTCGTGGCTCAAGGGCGCAGGAGAAGATAAAAAAGTTCAGGAATTCGACAGCCCGGAGGACGAGGTTGCGTCGTGGTTCTCCTTTGCTCCTGATGAAAGCGATGACGAGTGGGCAACAGTCTTTTTTGACGGCTACTATCTGGAATCGACCGATACGGAGGGCTATGACAGCTATTATCTGATGGTTTGTCCGGAAGGAGACTATGCGACTTATGCGGATGCAGATGCAGCAGATATCACCTACTGTGGTATCGGAAATCGGTGTCCTTATCGTTTCTCATTTGAACAGGGGAATATTGAAAACGGCAAATACACTCTCGCACTTGCCAAAATGGGCGGCAATGTCGAGGTGCAGTTCACTGCCGAAAAGAAAGGCCCGACCGAGTGGGAATTTGATTTTGAAAACGCAAAATGCCCCGCTCTGGAAAGCAAGTACGCGGAATAAATGTGAAGTTCTCGCCCCATGCACCTTTGGAGGGGGTTGGGCGGCACGTTTGCAAAGCAAACTGCCCCGTTACAATGCATCGCAGATACCACTGAATCTATAAAAAAACAGGGCTGGAAAAATTCAGCCCTGTTTTTTTATGTTCTGTTTATTGTCTTTGCTTTCCGTGGAGGCATTCTCGGTTTTCGGCTTTATGATAGCACAGAGCCCCGAAGAAGTCAATCGGAAACGCGCAGGGCAGGCTGCCATATGACAGAAAACAAGGCAAAAAGCAAATAGATATTGACTTTTTCTTGCAGACTGTGTTATAATGATGAAAAGGCAGTGTATAGGCTCGGCACGGCTGCTGTATCTCCTATTTTCGGAATGCGAAAAAACAAACGGAGGATGGAAATATGAAAAACATGGTTGAGATTCGGATGCTTGATATCACCAAAGCAACCACCGATTGTATCGTGAATGCTGCTAATTCAGGTTTGTGGGCAGGCGGCGGTGTCTGTGGTGCGATTTTCCGTGTGGCCGGAATGAACGAACTGCAAGCCGCCTGTAATGCCATCGGCGGCTGTGAAACAGGCAGTGCGGTCATTACCCCTGCGTTTCGTCTGCCGTGCAAATATGTCATTCACGCAGTCGGTCCGCAATGGCACGGCGGCAAAAACGGTGAACCCGAACAGCTCTATGGATGCTATCAGAGATCAATGGAACTGGTCAGAGAAAACGGCTGTCATTCCATCACGTTTCCGTTGATCTCGGCGGGAATTTACGGTTATCCTCTGAAAGAAGCATGGGCAATCGCGATTCGCTCCGTCAGAGATTTTCAAAATGCAAATGCAGACGATCCGATCTCTGTGACCTTTGCCGTCATTGATGAACGGATCTGTGCCGCAGGAAAGGAGATCCTCCATGAGATCATCGGATAAATCATTCGTATTCTTCTGGAATGAGGATGCGGAAAACGGTTTTATGAGCCAGTGGTATCATGCCGCAATGACGATCGAGGGCATCACATATTTGTTCTGCGAACAATATATGATGGCGAAGAAAGCTCTGCTTTTTGAAGATTATGAGATATACAGCCAGATCATGAAAGCCAAAACACCGAGAGACTGCAAACGTCTCGGCAGACTGGTGCACAATTTTGATGCTGCAAAATGGCATACCGTAAGAGAAGAGATCGTCTATCATGCGAACATTGCAAAATTCTCGCAGAATGAGGAACTTCGGGAGCAGCTTTTGCAGACGGGTGATGCCATCCTTGCCGAAGCAAGCCCGCTGGATAAGATCTGGGGCATCGGCATGAGCGCAGATGATGTCGATGCTATCAATCCAGAACAATGGAACGGGCAGAATCTGCTTGGGAAAATATTGATGAAAGTGCGCACAGAACTCGCCTGAAAGAAGCGAAAATCGAATGTGAAACGGGGCGATCTCATCATGACAAAAAAGATCGGACACACGCTGTCTCGGCTGCGCAAAAAAGGCTTGTAATCCCGTGCAGGATATAGTATAATAGAAGCAGGAACCAATCAGGGGAGGGATTCGCCATCAGCAAGCTGTTTTATATCATGGGAAAAAGCGCGTCGGGCAAGGATTCAATATACAAGTATCTGCTTGAAAAAATGCCGCTTTTGCCGCTGATTCTCTATACCACTCGTCCGCGGCGCGAACACGAACAGGAAGGGCGCGAATATCACTTCATCACGCCGCAAATGCTCGCGCAGATGCGTTTGGAGGGGAAACTCGTCGAGGAACGCTGTTATCAGACCGTCGAGGGCGACTGGTGTTACTGCACAGGGGCGATCGACTTCTCCGCAGGTGATTATCTCGGCATCGGCACCTTGCAGTCCTACGAGAAGATCCGTGCGTTTTACGGTGATGCCTGCGTGATCCCCATTTACATCGAGGTGGAGGACGGCGTGCGGCTTCAGCGTGCGCTTGACCGCGAACGCCTTGAACGGGAACCGCGTTATGAGGAACTGTGCCGTCGGTTTCTTGCGGATGCAAAGGATTTTTCAGAGGAAAATCTTGCGCGTGCGGGCATCGGCAGGCGATTTGCAAATGTCGAATTTGCAGCTTGTGCCGCCGAGATTGAAGCCTACATCACATTCGGCATCTGAATGATTGCACACAATAAAAACGACGCCATGCCGGAAAAGAAAGGGGGGGGTTTTGGATATCATTCATCCGTGGGCTGCAGCATGCCGACGACTACCTGCCGATATTGTCCGTCATCGGTGCAGGAGATTACGGTGATGCGGTTGTCGCCGAAATCGCCCAGCACAGAGGTTTCCGTCGGGGCAATGATGCGGTATTCGCTGACGACATAGCGCGACACGATGCCGTTCGTTTCGGTGACAAGCATTTCATCCCCGACTTTGATCTGGTCAAGGTCATTGAAGATTTCCGCGTAAATGGTGCTGTTGTGTCCTGCAAGACAATAATTGCCGTGTGCGGGCGTGCCGCAGCCCTCAAAATGTCCTGCCGATACTTCCAGCGATTTGGAATCTGTTCCCTCCAGCACGGGCACTTTGATGTCCAGTGCGGGGATTTCAAACACGGGATTCTCCTCCAGCAGCCGTTTGAGATATAGTTCGCGGCTGATTTTGCGGTAAGCGAAAACCGCCAGCACCAAGCTGCCAAAAATAATCATCATCACGGCAATGCTGCGGAGAATGGTTCTTTTCTTTTTCGTCATATCCTTTTTTTCAAAAGAGCGCCACAGTATTGTGACGCTCTTTTCGGTTTATGAGATCAGTTGTTTTCCTTTTTGCGGGTTGCGATCAGCAGTGCAGCGCCTGCCAGAACCGTCATGAATGCAACGGATTCGATCACAGCGTAGTAGCGGGAGAAACCTGTCTGCGGGAGAACGCCGCTTTCGGTGGTCTCGGCAGCCTCGGATTCGGATGTCGTTGCAGTAACAGTGGTGGTTGTGGTTTCCGTGGCAGCTGCTTCATCGGAAACGGTGGTTTCCGTGACAACAGCTTCTCCGGATTCTGCGGAAGTTTCGGTGACATCGGTGGTTGTGGTGACATCTGTGACAACAGGTGCAGATTCGTCGGTCGAGACGGTTGTTGTAGTTGTAGTGGTCGTGGTGGTCGTCTCGCTGGTCGTGGTGGTTTCAGCAGGAGTGGTCGTATCGGGCGTTTCGGGTTCTTCCTCTGCATAGAAAGCAGCAAATGCCCGGCTCAGCAGATCGAAATCATAGCAGGCAGAGAAATCCTTGGTGCCTTCTTCGGTGAACTGAACGAGGGGGATATCCGGTGTGATGCCGAGATCCACGCTTTCATACTTTGCGTTGACGAATTTTGTGCCGCTGGAGATCTGATAGAACAAGCCGTCGGGCATCATGCGGAAGATTGTGGAACAGCAGCCGCCGCCGCTCTGTTCGCCCAGAACGAGGATGCCTGCATCTCTTGCATCAGAGGGCATGATGTTGCCTGCGGAGTAAGAATAATTGGAGCAGAGAATGCCGAAATTCAGGTCGAAGCTGAGTTCGTCGTCTTTTTCATCAAATGCCTTGTCGAGGTTTTTGTCCACATCGAAGCATTCATCCATACGGTATTCGCCGGTTGCATCGCAGATGCTGAATGAGTTGTCGTCAGCGATGAGGCTCATCAGATAGCCTTCGATCAACACCAATCCGCCGCTGTTGGCAGCAACGTCGATCACAAAATTCTTGATATCGGGGTTTGCATCAGCGCGGACGAGGCAGGAATAGAATTCGCTGATGAGGTCTTGCGGCATTTCGGCACCGTCATTATAGTAAGCTGCCCATGCGTCGCTGTCGAACATGAAGCTGTCAAAGATGAACATTGCAGTGTCGCCGTCTTCGACATAGATCGCATCTTCAAACGGAAGGATGAATTCAGCTTCAGGGAGAGCGTTGTTTCTTGCCTCTATAACACCATAATAGCTGAGTAGTTTTAAGGGATCCTCCATCTCGAAATTGGTCTGGCCTTCGTAGTCGTGGTCAGGCTTCAGATATGCTGCGATTTCGCCAAATGCTTCACCGAGTATCATCGACGGAACTGCGTGGACGGTGGTGTGACCGCCGTCGTACAGATACATTTCCAGTTCATAAAGGCCTGCAAAGTATTCGAGCATATTTTCGGAAAGCAGATGCTCTTTGACCAGACGGGTATCGTCATTGGTCTCGGAGAGCATGCCGTCAAGACCTTTTTCCATCATGACAGATTCCAGCGGGGCTCTGCCGGGATAGCCGTAGAACAGGTCAAACACGAAGCAGAGTTCGTTATAGTTGTATTCGCAAAGATCTTTGGGTCTGCCGTTTGCATATTCAGCATAGTATGCACCGAGGAGAGACGTATCATACAGCAAGGTTTCGATGTTCAGGATTTCAGCGGAGTTGTCGCAGAAGAACAGTGTGTGTGCCATGAAAGCAGGACCGTGCGTGGTGCTGTTGAAGATATCGCAGAGCGTGGTGACAGGGAACCAGACGGTATCTTCATCGCCCTGAAGGTCGATGCCGTAATCGGAAAGCGGCAGGGTGATTTCCTCTGCTTCGAGTTCTTCCTCGGCTGTTTCATCCTCAATCACTCTGAGGAAAATGTTGGAGAGCTTGTCGTCACCGTTCATGTCCTCAAGCGTATTGCTGAGATATTCAAAATCTGCGGTGGTGAGGGTGTCCTGTTCGGTGTCCAAAACAAAACTCTTGTCCAGCGGCGTTGTCACGGTATAGGTGCCGTCTTCGTTTGCTTCGATGGAAAGCGAATCGCCCGACCAGAGCTTGTAAAAATCAGCGAGGCTGACATACTCGACACTGGGCATATTGGCGTAGAAGCGGCAGTCCATCGGCGTCATGTTGTCAGGTGTGTAGACAACTGCTGTGAGCTGTGCCTCGGTGTACGGAGTGCCTTCCTCGGCAGCCAACACCGAAAATGCGGCGTTTCCCATTGAGCAGCAGGAAATCGCCAGTGCAGAGAGTGTGGTGAGTGCTTTTCTGATAGCCATAATGTTCTCCTTTTTGAAAAATATCTGATTTGGTTGTGAAACCAAATGCTAATGAAATTGATTATATCACGCAAATGTGTGATTGTCAAGTATCTTCTGGAAAAACCACAATCGTGCGAAAACATTCCCAAAAAAATAGCGAAAATTGGTAAAATAAACAATCTGGAAATTGCAAGAAAAAACGTAAAAAATCAAACATTGCCGATTGGGCATAAAGCATAATAGATAATACAATCAATGCAATAAGATAAAAAGAGCTATCCGATTCTAACTTGAATCAGATAGCTCTTATCTTTTCAGACAGATTATTTGTTACTGTTGCTGATGATCGTGAATTACTGCAACATCGTTGCCATTCAGCTTAACTATTCCGCGAAAAGCACGGTATTACGATGTTTATGCAAACATTTGCATTATTCCCACTCGCAAACACAAAGTCAGCCTTAAACGGCTTTGTTTAGGAAATGTGGCTCGATTTGACTCGCATTGTTTCAGATTATCCCATATACATAGGGTATCCTACTATACCAGCAATCAACATAGAAATAACCTCCTTTACAAATTACTGTTTAATCAGAAAGTATACTAAAAGGCAATTCACGGCAAACACCAATAACACAAGGAGTTTTGCAATGTATCTCTTTTTCCCTAAATATTCATTAACCATATATAAATCACCGCAGTTACCGAACGCACACAGCATTGCGTAAGAACTGTCTGTAAGAAGAAAGAAAATGGATAATATCCAGAGAAAAAGTTTTAAGTAATTCACAGGAACAATATAGTATAATCCCATGAACACATATGCCAACAGTGTTGTAGAAACAACACCTGCAATGTTCATATAAATCCATTGCTTCGTAATCGGCGATTCGTGATTAAGAATCTTTTCTTCACCGCTGAAAAACACTTTGGTTCCACCGTGATATGTAAACCATTGTATTTTTTCGACTTTGAGTCCCTGTGTTCTCCCAATAAAAACATGTGATAGTTCGTGGATAACATGCTGAATCAAAACAGAGATGCATGAGAACAACGCTATAATGATAATTTTCTTCATACGTATTGTTTCTCCTTCGTAAGCTAAGTTATCATAGCATAATCACTTTTCATCATCGGGGCTATATTCCAAAATGTCACCTGGTTGACAATTCAACGCTTCACAAATCGCAACAAGAGTGGAAAAGCGGATTGCACTGATCTTTCCCGTTTTCATTTTTGATAAATTGACATTGGCAACACCGACTTTCTCCGAAAGCTCCTTTAAGCTCATTTTTCGATCTGCCATCACCCGGTCAAGGCGCAGTATGATTTTTCCCATCCCGGCACCTCATAGTATTTCGTCAGATCCATCATGACCTCGGAGAACTGCATATACTCATCCTTCGTCCAGAAGTTCATCTCCTTGGCATACGGAACGGAGATCTCCATGATCTCTGCGAGTTCCTCTGCACGGATGAATTTTTCTGACATAGTAGTCAACCCTTTCTTATAATGTTGTTCTGTGTGGTATCGGGCGCATTTGCGTATCCGATAAGCAAAATTCTCTATCTAAATATTTTTGCTTAGTCTTATTATACTAAACATTTTTGCTTTTGTCAACCCATAAATCGAAATTTTTCTAAATTTTTTTGTTTAGTATCTATTGACCGTCCTAAACAAATATGTTATAATGAACTTGCATACAGAACTTGTATTATAAGGAGTGAACCACCATGAGCATTATCGGAGATAAGATACACCGCATTCGTGATTTCAGAGGAATGACGCAGAAACAGCTCGGTATGGCAGTCGGCTTTGACGAGAAATCTGCCGATGTCCGCATCGCACAGTATGAATCAGGCACACGCACACCCAAGCAGGCACTTGTAGAAAAATTCGCAGAGGTGCTTGATGTAAACCCGCAGTTCATTTATAATGATGAAATACTCGGAGCAGAAGGAGTTATGATGCTCCTTTTTGAACTGGATGAACATTACCCGATCAGCATTGAGGACTGTGAGGACGAGGACGGCAACAGAAGAAAGGGCATTGTTTTCGGCTCTATCCTGATGACTGACCTCCTTTCTGAATGGCAGAGACGAAAAAAAGACCTTGCTGACGGTAAGATCAGCAAGGCCGAATATACAGAATGGAAGCTTAACTGGCCAAAAACGACCGATGACTGCGAAAAGCATGAACCTGCGAAAGAGTGGCGTAACTTATAAGCCACTTGGTACGCAGAACAATTCCGCTTAGCTCCCTGTTATCAAATTGTTATCACTGAGATTTTGAGACTTCGGAAATGGCGTATCTACGCCGTTTCTGAGGTCTTGTTTATTATTCCCACTCGATCGTTCCGGTGGGCTTGGGTGTGATGTCATACAGCACACGGTTGACGCCTTTGACCTCATGCACGATACGGTCGGTGATCTTGTTCAGCAGAGCCCAGTCGAGCGGCTCGATGGTAGCGGTCATGGCATCGACGGTGTTGACCGCACGGATGACGACAGGCCACTCATCGCAGCGATTGTTGTCGCGGACACCGACGGTTTTGAAATCGGGGATCAGCGTGAAATACTGCCAGACCTTGCCGCGCAGACCTGCATTGTCGAACTCCTCGCGGAGAATGGCATCGGATTCGCGGACAGCTTCGAGGCGGTCGCGGGTGATGGCACCAACGCAGCGCACACCGAGTCCGGGACCGGGGAACGGCTGACGATAAACCATGTTGTCAGGCAGACCCAGAGCCTTGCCGCAGGCACGCACTTCGTCTTTGAACAGATATTTCAGCGGTTCAACGAGTTCAAACTGAACATCCTCAGGCAGACCGCCGACATTGTGGTGCGATTTGACCGCTTTGCCCGATTCCATGCCGGATTCGACGATGTCGGGATAAATGGTGCCCTGTGCAAGGAACTTGATATCGGTGAGTTTTGCAGCTTCGTCATCGAACACGCGGATGAATTCTTCGCCAATGATCTTGCGTTTCTTTTCGGGATCGCTGACGCCTGCCAGTTTGTCGAGGAAACGGTCAGTTGCGTCGATATAGATGAGGTCAGCTTTCAGTTCATCGCGGAACACTTTGCAGACCTGTTCCGGTTCGCCCTTGCGGAGCAGACCGTGGTTGACATGGATGCAGGTGAGCTGATTGCCGATGGCGCGAATCAGCAGAGCCGCGACAACGGAGGAATCCACGCCGCCGGAGAGTGCCAGGATCACGCGGGAGTTGCCGATCTGCTTGCGGAGCAGCTCGACCTGGTCAGCGATGAAGTTTTCCATGTTCCAGTTTTTCTCGCATTTGCAGGCATCGAACAGGAAGCTGCGGAGGGTATCATCGGCGATGCTGTCGCCGCAAAAGGCATCGGGTGCTGCGGTCATGGTGGGCACGGTGATGTCTCCGCTGTAAGTGGATTTGCCGTCGGTACAGAGGATAACGCCCTTGAGATTCGGCTTTGCGTTCAGTTCTGCCGCGGTGATCTTGCCCGAATAGACTTCGCTGTAAACACCTTCGGCGCGGATTTGACGAGCCAGAGCAGCGTTTTTGTCACTGCCCAGATCCAGAATTGCAATGAGATCCTGTTTCATGATAAACACCCTAGCCTTTCATTTTCATGCTTCATAAATATTAGCGGATGATATATTATAACACGCAAAAGAACGGGCTGTCAAGGCGATAAATGAAATTTTGGCAGACCTTTTTTCAGAGCCCACTGTGACGGATAGCTGTCGAAAAAATTTGTCGAAACTGACAAGAAGTGCAAAGGAAGTCTGTGAAAACAGTATATTTGGTTTGATGTTTTTTCGATTAAAGGACAAATAGCTGCATTTCTTTCACGCGCAGGACAACATCACGCAGCGCAGAGAGTTCGGCGCGGAATTCATCGCAGCTTTCCTGATACATGGGCAGCAATCTTGCGGTGGTTCGGCTGATCTCCTCAGTTTCCTGCCGCGGCACGAAAATCTGCATGACGGTCTGCTCCTGCTGCCACAGTTCCGTCAGCGATTCCAGTTCGTGCTGCAATCGGTCAGATGAATTGCCGTAAGTGTCGTCAATGTTGTCATCGAGTGCGGTGAGCAGGCTGTTTGTGCGGGCGAGCAGACGGTCGCAGCTTTGACAGACATACATCAGCGAAGCCGCCACGAGCATCAAAATCGACGCAAGCACGAGGCTTGCAACTGCAATACGGGATCCCTTCATCATGTCACGGCTCCTTTCGTATCAGGCTGCTGATGCCTTGTTCGTTCACGGTGAGCAAAAACACATCCTTGACGGAAATCTTGTGTTTCATCAGCAGATTCGTGAGTTTTTCTCGGGTGAAGCCTGTGGCTTTCATGCCCTCATGGCTGATCCTGCCATCGGCGACAAGCACCTCGGGCGGGTTGGCGTTGCCGCCGCCGCAGTGCAGATCACCGCAGGTGACGGGCTGAAAGGCAGGTTTGGGATAGATTGACACGGTGCCGTTGGTTTCGACAATGGCAAGCTGCACCTCGTTGAGATCAAATGTGCCGCTTGTGCGAAGGGCGGTCATGAGGTCATCGAGGGAAAATCGCAGGGCTTGCAGTGCACGCTGGTCGATTTTGCCGCTGCGGATGACGATTTGCGGGCTGCCTGTGACCAATCGGCGCAGGGGCTTGCAGTGCAGCGATGCATAGGACATCAGAACTTCGAGACAGACGATGGTCAGCACGGGGACAAGCCCAAGCAGGAGGGGGAGTTCCTGATTTTCGAGGGGCAGAGTGGCGATGTTGGAAATGATGATAGTCACAACGAGTTCTGAGGGCTGCAATTCGCCGATTTGCCGCTTGCCCATCAGGCGGACGGCGAAAATGACGAGGGGATAGAGAATCAGGGCACGGAGAAAACCGACTGCCATAGTGAGACCTCCAATCACAGAATACCGTTATGATGCCCGCGGCGGAGGAAAATATGCACAGTTGCGCAGATTCGGGGAATCCTTCTTCAAAGGCTTGCAGATTCCAAATGATCTGGAGTTGTGGGAGAGAAAAAACAAAGACGCCGCTTCCAAACGGAAACGGCG
This sequence comes from Oscillospiraceae bacterium, assembly GCA_045617625.1. GTDB lineage: Bacteria > Bacillota > Clostridia > Oscillospirales > Ruminococcaceae > Firm-04. The sequence continues at coordinate 21,502 of JAZLJA010000015.1, read as the reverse complement.
TCTTATCATTTTGAATCAGCGATAAATCATGTCTGCACGGTCAGGGCCGGTGGAGATCATTGTGATCGGATAGCCGATCTTCTTTTCCACATATTCCACGTACTTACGGCAGTTTTCAGGCAGATCTTCGTACTTCTTGATGCCCTTGATGTCGCATTTCCAGCCGGGGAGTATCTCGTAAATCGGCTTCGCGTCGTCGAGACGGTCGCCACTCGGGAAGGTTTCTGTGCGCTCACCGTTGATATCATAAGCCACGCACACCGGAATCTCATCGAGGTAGCCGAGAACGTCGATCAGCGAGAATGCCACATCGGTCGCGCCTTGCAGCATGCAGCCGTAACGTGTCGCAACTGCATCAAACCAGCCCATTCTGCGCGGACGTCCGGTGGTCGCACCGAATTCGCCGTCGCTGCCGCCCTTGTGACGCAGCACATCTGCCTCATCACCGAAAATCTCGGTTGTGAACGGACCTGCACCCACGCAGGAGGAATATGCCTTGACCACCGTGATGACACGCTTGATCTCATAAGGCGGGATGCAAGCGCCCACTGCGCCATAGCCTGCCAGTGTGGAGGAAGAAGTTGTCATCGGGTAAATACCGTTGGTCAGATCGCGCAGCGAACCAAGCTGACCTTCGAGCAGGACGTTTTTGCCTGCCTTGATCGCCTCGTGCATCATTTCAGCCATGTTGCACAGATAGGGCTTGAGGAATTCTGCGCATTCCTTCAGATAGTTATAGACTTTCTGCGGTTCGAGACGTTCTGCATCGGGATAAAGTCCGCTGATGGTCGCATTTTTGATGGTGCAGACACGCTCCACCTTTTCCATGAGGTTCTTGTTATAGAGTTCGGCAAGCTGGAAGCCGATTTTCATTGCCTTATCGGAATAATGCGGTGCAATGCCCGACTGCGTGGAGCCGAAGCTGTGCTTTCCGAGACGCTGCTCCTCAAGCTTATCAAACAAAACGTGATACGGCATCACAATCTGTGCACGGTCGGAGATACGGATGTTGGGCATGGGCACGCCTGCCTTGACGATTTCATCGAGTTCGCGCTTGAATGCCTCGCAGTTGAATGCGGCACCCGCACCAATCACATTGACGGTATTCTTTTGGAATACACCCGAAGGCATGATGTGCAGGACGTACTTGCCGTACTCATTGATGATGGTGTGCCCGGCATTGGCACCGCCCTGAAAGCGAATGACATAATCTGCATCGGCAGCAAAGACATCGGTGAGTTTCCCTTTGCCCTCGTCGCCCCAGTTTCCTCCGACAATAGCTGTTACCATAATCGTTTCCTTTCCTGAATACGAATCTGCGGGGAATTTGAATTCGCCGAAATATCTTTCGGACATTCCCTTCAAAATTATACCACACGCATCCGCAAATGTCAATGCAGAGAAACACGGTTGATTTCGTGTGATTATTATTCATTTTTCATGATTTTGCCGCCGCGCCGAACAAAAATGTCGGCACGGCGGCATTGCGGTTCAATATTTTGCGATGACTTCGCGCAAATCACAGCCCATCAGCATTTGCAGGGTGTTGAGGGCTTCGGTGTCGGGGCAGTTTTGCGGCGATTTGACCTCCAGCACCACTCTTGCAAGCCCGCAGGGGTCTTCGTAGTCGATGTCCTCCAGTCTGCCTGTTTTTTTACAGCAGGGGAAGGTCACACTGCGCTGCGAAAAGCCCGTATCGGCACTTTCACCCATGCGTTCTGCCCACCAGTGAAACGGCAGTGCATGATGACAGTGCGGGCATGAGATCTTGTGCAGGGATGTGCCGCAATCCACGAACATCGGTGAATCCGCAACAACATAGGCGGCATCTTCAGCGTGCAGTTCTTTTTTCAGAAACTGTACGGCGGATGCGGCAATTTCGCGCGGGATGACCGTGTCGGGGGAGCAGGGAATCAGGCGATAGATGGTTTCAGGCATTCCAAAAGCCTCCTTTCGGGGGGAATGTGCGGATATAAGGAAACCCCACCGAAGAATCAGTGGGGTGAAAATGGACCCGAAGGGGATCGAACCCTCGACCTCCGCGTTGCGAACGCGGCGCTCTCCCAGCTGAGCTACGAGCCCGTCTTTATTACAGGATATCATTATAGCACAGCTTGCCGTGATTGTCAAGGGGAAAACAGGATTTTTCACAAATCTTTTCGGCGAAAAAACAACAATGCGGAGGCTCCACGGCTGTGGTATCCTCCGCAGGCTTTGTTTTCGCAATCAGTATCCGTAGAAGGAATTGCGGCGCTTTTTGGCGACAAATCGGATGAGCAGGAGAATGAGCAGCACGCCTGCGATTGCGATCACCCATCCATAGCGTGCAAAAAGCAAGGTCATTCCGAAACGCTTGTCCAGCTCGATGAAAATGGAGTTCTCGGGCATCGAAAGCAGATCCCATGTCAGGGTGTTGTCCTCGACCTTTGTGGCATTGCTCGAAGCTGCCTTGCAAGGCAGTTTGACGACGACCTCCATGAATCCGCCCATCTCCTTGATGGCGCCGGAAAGTGACGCTACATAGGCGGAATCCTCGCCGCCGTACAGGTCGTTGAGCGTGATCTCGATTTCGTAGTTGCCCTTTTTGTTTTTCTCGAAGCGGATCTGCTTGTCGATCGTTTCCGAACCGGAATCGTCTGAAGATTCTGCCTTTTTCCGTTCTTCATTCGGGTCGAAATTTTCTTTGCTGATGCGAAAGCCCTTATAGCCGCTCTCGTTATAATCGGTGACGTCAAAGCCGTTTTCTTTGTATTCCGCAATTTGTTCTTCGCTCAGTCCGGTGCTTGTGCTGGTGGTACCGCCAAGCCCGTTCAGCGATTCGCCCATTGCTTCTGTGTTCATCGCGTAAAGCATGGAGAAACTCATGGTGCCTTTTTTCGTCACTTCCAGCTCGGCTCTGTATCGCACACAGCCTGTCAGAAGTGTAACAGATGCAATCATCATTGCAGCAAGGGAATGAAGTTTTTTGAGCCGCATATTTCTCAACCTCCGTTAAGTTTGATAACGCAACATCAGTATAGCACAAAACGGAAAGGTTGTCAACCGCTGACTATGCGAGGGCTTCGACATCCTCAAACGAAAAGGCAGGGTGCAGCGCAAGATTCAGTGCGTCGGCGATCAGGGCGGCGGAATGTGAGGTGAGTTTGTCGATATCGCGCGGGGTGACCATCATGTTGGGGAGCGTGTCGCTGCGCCGCTGCCATTGCACATCGCCGCCCGTGAAATGGCTGACGATGGTGTGCATATCCACGACTGTTGGCACGCCAATGGCAATGACGGGTATGCCGAGTGTGCGCCGACTCAGCTCTGCACGGCTGTTTTGCACGCCGCTGCCCGGCGAAATGCCTGCGTCGGAGATCTGGATTGTGGTGCCGAGACGGTGCAGATCGGAGCAGGCAAGTGCGTCAATCGCCACCACCGCCTGCGGATGCAGCGTGCCCTTCAAGGCAGCGATCAGTTCTGCGGCTTCGATGCCTGTCTGTCCGAGAACCCCGCTTGCCAGTACACTGACGGGTCTCAGATTACGCAAAAACGCTTCGTCGGGCGCATTCGAGCACAATTCGCGCCGCAGATGCCTTGTGGCAAGCAGTTTGCCTGCGGTCTGCGGACCGAGCGCATCGGGGGTGATGTCATTGTTGCCCAAGCCAACTGCGAGAATTGCTCCGTCAGGCAGAAAACTGCGCAGTTCCGCGGCAAGTTCCTCCACCTGTGCGCGGTATTCGGGGGAGAAGCGGCTGAACCGTTCGCCCTCCAGTGTGAGATACCGCCCCTTGCCGCGCCCGATCGCCGCCCCGTGTGCATCGCTGTCGATGATGATCTCCGTCACATGAAACACGCTGCCGCGTTCTCTGCGGCTGATGCCTTTACAGCCCTGTATGCGTCCCGCCTGTTCGAGTGCCAGATCTGTTCTGGTTTGCATTTGTCTGCCTCCTTTGATGCCGATTGTGCAAAATGATGAAAAGTTTGCCGAAAAATCACCGAAAGATTTCTCTTTCGCCGCTTGCTTTTTGCCGCAGAACATGGTACAATAGACTATGGTTTCGCGACATGACATTTCTGCGGTCCCCACCCGCAAAAGGCAGTCGGCCCCGCCATAACCGACCTGCATTACTGTATGCCGCTTTTCCGAAATTATTCTGTGAATTGATTATTCGTGAAAAAGGAGTAACCTAAAATGGCAGTTTCAAAAGTTAACGCACCGAAAAAGCGTCCGACCCCTGAAAAAAGAGACAAGATTAACGCTGTTCGTGCTGCCCGCAATCGTGCAACCCGTTCCGCTCTGAAAACCGCAATCAAGAAGGCAAACTTCGTCGGCGGCAAGGATAAGGAAGCAGTTGTCAGATATGCAATCAAGCGCGTCGATCAGGCTTGCGCAAAGGGTCTGATTCACAAGAACTGCGCTGCTCGTAAGAAGTCTCAGCTGATGAAGCTTCTTAACGCTTAATTTTATCTCCCAAAACAGCCGTAGCCCGCACGGGTTGCGGCTGTTTCTTTTCTGCGGATCATGTCGAAAAATAACTTGATTCTGCTGATTTTACCACTTGCAATTTGGGGCAAAATCCTGTATAATGGTATTACATACAAAAGGCGATATCATGCGGCTGCACACGCGTGATGTCAGGCATTCCGCCGTGCAGGGCAGATAGGAATACAAGATGAGCGAACAGAAAGAAGAATCCCGCCGCACTGTGCAGAAAATACCGATGATCGCCCTTCGCGGGGTGGTCGGTTTTCCGAAGATGATCCTGCACTTCGATGTGGCACGGGAAATATCAGAAAAAGCACTGGAAGCCGCCACTTCCGCAGACCGCAGAATCTTCTTGGTGGCACAGCGCGATATTATGGATGAACTGCCCACTGAACGCGATCTGTTCCATGTGGGCGTGATCGCTGAGATCCGACAGGTGGTGCAGACAGGCGATTCCAGCCGTGTGCTGGCAGAGTGTATCTGCCGTGCCCGTCTGGGCGATGTGGAAATGTCCGACGGTTATCTGAAAGCCTCTTACCGCCGCCTCCCCGATTACAGCCGAGCCAAACTTGATGAAAGTGAGCTGACTGCCGTTTCCCGCGCAGTCAGAGATGCATTTGCCAAATATAGCCGCTTGCAGGATAAACTGCCGCAGGAACTGATCGAAAAAATTCTCAGCGAAGAAGACCCCCGAATGCTTTTCAACGGGGTGGCATTCAACGTGCGGTTCAGTTATCTCGACAAGCAGATGATGCTCGAAGAAAGCAACCTGTTTCTGCGCCTGACGATGCTCTTTGCGGCACTTGCGAAGGAAACCGAAGTGCTGGAGATCGAAAACGATTTGCAGGAAAAGGTGCAGGAACATATTGATAAGGGACAGCGCGAATATTTCCTGCGCGAGCAGATGAAGGTGATCTCCGATGAACTCGGTGAGGACGATGAGCAGGAGGAGGTTTATCAGTATCTTGCCAAAATCGCCGCACTGAATTTGTCCGAATCGGACACCGACAAGCTTTCACATGAGGCGGAGCGGCTGCTGAAAATGCCCTCGTCCTCGCAGGAAGCTTATGTCATCCGCAATTATCTCGACGCGGTGCTGGCACTGCCGTGGAACATCAGAACCAAGGAAAAGCTCGATATCCACAAGGCTGAGGCACTGCTTGACAAGGAACATTACGGTTTGAAGCGCGTCAAGGAACGTGTGCTGGAAAGCATGAGCGTTCACGCGCTGCAGCCTGATGTCACAGGGCAGATCATTTGTCTGGTGGGACCTCCCGGCGTGGGCAAGACCTCGGTGGGGCGTTCGATCGCAAAGGCACTGGGCAGAAAATACGTGCGTGTGTCGCTGGGCGGCATCAAGGATGAGGCAGATATCCGCGGACACAGAAAGACCTATGTCGGCGCAATGCCCGGACGCATCATGGAAGCCATGCGGCAGGCAGGCTCGATGAACCCCATGATCCTGCTCGATGAGATTGACAAAATGGGCAACGACTATAAGGGCGACCCCGCTTCTGCGATGCTCGAAGTGCTCGACAGCGAGCAGAATCACGCATTCCGTGACCATTTCCTCGAGGTGCCGTTCGATTTGAGTCAGGTGATGTTTGTCACGACTGCCAACACCACCGAAACCATCCCCGCGCCGCTGCTCGACCGTATGGAGGTCATTGAGCTGAATTCCTATACCCGCGAGGAGAAATTCCACATTGCAAAAGAGCATCTGCTCAAAAAGCAGATCAAGAAAAACGGGCTCAAAGCATCACAGATCCGTGTGACGGATGCCGCGCTTTATTCCCTCATCGACTGCTATACCAAGGAGGCAGGCGTGCGCACGCTGGAGCGTCAGATCGGTGCGCTGTGCCGCAAAGCCGCAAAGATGATCGTTGCGGATGATGTGAAAAAGGTACAGTTCACGCCGGAATCGCTTGAAACCGCACTCGGACCGCATAAGTATAATGCCGATTTCCATGCGGAGGAGGACACGGTCGGGCTTGTCAACGGGCTTGCGTGGACAAGCGTTGGCGGTGTGCTGATGCCGCTGGAAGTTCTGACGATGGACGGCAAAGGCGATTTGCAGCTCACGGGTTCGCTGGGCGATGTGATGAAGGAAAGTGCCAAGATCGCAGTATCCTATGTGCGCTCGGTGGCTCGGAAATATGATATCAACCCTGAATTGTTCAAAACAAAGGATATCCACATCCACGCACCTGAGGGGGCTGTGCCGAAAGACGGTCCCAGCGCAGGCGTGACCATGACCACTGCACTTGTATCGGCGTTTTCGGGGCTGCTTGTGCGGCACGATATCGCCATGACGGGTGAGATCACGCTGCACGGCAAGGTGCTGCCCATCGGCGGACTGACCGAAAAATCTATGGCGGCTTATAAAGCGGGCATCCGCACGGTGCTGATTCCTGCGGGCAATGTGCCTGATCTGGCAGAGATTGACGCGGCAGTGCGCGATGCGATCACGTTCATTCCCTGCGATACACTGGAGACGGTGCTGCAAAATGCACTGGTGTCGCCGCATTATGATCTGGAGCTGGAACCGCTTGTTCCTGAGGAGGCGCAGATGCTTTCGCTGCCGCCGATGAAACAGCTCTGGGAGCGCACGGACATCAACCCGAAAACCTGACGAAAATCAAGACGGAGCGTGAAAAACGTGAATTGGAATCAAGCAGAATTTGAAACGGCATTCGGCACGGCAAAGCAGCTTCGCCCGTGCAGCGGCGCGGAGATCGCTTTTGCGGGACGCTCCAATGTGGGCAAATCCACGCTGATCAATAAGCTGTTCAACCGAAAAAATCTGGCGCGTGTGAGTGCGGTGCCCGGCAAAACCGCGACCATCAATTTTTATCGCTGCGGGGAGGTCACGTTTGTCGATCTGCCCGGCTATGGCTATGCGAAAACGTCGAAATCCGAGCTGCATCGCTGGGGCGATCTGATCAACGGCTATTTGCAGGCGGAACGCGATGTGCGTGCGGTCTTGCAGCTGATTGATATGCGGCATCCGCCCACGAAAGATGACTTGCAGATGATTGATTTTCTGATGGACACGGAGATGCCTTTTGTGCTGGTGCTGACAAAAGCGGATAAGCTCAATAAAACCGAGCGCACAAAGCGTTTGGCGGCATTGCCGACGGAGATCCCGCAGTTTGAGGATATGACGACGATCGTGTTTTCCTCGGTGACAGGGGAGGGTGTTGACGAGCTGCGTGCGCTGCTGGAGGACATCACGGTGCCTGTTGATGACGAGGCGGAAGAATAGTCACACAATCGGGCGGGGCGCATATACTGTGGTATCAAGCACAGGAGGGATGCGTTTATGAAGGTTGTGGTTATGAGAAGTCCGCGGTTGCTTTCGGGGATTTTCCGACTGTTGTTTCACATCAAAAAGGAGACTTGCGAGAGTGATTGATTCGCTTGTCACAAAAAAACGCTCAAGCCCTTCATAAAGGCTTGAGCGTTTTTGTTTATGGTCGCCGTTTATCATGGGACACCCTCCCTTTGGCAGGGTTTGGGGACGGCATGTTATGAATGCACCGCAGATACATCGTTCAGAAGCATTCATCCGCCGCAGGTACGATCAGCGCACGTTTTTTCTCCATCAGTTCGTCGTAGCGCTCGATATAATCATACGGGTATTTGCACTCTGTCACGCGCTCGATGCCGCGCTTGCCGCCGATCAGTTTTGTTGATGCACCCGAACCGATGCCGAGGATTGTCTGCGAATCATCCATCATCAGCACGTTGTAGGGGCTCTCAAATCCTGCCTTTGCATAGCCGACATTCTCCAGATTCGCCGCCATGTTCTTCTGCCGATACAGATAATACGGGCGGTATCCCATGCTTTGCAGCGCATTCTGTGCGTATTCCACCATTTCGCTCACCGTTTCTGCATCCGGCATCGGCAGCGACTGGTAGAAATCCGCCGCCTTTTTCAGCGAGAGACAGTGCACCGTAATGCTCGCAGGGGCAAGCGAGATCGCACGGTCGATGCTTTCACGGAACCCGTCTGCGGTGTCGCAGGGCAGCCCTGCGATGAAATCCATGTTGATGTTTGTGAACCCGACTTCTTTTGCCAGCTCGTATGCCTCAATGGTGTCGTCGGCGGAATGCGGTCTGCCGGCTGCCTCCAGCACATTGTCCTGAAAGCTCTGCGGGTTGACCGAAATGCGCGTCACGCCGAAATCACGCATGATTTCAAGCTTTTCGCGGGTGATGGTGTCGGGACGTCCTGCTTCCACCGTATATTCGCGCAGCGTGCGTTCGGTTGTGTCGCCCGATTGCCGCGGTGCATGCAGCAGATAGCGGTCGATCCATGTCAGCAGATCATGCAGATCAGGGGCATCCAGCACTGTGGGTGTGCCGCCGCCGATATAAACGGTATCAATTTCAAGATTCTGTTCGGTGATCAGCTTGGCGGTCAGTTCGATCTCACGATGCAGCTTGTCCAGATAATCCGGAAGCAGTTTTTGCTTCATCTGCGTGACCGAATTGCTTACGAACGAGCAGTATCGGCAGCGCGAGGGGCAAAACGGGATCGACACGTAAATACTGATGGCGTTTTGCGGGGTGGCGTCGAAAATGGGCTGCTGCACCTGTAAGATCTGGGCGGCAAGCTGTGTTTTTTGCTCCGTGACGTGCCACACATCGCGAAAGGTGTCCATTGCCTGTGCCAGACCGCCGTCGCGCTTGACAAAACGGCGCAGCAAATTCACGGGGCGGATGCCTGTCAGCATTCCCCAGGCGGGGCGAAGCCCTGAAATCGCGCACAAATGCGGATATAACAGCGCAGAGATCTCGCGGTCAAGGTCGTTGCCCTGAATGCTGTCGGGCATGATTTTTTCAGCCTGACACTGGCTGCCCTGCCAATCGGTGCGGCAGATGAGCTGCTGCATTCCGTCGGGGAGCGGGCACAAAACCGCAGAGATGTATTCTGTTTGCGGCGGCTCCTGCGTGAGATTTACGGACAACTGAAACCGTTCCGCAGGCAGAAACAATTTCAGCAGCGCCTCCATTTCGTAATTTCGGGTGTGTCCGAAGGTATGTATCGTCATCATTTTGATTGCTCCGCGTTCAGATAGTGGCTGTATTCTCGTTCGATGGAGAGGCGGGTGTTTTCAAAATGTCCGCAGTACACCTCGCAGTCGCCCTCCAGTGTGCCCAGTCGGCGCAGGGAAGCACGCATATCACGAATGTTTCCGCCGGGGAAATCCACTCTGCCGATGCTGTGATAGAACAGCGTATCGCCCGAAAACAGGATATCTTCATGACGGAAACATGAGCCGCCGGGGGTGTGCCCGGGGGTGTGTATGACCGAAAACGTCAGTTCCTCCGAGAATTGCAGCGTGTCGCCGTCCTCAAAGGTTTGGATGTCCGTGGGGGACTGATATTCGTTGCCGCACCCGATGCCGATGGCAAGACTTTCCTTTGCCGAAAGCAGCATGGGTTTGTCGAGGGTGTGGACATAAATCGGGACGGAAAGGCTTTTCTGGATCTCAGCCGCCGCACCGAAGTGGTCGAAATGCGCGTGGGTGAGCAAAATCGCTTTGACGTTGAGCGATTGCCCGCGGATGATCTGAAGAATGCGTTCGGGCTCTGCACCCGTGTCGATGAGTATGGCGTTTTTCAAATCGTCGGAAACGATGTGGCAGTTTGCCTCCAGTCGCCCGACGGGAATGGTTTCAATTTTCATATGCATGCTCCTTTGCGGCAGTGATGGGGGGGAAGATCGGATGCTGTCAGTTTGCCGCACGCTCGGCAGAGATCACATCTTTGACGCGTTTCATTTTCTCAAGGATCTTCTGGAGATGCTCGGCGGTGGCGACGGAAATCGTTGCTTCAAACAGAATATTGCTGTCCTTGCGGGTGCGGGAACCCGAATGCAGCACGGGAACATGGGCATCTTTCAGCACGCCGTAGAGGTCGTAGACCAGATCGACGCGGTTGAAGCCCAGCACCTCGATGCTTGCCTGAATCTCGGTGGCACCGCTGTTGGCTGACCACTCCACACCAACCCAGCGTTCCAGTTCCTCCTTGTCGCCGTGGCGCAGGGCGGAAAGGTAATTTTTGCAGCTTTTGGTGTGGACGGAAAGCCCGTGTCCGCGTGTGATGAATCCGATGATCTCATCACCGGGGATGGGGCTGCAGCAGCGGGCAAGCTTCACATCCAGATCGGTGATCTCATCCAGCACGATGCTGCCTTGTGCCGAGTGTTCGGGGATGATCGGTTTGACGGTGGGTGCGGGAAGCTGTTCGTCGATGGAGGCATTCATGCGCTTGACTTTTTCACGCAGCCGCAGCATGACACGCTCGACATTCAGTCCGCTGTAACCGATCGCGGCATAGAAATCCTCGATGGTGCTGCAGCCATGCTGCCGCAAATCATCGCCCAGATATTCCATGCACTGTTCGCCCGTGAAATTCAGGTGGTGCCGCTTGCATTCATGTTCAAACATTGCCTTGCCCGTGGCGATGTTTTCCTCACGGCGTTCGCGTTTGAACCATGCGCGGATCTTGGCGCGTGCCTCGTTGGTCTTGACGATTTCCAGCCAGTTGCGGTTGGGGCCTTTGTCAGGGTCTTTGCTGGTGATGATCTCCACAAGCTGACCCGTTTGCAGTTTCGTATCCAGCGGGACGAGTTTGCCGCTGACTTTTGCACCTGTGGCTCGGTGTCCGACATCGGTGTGGATGTGATAGGCAAAGTCGATGACCGTGGAACCCACAGGCAGGCTGACGGATTCGCCTTTCGGGGTCATGACGACGACATCCTCGGGGGCAATGTCGTTTTTGATGGTGCTGACGAGTTCTTCAGGGTCGTCGCTTGCCTGCTGGGTCTCGATCACCTGACGCACCCAGGCAAGCCGCTGTTCGAGTTTATCCTTGCCCTGAATGCCCTCTTTATATTTCCAGTGGGCTGCGACGCCGTATTCGGAGTTTGCGTGCATTTCCCAGGTGCGGATCTGCACTTCAAACGGCACGCCTTCCTTTCCGATGACGGTGGTGTGCAGCGATTGGTAGCCGTTGGCTTTCGGCACGGCGATGTAATCCTTGAAGCGATTGGGCAGCGGTCGGAACATTTCGTGAATGATGCAAAGCACGTTATAGCATTCGCCGATGGTGGTGACGATCACGCGCACGGCATATTTGTCGTAGATCTCCTCCATGTTTTTGCTGCTGAGATAGGTTTTCTTATAGATGCCGTACATACTTTTCACGCGGCCGTCGATCTGCGGCGTGGTGATGAAATCCTGTTCGTTGAGTTTTTCGGCAATCTGTGCCTTGATGCCGTCGATGAGGGCGGTGCGCTGTGCTTTGTCGATCTCAAGCTGCCGTTCGATCTCCTCATAGGCAAACACATCGAGGTAGTAAAACGCGATATCCTCCAGTTCCTCCTGCAATGACAAAATGCCGAGACGGTGTGCAATGGGCGCGTAGATATTCATGGTTTCGGCGGCAGTTTTGCGCTGCTTGTGGGAGGGGCGGTATTGCAGTGTGCGCATATTGTGCAGGCGGTCGCAAAGTTTGATGATGATGACACGGATATCCTGCGACATGGCGAGCAATATTTTCATGACGTTTTCCGCCTGCTGCTGTTCGCTGGAAAACGCAGGGATTTTTTCGAGTTTGGTGACACCATCAACGAGGGCAGCGACATCGGCACCGAAGCGTTTTTTTACATCGTCGAGGGTGGCATCGGTGTCCTCCACGACATCGTGCAGCAAAGCGGCGCAAAGCGTGTCGGTGTCCATGCCGAGGTCGAGCAGAATGTGCGCGACGGCAACGGGATGATTGATGTATGGCTCACCGGATGAGCGTGTCTGCCCCTCATGGAATTTCGCAGCGAACTCATAAGCAGTGATAAGCTTACTGATGTCGTACTGGCGGTCATCGGTGAGAATTTTATTGATAATCTTGTCGATGGTGTAGGTTTCGTTTTTGAAATCGGGCATTCTGGTCACTCCTTTTTGGCAATGCCGTGGGGATGGTTGCTGCGGCAGATGATGAGATACATCACGCCATCGTATATTATACCACATTTTGCACGAAAAAGCAAGGACAATCCACCAAAATTTGCACACCGGATTTTGTGGAATGTTACAGATATTCGCATCAAAATGCACCTGCGGCGGATCGCAATCGGGATTTTGTTCCCATTGCAATCCGCCGCAGGCATATGATTCACAGTTTCACAATTTCACAGATTCGCTTTCCTTGCCAATCAGCGTGGGCTGCGATTTCTCACGCACACAATCAGCCGTCACTTTGACTTTCGCCACTGTTCCAGCCGACGGTGCCTCGAACATCGTTTGCATCAGCACGCCCTCCAGGATACCGCGCAAGCCGCGTGCGCCCGTTTTCTGCGCAATCGCCTGCTTTGCGATCTCCCGCAGAGCATCATCCTCAACCTCCAGTTCGATGTCGTCATACCGAAACAGCTTTGCATATTGTTTCAGCAATGCGTTTTTCGGCTCGGTGAGAATGCGTACCAATGTATCTTCGTCCATTTCGTCAAGCGCGGTGATGATGGGCAGTCTGCCGACCAATTCAGGCACAATGCCGAATTTGACCAGATCCTGCGGGATCACCTTTTTGAAGATATTCTCCTCCTGCTCCTTTTTTGAAAGGATCTCTGCGCCAAAGCCCAGTGACGACGACTGTGTGCGGTTGATGATATGCCGCTCCAGACCGTCAAATGCGCCGCCGCAGATGAACAGGATATTTTTGGTGTTGATTTGCAGGCACTCCTGATTCGGATGCTTTCTGCCGCCCTGTGGGGGAACATTCGAGACAGTGCCCTCGATGATTTTCAGCAGCGATTGCTGCACACCTTCGCCGCTGACGTCACGGGTGATGGAGGTGTTTTCCGATTTTCTCGCAATTTTGTCGATTTCGTCGATATAGATGATGCCGCGCTCAGCAGCCTGAATATCGAAATTCGCAGCCTGAATCAGACGCAGCAGCACATTTTCAACGTCGTCACCGACATAGCCTGCCTCGGTGATGGTGGTGGCATCTGCGATGGCAAACGGCACTTCGAGAATTTTCGCAAGGGTCTGTGCCAGATAAGTTTTGCCCACACCTGTAGGTCCGAGCAGCAGCACATTGCTTTTTTGCAGTTCAACATCGTCTCCGTCATCCGCGCTCAGAATGCGCTTATAGTGGTTATACACCGAGACAGAAAGTGCCATTTTTGCGCTGTCCTGTCCGATGACGTATTCATCCAGCACTTTTTTGATCTCTGCGGGTTTGAGCAGCTTGATTTCTTTTGGGGCTTCGGATTTTTTCCCTTTGCCGTCTGCGGATGCGGGTGCTTTGCTGTTGCCGCCGTAGAGCAGTTCGTAGCAGTAAGTGACGCACTCATCACAGATATTGGAAGTGCCTGCCGAAAACAGGCTCCCGACTCTGTCCTCGCTTTTGCCGCAGAAATTGCATTTTCTATAACCTTTATCGGGCATTCTCTGAAATCCTTTCTGTGTATATGGGCGGGCGTGGGATCAGCGTTTTGCAACGACCTTATCGATCAAGCCGTATTCCATCGCTTCCTGTGCCGTCATGAAGTTGTCGCGCTCGACGTCTTTCTGAATTTGTTCCAGCGATTTTCCTGTGTTTTCCGCAAGCATTCTGTTGAGCTTATCTTTGGTGCGCAGCAGATTTTCGGTGCGGATCTGGATATCGGTTGCCTGACCTGTCAAGCCGCCGCCCATGATGAGAGGCTGGTGGATCATGATCTCGCTGTTGGGCAGGGCAAGACGCTTGCCCTTTGCGCCCGATGAAAGCAGAAATGCGCCCATCGAAGCCGCCATGCCGATGCAGATGGTCTGCACATCACATTTGATGTACTGCATGGTGTCGTAAATTGCCATGCCGGCGGTGACAGAGCCGCCGGGGCTGTTGATATACAGAGAGATATCCTTTTCGGGATCCTGACTTTCGAGGAACAACAGCTGTGCCACCACAAGGCTTGCAGTCGTGTCGTTGACATCCTCGGAGAGCATGATGATGCGGTCGTTGAGCAGGCGCGAGAAGATATCATAGGCACGCTCGCCGCGGTTGGTTTGTTCGATGACGGTTGGGACAAGGCTCATCTCATTCATCCTTTCTTTCATAAAAGCAGTGTGAAAATGTTTTCGTATAAATAGAGGAATTGCGCGTCCCCGTTTTTCACGAAATGACGCGCTTTTCCTGATACATCTTGATTTTTTCGATTACTCGGCTTTATCCTCTGCGGGTGCAGCTTCTTCTTCAGCCTTGACCATGTCGTTGTCCACGACAGCGTTGCTCTTGACCATTTCGAGAACCTTGGTCACGCGCAGATCGAGCTTGAAGTCATCCATGGGGATCTGAGCCTTGACAGCGTCAACGGGCACGCCCACCTGACCTGCAAAGTTCTGGAGGCCTTCTTCCAGTTCCTCATCGGAAACCTGAATGTCTTCCATATCAGCGATCTTTTCGAGAGCAAGGCGCAGCAGAACTTCCTTCTTTGCCTGCTCCTCGTAAGTATCACGGAGTTCCTGCATGGACATACCGGTGTATTCGAGGTATTCGCTCAGCTTGATATCAGCAAACTGGTGCTGGAGTCTGTGCTCGAAGTCGTGCACGAGCTGATCAATGCGGCGTTCGTACATCACAGAGGGGATGACAGCGTCGGAGCCTTCGATGATGGTATCGAGGACAGCGTTTTCAAACTGGTTCTGTGCAGAAGCCTTTGCCTGTTCTTCCAGCTTTGCTTTGATGTCAGCGCGCCATTCGGTCAGAGAATCGAACTCGGAGACATCCTTTGCAAACTCATCATCGACCTCAGGAAGTTCCTGTGCTGCGATGCTGAGCATATCAATCTTGAAGGTTGCTTCCTTTCCGGAGAGCTTTTCGTCGCCGTAGCCCTCAGGGAAGGTCACCTGGATCTCGAAGCTTTCGCCGGTCTTGTGACCAACGAGCTTCTCCTCGAAGCCGGGGATGAACTGACCGCTGCCCAAACGGAGCTGATAGTTTTCGCCCTTGCCGCCGTCGAAAGCGACATCATCGAGGAAGCCTTCAAAGTTGATGTTGACTTCATCACCCATTTCAGCGGCTCTGTCCTCAACGGTGACGATACGAGCCTGACGCTGACGGTACATATCCACCTGCTGATCGACATCTGCATCGGTGATTTCCTTGACTTCCATGGGAGCGTGAATGCCCTTATATTCGGAAACCGTGACCTCAGGCTTGGTGATGAAGGTTGCCTTCAGGGTCGCACCTTCCTCCTTGGAGACGGATTCGATCTCGATGGAGGGGCGGTCAACGATCTGCATTTCGATATTTTCCATGATCTTGGAAAGCTCGATGGGGAGCAGGTCATTGATGGCGTCCTCAACAAAAACGCCTTCGCCGTAAAGCTTTTCGATCATTTTGCGGGGTGCCTTGCCCTTACGGAAGCCCTTCACTGCGATTTGATTCTTCTGACGCTGGAATACGCGTTCGCAGGCTGCCTCCAGATCCTCGGCAGAAATTGTGAATTTGATTTCTCTCATATTCACATCGGTTTTAACATCAGATACGACACTCATGGGTTCAGTTCCTCCAAAATTATTCATTTTCAGGTCTCGGACGCTTTTCGCGCCTTGACAGATACATTGATTATAGCACAAATCTCCGAATTTTTCCAGTCGTTTTGTGCAGTTCTTCATTCCTGACAAATTACAGGACTTTCACAGGACAAAACTGTATATAATCCCCTGAAATCAGGTGATAGCAGACATCATCGCGCACGCCGCACACCGCATAGCGGTGACTGCCGCTGCCGTGCAAATGCCCATACCAGCAGTCTTTCACCTGATGCTGCCACAAAACATCGAGCATTTCGCAGTTGCAGTTGATGCCGTAGATCGGGGGATAGTGCAGGAATACGATCGGTGTGAGCCCTGCCTGCTCTGCCGATTGCAGCGACACTGCAAGCCGCTGCGCCTCGCGGGCATTGACTTTTGCATTCGCGGGTTCGTTTGGCTCAATGTTGACCCAGCCTCGCGTGCCGCAGATGCCGTACCCTTCGTATTCATAATGGTTGTTGTGCAGGATGTGCAGCGTCGATAATCCGTGCAGATCGAGGAAAGCCGCCATTTTCGACATCGTTGTCCACCAGTAATCGTGGTTGCCTTTCAGAAGGATCTTGCGCTTTGCGGGGAGCGCATCGAGCCACTGAAAATCGGGGAGTGCCTCCTCAAGGGTCATGCCCCAGGAGGTATCGCCCGCCAGAACCACGGTGTCCTCATCGGAAATCTCACGCAGCCACGCCGTTTTCAGCAGTTCCACATGATTTTCCCATCCGCCGAATACATCCATCGGTTTGTTGACGCCGAATGACAAATGCAAATCCCCGATGACAAACAGGCTCACGAAATCCCCAGCTTTTCCTTGACAAACGCGGGCATCTCAGATTTCTCCACGCTGTCAGTGAAGCGTACAGGCTTGGTTTTCAGCGATGCCAGTGCCGCAGGAATCGGCATTCCCGTTTTGGCATACAGTTTGTCCAGCACCTCGTATTCGTCGATGCCTGCGGGGACGGTATCCACAGCCTCCAGCACTGCATTTCCGAATTTATAGGGGTTTGCGGTGGATGCCACGAGCATCGGGAGTTTTTCGGTGCAGCATTCGGTGAAATCACGCGCTGCGCAAATGCCCACTGCCGTGTGTGTATCAGACAGGTAGCCGTTTTCAGAGAACACGGTGCCGATCATTTCTTTGGTGGCGTCGTCATCCCAGCAGCTTGCCGAGAATTCAGCCTGAATGCGGTGTGCAAGTTCCACGGGGATCTCATATCTGCCCTCGGTTTTCAGCGCGTCGAACCATGCACGGATCTGTGCATCGTCCTCGTGCGTCATATGATAAAGCAGACGCTCCAGATTGCTCGAAATGAGAATATCCATCGAGGGCGAGATCGTTGCGTGGAAGGTGCGGTTGCGGTCATAGACACCCGTTTCGATGAATTCCGTCAGCACATTGTTGACGTTGGATGCGCACACGAGATGCTGAATCGGCACACCCATCTGTTTTGCATACCATGCAGCGAGAATGTTGCCGAAATTGCCTGTCGGGACAGTCAGAGCGAACCGCTGACCGTTGGTGAGGATGCCCTTTTCGAGCATGGTCACATAAGCGGAAACGTAATAGACGATCTGGGGAACCAGTCT
This sequence comes from Oscillospiraceae bacterium, assembly GCA_045617625.1. Classification (GTDB taxonomy): domain Bacteria; phylum Bacillota; class Clostridia; order Oscillospirales; family Ruminococcaceae; genus Firm-04. The sequence continues at coordinate 3,865 of JAZLJA010000015.1, read as the reverse complement.
GCCCCAGTTGATGCTGTTGGCACTTGAAAACTGCATTCCGTTTGCAGCGAGCGCAGCCTGCATTTCAGGGTCGGTGAAGATCGCCTTGACACCGTTCTGGCAGTCGTCAAAATTGCCTTTCACCGCACAGACACGGACGTTTTTGCCCTCCTGTGTCTGCATCTGGCGCTTTTGCATGGAGCTGACGCCGTCCTCGGGATAAAACACCATGATCTTCGTGCCCTCGACATCCTGAAAGCCTGCGAGAGCCGCTTTGCCTGTATCGCCTGAGGTTGCCGTCAGAATCACGATCTCACGGTCGATACCGCTTTTCTTTACCGATTTCGTCAGGAAATGCGGCAAAATCTGCAATGCCATGTCCTTGAAAGCACAGGTGGGACCGTGCCAGAGTTCGAGCAGCATAGTACCATCGGCAAGGGTGGTGATCTCCTGTACGTTCGGAGTCTCAAAGCTGCCGCTCTCATATGCGTTTTTCGTGCATTCACGCAGTTCTTCGGGGGTGAAGTCTGTCAGATACAGCCCGAACAGACGCGCTGCACGTTCTGCATACGGCAGGTTTTTCAGAGCGTCGAAATCGGCGGCTGTAAGCTCCGGAATGAACGCAGGTACGAACAATCCGCCCTCCTTGGAAATACCCTGTGCGATCGCTTCCGCGCTGGAAACGGACAGGGATTTGTCTCTTGTGCTGTGGTAAATCATGATAATTCCTCCAAACGGATATAAATCCGAAAATTGTCGTATTTACGCGGTAAACGCGTTTTCGTAATATTCAATGTGCCGCACGAAGCTGCCGTCATATTCCACCTCGGCGACATCAAAGCGCGGCTGCAAATCACTCGGATTTTTCAGCAGATACGTCTCTGCGGCGAAGATCAAATGCTGCTGTTTTTTCGGTGTCACCGCCGCAGCCCCCGATTGCAGAGCGTTCGGACGGCGCGTTTTGACCTCTACGAACAGCAAAAATCCGTTAAGCGCGGCAATGATGTCGATCTCGCCGCCGCGCACCGTGAAATTGCGGCAGAGAATCTCTGCTCCTTTTTCACGCAGATACGCGCAAACGGCATCTTCTCCGATATCACCGATACGTCGCGCATCGTTGATGCGCCGCGCATCGCTGCTCCGCTGCGCATCGCTGCCCCGCTGCTTATTCCGCTGCTGCATAGAACTTTTTCAGGAACGACGGGCGGTGCGCAGGGCACATCCCGTACTTGGCGATCGCTTCGTAATGCGCCTTTGTGCCGTAGCCCTTGTGTGCCGCGAATCCATACTGCGGATATTCGGCATCCAGCTCGCGCAGAGAGGCATCTCGGGCGGTTTTTGCCAGCACCGATGCCGCCGCAATGCTTGCAGATTTCGCATCTCCGTGGATCACAGTGGCGATCGGGATCGAAAAATCGGGTCGCTGATTGCCGTCAACCAGAGCAAAATCGGGGGTGATCTCCAAGCCCTCGACCGCACGCTTCATCGCGAGCAAAGCTGCCCGCAAAATGTTCAGTTCTTCAATTTCCGCGACGGTTGCCGTCGCCACGCACCATGCCAGTGCCTTTTCCTTGATCTCGGGTGCCAGTGCTTCACGCCGCGCCTCGGAGAGCTTTTTGCTGTCGTTGAGCCCTGCGATCTGCACATTCGGGGACAAAATCACCGCCGCCGCGTAAACATCGCCTGCGAGCGGACCGCGCCCTGCTTCATCGACCCCGCAGATCACGGGATAATGCGTGCGGACCTCGGTGTCGAACTCGAACAGCTCGGTGAAGATCTTTAGTGCTCTTGCCATGCATGATTCCTCGCTGTTTCATTGTTTTCCTGCTTTTTGGCGGATGATTCGGGGGGCTGTTCAAGTGTGATGCGCCCAAGCTTCACCCCACGAAATTCGTCGATGACGGCGATCGCGGCACGCTCGGTGTTCGGCACGCCGCCGGAGAGGAGCATGCTGCGGTTTTTCGCGAGCAGTTCGAGCAGTTCAAAGCCCTGTAAGTCCGCATCCGTGGGGATTTTATATCGCTCCAGCAACGCCTGCGGATAATCGCGGTGCAAGATCGCAAGCAGGCGGGCGGCGAGTGCTTCTTTGTCGAGGATGTCATCGCGGATGGCACCCGTGAATGCCAGCCGGCACGCGACATCCTGATCGTCGAGTTTTGGCCACAGCACACCGGGCGTATCCAGCAGTTCCACGCCGCCTTCGACCTTGATCCACTGCGGAATGCGCGTGACACCGGCTCTGTCCTCGGTTTTGGCGCGTTTTCCGCCCGCAAGCCGATTGATGAGCGACGATTTGCCGACGTTCGGGATGCCCAGGATCATCACGCGGATGGGGCGGCCTTTCATGCCCTTGGCGGCATAGGCGGCAAGCTGCGGGGCGAGTAATGTTCGGAGGGCGGATGCGAAGCTTTTCACACCCTTGCCCGATTTAGAATCTGCTGTGATGACCGCCGCGCCGCGCTTCTGATAGTAGGCAATCCATTTTTGCGTGAGGGCGGGGTCAGCCATATCGGCCTTGTTGAGAATCACCAGACGCGGTTTTTTACGCGTCAGGCGGTCAAATTCAGGGTTTCGGCTGCTGTAAGGCAATCGTGCATCCAGCAGCTCGGCAACGGCATCCACCAGCGGCAGATTTTTCTGAATCATGCGCCGTGTTTTTGCCATATGTCCGGGAAACCATTGAATGTCTTTCATATCTTCCATGCGATTTTATCCGTTTCTGCTTGAAAAAGCGATCAGTCAAACGAGGTGGGCGGCGAGACGCGGAACTTCACCGTGCCGAGAATGTCTGATTCGCGCTGGAATCCGACGCTCGGGTGACGGCTGTCTTTCGAGATGCTGCGGTTGTCGCCCAGCACGAACACATAGCCCTCGGGAACAGTGACGGGGTAAGTGAATGCGCCCTCGTCGCGGTGCGTCAGCGTGCTGGTATAGGGCTCGTCGAGGGGCGTGCCGTCAACGGAAACGATGCCCGTGCGGAAGTCGATATCGACGACCTGTCCACCGGTGGCAATCAGTCGTTTGACGATGGTCTTGCCGATGCCGCTGCCTTCGGTGAGCGCACCGTTTTCGTCGTAGATAGAGGATTTTTCACATCGGATGATGACGATATCTCCCGTGTGGAAACTGCGGTCGAGGCGCGAAACCAGCAGATGCTCGCCGGATTGGAGTGTGGGGAGCATCGAACTGCCGTCTACGGATGCGCCGCAGAGAATATAGGTGAGAAACAGCATCACGACGAACAATGAAATGAACGCTGTTTCAAACAAATCAGCAGCATCGACGAGAAAAGCGATGACAGGGTGCGCATCGCGGTCGAAGTCACGCACAGGGGCATCTGCCCATGCTTTGATGCGGTGATATAGGGGAATGAGCGGATTCGGTTTCTTCGCAGCTGCTTGGATATCAGTGGCTTGTGTGTCCTTGGGGACTGTCTGTGTTTGTGGGATATCTGCCGCAGCGGGTGCGGTGGTAACAGAAGGAATATCCTCTGTTTTCTCAGCAGGTGCGTCGTTTTGCACGACGGGTTCTGCGGATTCGCCCACAGCTTCGGGTGTTTCGGGAGTGACGGTCGCTGAAACATCATCAGATTTCTCAGTAGGTGCGTCATTTTTCTGCGGCTGCATATCTGGCGTGGGCAGTTCCACGGGGGATTTCGATGAGACATTCCATTTTTTCAGCAGATTGGCGAAAAATCCCGTTTTGGTCGGCTCTGCGGGAGTCTCCACGGTTTCGGGTGTTTCGGGAGTGACGGTCGCTGAAACGTCATCGGATTTCTCAGCAGGTGCGTCGTTTTTCTGCGGTTGCATATCAGGCGCGGGTAGTTCCACGGGGGCTTTCGATGAGACATTCCATTTTTTCAGCAGATTGGAAGTCGGAGGCCAAG
>JAZLJA010000014.1:0-14619 GCA_045617625.1 Oscillospiraceae bacterium | reverse complement strand
GCCGTTTCTGCATATAAAGCCGCCCCCGTACCCATACAGGCACGGGGGCGGACGGCTTGTGCATTTCTCAGAACAGAGAGACGTTCGGTGTTTCGTTTGGACGCGGTTCCCACGGGTCACTTGTTGTGAGAACATCTATATCCAGGAATTCTATAATTTCGAGTTCAGGTTTTCCGTATTGTTCCATAAAAACACTCCTTTGCCGTTCATGCGCCGTAATAAGCCGCTGCTGCTTCATAATAGAGATACAGGGCTTTGGCAATCTTCAGTTCGTTTTCCGTTGCGCTGCTGTTGTTCAGGATCGCCGCTGCAAAGCTCAGACCGCTGTATGTGAGTTCATAAGTGCCGTCCACAACGAGTTTATGCTTCTCAGCCAGATCCTTCGCCGCGACATTTTCAATCTCCACTGCATAACGGTATGGAGCTTCATCATTGACTTTTACCGTCGTGACAGATTTGCCGTCCAGCACAAATGTATGTTCAGCGATGTCGCCATCGGTGCTGAAGTTGATGCAGATGGTGTTATCCTCTTCCAGCACAAGGCTCATGCCCATGAGAGTCAGTTCAGAGGAAAGCTTTGACGCATCGTTCTGCACCGCTGCATAATCGGAAAGATCTTTACTGAATGCGGAAAGATCTTCTTTGTCTTCCGAATCAACAGAAGTGGTGTTATAGCCGAACAGTTCATTGGAATAAGCACCGAAGCTCAGCATTTCCTTTGCAAATGCGCTGAGTTTCTCGTCGCTGCTCTCGCTCTGGCTCTCGAGATAATCCGCCACGCTGTAAGCAAACGATTCGCCCTTATTCTCACCTTTGCCGGAGAAAATCGAAACCGCCTTATCTGCGCCGTCCATGACGGTCAGGGTGATCTTGTCGTACATCTGCTTTGCACAGACCCAGTATGTGAACTTGTATCTGCCGTCTGATTCAGGTGTCACCTTGCTGATGTCGAAGCTCTGCTTATCTTGCTCGCCGTCTTGTTTATCCACACAGTCGATGCCCTTGATGACGACAGAGCCGTTCTCTGCGATTTCCTGCGGAATGATGAGATAGTAGTTCAAGCCGACCATGCCGTCAGGGGTCACACTGACACCATTCAGCACGACGACGTCGTTGGTGGTGACGGAAATTTTCGCTGCGACACGGTGATTGACAGGGTCATAGCCCTCAACTGCGGAGTAATCAAAGTTTGCGTCATCCACAGTCAGGTATGCGGGGTAAGAAGCCGTGCCGATTGCGGGTTTGGTTGTACTATCAGCCCATACCCAACCGTTCAGAAGCGTGATATCTGCGAGCTGTTGACCAAATACCAGCGGATCAGTGACTGTCGGCGGGGTAATTGTATCGGGTGTTTTCTTTGCGATTGCAAAGTTCAGGGTGATATTCTGCGTTGCACCGTTTTCAGCCGTCAGCGTCACGGTGACTTCATAATCGCCTGCCTTTGCAGGTGTGCCGGACAACACGCCGTCCTTCAGTGTCAGCCCCTCAGGCAGTGTGCTGCCGCTTGCGACAGCCGCAGTGATCTCGCCAACCACATCGGTATTGGTCGCATACTCGGTCAGATCGACCGAAGTGATCGCCGCATTGTATGTGCCGTCGAAGTCCGTAGGTTTGGATGCATCCACCACGATGGCTTTCGGGGTGCGGGTGACAGTCACCGTCAAATCGGCGTCATTGGTGCTAAGCAGCCGCGTCTCAAACGGCTCTCCGTTTTCCTCAAACGTGTAGTCATAAGCCGCAGAAAGTTCGTCGAGAAAATCGCTGAATTCCTGCATGTCGTAGTTGGTATAGACCGCGTTCGGCATGCCGTCATACGCAGGTGTCAGCGCGATCTGATAAACTTTATAAATGTAACGATCGTCACCATCTGCGAATTCGCTGTAAGACGAGGTGTCGATCAGCGGGAAATCATCCGTGCCGATCCGCTGCCCCCAGCCTCCGCTGCCCTGATTGAGCAGCCAAGCAGCTTCACCGTTTGCAAAGGCATCTGCGTCCAGTTTGCCGTTTTCGCTGTCGCTCTCTGCCGCGAGTGAAACAGAATCCACTGCAGTGCCGCTGCCTGCGATGTCCAGTGTCAGATCTTCGGGATTGTATGCCATACAGGAGCAGATTACGCTGTCTTTAATCGCACCGCAGACTGCACCGACATTGCCTGACGTGCTGTCCGAAGCAACCTCGCTGTCAATCACCTGTGACCGGTAAATAGAGCCGCCCTGCAAACTGCCGCAAATCGCACCGACATTGCCGCTGCCCGAAATATCCGCATCGGAAAGAATCAGATCGGAAACCCAACCGCCGTTGCCGATCACGCCGAACAAACCGACGTTTTCCGCAACAGAATCAATGGTCAAACCGCTGATGGTATTGTTGTTGCCGGAAAAGCTGCCCTGATAGGGGGCTGTTTCCGAACCGATCGGGAATGCCGATTTTGCAGAATCAGGAATGTCGCTCAAATCAATATCCTGCGTCAAGGACGCGTTGTCCGTTCTGCCATCATCAGCATTGACATGCTGTGCAAACCACACAAGCTGACCTGCGTTTTCGATCGAATACGTGGTGCCGCTCCAATCACTGGTACTGGTGGGTTCCTGCGCTTCACCGCAGCGCACGCAAAAACCGTTGCTGTCAGAAGTATAGGTGTGGGTGTCAGTCTTATCGGCATCGTTGGAATATGCCTTTGTGCCGGATTTGTCGCAGGAAATGAATTCCGTCACAACACTTACATGATCATCGCTCGAAGGAACAGGATATGCATCCAGTTCGCCTTCGTCAATGTTTTGATACCAACCTTTGTCCTTCAGTTCATAGGCGAGTTTGCCGCTTGCGACATCCGCCGCATCATAAGTTACAGTCTCGCCGTCTTCAAAATACGTTACCTCAGTATCATCAACGCACCAGCTGTACTCAATGCTGCCTTCACCCGAACCGCACAGATTTGCGCCTGCGACTGAATCCACAACAGCACAATGGTCGATCGTACCGTTATTCGTCTTACAAATCGTGACACCGCTTGCGCAATAGCTGTCAGCCACAACAAGATTTTGAATGATGCCTTCATTTGTGCCGAACAAACCGTCAGCTCCGCTCGGTAGATACAAGCCACTGATGGAATGACCGTTGCCGTTGAAAGTCATATCCGATTGGATAGCAATCGTCGGGAGGGTCACATAAGACGAATTGGTAACGAGATTGCCGTTTTCATCAAACAGATCCTCGTTGACAACAATATCGTTTGTCAGCTTTGCACTTGTGCCGTAATATTCGGTCAGATATCTCAACAGCTGTCCAAGATTATCAATGGTAACAGATGAACCGGACCAGCCCACCTCTTCCCATTCGCCGCAAACCGAACAGATACCGTTTTCCATCAGAGAATTGTTGTCCTCATCCCTGTGCAAACACTCTTCGATGGTGTAGACCAACTCGATCTGTGCGGATTCCGACGGCAGATCGTCGTAAAAATCCCATCGTGTATTGTCGGGATCTTTCAGGTTGACAAAGACGGAATAATTGCCTTTGTCCGTGCCTGATGTGGCTGATGATGCATCGATTTCACACTCCTCGGAAAGTTCCTCCGCAAATTCAAACTGATAAGTTACAGGATTGCTCGGAATATAAATCAGCTTTTCATTTTTCTTTTCAGGCCGCGGCACAGCTTTCTTTCCGATCTCAAAATTGACGGTAATGTCATCCAGACTGCCGTCGCTCCACCGCCAGCCGTCGAGCAGTGTCGCACGAATCTCATAGACACCGACTTCCTCTGCGGAGATCACACCGTCGGCATCCTGCTTGATTTTTTGATTCATCGGGAGACCGCCTGTTTCATTGCCGCCGCCTGATGAAGGAATCAGCAGCACAGGCTCCAGATAATAACCGAGCGTATCGTCATCCTCGTAGACGTTGGTACCGTCAAAAAGATACTCATGCTCGGTTCCGTCATACGGTACTGTGTATGACTGTGGTTCTTTTTGCACAGTCCATCCGCCGCCTGCTGAAACAGGCAGACCCGCTGACAGCAGATAAGTGATTGCCGTGGCTGCTGCCGCCGTCAGCGAAAGACTGCGACGAAATGCGTTTCTCATCAATGAAAACCCCTTTCGTGGTGTATCGTGCTTATATGTCCATTTCCAATTTCTTCTAAAAAAGCGGTATTTCCATCAGTTCATTTTCATCGTGCTGATTTGCGGGCTTGGAATCTGTTTGTGATTTCCCTGCCGCGTCGGATGTCTCTGATGCTTTCGACGACGAATTGGTTTTCGGGATGTCATTGCTGTTCTCATTGCCCGTCGGGTTCTCTGCATCGTCCGATTTCTGCACTGCCGTATTGTCTGTCTGCGCCCCTTTTGCTGCGGTTGTCAGCTGCGAATCAGAGGCTTCATCCGAAACGGGAAATGTCACGCTTTCGGTTTCGCCCTCCAGTCGGTTCGGGGAATGGATGCGGTCTTGTGCGCTTTTCCAGAGATAAAATCCGATGCCTGCCAGAAGCAGGATCAACGCGATCACACTGATCAGAATTGCTTTCTTTTTTTTGCTCATACCTCATGCTCCGTTGCAGCCCCGTTTCAGCGGCGGATTGCTCCGCCGCTTCGGGGTGCGAAAATGTATCAGTCGTTGAAATATTCGTTTGCTGCCTGATTGTAGAGATAGAGTGCCTTGGAAAGGTCGGTCAGGTCCGCATAACGTGCTTTGCCGCCATACTGGGATACTGCCATTTCTGCATAGCTCAATGCGCAGTATTTAACGATATAAGCGTTGTTGTTCACGCCAAACGTAAAGACCGTATCCAAATCTCTTGCGGGGATGTCTGCCAGTTCGATGTAGTACTGATCGCCCTTCTGAATCGGAGTTGCCGCCTGATTTGCAACTGTGAAGCTGTAATCAGAGATCGACTTGTCCTCATCAACTGTGAAGTAAAGGCGAATGGAGGTTTCAGAATCGAGGATCAGGGTTGCTGCTGCAAGATTCAGACCCTCAGGGAGTGTGCCGCTGGTCGTGAATGCGAAATCGCTCAGGGTGTCGCTTGTCACTTCGGACACATCACCCCGAATTGCTTGTCTTGCATCGGTACGATAGCCGAAATACTTCTGTGCATAGGAACCGTAATCCGAGAGTGTAGCGCAAAGCTGCTTGATGGCATCGGGATAATCGCCGTTCAGCACCGCGTTGATGTACGTCGTCACGGAATACTTGAAGCTGTTGTTTGCCACTGCCGTGCCGGTTGTCATGGTCATCGGCATAATCTTGTTGCTGCCGTTTTGCACCTGCACTGCAACTTCGTCATTGGTTTCCTTTGCTGCAAGACGATATGTAACCTTGTATCTGCCCTTTGCATCCGGTGTCAGATCCTTGATATAGAGCTTCTGCGAATCGGATTTGCTTGCGCAGATGAGGTTTACATATGCATCGGGATCATCAGCCACTTTCTGCGGGAGATATACGTAGAAGTTCAGACCGATGTTGCCTTCCAGCGTCAGGCTTGCGGTATCCATGACCACCTTGTCGGAGATCGCCTGCCATGTCAGGGAAGCGTTCTCGCCAAGCTGATAGTTCGCAGCGTCTGCGCCTTCAAGCTTTGTCGCAGTTGTCTTGATGTCCTTGTAAACTGCTGTGCTTGTATTGTTGGTCAGAACCACGTTCACCTTGTCGCCTTCCACAGCATTTGCAACGATTGCCGCAACGGTCACTTTACCGGTTGCCGCATCCGCTTTCAGACTATCGGTGCCTGCGGTGAAATTGCCATCTGCGTCCACAGTACCCCATTCGAGTTCTGCGGTCAGCGGCTTGATTTCCGTGGTAAGGGTTGTTGCTTCGCCAAAGGTATAGTTTGCAGCGTTATCGCCTTGCAGAACAGGTTTGTAAGTGACAGTGACATTGCCGATGACATCGCTTGCCTCTGCGTTGAGACTGTCAAGCTGTACCAGTTCCACTTTATCGCCGTGGAAGAATTCGCTGCCGTTCGGGAATACGATTTCTGCGCTCGAAGTATCGACCTTGACCACATTGGTGCCGTCATAGTCACGTTCGATGACGGTGACGGTGCCTGCTTTGACGGTCAGTTCATAAGGTGCGATGACCACATGGATTACCAGTGTGCCTTCGACGCCGTTTTCTGCGCCTTCGTTAGAAGCGGTGATCTCAACGGTATATGCGCCTGCATCCTGCGGTGCGGGTGTGCATTCTTTGCCGTCCAGATCGAACCACGATGCATTGAACCACTCTGCTTTAGAACCTTCATTGCGTGTGCCGTCCGCATTCAGTGCGAACACATTGTCGAGGTTCAGTTCCATTGCGCCTGCGTTGACAGTCGGATTGGAACCGTCGCTGCAAATCAGGGTTCTGGTGTCTGCATCATAGGTCAGTGCATTGCCGTCGGGAGCGAAGAACACATCATCGCCGGTGACGTCAATGTTCGGGAGTTTCCATTTTGCATAGAGGGTCGTATCGCGCACGAGTTTGGTGTTGTTGTAGGATTCGGTCAGTGCCTCATCGGTGTACCAGCCTGCAAACGTGCCCCATTCGCTCTGAAGCAGCGACTGTGCCGGCATTGCGGGAACCGTACCCAGCACGACCTCATCCAGCACGATGTTCTTCACATCATCCGCGATGCCCATGTCAAATGTTACGATGATATTCGTGTCAAATGCTTCGCTCACCACGTATGCGATGCTTTCGATCTCATCCTCGGTGAGATCGTCAAACACAACGTCATACTTGTCAGGTTTTTCGGTCAGCACCAGTTCGGATTCGGGAGCGATCTCGTCATACTCGGTTGCGACAGCGTTGGTATCCTTGGTTGCGATGATATTGCCGTCTTCATCAAACAGGGTTGCGGCAACATTGCAGAGATACTGGGTCGAGAGCGAATTGTTTGCGATCGTGGAGTGAACGGTCACAGTGGTATCGGTGATGTCCAGATAGTTGGTGATCACAAACGGATTGTCTCTGTCAGAAAGCAGGGATTTCAGGCTGACTTCTGTGCTGGAGAAGCTCAGTTTTTCGCCGTTGTTGTTGGCGATCGAAGCTGTCACCACCAACGGGATGCCTGCTTCTGCGATCTCGGTGAAGTCGTCATCGGGTTTCATGTACTCGTTTTCGAGGAGCCATTCCATGTAATCCTTGACGTCAATTTCGATCTCGTAAGCGCCGACGCCGTTGTCGATGTTCTTGCGCACATCCGTGTCATCCTTGGAGATTGTGATGGTCTTGTAGCAGTTGTCGTAATTTCCGTCGGGATACAGGTTGAGGACAAGGTCTTTTTCGGACTCTGCCAGCGGGATTGCCACAGTGTTGACCATGTGGAGACTCAGTGTGCGGATGCCGTTTTCGGATCTCACCACATCTGCTTTCTCGATGTCAACCTGCGGAGCATCCAGATACACTGTACCGGTGGAAGTTGCGCCGCTGTCGGTTTTGATTTCAAATGCTGCATCGCTGACCATTTCGGGAACCTTGTAGGTATAAGGGATCACGATGCTTTCGCCGGGGAGAATTGCCTCATCGCCGCTCAGGTCGATCTCCAGCGTTTCGTTGTTGACGCTGAGACTCTGGATCGGGGTGAGACCGTTGTTGGTCACTGTCAGAAGAACGGTGGTTTCAAGACCGGGAACCACTGCATTTTCGTCAAACTCCGCATTGGTGAGTGTCACCGCATTCTGGAATTCGTAGCTCACAGTTTCGAGCATGGTCTTTTCTTCTGCCACCATCAGTGTCAGGAAGTCGTCGCCTCTGTTCTTTCTGATGAGATTCAGCTCTTTGACCTTTTCCTCGTATGCCTTCTGATATTCCTCATCGGTATCGAAAGTCTCGTTGGAGAGCATTGTTTCGGCAACTGCCTCAACGGTAACGGTTTTGCCCTTCACATCGGTGTAATCGGTTTCGGAGAGAATCATTTTGACGCTGTTTTTGCCGTCGCTGACAAGAGAGATGTCGTTGACGCGCTTGGTCATGGTCTTCATGGTTGCGATCTTCTGCGGTGCGCTGACGCCGTACTTGTCGTCTGCTGCCTTATAGAGTTTCGCGCCGCAAACTGTCATATACGGAACCTGATCTTCGCCTTCCGCCTTATATTCAGCGGATGCCCAGACGATTGCAAAGTCATCGAAGCTTTCGCCGCCTGTGATGTCAAATGCATCTGTGATGTCGATTTCCAGACCTTCCTTCGAGAGACGCTCGGGGAAGCTGCTGTCGATGGTGCCGTTTTCACGGACATACATCATATAGATGTCTGCTGCATCCACATCGTACCATGCGATGAGATAGCCTTTTTCCTTATCCGACTTGTTCAGCGCAGTCACACGAACATTGTTCTCGTTGCTTGTGGTGACGGTTGCGCGGACAGGATCAGAAACAGTGCCGTCTGCACCAATGGTCAGATAGAATACATCGGTGACATCCTTTTCGGTCTCGGCAGTGAATGCGACAAGCACGCTGCCGTCATCGAGCATTGCGCTCTGGAAGTTGTGGATATTGCCAAGGGAACCGTTATATGCAGTCTGAACTTCGCTCCATGCGCCGTCTTCATATACGCTGAACATCAGCTTATCGCAAACGGATGCTGCGAGCGGGTTTTCGAGATCTGCGTTATAAGTGCTCTGCCACACCACAACTGCCTTGTTTTTGATGTTGGTGATCGTCGGAAGGACATCAGACTGGAAGTTGTTGGTCAGCTTGGTTTCATTCCACTTGCCATTTTCGCTGTCATAAACAGCTGCAATGATCTCGGTGGAATTCATTGCGATTGCAAGGTCCTCGAGATTTGCCTCAGAGGAATTTCGCTGCTGTGTCCATGCCGCGAAGAAGCCGTTTTCCTCGGTGCCGCTGATATCGATCTGGTAATCGCCGAAGTTTGCGATTACTTCGTTTGCGCCTGCCTTGGAGGGATCTTCATCAGCTTCTTTCTTTTCCTCATCCGACATAGGCTTCTCATCCTGCGGGAGCTCATCAGGTTTGTTTTCTGCGGAAAGCGTGCTGTCTCCATCTGCAATGACTGCGCCCTGTGCGATGCCGTCGCCGTTTGCATAGCTTGCGACATTATCATCGAGGAACACGATCATCTTTCCGTCGTCAGAATACTTGACCTCTGTGAGTGCTGCAAACTTCTCCTGATTTGCCTCTGCGAAGATCTTGTCATTTTCGTTGAACGCGGGCTTCATCAGCGGTGCGCGCTGCGAAACGGTATCGAGCTGCAGATCCATGGTGCCGTCTGCATACTGCACGATGGTCAGATTCTGAGATTCGCCTGCAGATTTGCCGTAGGGCTTCGGACGATGTGCTTCAGGATCGACATTGTTGCCGCTCCAGATGTTGATGATCTCCTTATAGTTGGGAGACATCACCTCAAAGCCTGCGGATGCACTGCAAAGAACTGTTTCATAGCTGAGAAGGAAGAGTCTTGCCTTGAATTTCAAACCAACGGTAATATCGCCGCTGAGAGCTATACCTGCGTGGGGTTCTTTGTCGATCAGTGCTGCATAATCAATGTTGATGCCGCCCTCGGCAAATGCGCCGACGGTCAGCGCAATCAGACCCCAGTCGATACCGACGCCGATAAAGAATTCTGCGCCGATTCGCGTGTGGATCATCGGCAGTACCATAAAGTCGCGTTCTTCATCCAGCGTGTATTTTGCAGTACCGTTCGCATCGAACGTGTGTGTCACTTTCTTCAGAACAGACTTGAAGTTCAGCTTGAAGCTGAGGTTCATGATCACATGGAGCGAATAGTTGACAGGCACAGGACCTACCAAAGCCTGACCCTCCCAGACAGTTTGATCAACCTTTGCTTCTACACCAACGGTGAGACCGATAAACGAATACGACCATTCATTCTTTGCAACATCATATCTTGCTTCCATGATGCCGTATAGAACGCCGCCCACAGAAACATCGGGCTTATTGTCGCCATCGTCGTCGTCGCCGCCTGCTGTCGTACCATTCTTGCGAGCCTCGTATTTCTTCTTGAGCGTGTCCTTCTTCTCTCCCATTTCCTTATAGGCGGTCTTGTTCATGTCAGAACCGTCTAAGCCAAGGCCTTCGAGGAAGAATGCGCCCATTGAAGGTTCGGGTTCATCGTCATCATCGTCTTCTTCGGTGCTGGCTTCGTGGTTGAGGAACTGCGCCTTTGCTTCACCCGATGCCAGTTCGTCCACATATTCGTCGCGCATCATGCTGTCTTCTGCACCCACACCGATAAGGACCTCAAATCTGGTGGGATCGCTGGTGGGCAGCACGTTGACGCCAAGCGACATATTCATGACGTTTTTGCTGTCAGTCATGCCCGAGAGAAGTGCTGTGAAGCCGCCGCCAACGATCTTGCCCACGACACCATCGGTTTTGACGATGCTCAGCGGGTTGGTTTCCATGGCTTTCTTGACGGACTTCTTCACGCTCTTGTCCAGAGCTTTGATTTCATCGGGGTCAGTGGGAGAATTTTCCAGATCCGTATTGAGGATATTGTACTTCAGATCTGCTTTCACGAGGCGGGAATCACCGTCAAACAAACCGAGACTGGTCTGAACGTAGTAATCTTTCGCGAGCCAGTTTCCAACTTCCTCTTTCTTCAAAGAAATTTTGGTGCGGCTGGAAACGATCGTCGAGAACGGATAGATCACGAACTGGTTTTTCTGAATCGAAGTTTTGCCGTCGCCGAGTTCTTTTTCGGTCTTGCCGTTGATGAATCTCACGACTTTTTCCGTGTCTTTGATCGGAGAAGCGATGCCTTCTCTCTTTTCAATGATTCCGTCTTCATAGCCTGCAAGCAGCATATGGATGCTAAGACGGATTTCATCACTTCGCTTGGTGAAACTGATGTACTCTGTGTCATCCTTGATCTCCTCTGCCAGACCGCTGGAAGAGAACCATTCTTTCTGCGAAAGCATTTTGAAATTCGGTGCATCAGAAGTCTTTTTGTCGAGATTGACCAGACCGTAGAGCATGGTGCAGGTATCACTGCAGGTCCGGTTGTTGATTTCAAACGATTTCTTATAATAACCGTCGGCTTCAACTTCAAACGCGTAGCAAAGCTTGGCTTCCGATTCTTCCTCGTTCTTGTCCGTAACGATCTGCGTGGAATCAAAATAAACGATGAACGAACCGGTGGAGTCGGTGCGGAACGTCACGCCCTCAATACCGTTTGCTTTGCCGTCCTTTGTTGCCTTATCCTCCAGAGAGGTCAGCAGATCAGCTTCGGTGAACTTGTCGTATACGATGATCATGTTGCCATATTCATCGTATTCGGGATCCTTGAACACGCCGCCGCGCAGGGTGATGTCCTTCTCTTTCGCTTCGGGAATGGTGATGCTGACAGAATAGCTTCTGCGCAGCTTCACACTGTTGATGGGATAAAGACCGCCGTTGTTGAACGACTGCGTGCCGGTTTTCAGTTCCGAGGGATTGAATGTTTTGCGGTAATCCACCGTGCCGTCAGTATAACGTGCGTTGATGGTAGTACCGGCCTGGATCCCTTCGGGCTCATAGAGTGCCAGCATACCGTTATCGTTAGATTCCACGGTACATGGTTGACCGTTGCCTTTGACAAAGTCAACGACGGTTTTCTTTGCAGGTGAGAACTGGATCAGGTAAAGCTCATTTTCAACATCCGTGAACTTGACCTTGACTTTCGAGCTCATGCCGGTGTTGACATGGGTCGCTTCGATTTCGCCTTCCGCATCGCCCGCACCGAACAGTGTGAGTTCCGAGGACGGGATCAGGATCTTGCCTTCCTCCTCCACGGGAGTCAGTTCGCCGTAGCTGGTATAAAGCAGGGCGGATTCGGCAGGAGCAACGGAAGAGTCGGATTCATCCTTGAATTTCCAGTTGATGACATCGGAAACGATGCCCCAGATCGCATTGCCGTAATGGATGTTGACCTTTTCTTTCATCCGAACATTCTTCTGAATGGTTGCAAGTGAGAGCTTTCTGTCAATTACATTGCCGTATTTGCATTCGGGATCAAGATTCGCTTCGAGATAATCGTGCTTGTCGATGCTGATTTTGCTGCCGTTTTTGTATTCTGTGCCTGCAACATCAATCGAAAGGCTGCCGTCGTTATAGACAGCGATGAGGTTTGCGCCAATCGAATACTCGCCGTCAGCCGAGTTGCGTGCATAGAACGTCACAGCGAACATTTCCTTGAGCGAATCATCGTCGGAAAGAACCAGTTCCGCTTTCGGAATGGTCAAAGACATTGAAATGCCGCTGCCTGCTTCAGCAGGGATATTCGTGTCAGAAACGATTTCGAGGTTGTCGCTCTTGCGCACTACATTATAATAGCCGTTGAATGCACTGTTTCCGCCCACGACATTATAGCTGAGTACAACGTCATTATCATTGACGAAACATCCCGTCTCGGTATCGAGTACGATGCTGAGCGGTCTTTCCTCAACACAGATCAGTGCGGTGTCGGAGAAATGCTGAACACCGTCCACCTCTTCATCCAGAGATGCGGAAATAACTGCCTTATAGGATACGCCGTTTTCTGAAGATACTGTATTCAGAATGCCTTTGGGAATGGAAAGGCTTGTGATAGCCTGCGAATAGGAAGCCTTTTCAGATCCTTCATAAACAGGGGTCTCATTGGTGATTTCGCCGTCAGCATCACATTCGTAGATCTTAACGGTGAATTCGGTTTCATCTGTGCCGAACTGTGCTTTGTTTCTTCTTGCAACATTGCTGGAGAACAGCACATTGGAAACTTCACCACGATAAGCCAGGATCTTTTTGGATGCAGAGGGAACGATCAGATACGGGACGGAAGAAATCAAAAGGCTCAGGGGGCTCGATTCCAGTTCCACGTAGTCTGTTCCCTCTTCCAGTGCTTTGATCTTTTCAGCGGTGTTCGCCATGATTGCCTTTGTGCTGTTGAAAATGCGAAGCTTGAAGACGATCGTGCCTTCATCGTTGGCACTGAAGTTCTGAACTTTCATTCTGGAACCAACGAATTCATTTGTGGTCGGGTCGAGAACATCCTCTGTGGTGAATTCCACCGCGCCGCCCTTTTCGTTGGGCAGAATCTCCACAGTTTCGCCGTCTAAGGATGTGAATTCTGCAGTCCAGCGGAAAGCGC
Organism: Oscillospiraceae bacterium; assembly: GCA_045617625.1. Lineage (GTDB taxonomy): Bacteria > Bacillota > Clostridia > Oscillospirales > Ruminococcaceae > Firm-04. The sequence continues at coordinate 1,559 of JAZLJA010000014.1, read as the reverse complement.
CGCCAAAAAGATAACCTGTGCCGCGGGTATATTCATAGTCAACGTTGTTATACCCGTCCGTGACAGTATCAGTATATTTTGTTTCAGGAATCTGTACGGTCAGCGTGATGGTCGATTCACCCGCTGCGGTCGATTCCTTATTAAAGGTCATCGCATCAATGGAATATACAGATTTACCGGAATCATAGAACGGAGAATCAGGGATATCAAATGCGGTTTCGCCATCCTTGTGCAAATCGTAAAATTCCCAGGGACTATTCCAAGCCAGACTGCCAAGTTCCTGACGATGTGCTTTCAGCGCGGAATTGGTAGAAGGTCTGGTGTAGGAAAGCGGAACACCGTTTGTGGAACCGCCGTAGCTGTCGATCGCGGAGAGCCACTTGTCGCTGTATTGCAGCGTCGGAGACTGCGGCACCAACGAGACCTTCAGCAGTTCATTCGGATAAAAGATGGTTGTCGGATCTGCTGATGCAGAATAACCGTCATAATTTATCGGAGAACCGGTTGCATTCCACGGGCGACCATTCGGCGTTGCAAGACCGTAATAAACTTGCATGAAGTAGTCGTCGAGGGTCGGTGCCAGCACAGACGGCTCAAATTTCGGTGCAAGATCATCCATCTGCTTGGTCACATAAGCATCATCGCGGTTCTGCGCATATGCGGGGTGAACGAGCAAATACATTCTGTCTTTGAACCACTGTGATGCATTTTTCTCCTCGACTTTTTCGAGCATCTCGTCATAGACGGGGTTCGGCTCATAATAAACATAGCTGCCCTCGCCGAACTCGGTGGACGCATCATATTTTGTATAGAGCGGCGTTCTTTCATCCCATCTGTAAACAATGTCAAAACGGCTCAGCAGCGGAAGCTGATAAGAACCGTCAGACAGATCCATGCCATGACCGAAATTCTGCCAATCGCAGAACAAACGGCCATTGCAGCGGAACGGAAAGCCGTCATCAGGATTCATGACGTAGAAATAGAGATAATCAACATAATTGCCGCCGTTTTCCAGATTGACCACATGATAGTACACCTTGGTGTCATAGAGATTATTGGCATCATGCCAATAGGTGCCGAGCAGGTGATCGGACTGGAAACCGTTTGTCTGGTCGGAGACCCACTGCTGACTTATCTCGGTATAGGGGCTGTACCACGGGGAACCTGCCTCGAAATCGGAAGCTTCCATACCGTGGGTGCAGTGATTGGTCAAGCCTGTCACTTGGTCATAAAATGAAATGGTTCCATCCTCATTTTTGACATAGGTGCTGCCTGCGTAGGTGCGCAGCGGAAGCTTACCGCGCTGCAAAAGCTTCGATTCGGCAGAAATGCCTTTGCTTTCGTCTGCGACATATTCCCAAGTGATATTGTCCCAGTCAAAAATCGGGCTTTGGTTCATATAATCGTGTTCTCTGCCGTCGCTTTTGTTGTAGCCCTTTTCGCCTGTGGTATCACCGATCAGAGAAACAATGCTGCATTCCGCGATCAAGTTGCGATAAACATACTCGTCACACTCTTTGTTGAACGGATGTACCTTTTCCCCAACGCCCTTGACCTGC
>JAZLJA010000013.1:0-27834 GCA_045617625.1 Oscillospiraceae bacterium | reverse complement strand
AGGTCTTTGCAGTGTCAACAACACAGTCAGCCGCATTGCTGAGGTTGTCGAGCGCGAAATACGGGATTGATGCAGCGAGCATAACGCCGCTCAAAACACCCGCAAACGTGTGCTTTAGCTGTTGTTTCATATCTATTCCCCCTATGAGGTGCGGACAGGATGTCCTTTTATTTCGCCGCCGTGAAGAAGGAGAGACGGCGTGTTGGTGCGGTCATTCGCATTCAATCCAGACAAAAATGCAAATTATCCACAATCCTATTTTAGCAAAGATTTCAAGTGGAATCAATGGACATTTTCATAGAATAGGTGGACATTTTGCAGATTTTTTGGGCTTTCCGCTGTCAAAACATCAGATTTTATATGAAAATACGATATTTTCGATAGATTTGTACGATTTTTGTATCAAAAAAGGTACTGACATTTTGTATGAATGACTAAATTTGTACGGACATTTCCGTGCATTTATTTATCAGAATGTCAAAGCATTTATGATGGGTTTCGGAAGTCTGCTGTTCGTTTCTCTTGATAATACGAAAAAATCACCCTGTATAGACAGGGTGATCCGATATGGCGTATTATCGAAAAAAGGGGAACCCCTTCATAGGGTTCCCCTCACACTTTCTTCCTTCTTTATTCCGCATCAGCTGCCGCGCCCGATTGCAGCGTGCCATGCGACAGTGCTTTCAGATACGCATTGATGAACGCATCCAGATCGCCGTCCATGACCGCCTGCACATTGCCGTTTTCACAGCCCGTGCGGTTATCCTTGACCAGCGTGTAGGGCATAAATACGTAAGAACGGATCTGGCTGCCCCACTCGATTTTCAACTGCGTTCCCTTGATATCCGAAATCTTTTCAAGATGTTCACGCTCCTTGATCTCCACCAGCTTTGCACGCAGCATCTTCATACAGTAATCCTTGTTCTGGAACTGGCTTCTCTGCGTCTGGCACGAAACCACAATGCCCGTCGGGATATGGGTCAAACGCACTGCCGACGACGTCTTGTTGATGTGCTGTCCGCCTGCGCCCGAAGAACGGAATACATCCATTTTCAGATCTTCCTGACGAATCTCAACCTCAACATCATCGGAAATTTCAGGCATGACTTCCACTGCCGCAAACGATGTGTGACGTCTGCCCGCCGCATCATAAGGCGACACACGCACCAGACGATGCACACCTGCCTCGGATTTGAGGAAGCCGTAAGCGTTTTCGCCCTGCACCATAAACGATGCGGATTTGACGCCCGCTTCATCACCGTCCAGCCAGTCGAGCAGATCCACCTTGAATCCGTGGCTTTCTGCATACTTGTTATACATACGATAAAGCATCTGCGTCCAGTCCTGCGCCTCGGTGCCGCCTGCACCTGCGTGCAGCGTGACGATCGCGTTGGAGTTGTCATATTCGCCCGTGAGCAGCGTTTTCAGCTTTTCGGCATCCAGCATTTCACGAAATCTCGCCGCATCTGCTGCCAGATCCTCGTTGGAGGAATCATCGCCCTCCTCCAGACACATATCAATCATGCCGATGGTATCTTCCATCAGTGCTTTCAGCTTTTCGTATTTCTCGACCTTGTTTTCAAGCGTGCGAATGTTTGCCATAACTTTCTGGGATTTTTCCACATCATCCCAAAAGCCGTCGTAAGTGACCTGAATCTGCAAATCGCCAAGCTCCGCCTTTGCGCGTTCGATTTGAAGAACTTCGCCGAGCTCCTTGACCTCGGGGCGGGCGTTGACCAGTTCATTGCGGATGTCATCAAGTAAAATCATGGGTAAAAATCCTTTCGTATCAAGATGGAAAGTCTATCCTCTTTATTTTACCTGATTTTTCGGAATCTGTCAACAGCCAAATGCAAATTTTTTCGCAAAAGATTCTGATTTGCCCGAATTAACCCCTACATCTGTGATTTTGCCGTCCTGATACAGAAATGATATTCGTCGAATTAGACAAATTCATGCGTGCAAAATTGCGCAAGATGCGCAAAAGTCTGTATCTTTCGGCAGGGATGAAAAAATCCTTGCAACTTGCAAAAAAGTATGATATACTCTAATCGTATGTCATTCAATTTTTGGAGGGATTCTTGTGTCAACATTACAGGAGGAAATTTCACGCAGACGCACGTTTGCGATCATTTCCCACCCCGATGCCGGCAAAACAACCCTGACCGAAAAGCTGCTGCTTTACGGCGGGGCAATTTCGATGGCAGGTGCCGTCAAGGGTAAAAAATCTGCGCGCCATGCTGTCTCGGACTGGATGGAAATTGAGAAACAGCGCGGTATTTCCGTCACTTCTTCGGTCATGCAGTTTGAATATCAGGGCGCGTGCATCAATATTCTCGATACCCCGGGACATCAGGACTTTTCCGAGGACACCTACCGCACTCTGATGGCGGCTGATGCGGCGATCATGGTCATCGACGCTTCAAAGGGCGTTGAAAATCAGACCCGCAAGCTGTTCAAAGTCTGCGTGATGCGCCATATCCCGATCTTCACGTTCATCAACAAGATGGACAGAGAAGCACGCAATCCGTTTGATCTGCTGGAACAGATCGAACAGGAACTGGGCATCAAGACCTATGCGGTCAACTGGCCCATCGGCTGCGGCAAGGATTTCCGCGGCGTGTTTGATCTGGAAACGCGGCATATCATCTCGTTTGAAGCGACAGGCGGCGCACACACCGTCTCGAAAACCGAAGTCTCACCCGATGACCCCGCGCTTGCTGCACTGATCGGCAAGGAAAACCACGCACAGCTTTCCGAGGACATCGAACTGCTGGACGGCGCCTCGGAGGACTTCGACCTCGATGCAATTCAGGCAGGCACACTTTCTCCCGTATTTTTCGGCTCTGCACTGACGAATTTCGGCGTGGAACCGTTCCTGAAACGATTCCTTGAACTGACCCCGCCTCCGCTTGCACGTATGGCAAACGGTGAAAAGGTCTCGCCGTTTGACGAGGAATTCTCTGCGTTTGTATTCAAAATCCAAGCAAACATGAACAAAGCACACCGCGACCGTGTCACCTTCCTGCGCATCTGCTCGGGCAAATTCGAGCGCGAAATGGAAGTCTATCACGTTCAGGGCGACAAGAAAATGCGTCTTTCGCAGCCGCAGATGATGATGGCGGAAAACCGCGAAGTCGTCGATGAGGCATATGCAGGCGATATCATCGGCGTGTTTGACCCGGGTCTGTTTGCAATCGGCGATACCATCTGCGCACCGAACAAAAAAGTCTGCTTTGAGGGCATTCCGACCTTTGCCCCCGAACATTTCGCCCGTATCCGCCACAAGGACACAATGAAGCGCAAACAGTTCGTCAAGGGTGTGATGCAGATCGCACAGGAAGGTGCGATCCAGATCTTCCATGAACCTGAAACTGGTATGGAGGAAGTCATCGTGGGCGTTGTCGGCGTGCTGCAATTCGAGGTGTTTGAACATCGGATGCGCACGGAATATAACGTCGAGATCATCCGCGAACCGCTCTCTTATCAATATATCCGCTGGATCGGCGGCAATATCGAAAAGCCCTCGCACCTCACCATCAGCTCCGACACCAAGCTGGTGCAGGACTTCAAAGACCAGTATCTGCTGCTGTTCACGAGCGAATGGAACATCCGCTGGGCACTGGAGAAAAACGAAGGGCTGGAACTGCTCGATTTCTCGAAAAACTGAAAGGGCGTACCTTCATGATTATGAATCTGCACACCCACACGCACCACTCCCCCGATGCCGACGATACCGTCGCGGAGCGTGTGAAAATCGCGCAGGAACTCGGATTGCAGTATATGGCAATCACCGACCACTGCGAAATCAACCGCTTTGAACCCGCCGCGTTTTACGGCGCGGAGGAATCCGAGATGTTCTTTTATAACAGCCGCCGCGTGACGGAGGGCTCTCTCGCTGAAACGACCGCTGCAAAAGCTGACTGCGGCAACCTGAAACTGCTCTGCGGCATCGAACTGGGACAGATTCCGCAGGATGTGCAGTTGTCAAGACAAGTCTATCACGATCCGCGGCTCGATCTGGTCATCGGCTCGGTGCATGAGCTGCCGAATCTCCCTGATTTTTACTTCCTCGATTACAAAAGTGTCGATATTCCGTCGATTTTGAAGATGTACTTCGAGGAGGTGCTTGCGCTCGCCGAGACGGACTGCTATGATGTGCTGGGACATATCACCTACGGTCTTAGATATCTGCCAAACCGCGCGTCTATTGACATTTCGCCGTATCTGCCAATTATTATCGCGATCTACAAGACGGTCATTCGCAAGGGCAAGGCGATCGAACTGAACGGCAGCGGGCTCAAAAAGGAGCCGTCATTCACCGACCCGAATCTTGCGCTGCTGCGATTGTATCACGATCTGGGCGGAGAACTGCTGACTATCAGCACCGATGCACACGCGGGGAAATATCTTGGCTGCGGCGTGGATACGCTGGAGCAAATGGCGCGTGATGCGGGTTTCTGCAAGCTGACCTATTTTGAGCGGCACTGCCCCGTGCAGATTGATCTTTTGCCTGCGGCACGTTAAGATCGGGGCTGCTCCCATCAAATCCCATCCAAAAAAATATCGGCAAGCCTGAGAATCCATCCACAGGCTTGCCGATTCTTTTATTTACATCGCTTCGTGGAACGTGCGCATGATAACCTCTCGCTGCTGCTCACGCGACAGCTTGCAGAAATTCACCGCATATCCCGACACGCGAATCGTCAGGTTCGGATAGTCCTCCGGATGCTCATACGCTTTCATCAGCGTTTCACGATTCATCACATTCACATTGATATGATGCGCCGCATTGAGGAAATATCCGTCCAGAATGCTCACCAGATTCGTGATGCGCTCATCCTCCGTTTTTCCAAGCGCATCGGGCGTGATCGAAAACGTGTTGGAGATACCGTCCATACACGCCGAATACGACAGCTTCGACACCGAATTCAGCGATGCCAATGCGCCGTTTTGCTCGCGGTTGTGCATCGGATTTGCACCCGGCGCAAACGGCTCGCCCTTTTTTCTGCCGTCCGGCGTGGAACCCGTTTTCTTGCCGTAAGCGACATTCGAGGTGATCGTCAGCACCGAAAGCGTATGCGCCGCGCCGCGATATGCATGCGTTTTTTTCAGCTCGTCGATAAATTCGTGCGTCATGTTCTGTGCGATCGTATCCACACGGTCATCATCATTGCCGTACTTCGGGAAATCGCCCTCCGTTTCAAAATCAACGATCAGACCGTTTTCATCACGAATCGGCTTGACCTTCGCATATTTGATCGCGGAAAGCGAATCCGTGATCACCGAAAGACCTGCCACACCGAATGCCATCAGCCGCTCAACATCGGTATCATGCAGTGCCATCTGCGTTTTTTCGTAGGCGTATTTATCGTGCATATAGTGGATCACGTTCATCGTGTTGACATACAGATTGCACAGCCATGCGCGGTAAATGCGGAAACGCTCCATGACCTTGCCGTAATCGAGGATCTCATCATCCATCGGGGGCATTTGCGGACCGACTTTTGTCCCGAATACATTATCCGTGCCGCCGTTGATCGCCAGCAGCAACAGCTTCGCCAGATTCGCACGCGCTCCGAAAAACTGCATCTGCTTGCCGACTTTCATCGCCGAGACACAGCACGCGATCGCATAATCATCACCAAACCGCGGACGCATCAGGTCGTCGTTTTCATACTGGATCGAATCGGTATCAGCGGAGACCTTTGCGCAGAAACGCTTGAATCCTTCGGGCAGACGCTTGCTCCAGAGAATCGTCAGGTTGGGTTCGGGCGCACTGCCGAGGGTATAGAGGGTGTTCAATACGCGGAAACTGGATTTTGTCACGAGCGTGCGGTTGTTTTCGCCCATGCCGCCCACACTCTCGGTGATCCACATCGGGTCGCCGCCAAACAGCTCATTATATTCGGGGGTGCGCAGATGCCGCGCCATACGAAGCTTCATCACAAACTGGTCGAACAGCTCCTGTGCGCCCTGTTCATCAAGAATGCCGTTTTTCATGTCGCGCTCGATGTAGATATCAAAGAATGTGCTCGTGCGTCCCAGAGACATTGCCGCACCGTTCTGCTCCTTGATCGTGGCAAGATATGCGAAATACGTCCACTGCATCGCTTCCTGTGCGGTGGAGGCGGGTTCACTGATGTCAAACCCGTAAAGTGCTGCCATCTCCTTCATTTTCTTGAGAAATGCGATCTGCTCGAACAGTTCTTCCGTCAGGCGCACGGATTCGGTATCCATGTTGCCCATGCCCACCTGCAGCTTGTCCTGTTCTTTTGCGGCAATCAGCGCATCGACGCCGTAAAGTGCCACACGGCGGTAATCACCGATGATTCTGCCTCTGCCGTAAGCATCGGGCAGACCTGTCAGCAGCGCACAGTGACGCGCCGCTTTCATCTCAGGCGTATAGGCGCGGAAAACACCGTCATTGTGTGTGGTACGGTATTTGAAATATTCTTCGATCGTGTCGGAAAGCTGATAGCCGTAAGCGGCGCAGGCTTCACGCGCCATGCGGATGCCGCCGAACGGATTGACGCCGCGCTTTAAGGGTTCATCCGTCTGCAAACCGACGATCAGCTCATTTTCCCTGTCAAGATAGCCTGCGCGATAATTGCACAGCGAAGACACCGTGGTGGTATCCACATCCAAGACACCGCCTTTTTCGCGTTCCTTTTGCTGCAAATCACGCAGTTTTTCCATCAGCCGATTGGTCTTTTCTGTCGCACCTGCGAGAAAATCGGCATTGCCGTCATAGGCGGTATAGTTGGACTGGATAAATCCTCGGACATCCACGGCGGTTTTCCAGTCGCCGTCCACAAATCCTTGCCACTGTGCAAACTCCATAAAGCATCCTCCTAATTATATAGTATAGATACAAAAAGGGCAGCCTCGTACACCGCCCTGCACTTCGACTGCCCAGACGGTCGGCATCATGCGGTTTTTCCCGCAGCAGCGATGCATTGTGTCAATTCACATTCCGTCAGCATCCACTGCACATTTATTATAGCACGCAGGCAGATATTTGTCAACACACAGCAGAAAGATTTTCGTTTTATGTCTGATGTTGCTGTTTATCCGCAATATAGTTTCATATCGCAATACAAATCTTCAAAAGATTGTGCAATCAGACATAAAGATGATACAATAAGTCATTGCTATTTTTTTCAGTTTAAGTTAAGATAATAGTAGCATAATGTGAATGAAGAAGGAAGAAGGGGACCTTCCACTTCACATGTGGCAGCGGTGAGATAAATTTCATTCCATACACTCGCCGCTATGCAGAATCCAGATTTATGCTTTGGAGGAGTATAACATGAAAAAAATGATTTCCAGCCTTTTGGCAATGGCTATGACCGCTATGTCTCTGACAGTGGTCGCTAGTGCTGCCGACGTTACCGTTAAGGTCGGCTCTCAGGAAGTTGACGCAAGCAACAAGAACTTCTCTGTTGATGTTTCTCTTGCCGGTGTTCCTTCCTCTGGTATCAACACTGTTGATTTCGCAATCTCTTATGACGCATCTTTCCTGAAGATCTCTGATGTGAAGCTCGGCTCCATCGGCGATACAGGTGCCGCTTCCAAGGAAGGCGAGTTGGGTGATACCGTCTTCTCCTGGTATGACACCGGTTCTCAGATCGTTGTCGTTTGGTCCACCGGTCTGACCGACAGCTCCAACTGGATCAAGAGCGATGGTACTTTCCTCACTCTGAGCGGTTCTGTTTCCGCTTCTTCCGGTTCTTCTGAGCTGAAGATCGCTCCTGCAAGCCGTGAGTCCTATCCTTCTTCCGGCAAGAACAACGCTGATGTCGTGTTCGCAAACGTGGACGGCGATTCCTATGGCTATTCTGCTACCAACGGCAAGATTTCGTTCAAGGCAGAGACCACCACAACCACTACTACCACCACGACCACTTCTTCCACTCCTACTCCCGGTCAGGTGCTGTACGGCGATGCTAACTGCGACGGTGCGGTCACTGTTTCCGACGCTATCATCGCTTGCCGTGCTGCAAACAGCGATACCACTCTTTCGATCACCTCTCAGGGCAAGACCAACGCTGACTGCGACGGTGATAACGCTCTGACCGCAAAAGATGCTTCCATCATCCTGAAGCTCGTTGCAAAACTGCTGACTCAGGCTGATATGCCCCAGAAATAATCCTTTCGGATTCCAAAAATCCGCGCTGTGTAATATCAGCGCGGATTTTTTTGCTTTTTTTTCGATTTGCACTTGCAAATCCATAAAATGTATGGTATAATAGATAGGCTATTGAAAATAAGGGGATTTGCCTCCCCTGCACAATCGGAAAGGATGTATTTGTTATGTATAATTCCCTGATTGACACAATCGGCTACGTTTCTTCCGTTGACGCGGAAGTCGGCGCGGCAATGAACACCGAACTTGCCCGTCAAAGACGCAACCTCGAACTGATTGCTTCCGAAAACATCGTATCTCCTGCGGTGATGGCGGCTATGGGTTCCGTGCTGACCAATAAGTACGCTGAGGGCTACTCCGGCAAGCGTTACTACGGCGGCTGCGAATGCGTCGATGTCGTGGAAGATATCGCTGTGGCGCGTGCAAAGGAACTGTTCGGCTGCAAGTTTGCAAACGTACAGGCACACTCGGGCTCGCAGGCAAACACCGCTGTTTACTTCGCATTGCTCCAGCCCGGCGACACCGTGCTCGGCATGAGCCTTGCGCACGGCGGTCACCTCACACACGGTTCTCCTGTCAATCTCTCGGGAAAATATTTCAACTTCGTCTCCTACGGTCTGGGCGGCGACGAGCGCATCGACTACGACAAGGTCGAGGCTTTGGTCAAGGAACATCACCCCAAGCTGATCGTCGCAGGTGCTTCTGCTTATCCGCGTGCCATTGATTTTGCAAGACTCGCTGAGATCGCACACAGCAACGACGCTCTGCTCATGGTCGATATGGCTCACATCGCAGGTCTGGTCGCTGCCGGTCTGCATCAGTCTCCGATCGGTCTGGCTGACGTTGTCACCACCACCACCCACAAGACCCTCCGTGGTCCGCGCGGCGGCTTGATCCTCACCAACGATGAGGAGATCGCGAAAAAGATCAACAAGGCAATCTTCCCCGGCATTCAGGGCGGCCCTCTGATGCACGTTATCGCTGCAAAGGCTGTCTGCTTCGGTGAGGCACTCAAGCCTGAGTTCAAGGCTTATCAGCAGCAGGTCGTTGACAATGCACAGGCTCTCGCAAAAGGCTTGCTCGCCCGCGGTTTTGACCTCGTTTCCGGCGGCACCGACAATCACCTCATGCTCGTTGACCTCCGCCCTGTTCACATGACCGGTAAGGAGCTCGAACATCGTCTGGATGAGGTGTATATCACCGTCAACAAGAATGCAATCCCCAACGACCCTGAGTCGCCGAATGTCACCAGCGGTATCCGTGTGGGTACGCCTGCTGTCACCAGCCGCGGTCTTGTCACCGAGGATATGGAGAAAATCGCAGAATTTATGTACCTTTGCGCAACCGATTTTGAAAACAAGGCAGATGCCATCCGCGAGGGTGTCAACGCAATCTGCAAAAAATATCCGCTCTACGAATAATCAATCTCATAACTATGTATCATCACACAAAAGCAGGACGAACCACCGTCCTGCTTTTGCCGTGTTTTGACAGAAGAAAGGATTCGATTCTGCATGGATTTCAATGTCATGAATATCCTCTTTGACTGCGGTATCATTCTGTTGGCGACAAAAGCACTCGGTATGCTGACAAGAAAAATCGGGCTGCCCCAGGTGGTGGGCATGATTCTCGCAGGGCTGCTGATTGGTCCCGCTTTTTTCATCCACTGCGATTCGTTTCACGGGCTGATTCACCCCACCACCGCTGAAATGTACGTGCTGCAAAGCTTTTCACAGATCGGCGTGGTGTTTATCCTCTTTTCCAGCGGTCTGGAAACCGATTTTCGTGAAATGAAACGCAGCGGCGTCGCGGCAACAGCAATCGCGCTCGCAGGCGTGTTCATTCCCATCGCCCTCGGTACAGGCGCGGCATTGCTGTTCATGGGCGGATTTTCCGCCGCCAAGGATCACGACCTGCTCCTGAACGCACTGTTTGTCGGATGCATTCTATCCGCAACAAGCGTCGGCATCACCGTGGAGACCTTGCGCGAACTCGGTAAGCTCAAAACCAAAATCGGCACGACGGTGCTGAGTGCCGCCATCATCGACGACGTCATCGGCATTGTGGTGCTGAGTATCATCACCGGTTTGGGCGGCGAGGGCAGCATCGGCAAAACCTGCCTCCATGTGCTCGGATTTTTTGTCTTCACCATCGGCGCAGGTCTGATTCTCCGCAAAGCGTTCGGTGCAATGGTCCGCATTTATCCGCACAAACGCCGCACAAGCATCTTTGCGCTTTCCATGTGCCTGCTGTTCGCTTACTGCGCAGAGGAATTCTTCGGCATCGCCGCCATCACGGGCGCATATATGGCGGGGCTGATGCTTTCGGGGCTGGGCGACAGCCATTTCGTTGACCGCAAGGTGATCGTCAGCGGATATATGGTGTTCACCCCCATGTTTTTCGCGTACATCGGCATCAGCGCAGATTTCAGCAATTTTGTGCCGAGCAGCTTGCTGTTCGTGATGGTGTTTGTCGCGGTGGGTATCATCGGCAAAATTGTCGGATGCGGCGCGGTCGCAAGATGTTTCCGATACAACGGGCGCGAATCGCTGACCGCAGGCTGCGGCATGATCGCACGCGGCGAGGTCGCTCTGGCTGTCTACGCGACGGGTGCGGGCATGATTTGCTATCGAGATGGTGTGCTGGTGGGCATCGACCCGCTGGTGGCAACGATTTTTCTGATTATATGCTCGTCAATTCTCTGCCCGATTTTGCTGAAACTCGTTTTCCGCGGACAAAACACGAAGAATGTTCACAACGAGGAAAAAATCGCTTCGATTTCGCAGGAAGCACTCGAAAATGTGCATGACCATCTGACACCCTGACCGTAAATATTTCGCAGAGCGCGGCATGACTGTCGCGCTCACTTTCTAGCCCTGAGAAAGTATAGCAAAAAGCCCAAAAATGTCAACCTCAGCAAGCGTTTTTCACATATCTTTCCGATTGACTGCCTTTTTGCAAATTTCTTTTGATTTTCACTTGACAAACGTATCAATTTCTGGTATAATGGTTCATGCAGTGCAGGCAGTGCGTGGACAGACCGAACTGCAATAGCTTATGCGAGTGTAGTTCAATGGTAGAATTCCAGCCTTCCAAGCTGGTTACGTGGGTTCGATTCCCATCACTCGCTCCATGTATGCGCCTTTAACTCAGCTGGATAGAGTAACTGCCTTCTAAGCAGTAAGCCATTGGTTCGAATCCAATAAGGCGCGTCTTTGCTTACAAATCGGAGCTTGCTCCGCATAGATATGGTGGGTATAGCTTAGTTGGTTAAAGCGTCGGATTGTGGTCCCGAAGATCAAGGGTTCGAATCCCTTTACCCACCCTCCAAAACCTCTTACATTTTGTAAGGGGTTTTTTTGTGCAAAAAAAAGGGAATCCGCTTCGGATTCCCAATGTAAAATTTGAAAGGCGGGCAGCTGTCAGGGCAGCTCCCCCGCAGAATCAGACACGCGCAAAACTTACTCGGTTTTTGCGCGTGCAGTTCCCATGAAGAAAATCGAAATCGTGGCAGGACCTGCATGTGCGCCGATCACTGCGCCGATCTCGCCGATCGTCACCTGCTTGGCACCATACTCGTTCATCAGCGTCTCTTTGAGGAACAATGCGTCCTCATCGGCATTGGCATGCGCGATAAACACCGTACCTTCAGGATTTTCGCATTCCTCGGAGAAATGCTTCGCCAGAGCAAGCAGCGCATTTTTGCGGCCGCGCACCTTGCCCGCAGCCATCAGCTTGCCATCATCATTCATGCACATCACGGGCTTGATGCCGAGCAGTGTCCCTGCCATCGCCGACACACCGCCGATGCGTCCGCCGCGCCGCAGAAACATCAGATCATCCACCGTGAACCAATGAATCGTGTGCAGGCGATTTTCAAGCAGATACGCCGAAAGTGCATCAAGGCTCATGCCCTGCTCACGCAATTCCGCCGCATGATAGACCATCAGCCCAAGCCCCATGCAGGCACAAAGACTGTCCACCACCACGATTTTTCGGTCAGGATATTCCGCCGCAAGCTCGTCCGCAGCCATTTTTCCGGTCGCGTGCATACAGCTGAGCGACGAGGAAAGCGAGAGATACAGGATGTCCTTGCCCTGCTCCAGAATCGGGACAAACACATCCCGAAATGCTGAGAGATTCGCCGCAGAGGTGCAGGCAACTTTTCCATCCTGCAATGCCTCGTAAAATTCCTTGCCGTGCAGATTGCAGGGCTGTGCAGGGGCATCCTTAAAAAACACATTTAACGAAACAAACGGTACACCCAAACGTGCAAGCATCTCGGGTGAGAGGTCACACGCGCTGTCAGTGATCAGTACATAATTTTGACTATCGCTCATCAGAATCATGCTCCTTTCGCGGTTTTGTCTGTAATAGTATTGTACCGCAAGAAGCCAAAAATGTCACGATACTTTTCCTTTTTCGCTTAAACTGCCCGTAGAGTTGCAGTAGAATGCACAAAAACGACGCTCTACCTACAGTAGAGATTTTTGTATTCACGTACTTGCATTCTTTTTGAAAGTATGATATAATAAGTGTAAATTCGGAAAGGAGACGGGCTTGTGGAGCAGTTTAAGAAAATTGTTGCGGAAAATCTTTCCGCCATGCGGAAAGAACACCATCTGACACAACTCCAACTTGCCGAATTGCTGCACTATTCCGACAAAGCCGTGTCGAAATGGGAGCGCGGCGAATCGCTGCCCGATCTGATTGTGTTAAAACAAATAGCGGATTTATACCATGTCACACTGGATGATTTGGTGTCATCTCCGGAAGAACGCGCCGCACGAAATATCCCGCAGGAAACAGAGCTCACCGAAGAACCCGATGCACCGCCGCAGACATTTCTGATTCGCGACGAGAAAATCCACAACCGCAACCGCCGCGTCATCACCACGCTCGCAAGCCTGCTGGTCTGGTTCATCGCAACACTCGCGTTTGTCATTCTCGACACCTTCGCGCCCGACATCCGCTTCACACCGCTGATGTTTCTCTACGCCCTGCCCCTCACCGCGATCGTCGTGCTGGTTTTCAACTCGCTTTGGTTCAACAAAAGGGCGAATTACCTGATTATTTCGGTGCTGATGTGGTCATCGCTCGCAACGATTTATCTGTCGTTTTTGCGATATAACCTCTGGAAAATTTTCCTCGTGGGTGTGCCTGCACAGATCATTATTATCGTGTGGTCGTGCCTGAAGCCCTCGAAAAAAGAAATCCCCAATACGGATGAGACAATCGCAGATGCCTGAAGGTGTCTGCGATTTTTTCGCATCTGCTAGGATTTCAGAATGTGGATGTGAAGACACCAAAGCGAAATACAGTAGACAATCCCGCCAAACAAAACCGATATCAGCAGCGTGGCTGACTGCGGCATCACACGGCTGATGTGCGGATATAAAGCGAAAGCAGAAACAGCGCAGAGCGCGGATGCAATCAGCGGCTTGATGCAAAATCGAAGAAGATGCGTGGAAAATCCGATACATCGGTGAAATGTCACCGCAGCACGCAGGAGAATCACCGCATAGCAGACAAAGGTCGAAATCGCCATGCCCACAAGCCCCAGCCGCGGAATCAGCAGAAGATTGCAGAGAAGCTTTGCCGCCGCCCCCCAGACCATCAGAAATGCGCTCTGCGACGCGAAATCTGCCGCTTGCAGCATACTCATCAGCGGCACGGAGAGACACAGCACGATCACCGCAAGCCCGAGAATCATCAGCGGCGCAGCGGCGGCGGCAACTTCCATCGGTCGCGATGGAAACAGAAACGTCAAAATCGGCGAAGACATGGCAAAAATACCTAGCCCCGACGGCATCGCCAGCAATGCCGTGGTTTGCAGCACCGCGCCCGCGTGAGATTTCATCGCCGCCTTGTCATTTTGTGCATATGCGCGTGAAAAAGCAGGCAATACGCCCTTTCCGAGCATATTCACGATCGACGGCACAAGATTGAAAACCGTCACCGACATTCCTGAAAAAGCTCCATACATGAAATTCGCCGCTGCCTCCGACGATGAAAAGCCGTTTTGTGAAAAATCGCGTTGATACATCTGTTTCAGGCACTGCATCCCCGTTGTCAGATCGACAAGCGAAGTCAGGTTTGTGACCAGTGCCGCGGCGGAGATCGGCAGAATGAGCCGCCACAAATCGTGCAGGAGTGTTTGCGCATCGGTGCGTGTGGGTGGGGCAGGCTTTTTTTGTCCGGCACAGCATAAAATCACGGCAGTGCCGACGGCAGTTGAACCGCTGACACCGAGAATCGCCGCCGCTGCCGCGTACATCGGGCGAGTTTGCGGCGTAACGGGGAACGGCAGGGTATCTCCATGCAAAAGCACGTATCTGCAAAGAAATAATCCAAGTGCAAGCCGTGCCGCACTCTCTGCCGCCTGCGAAACCGCCGTCGGCCGCATATCCTCCCTGCCCTCCCATGCGCCGCGCAGCACGGCATTCACCGAACAGAAAAATACAGCGGGGGCAAAGCATCGCACCGCCCACGCAGCACCACGATTTTGCAGAAGATATGTGCATATCGGCTCGGCAAACAAATACAGCATCAGTGCCGCCGCAAACCCGATGCCCCCAAACATCCGCAGGCTGCGCCGATGCAACAGCCGCGCACCGCCTGCATCCCCCGATGAAAGCAGCCGCGCCGTCAAAGCCGCAACAGCGGTGTTCACCCCTGTCACCGAGAGCGTGAAAATCGGGAGAAACAACCCGTAGGCAGTCGAGAAATATCCCATTCCTTCGCCGCCCAGCATTGCCGTCAGCGGGATGCGGAACACTGCCCCAAACACCTTCGCAACCATCGCAGATGCGACTAAAATCAGAGAACCGCCCAGAACTGTCTGCCGCTTCATATTCAGATCCGCCCCTTTCTGCACCAATACAAAAAATCCTGCGAATACTCAAAAATATGTTGCAAATTCCAAAGATATGTGTTATAATGAGAAGAACGCCGATGCGGCAATATTCTACCGCCGATCTGCGACGACACACCCAAAAAGAAAGGACGATTTTTATGCCCAATAACGCTCCCATCAGTCGTGCCCCCGTTGCGAAAAAATATCTCGCAACCAGAAATCAGGCACTTCGCATTTCCCCCTCCAATTTCACCCAGTTTATGACAAAGAACACCGTCTATGGTGTTGTTGTTGATATGCCGATGACACCCGGATTCATCACCACAATGGCTTGCTACATCAACGGTGCTTCCAACCTGTATTTCTCCAACGGCGGAGACTATTCCGGTGCAGCACAGCGTTATCCCGGCGTGGTGCAGGCTGGCAGAGTGCTTGTCGCAAATGCTGCCAATTATCTCGAAGATGCTGAAAAAGTCACCTCTTATCCGATGCCCGCTTCCCGCACCCACTTCGTCTATATTCTCACCACGGGCGGTATCTATAAGCTCACCTTTGACGCAACTTCTGCCAACACCAATCAGAAACAGCGCATCCTCATGAGCCTCTATCAGCGCGTGATGAACGAACTGCATCAGGCTCAGCTCAAGGACAAGGTTGCCGGCATCTGATCCCGATTTTTCCCGAAAGGACATTCCGACATGTGTGAACAGGAAACAAAAAAACAACGTATTTTCAGCGGAATTCAGCCGACGGGCGTTTTCACGCTGGGCAACTATATCGGTGCGGTGCGCAACTGGGGACAGCTTCAGGAGGACTACGAGTGCATCTATTGCATCGTGGACCTGCACGCCATCACCGTCATGCAGAAGCCCGCTGACCTCCGCGCCAACACCATGCGCTGCTATGCCATGATGCTCGCCTGCGGCATCGACCCGCAGAAAAGCGTCGCATTTGTGCAGAGCCGCAACCCCCATCACGCTGAACTGAGCTGGGTTCTCTCCTGCTCCACAATGTTCGGCGAACTCGGCAGAATGACACAGTTTAAGGACAAATCGTCGCGTCATGCCGACAACATCAATGCGGGTCTGTTCACTTACCCCGTGCTGATGGCGGCTGATATCCTCGCATACAACGCCGATCTGGTGCCCATTGGCGCAGACCAGAAACAGCATCTCGAACTCGCACGCAATATCGCCATCCGCTTCAATCAGCGTTTTGGTGAGACGTTTGTCGTGCCTGAACCCTATATGCCGCCTGCGGGCGCAAAGGTCATGTCGCTGCAGGATCCGATGAAGAAAATGTCCAAATCCGATGAGAATGTCAACGGCTGCGTGTATATCCTCGACGACAAAGACACGATCCTGCGCAAATTCCGCCGCGCTGTCACCGATTCCGATGCAGAAGTCTGCTATCGTGAGGGCAAGGACGGCATCAACAACTTAATGACCATCTACGGCTGCGTGACAGGCAAAACCATGGACGAGATCACTGCCGAATTTGCAGGCAAAGGCTACGGCGATTTCAAAACCGCTGTCGGTGAAGCTGTCGCTGATCACCTTGCTCCCGTGCGCGATGAATTTGCACGCATCTCCGCAGATAAAGCGTATCTCAACGCTTGCATTGATGCGGGCAGTGAGCAGGCTTATAAACTCACCCGCCCGATTCTCAGCAAGGTCTACCGCAGAGTGGGCTTTATCGACCGCAAGGGATAAAAAAATTACAAATAGTATCATTTGTGTCAAAAAATACTTTGTGGAATATGACGGAAAACAGCAAGAATTCAAACCTCTTTTTGACTGAATGTTAGAATCATTTCAAAAAGTCAAAAAAAGCTTGCATTTTCTGAAAAAATGAGGTAAGATAATACCGTGAGCAACGAATGCAATGAGAAGATTTCTGCTGAAGCTCTCGTGAATTTGCCGCATTACGGCATCGCGGAACTTTTGCAGGTCATGAAGATTCTGCGCAGCGAAAACGGCTGCCCGTGGGATAAGGAACAGACCCATCAGAGCATCCGCGCCGATTTCCTCGAAGAATGCTATGAGGCGGTGGAGGCGATCGACGCCGACAGTGTCCCCATGATGCGCGAAGAATTGGGCGATGTGCTGCTGCAGGTGGTGTTCCACTGCGAGATCGAAGAAGAACTCGACCACTTCCGCTTTGACGACATCTGCGACGAACTTTGCCGCAAACTCATCGTCCGCCATCCCCATGTGTTCGGCGATGTGACTGTCTCAAACAGCGGTGAAGTCCTCAAAAACTGGGATGCCATCAAAAAGCAGACCAAATCGCAGGAAACCTATACCGACACCCTTAACGGCGTGTGCAAGGCTCTCCCCGCGCTGATGTATGCGCAGAAGCTCGGCAAACGCGCCGGCAGAGCCGGCATGGACTGGCAGACTGCGGAGGAAGCGTTTGGATGCATTCCCGCCGAAACGCAGGAACTCAAAGAAGCGATCGCGGGCGGCGACAAGCAGCAGATGACTGCGGAACTCGGCGATTTGCTGTTCTCAGTGGTCAATGTGGCGCGAAAGCTCGGCATTGACGCGGAAACTGCACTGCGCGAATCCTCGGAGAAGTTTGTGAAGCGTTTCGCCCGCACCGAGGAACTCGTTTGCGCCGATGGAAAAAATATGCCCGATTTGTCCCTCGAAACACTCGATGGCTATTGGGATAAGGCGAAAGCCGAAGAAGAATAAGCTTGGCATACAGCAGGAATACAGATAAATATTACGTATTACCTGCAAAAATATATATGCAGAGAAAAAACGTGGAGGATGTACGAAAATGACAAAGATTGAACTGATTTCCGCTCTGGCCCAGAAGGGTCACTGCACCAGAAAAGAAGCTGACGACGCACTTGAGCTGGTCACTTCTGTTCTGATTGATTCCCTGATTGCAGGTGAAAAGGTTCACCTCACCGGTTTTGGCACCTTTGAGATTCACGAGCGCAAGGAAAAGGAAACCAAAAACCCGCGCACCGGCAAGCCGATGACCACTCCCGCAAAGAAGGCTCCTGCGTTCCGCGCTTCCAAGAACCTGAAGGAAGCTGTCAACAAATAAGATGCGGCTCGACAAATACCTCAAGGTTTCGCGGCTGATGAAGCGCAGAACTGTCGCCAATGAAGCCTGCGATGCCGGCAGAGTGGAGGTCAACGGCAAGCCTGCCAGAGCCTCCTATGAAGTCAAGGTGGGCGATGTGATCGCCATTTCCCTCGGTACGCGTGTGATGCGCGTCAGAGTGGCTGCGGTTTCGGAATTCGTCACCAAGGATTCTGCCGCAGAACTTTATACCATCGAACCTTGAGATGGCAACATCCATCAAACCTGCTGATGCATCTGCGTCGGCAGGTTTTTTCGTTTTCGTGACGAGCACGATATGCAAAAAATCCCACGCTCAATCGAACGTGGGATTTCTCATATCAGCTTGATTTTCAGTCGTTGAGAACAGGCATCCAGTGCGCAGCCTCCATGCCGAGTGCTTTCAGATGCGCGATCAGTGCAGGACGCTGTTTGCCGTCAAGCACCGAGACTAACGCCGCACAATCGGTGGCGGTGACGTTGCCGTTGATGTCATTTGCCTCGAAAAACGCACTCGCCGCCTTGCAGATCTCTGTACTGGTGGAAGGCGTCACAAAACGGATGAACAT
Source organism: Oscillospiraceae bacterium (assembly GCA_045617625.1). Classification (GTDB taxonomy): domain Bacteria; phylum Bacillota; class Clostridia; order Oscillospirales; family Ruminococcaceae; genus Firm-04. The sequence continues at coordinate 9,179 of JAZLJA010000013.1, read as the reverse complement.
TCCGCATTCGAGTTCCTCGATCGGTGCAATGAAATCCTGCGTGCCTGCATCGACCCAATCCTGCGAGAACACCGTCTTATCGTGCTTTGCAGCCTCGATAATATCGCCCATCACCGCAGATGCAGTGGGCAGCTTGCCCGCGCCTCTGCCGCAGAAATACGCCTTATCAATCGCATCCGCGCAGACCTCCACACAGTTGAACACGCCATCCACACGCGAAAGCAGATTGTCATGCGGCACGAACATCGGCATCACGGCAGGGAGAATTTTTCCGTTATCCAGCCGCTCGACATAAGCGATCAGCTTCACGGCGCCGTCCAGCTTATCAGCCTCAGCGGCATCCTCCAGCGAGATCTCACGAATGCCGACCGTATGCACACTTTCGGGATAAACGTGCTTGCCGAATGCCAACGAGGACAGAATGCAGATCTTGCGGCAGGCATCGTGTCCATCGACGTCAGCACTGGGATCACGCTCTGCATATCCAAGCTCCTGCGCCATTTTCAGTGCTTCCTCAAAGCCCATATTGTCGCTGAGCATTTTGTTGAGAATGAAGTTTGTCGTGCCGTTCAGGATTCCGTGGATCTCGGAGATCTCATTCGCGGCAAGGCAGCGGTGCAGCGGGCGGATGATCGGGATCGCGCCGCCGACACTTGCCTCAAAAAAGCAGTTGCACGCATGTTCCTTCGCATTTGCGAGCAATTCCGCGCCTTTTTTCGCAATCAGTTCCTTGTTCGAGGTCGTCACACTGATGCCGCGGTCGAGGCATGACATCAGATACGTGAATGCCGGCTCCACACCGCCCATGCACTCCGCAACGACGGAAACTTCCGTATCTTCGAGGATTTTATCAATCGACTTGACGAATTTGCCCACGTAGGGGGAATCCGGAAAATCGCGCAAATCAAGGATATACGCGAGGTCAAGCTCCATGCCGGCTTTCTGCTCGATCTTCTTTTGGTTTTTGTAAAACAGCTCGACAACGCCCGAACCGACCGTGCCGAAGCCCAATACAGCGATTTTTTTCATTGTCTTTTCCTTGCCTGACGGATTGCCGCAGGACTTCCTTTCCTATTTTATGAACCCGATAACAGACGAACCTCCGCAACACCCGAAAGCTCTTTCAGTCGGGCACAAAGCGGAGCCGCCTGCGCGGCATCTTCCAAACGAAATGAGACTGTCACATTCGCCGCACCGTCAACAGGAATGCTTTGATTGACGGTCAGCACATTTGCCTGCGCGGCATAGAGCGCAGCCAAGACACCGGATAGCACGCCGGATTCATCATGCAGCAGCAGATAAACCGTGAAAATATGCTGATTCATCTGCTCCTCATAAATGAACACGCAGTCGCGGTATTTGTAAAAGGCACTGCGCGAAATGCCGACCTTGCGGCACGCGGCGGCAGAGCTTTTCTCCTCACGGTTTGCAAGCATCCGCTTGACAAGCAGGGTTTTGGTGATGACCTCCGGCAACACGCCGACATCCACAACAACCCAGTTCTGCTTTGACGCATTCATCGGAAGTCCCTCCCATCCAAAATATTCCGTGTGTGACGGACAGTTGTGCGTTTGACAAAATCATTATAGCATATCACGCCCGATTTGTCAAGCCCAAAACACATTTCCGTGCATTCGACGAAAACCGCCCCGAAATTCACGATTTTTTGCACATTTCGTGAATTTCGGAGCGGTATTTTGACAATTCAGAGCCGTTTGCGCAGATAGATCATATCCCGCAGCAGCACGCCATCCTCAATCATCGGATGGTCATAATTCAGGGTGAAGAAATCCTTGACGACGGAAAACCGCGTGAATCCAAGCTTTTCATAGAAAGGCAGCGTCAGCGGACTATCACCCGTGCCCACATGAAGCCACGCATACTGTCCGCGGTATTGCGCACAGACAAAATCGACGAGGGCTTTTCCATAGCCCATGCCCTGCAAATTCGGCGCAACTGCGATGTTTTTCAATTCCAGAATGCCGCCGCCTTCATCGGTCACGACACATTCGCCGCACACAACCCCCTCTGCCTCCAGCACAAACATCGTGCCGCGGGATAGGTAACGGTCAATCATGTTCTCCTGTTCATCAGCCAGAAGCAGCAGCGGAAGATACCGTTTTTTGTCCGTATCAGCTCGATAAATCTTCATCGGCGAAGTTCCACAAGGTATTCGGTGGTGTCGGGCTCCGACTTTTTCTGACCCGTCAGATGAAATCCGCCGCGCTCATAAAACGCGATGGCTCGCGTGTTTTTCTCCAGTGCCCAGAGCGTATTCGCCCCAAGACACGACACCGCATACTCCAGCAGCCGCGCCCCGACCCCCTGACTTTGAAACGCAGGCTCGACAAACAGCTTCTCGATCTCCGCACCGTCCATGCGCAGCACGCCTTTGATGACATCCTGCTCCGCAAGAACATAAGTGCGTTTCAGAATCAACGCATCTTCGCGCATTTCCTGCATCATGCGTTCGACTTGCAATTCATGGAAATAATAGCTGTCATTGCGGAAAATCGGGTAAAAGTTGATACGGTAATTCGTGATGATGATTTCCGCGATGCGGGACATATCCTGAGGCACTGCCTGCCGAATCTTTTGCATGATGCCGCACTCCTTTCACGATTTTGACGTATGTACGCAGATTTGCGGGTATGGGATTTCAATGCCCGCCTGATCGAATACCTGTTTGGCAAGAATGTAAAGCTCCGAACGTGCGGTATAAAACGATTCGGATTTTGCCCAGAGCGACACGCCCACACCGATCGCACTTTCCTCATGCCCGCGCATGAAAACGGCAGGGGCAGGATCTTGCAGATAAAGCGGATTTTTGTCGATTGCCGCAAGCAGCAGCTTTCGCGCCGCCTCAAAATTCGATTCGTAGGAAATGCTCAGATTTACGGAGATTTTCGTATTTCCGTTGTGAGAACAGTTTGTGATTTTGCCTGCCGAGACACTTCCGTTGGGCAGATAGATCGACTTGCCGCAGTCGTCGATTTTCGTGTAAAGAATCGACACCGACTGCACAAAGCCCTCTGCATCCTCTGCGATGATGTAATCACCCACGGCAAACGGCTTCGCAAACAGAATGATGAATCCGCCTGCGACGTTGGAAAGGCTGTTTTGCACCGCAAGACCGATCGCAACGCCTGCCGCGCCCACCACCGTGATGATACTGCTCATCGGCACACCCATGATCGAGAGACACACGATGATCAGCAGCGCATAAAACAGAATCTTGCCGAGCGAATGTGCAAACGACGATGCGGTTTTCTCCACACTTGCGCGTTTGACGGCTTTCTGCGCGATTTTCAGAATGAGCTTTGCCACCACGATGCCGATGAAAAATACCACCACCGCGATGAACAGTGTCGGCAGAAATTCCAGAAACCGCTGCCAGATATCTGCGAAAAATCCTGTGGTGTTTTTCACCGCATCCTGCCCGCCCGCAAGCATCATCGGGATCTGTTCAGGCATCAGCATTCGGCTTCGCCTCCTCTGCGGATTCGGGTTTCGGAGCGTGTTTCTTCTTTTTCGTATCTTTCAGCGGCAGAATGTCATCAAACATCGCATAATACTTCACGGGAACATAGCGGTTCAGATGACATTTTCCGAAGTACCACGCCTGAAAACTGCACATCTTTGTCAGATCCTCAAAGAACGTGTGAACCTCCAGACGCTGCATCGTGTCCACACGCAGGCAATCCTTCAGCGATGCGGGCGGCTCATGCGTGATGATGTAATCCACCGCATTTCCGTGCTTTTCGAGGTTCTGCGCCGCTGCCAAGATCTCCTGATACGTTGGCTGTTCGCGCTCCCACCAGTTATCAGCGGTGCGAAATTCAAAATCCTGACTGTGTCCGCCGCCAAATGTGAAAAATCGCCTGCCGCAAATGGTATAGATCTCTCCGCGCATCAGGTGAAACAGATTCGGCAAAATGACCCGTGCCGTACCGCCGTTCCACTTCTGCGTGGGGTATTTTTCCAGCAAATCAAAGTTTTCGTGGCAGCCGTCCACAAAACAGACGGTATATTTCAGCTCCTCGATTTTGCGGAGCAGTTTTTGTTCTTTTTTGCTGTCGTTCCAGATGAAACCGAAATCGCCGCAGATGATGAGAAAATCGTTTTCATCGGCTTTTTTCAAAATCGGCGATTGAAACCGTGAAAAATCGCCGTGGGTGTCGCCCGTGATATAGACCATAGGATGCTCCTTTCGTTTTGATGCAGATACCTTTATTATAACGGTTTTTCGGGTGCTTGTCAAGGCATTTCGCATCACCGAGGGCAATGAAGACAATGCGGACAATGCGGACAATGCGGATAATCGAGATCGCTGCTGCTTGAAAAAACAAAGGCGGGAACCCCTCCATAGAGTTCCCGCACTTTTTCTGATTACCGACTTAACATCGGAGATACCCTTATTTCTTCCGCACAGGCACCCAGATCGCCGATTCATAATCCGCATCGGATTTGTCACCGTCACAGCTATACCATTCGATGTTCAGCCCTGCCGCAATATCATATTCGGGGTTGTTCGGCAGCCATTGCTTGAACACATAGTCGTTGACCGCCTGCAATGCTGCGGGCATTGCACCGATCGCCTTGAACTTCGCCCACTCGAAAAACGGCACTTCATATACAAGCATTCCATCGGGCACTTCACCGCCTGTATATCTGCCCGCAATCATGTATCGGAATTTCCCGTTGCCCAGATCGTCGATGCACAGCCCATATTCACCGATGCAGTTGTCCATGATCGCCTTTTCATAGGCATTCTTCGGCTGCCGCGTCGCATAAAGCGGATTCGCATACTTTTCGCAGATCTCATCCCAGAATTTCGGGATCTCGATATACCCCGATTCGTAAGTGAACTCGCGCACAAAGCCGATCAGCTTAAACGGGAACATCGGGCTGACTTTGAAATTCGTGTTTTCCATGATGATTCCTCCCTGTAAATTGACATTGAATTTGAACGGCTGAAAAATCCTTGCAGATGCTTTGGTTTTCCGCATCTGCATCGGGGCTGTGCCATGGAATCGGGTGAATGCTTTCGTGAAACTCTCTGAGGTGTCGTAACCGTATTTCATCGCAATGTCGATGATTTTCGCATCACCCGACATGATCTCCTCCGCGGCGAGAGACAGCCGTCTGCTGCGAATGTATTCCGACGGCGAACACCCTGACAAAATCTGAAAGCTCTTTTGAAGATACAGCGGCGAAATGCCCACCTGTGCCGCGATCTGTTCGAGGGTGATCTCCTCCAGCAGATGCGCCTCAATGTGATTCACCGTTTGTGTCAGCACACTTGCCCATTCCATATGCCAATCCATCCTTTCATCAGCTTGTGTATCCATGATACCACATCCGCGCTGAGAAGTCATGTCTTTTTCAGAAAAGATTTGTCAGGCGGCGTGTCACTGCGCTGTGATTGATTTGATTATAGCATATCATGCGTGTTTTGTCATCAGGGAATACGAAAAAAAGGGGGCAGATAAGACGAATACCCATATAGAAGTTTTGCCCCCAAGCGTTTATGCGCTTAGGGGCATTATATTTTATACGGTTGCTAAGATAAATCAGAATTTATAAGTCTAAAACCATAAACACATCTGAATATACACTTGAATTATACTTTTCAGTATCATTGAACCCGACTCTGCGATATAAAGCGATTGCTTTTGTACTTGTAGACAAAGAATCGAGAAACATTTTCTTATAGCCAGTTTTTTTAGCTTGATTTATAGCGTAAATAAGCATTTCCTTTCCATATCCCATACCTTGATACTTCTCTAACAGATACAATGATTTCAGTTCACAGCCTTGGCTTTCCAATTCGGAAACAGCGACAGTTCCAATGATATTGCTGCCGTCAAACACACACCAGAATCCTACAAAATGTTCTGCAATGTTCAGGTAATAGCTATGTCTGCCGTTTATATCCAAACATCTATGAGATTCAGGCAAACATCTTTCTAAAAAGGAAATCAATTGAGGTTCATACTCTTTTTGGTATTCAATTATTTCAAAGGATTTATGTTTCATCTGATTGCACCTCTAAATTTCGATTTAGCGAAGGAAGCCCCATGTTTCCTCCACACCAGAATTATAGCACATCTGGGAGAAAAAGTCAATTGTCAGAACGCATCAAAATCCGCCTGCCCAGCGACCTCCGACCAGCTTGGTCGTATCGTCGCCGATCTCAACGGTGATGCCCTTGATTCTGTTTGCCATACGGTTTCACCTCCTCCGTGAGGGCATGAAAAAAGCAGCCACGAAGGACTGCTCAGTGTATATTCAGTTAATGTGCTAAATCATAATTTAGCGCCCTGTTTGATAATCAAGAAAGCTCTTAGCTGAATCCTTTATTGTTTTATCCAAACTATCATCATTAGCTATATCTTTAAGAACAGATAACAGCTTTTCGGTATCATTTTTGCCATTAATACAACGATTTAGCATCCATACAGTATGCATGGCAGGAGAACGTTGTACAGAACGTATTAGAAGCGGAAGATAGTCAGGATAGTAATTCTCAATAAAATGAACCATCGCGCCGGGCATTCCAAAATCATCAAGAGGATGCTTTTCCATAATCGAGAACAGATTATCAACGATTTCAAACCCTGCACCCTCGGCTTTCAGTTTTTCAATTATTTCTTCCGATTCAAATTCAAAATCATCTGAGCCGACAAGATCTTCCAATTGTTTCAGTAATGCTTCAATCATTAGTATTCCTCCTAAATTTCGATTTAGCGAAGGAAGCTCCATGCTTCCTCCACACCAGAATTATAGCACAGAAGGAAGAAAAAGTCAATCAGAACGCAATGCCTTTGATTCTGTTTGTCATGCAGTTTCACCTTGATTCAAAAAAATTTATTGCTCCTCTTGATATTCTAAAGGAATTATGGTATAATATCTGTAGAATAAATTATCAGGAGGGGTTGCTATGACCATTACATCGTCTACCACACTGAGAAATGACTATGCCAAGATTTCTGCAATGGCACACGAAAGCGATGAGCCGATTTACATCACCAAAAATGGCGAGGGCGATATTGCTGTATTGAGCATCGAAGCTCTGGAGCGCCGTGATGAAATGATTCGGCTGAAAGCGCATCTTGATGCTGTTGAGGAAGGCCGTCTTGCAGGTACTCAGGGTATTTCTGTTGATGAAGCCCGAAATAAACTGATGGAGAAATACAAAAATGCCGGACTCTGAAAAATATATCATCGACATTCGTCCGGAAGCATGGTCTGAAATCAGCAAAATTGCAGATAAGCATTTGACGCTTGTCGGACCGGTATCCGCAAAGAGAGTCACAGACCAGTTACTGAACGACATTGAAATGCTTGCAACACAGCCATTTATGGGTATGGAGTGTCAGGAATATATGCTCATGTCCGAACATTATCGTCGAATCGTAAGCGGCGTTTATCTTTGCTTTTATCGTGTAATCGGAAATACCGTTTACATCTACCACATTGTTGACGGCAGAACGAACTATACCCGCTTGTTCAAAAAAGAACAGTAATATGTGCTTTTCATGATTAAAACGAGTCCATATCCGCCTGCGAAGCCTGTTCCGTCCACCCGGAATATTCATCGTTCTCACGTTCCGTGAACATATCATTGATGATTCCGATTGTCAGCAAATCCAGCTCGGTCAAAGAAAGACCGAGCTGTTTGCATCTCAGGAGGAACAGCGGCGTTGTCATCGGGCGGTCAGTCGGGCGATGTTTTTTTTAGACTCCGCCTGTGTTTCCATATTCAGCCCCCACAGCTCAATGAGCTGCGGCAGCACTTCATAGATGGAGAATGTGTTGAACGCTTCAAGCCATTCATCGGGATTTTCGGGAACATCTGCAGGATTTGCGTGTTTCGCCATGATGTATGCGATATTCTCAAACACCTCAAGACTCTCAATATCGAGTTCAGAGGACTCCTCATCGCCATCCTTGACAGATGTCTGCAATGCCGCAAAATCCTTGTAGATATCGCGGCGGAACTTGATGCGGTACATTCTCGGAATCGCCGCACTTGCCTTGAACGGTACTTCAATGCCGTCAACAGTAATCGTTTTCTGGATAGCCATAGTCCGCCTCCTTACGTTTTATTCGTGGTTGTGCCTGTGTTGGTACTCTTGGTCTGCAAGGTCGGAATATACACGGCGGAGTACCAGTTGTTGTAGGTGGTCTCATCCGTGTTCTCACAGGTCTTTGACTTCACGAGACCGTCAGGCAGTGCAGAGGCAGTCAGCGACAGCGTTTCAGTCTTGACCTCTGTGGACTCCTCCGTGGTGGAACTTTCTGTGCTCGGACGGGATGCCGAGCAACAGTACAGCACATGACGGATCTTGTTCTTGTCGCCGCTGAACTCGAAAAGCAGAGCAAACTGCGCCGTCTCCGCATCATTTCTCTCGACAAGCACGCCTTTGGCATCGAGCTGTTCGCCGAGGATATTGGTTGCAAAATCGGTTGTGATAAGCGCAAGTTCCAAGTCGCCGGTGTATCCTGCGTTGTTGTTGATGACATAATAAACACCGTCATCGGCATAAAAATTCTCGTTTTCGCCGTTGGCATCCACAGACAGCGATACCGCACCCGGAATGCGAACAGGTGTTGCAAAGGTTGGCACACCTGCATCCGACCACGCTGTGATCTTTGCATAGTGAACCTTGTTCAGACCAAACTTGACCTTGTTCTTTTTCAGTGCCATTGGTCATACCTCCATTTCGTATAGAACCTCGTAGAGCTTTTCGCTCTCGATGTAGGTTTCAGATTTTGTATAATAAATATTGTGCTGTTGCAGGATTTCCTCCACACGGCTTTCCGTATCGGGTGCTTTCTCGTCCGTATACAGTTCAATATCAAGCTGCTTGAAGCCGTGATACATCCGATTATCCGCACTGAACGTATTCTCACCGGGAGAAAGGAAAATCACAAAGGGCGGCTTCGGAGATTCACCCTCTGCAAAATGATGATACGCAAAGGGCAGCCCGATCTCCTGCATCATTTCATTGATTTCCTCGTAAGACATATTTGTTACCTCATGACAGTGCTTTTTCGATGAGGGATTCCAGCATCCGCTCACCGTGCTGTTCCGCAGGAGCAATATGCGGAATAGCCGCCACACGACCTCCTCCACGCTTGGCATGACCATGTTCCAGCAGATGTGCGATCTG
>JAZLJA010000012.1:0-221928 GCA_045617625.1 Oscillospiraceae bacterium | reverse complement strand
AACAGCCGACAGGGCAAACGCCGACGGTTGTGCCTTCAATGCCCATCTCGTCGATGACTTCTGCGACCAGACGGTGAATGATACCGTGGGTGCAGCCTGCACAGTAGTGCAGACGGACATCGCAAAGGGACTTCGGTCTTTCAAAAACGACTGCCATTACTGCACACCTCCCAGTTTTTTGATTTCTGCGAGAACCTCGTTCGGAGTCGGGATGACGCCGCCGGTTCTGCCAAAGAATGCAACAGGAAGCTTGCAGTCGAGGGCGAGCTTCACATCGTCAACCATCTGTCCCATGTTCATCTCGACGGAGAGAACGTTCTTTGCGTTCTTGGTTGCATCGAGGAGCTGCTTTTTCGGGAACGGCCAGAGGGTGATCGGACGGAACATACCGACTTTGATGCCTTCTGCTCTTGCCTTGTTGACAGCGGACTTGACGATTCTGGAAGTTGCGCCGAACGCGGTGACGACGATCTCAGCGTCGTCGCAGAGGTAAAGCTCTGCATCGGATTCGGTTTCTTCGATTTTTGCGTACTTTTCGTAACGCTTGACAACCTGTTCTTCGAGGTCGTTTGCTTCGATATAAAGGGAGTTGACGATATGGTGTTCGCGCTCCATCTTGGTACCGGTTGCAGCCCAGTCCGACTTGTCTGCCTGCTTGTCGGAGATCTCAGGGAACTCGACAGGCTCCATCATCTGACCGAGCAGACCATCGGAGAGCAGCATAACGGGCATACGATATTTTTCGCCCAGATCAAATGCGCGAACCACGAGGTTCACAACTTCCTGCACGGAGTTCGGTGCAAGAATGATGAGTCTGAAATCGCCGTGACCAAGCCCCTTTGTTGCCTGCCAGTAATCCTGCTGAGAAGGCTGGATGGAACCGAGGCCGGGGCCGCCGCGCTCTACATTGACGATAAGGCAGGGGACGTCCGAGCCCGCAATATAGGAGATACCCTCGGATTTCAGGGAAATTCCGGGAGAGGAAGAAGAGGTCATGACGCGGGTGCCTGTTGCAGCACCGCCCAGCACCATGTTGATTGCCGCGACTTCAGATTCAGCCTGAAGGAACACGCCGCCGCGCTTGGGCATCTGCTTGGAGAGATACTCGGAAAGCTCGGTCTGCGGGGTAATAGGGTAGCCAAAGAAGCACTTGCAGCCTGCACGGATGGCAGCTTCGGCGAGGGCTTCATTGCCTTTCATCAAAACTTTTTCCAATGAAGATCTTCCTTTCTGGATTATTTTTCGATGACGATGGCGCAATCGGGACACATCATCGCGCACATAGCGCAGCCGATACACGCGCTTTCGTCGGTGCAATAAGCGGTGAACACGCCTTCCTTATTGCGCTTTTCATGCTGCAAAGCAACGATTTGCTTCGGGCAGGCAGTTGTGCAAAGTTCGCAGCCCTTGCAGCGGTCAAAAATGACGGTCATTTTTGCCATAATTAACACCAGTCCTCTACTAGATTTCAAGGCTCAAACCGACTGCTTCTCTGTCGATTTCAGCACTTATCTTTTATTATATCACAGCTTTAGCAGAATTGCAAGGGGATTTCCGAAAAAACCGCATCCCGCAATGAATTTTTGCCCCGATGCCGCGATGCGCCGTTTTTCTTCTGCCTGTGCGATATTTGGTTGACAATCCGTGCAAACTGTGATATAATAAGATGATATATTGTTTCATTGCGCTTTTTCATCACACAAAGGAGGTTTTTCCTGATGATATACGTTTTTTTGGCAGAAGGCTTTGAGGAGATCGAAGCACTCACACCCATCGACTGCCTTCGCCGTGCCGGCAAACAGGTCATAACCGTTGGTGTTGGGGGCAAGATCATTGCAGGCGCACACGGCATTCAGGTCGTTGCGGACATCACCGATCTCGAACTGGAACTGAATGACGCACTCGAAATGGTGGTGCTGCCCGGTGGTATGCCCGGCACACGCAACCTCGGCAACAGCGATATCGTTCGCCGTGCCATCCTCTATGCAAATGACAGCGGCAAATGGGTCACTGCGATTTGCGCTGCACCCACGATCCTTGGAAAAATGGAACTTCTGTACGGCAAACAGGCAGTCTGCTATCCGGGCTGTGAGGGCGAACTTGCAGCCGCAAAAATCGGCACGGAAGCCGTTTGTGTGGATGGAAAGATCGTCACCGGCAAAGGCCCTGGTGCTGCACTCGAATTCGGCTTGATGCTTGTGGAATGCCTGCTTGGCACGGACACTCGCAATACCCTTGCCGCAAACATGGTCTGCAAGCGATGACAGAAAATCTCGTGGATGTTAAAAAGCGGATTCGTCAGCAAATGCTGCGAATTCGTAAGAATATGCCCGCTGAGACGCGAAAGGCTGCCGATGCCGCCATCACGCAGGGTGTTTTGCAGCACCCCGATTTTCTCGCGGCAAAGCAGATCTTCGCTTACGTGGCACTGCCCTATGAAGTGCCCACGCGGGAAATTATCGAAAAAGCCCTTGAGATGGGGAAAATCGTTGCGCTGCCCGTGTGCAGCGTCGGCACACACACCCTCACCTTTTATCGCCTGCACAGCATGGATGAACTGCGCGTCGGCGAATACCGCATTCCCATTCCGCCTGTCACGGAGGAGGGCATTTGTCAGCCTGATGAGGAAACGCTCATGATCCTTCCGATGACGGCATTCGACAAGCAGGGCTATCGTCTCGGCGCAGGCGGCGGATATTACGACCGCTATCTTGCGGCGCACCCCGCACTGAAAAATCTCGGCGTCTGCTATGCGGAATGCAGTCTCGGCGAAATGCCCCGCGACGCGTTCGATCGCAGAATGCAGGCTTGTGTCACAGAACAAAGAACGGAGGAATTTCATGCCTGAACAGAATCACCCCAACGAGGAAACCGAAATCAACAAAATGGCAGAGGAAATCGCAGACGAAGTGCTGAACGGCACCGAACCCGCAGCAGCCGAAACACCTGCTGATCCCGATGCCCCTGCCGGAACTGTCACCCCCGCAAAGGATTCCTCCGAGAAACAGAAAAAATCGAAAAAGAACGCAAAATCGAAAAAACAGCGTGCAGCGAAAACATCGCCCGAAAAGACGGAGCCCGAAGCGGACAGCGCGGAAATCAAGAACGATATCGCCGCTGCTGACGAAAAGCCTTCGGAAAATGCGGAAAAAGCAGTCGCGGTCGAAGAAACTGCCTCTGCCCCGTCTGCTGATGCCGACAGCAAAGCGGAACCCGCTGCGGCGAATACAGATGAAGCAGACTTCGATGATGATGACGATGATTACGACTTCTTTGCAAAAAGCAGAAAAAATGCGAAGAAACGTGCGAAGAAACGTAAGAAACGCAAGAAGGGACGCGGTATCTCATGCGCCCTCATTTGGCTGACGTTCCTGCTTTCGATCTCGGTCGCATCTGCTGTGCTGATCCTCGCTGTGGCAAAGGAAATGTACGGCATCGACAAAGACGTCACCGAAAAAATCATCAACATTGAGACAGGCTCCACCACTGCGGATATCGCGCAGCAGCTTGAACGCGAAAATATGATTCGTCTGCCCAAGCTGTTCCAGATCATCTCGCGCCTCAACGGCAAGGATGGCAGCTATATCGCGGGCGAACACGTTCTCAAGCCCAGCATGAGCTACGAAACCATGATCGCCGAGCTTTGCAAAAACTATGTTGACAAGCGTGAATACGTCAAAGTGACGTTCCCTGAGGGCACCACGCTGCTGAGAGCCGCTGAGATCCTGGAAGAAAACGAGGTTTGCAGCGCATCCGATTTCCGCTTCTATTTTAATGCGGGCGGCTACGGCTACAAGTTTGAGGAATATCTCCCCGAGGCATCCGCACTCAAATTCCAGGCGCGTGAGGGCTATTGCTTCCCCGATACCTACGAATTCTACGTTGACGAAGATCCGCAGATCGTTGTGCAGAAGATCTACGCGAACTTCGATGCGAAATTCACAGCATCCGATTATCGTGCGATGGAAAACCTCGGCATGACACTCGATGAGGTCATCACGCTTGCGTCCATCGTGCAGGGTGAGGCACCGTTCAGCGAGTCGATGAAAATGGTTGCTTCCGTATTCCACAACCGTCTTAACAATCCCGCCGTGTTCCAGCGCCTTGAATCTGACCCGACGAAAAAATACGCTGAGGAAGTCATCGCACCGAATCTCGACATCAAAAACGAGGTCATGTGCGACGCTTACAACACCTATGTCGGAAACGGTTTGCCTCCGGGGGCAATCAACAACCCCGGAAAAGACGCAATTTCGGCTGTTTTGCACCCCGCAGAATCCAACTACTATTTCTTCTGCGCGAATGTTGACACGATGGAAATTTTCTATGCAGTGGATAACGATACCCACAATGCAAATCTCGCGAAAATCAAGCAGCAGCAGGCAGAGGCAAGAGCAAATGGATAAACCCGAGCTGCTGTGCCCTGCGGGCGATTCCGAATGTCTTGCCGCCGCCCTGCAATATGGGGCGGATGCGGTCTATCTCGGTGCGAAGATGTTCGGAATGCGTGCAGCTGCGAAGAATTTCGATATGGCAGAGCTGAAATCCGCTGTGGACACCGCACACGCACAGAATGTCAAAGTTTATCTGACCGTGAACGTGCTGCCCCGCAATCGTGAACTTGACGCATTTCCGTCGTTTTTGCGTGATGTGCAGGCTTGCGGCGTCGATGCGGTCATTGCCGCAGATTTGGGCGTCATCACGAAAATCCGCGCACTTGCGCCCGATTTGCCCGTTCATGCATCCACGCAGACAGGCGTGGTCAACTACGAAACCGCAAATGCACTGTGGAATCTCGGCTGTGAGCGTGTGGTGCTGGCAAGAGAACTGTCTGTCGAGGAAATCGCGGAGATACGCGCAAAATCGCCATCGGAACTGGAGCTGGAAGCATTCGTTCACGGTGCCATGTGCATGAGCATTTCGGGACGGTGCCTGCTCTCTGAATATTTCACGGGGCGCGATGCCAATCGCGGTGCCTGTGCACAGTCCTGCCGCTGGAAATATGCGCTGATGGAGGAAAAACGCCCCAATCAGTTCTTTCCCATCGGTGAGGATGAAAACGGCAGCTACATCCTCAACGCAAAAGATCTCTGCATGGCGGAACATCTCGAAACGCTTGCAAATGCGGGGATTTCGTCGTTCAAGATCGAGGGCAGAGCAAAGGCGGCTTACTATGTCGCGGGGGTGACAAATGCCTACCGCATGGCTGTCGATGCACTGTTCGACGAGCCAAAAACTGACGTGCCTGCGTGGGTTTTCGAGGAACTGGAAAATGTCAGCCACCGCCCGTACACCACAGGATTTTACTTCGGGCAGCCGACTGACAGTATTCACAACGCCACCGCAAGTTATGTCCGCAATTACGACGTTGTCGGCATTGTGCAGGGCTGCGGGCAGGGGCGGCTGATGGTCAGTCAGCGCAACCGCTTTTTTGCAGGAGATACGCTGGAGATCCTGATGCCGAAAGCGAAGCCTGTGCCGATCGTCGTCACCGATCTGCAAAACGCCGACGGCGAGGTGATCAACAGTGCCAACCATGCCGTCATGGATTGTTCAATGGCATACACAGGCGAGAATGTGCCGAATGGCGCGTTTTTGCGAAAAAAATTTGATGAGTAACCGAGGAAGCGTAAGCCGAAATGCTTGCGCTTTCCTTTTGATGACATCTGAAATCCTCGCAGATGCGAAATAATCAGCAAAGGAGAATGAAAATGCTCTTTGACAAGATCGAGCCGCTGCTGCTGAATGTCCAAAAGCCTGCCCGATACATCGGCGGCGAGGCAGGCAGCGTGATGAAGGACAAAAAGGACGTAAAATGCCGATTTGCCTTTGTGTTCCCCGACCGCTACGACGTCGGCATGAGCAACCTCGGCATGAAGATCCTCTATACCTGCATCAACAACCGCCCCGAATACTGGTGCGAGCGTGTGTTCGCCCCTGACCGTGACTTCGAGGAGGCGATGCGTGCAAACGATCTGCCGCTCTATGCCCTCGAAAGCCTTGAGCCGATTCGGGATTTTGATTTCATCGGCTTCACCATCGGCTATGAGCTTTGCTATACGAATATCCTGAATCTGCTTGATTTGGCGGGTGTTCCGCTGCTCCAGAAAGACCGCGGCGAATCCCTTGCACCGATCGTCTGCGCAGGCGGCTCGTGCTGCTGCAATGCTGAGCCCCTTGCCGATTTCTTCGATCTGTTTTTCATCGGCGAGGGCGAGGAACTTGACCTCGAAGTGATGGATCTCTACACCGAAATGAAGCAAAAAGGTGCGTCCCGCAGCGAATTTTTACGCGCCGCCGCACAAATCGAGGGCGTGTATGTGCCGTCGCTTTACGATGTCACGTATCACGAGGACGGCACCGTTGCCGCCATCACCCCGAAGAATGGCGCACCCGAAAAAATACGCAAACGCATCATTTCCGATTTCAACAGCGTCACTGTCCCCGAGGAATTTGTCGTGCCGTATTCCGAAATCGTGCATGACCGCGCTGTGACTGAGGTTTTGCGCGGATGCATTCGCGGATGCCGTTTCTGTCAGGCGGGATTTTTGTACCGCCCGTTCCGCGAAAAATCGCCCGAGATCATCTGTGAGCAGTCGCGCACACTGATTCAGAAAACAGGCTACGAGGAGCTTTCTCTCTGCTCGCTTTCCACATCCGACCACTCACAGATCGAGGAGATGATGGACGGGCTGCTGACTTTCACGGAGGATGCACATATCAACCTGAGCCTGCCCTCGCTGCGTGTCGATAATTTCTCGTCTGCGCTGATGAACCGCATTCGCCGTGTGCGAAACAGCGGCTTGACATTCGCGCCCGAAGCAGGCACACAGCGTCTCCGCGACGTCATCAACAAAAATGTCACCGAGGAAGAACTCCTGCGCACCTGCAAGATCGCGTTTCAGGGCGGACAGGCATCCGTCAAACTCTATTTCATGATGGGTCTGCCGACCGAAACCGACGACGATATCCGCGGCATCATCGACCTTGCACAGCGTGTTGTGGACGCATTTTTCGAGATGGAGGAGCGTCCAAAGGGCAAAAGTGTGCAGATTTCCTGTTCCGTTGCAACTTTCGTGCCAAAGCCGTTCACACCGTTTGAATTTCATCCGCAGGACACCCGCGAGATGATCGAACACAAGCAGAAAGTCCTCGAAGAAGCCGCCGCAGGGCATAAACGCATCCGTGCAAATTGGCACAGCCCCGATACCAGTATCCTTGAGGCTGTTCTGGCACGCGGCGACCGCCGTCTGGGCGCGGTCATTCTCGATGCGTGGAAACGCGGCTGCGTGTTCGATGCGTGGTCGGAATATTTCCGCTTTGATCTCTGGCAGCAGGCGTTCGATGCCTGCGGGCTGACGATGCAATTCTATGCCAGCCGTGAACGCTCCTACGACGAGATCCTCCCGTGGGATCATATGGATTATTTCGTGGACAAGGCATTTCTCATCCGCGAGAACGAAAAGGCAAAGCAGGCTGCCGTCACGCCGCACTGCCGCATGAACTGTGCGGGCTGCGGGGTATCCAAAGCGACGAAAAAGCCTTGTTTTACGTACAAAAAGGAGGGCGATGAAGCATGATCCCTGTTCGTGCAACTTTTGAAAAACGCCGCAGGGCGAAATACATCTCCCACCTTGACCTTATGCGCTGTATGCAGCGCGCATTTCGCCGCGCCGATGTGCCGATCTGGTTCACGGAGGGCTTCAACCCACACGCTTACCTGATGTTTCCGCTTGCGCTGTCGCTTGGCTACGAAAGCGGATGCGAGTGCATGGATTTCCGCATCGACGGCGATATGTCCATGCAGACGGCGATGCAGCGGCTTAATGCAGTTTTGCCCGCAGATCTGCAAATTTTGCGTGTCGCAGAGCCCATTCGCAAGCACACTGACATCGCTTTCGCCGACTATCGCCTTGTGTTGGATTGCGGCGAACAAACCACTACGGACGCACTCCGCGCTGCGTGGGATACGTTCATCGCACAGCCCGAAATTCTCGTGGAGAAGAAAACCAAGCGCGGCACAGCAATGGTCGATTTGAAAGCAAGTGCGTCGATTTTGATGACGCAAACACTCGACGACGGATTGTGTCTCAAGCTGCGGATGCCCGCAGGCACATCGGTCAATGTCAATCCTTCGCTGCTCATCGACGCATTTGGGGCGCAGCTGCCTGAAAATCTGCGCATCGGAATGCTCCATGCCGAGCGACTGGCAATTCTTTGCGCTGACGGCAATGAATTTGTGTAAAATCAAAGGAGATACGATGAAATTCACATACTGTCCAACTTGCGGCGCAAAAGCTGTCCCGCGTGAGATCGGCGATGAGGGCTTGGTGTCGTTCTGCGAATCTTGCAGCAAACCACTGTTCGATTATTTCAGCACCTGCGTGCTTTCTGTGGTCCGAAACGAATGCGGCGAAATCGCGCTGATTCGGCAAAGCTATGGCGACACGACGCGGTATGTCGGTGTGGCAGGCTTCATGAAATGCCGCGAAACCGCCGAGCAGGCTGCTGTGCGCGAAATCACCGAGGAAATCGGCATCACCCCCGAACGCGTGCGCTATGTCATGAGTGCGGTCGTCGAGGCAAAAGACCAGCTGATGCTCTGTTTTGTCGCTGATGCGAAGAAATCCGAGCTGACTTGCTCCTCGGAGGTTGCCGAGGCGTGTTGGTTTGCTCCCGAGGAGGCTGCCAAAATTGTGCGGCAGGGCAGCATCATTCATCGGCTTGTGGAGGCGGTAATCGCGGAGGACAAACATGAATAACTTGTTGAAAACCGCGATGAAGCTTGGATTTCTGGCGATCCTCGTCTGCGCTGTCATCTTCGGATGCGCGTGGCTCGCATCCATCAAAGTGATTTCAAGCAAAACTGCTGCCGTGCTGATTTTCTCGATCCCGTTCTGGGGATGCTTGTGGAAAGTTTGCAGATGCGTGCTTTTGATGAGAAACGGAATCCCGACGACCGGCTTTTTCTCTGTGGGTTCGCGCATCGCGCATCTGCGGTATCAGTCCGCGGATGGCGTTGAACATCAGGGCTCATGCGATTTGCTGACGCGCCGCGTGCTGAAAAAAGGGCAGGTTGTGCCTGTCCGATATAACGCGAAGCATCCCGCACAGTTTACGACGGGACAACGCGAAATTATCGTAAATGCGATGTTTTGCATTCTGTTTGCCGCCATCCCGATTTTTCTGCTTATTCGTCTGTGAATCAAAAATCCGTCACGCTTCGGCTGACGGATTTTTTTCATCCAATGTTTGAAAAGAGCTTGACAAATACATATGAATGTGTTATCATATGAACAGCAGGACATATGAATAAATGCTCATGTGAGGAGGGACACCATGCATACCTGTGAAAATCACACACATACTGAAATTTTGCGTGCCGTGCGCGACGATCTACCCACGGACGAAGTACTTTGCGACCTCTCCGACCTCTTTCATCTGTTTTCGGACAGCACACGCGTGAAAATCCTGTTTTCGCTGTTTGAATCGGAACTTTGCGTGTGCGCCATCGCCGAATTGCTTGGCATGACGCAATCTGCGATTTCCCATCAGCTCAGAATCCTCAAGGATGCGAACTTGGTTGCAAATCGCCGCGATGGAAAAACAATTTACTATTTCCTTGCAGATGACCATGTGCGCTCGATTATCATGCAAGGATTCGAGCATTTGCTTGAAAAAGAGAAGCCTGCGGCAAACGCTTGATCACCTCACATTCTGACATATCTTTTATCGAGAAAGGAGAAGACGATGTCTGCGCATGAAGAACACGAGGCATCTCCGAAGTCACGGATCATCCGCATCGCTTTGACTGCAATCTTGTTGATTATCGCGTATCTGCTGCCTTTATCCGGTGTATGGAAGGCTGCTGCATTTGTTGTGCCATATCTGCTCATCGGCGGCGAGACCCTGCTGGATGCTTTGCAAAACATACGCAAAGGCGAGCTTTTCGATGAGGCTTTTCTGATGTCCGCCGCAACGCTCTGCGCATTTGCGATCGGAGAGTATCCTGAAGCGGTGGGCGTGATGATTTTTTTCCAGATCGGAGAGATGTTTGAAGATTTTGCCGCCGAGAAAAGCCGTCGTTCCATCTCCGCACTGATGGATATTCGTTCGGACAGAGCAACGGTTTTGCGAGCAGATGCGGAAGAAATCGTGCCGCCTGAAACGGTGTCTGTCGGGGAGATCATTCGCGTGGGGGCGGGCGAAAAGATCCCACTGGACGGTATCATCATCTCTGGTGAAACTTCGATTTATGTCGGTGCTCTCACGGGCGAGTCGCTCCCTGTGGCAAAAACCGTCGGCGATGAGGTCGTCAGCGGAGCGGTCAATCAGGGCGGCGTGATTTGCGTGCGTGTCACGCGTGCTTTTGCGGACAGCACCGTTTCAAAAATCCTCGAACTCGTTGAACACGCGGCTGAACATCGGTCTTATGCCGAGAATTTCATAACGCGCTTTTCCAAACGATATACCCCATGCGTCGTGATTTGCGCGATTCTGCTTGCATTTCTGCCGACGTTTTGCTTTGGCCAGCCTTTCCTGATTTGGCTTAGACGCGCCTGCATTTTCCTTATGGTCTCCTGCCCCTGCGCGCTGGTCGTTTCCGTGCCGATGAGTTTTTTTGGCGGCATCGGCGGTGCATCGCGCATCGGGATTTTGATGAAGGGGGCAGATCACCTCGAAATGCTTGCGCAAATCAACACGATGGTGTTTGACAAGACAGGTACGCTCACACACGGCGATTTCGACGTAGATGCGATACATCCGACGCATTGCACACCCGCCGAGCTGCTTGATATCGCCGCTGTCGCCGAGCAGTTTTCCACGCATCCTGTCGCCCGTTCGATTCTCCGCGCACATGGAGGTCACCTCGACGCACACCACATCGGAACGGTGGAGGAGATGGCAGGGCTTGGAATCCATGCCGTGATCGACGACGATGATTACTATATCGGGAATCGTGCGCTGATGGGGAAAATCAACGCAGATGCGAAAGAATGCCATCGTGTAGGAACCGTTCTGCATATTGCACGCGGCAGCGAATCGCTCGGGCATATCGTCATTCGGGACGCCATCAAACCGAATGCCCCTGCCGTGATCCTTGCGCTGCGTGACTTGGGAATCCGCGAAACCGTGATGCTGAGCGGCGACCGGCAAGATGTCGCTGAAGATATCGGAAAACAAGCAGGTATTGATAAAATCAATGCGGGCTTGCTGCCTGCGGAAAAGGTCTCGGCGATGGATGAACTGCTCGGTCAGGGAAGGAAAATTGCGTTTGTGGGCGACGGCATCAATGATGCGCCTGTGCTGATGCGGGCGGATCTTGGTGTGGCGATGGGCGCGATGGGCAGTGATGCGGCGATGGAAGCGGCTGACATCGTGCTGATGGATGACGACCTGCAAAAGCTTCCGACGGCAATCCGAATTGCACGTAAAACCATGAAAATCGTGCGGCAGAATATTGTTCTGGCACTGTCCGTCAAGCTGCTGATTCTCGTGCTCAGCGCGTTCGGCATCGCTGATATGTGGCTTGCGGTGTTCGGGGATGTCGGTGTGCTGATCCTGACTGTCCTCAATGCGCTGCGCTGCCTCCGCGTTGACGAATAAATTGACAGATACGAAAAATCCCCGTGCAGATGTTGAACCTGCATGGGGATTTTATTGCTTATGCGATGAGAAATGATGAAGATACGTCACTTTCGTTTTTTCTTCTGCACCGAGAATCCAAACGAGCCCAGCTTTCTGCCCAATGAAAAATACTCGCCGTGCGCGTAAGCCAGCAGGCCGCTTTGCTGAAGGTTGAGCTTGCCCTTGCTGTCCACAAACTGCTCATCCGCCGCAACACTAACGATTTCTGCCATAAACATATCGTGAGAGCCAAGCGGGATTTTCTGCGTCACCCTGCACGACAAACTTACGGGCGATTCATCCAGTAGCGGTGTGGCAATTTGATCCGATGCCACCAGATGAAATCCGCATTTTTTGATTTTGTCCACATCTTTTCCCGATCTCACGCCGCAGAAATCGACTTCGCGGCACATGGCGGTTGTTGTCAAATTGATCGCAAATTCGCCGCTTTCCTCAATCAACTGATGCGAATAGCGCGTCGGTCGGACAGAAATGTACGTCATGGGCGGATGCGTGGCGCAAATGCCCGTCCACCCGATCGTTAAAACATTTGGATGTTCCATATTTCCGCAGGTGACCAGCACAGGCGGCACAGGCGCAAGCAGCGCACCGCCGTTCCAGATTATTTTCCCCATGTCACACTCCGATCTGCTTTGCAAAGCTCGTGCCTGCGAGGTTTTCCGCATTCACACCGAGGTATTCGCAAATCGTCTGCGCCAAATCGGAAAAACCTGTGCGGATGCCGAGATTTCTCACATTTACGCGCTTTCCTGTAATCAGCATCGGGATATACTCGCGGGAATGGTCAGTGCTTGGGGTCGAGGGGTCGCAGCCGTGGTCAGCGGTGATGAAAAGCAGGTCATTTTTGCGCAGATACGGCAAAAACGCACCAAGCTGTGCATCAAAGCGATTCAGCGCGTCCGTATATCCTGCCACATCATTCCGATGCCCGAATGCGCTGTCAAACTCCACGAGATTGACAAAGCACAGCCCGTTAAAATCACGCTCTTTCGCAATTTCCGTTGCTTTTTTCATGCCGTCGTCGTTGCTGACCGTGCGCATCATCTCGGTGATGCCCTGCCCTGCGAAAATGTCCGAAATTTTGCCGACGGCAATCACATCATGCCCCGCAGCACTGAGCAGATCAAGCATGGTGGGCGACGGCGGTGCGAGCGAGAAGTCGTGGCGATTGGATGTGCGCGTGAAATCGGGATATTCGCCGACGAACGGCCGTGCAATGATGCGTCCGACACCATATTTGCCCTGCATGATTTTGCGCGTACCTTCGCAGATTTTCCACAATTCCTCGGGCGGCACGATGCTTTCGTGCGCCGCGATTTGCAGCACACTGTCGGCGGAGGTATAGACGATCAGCGCACCCGTTTCGAGATGGTCTCTGCCATAATCGCGGATGACTTCAGTGCCCGAATACGGGCGGTTGCACAGCACCTCACGGCCTGTCAGATCACGTATCTGCTGAATAATCTCATCAGGGAAACCGTTCGGAAAGGTGGGCATCATCTGCTTGGAAATCAAGCCTGCAAGCTCCCAGTGTCCCGTTGTGGTGTCCTTGCCCACTGATTGTTCCGCGCACTTGCAGTAGGCGGCAGAGGGCGCAAAGGCGGGTGTGCCGCAGCCGATGCCGTCGATATTAAACAGTCCCATTTGCTGCAAATTCGGGATATTCAGGCCGCCGCTGCCGCAAAGCGATTTCAGCGTGTGGCTGCCTTCGTCGCCGAAGTTTGCCGCATCGGGAAGTTCGCCGCAGCCGCAGCTGTCCAGCACAATGACAAAAATGCGCTTCTGCATGATTTTCTCCTCTCCGATGGCTCAATAGCCCTCCTCGACGACTTTCCACGCCCCGTCCTGATAGGCAAGGGTGATGTAGCGGTCGGGATCAACCATTTTGCCGTTTTTCTTCAGTTTTGCGTAATATTTCACATAGTCCTCGCGGATGGTGATATCCTCAAGGCTGATAAATTCAAACACTGTCTTGCTGTAATACAGTTTTGCGGCAGCCTCGGGACCGTTTTCCGTGCCTGCCCCGATGGGTGTCTCCTGCGCCGATGTTTCGATGATTTTCTGCGGTTTTGTCGCGGTTGTTGTGGTGAGAATGACGGGCGGTTCGGTGGTTGCAGTGGTTTCTGCGGGAATCTCGGAGGATTCACCGCAGCCGCATAGAGATAGCATTACCGAAATTCCAAGCATCAGCGCGATTTTTCTCGTGTTGCTCATTTGTTACCTCCAGTGAAACGGCTTGTGGAATTGGAATCCTGCCGCACTTCCAAGCACGCCGAGCATTTCCGATATTTGCAGGGATTCACTGACGCCCGTTTTGCACCAGATGGCAAAATGTTCGCAGTTGTTGGTCAGCAGATTGTAATGTGTCTCACCAATGCGCGATTTTGCGCGGTTTACCGTTTCAATGGGCGTATAGAGGTGATAGCCGTATTGCTGCTGCAACCGCCGCGCCACCTGTTCGCTGATGGTCTCGTTGTGCGGCTGGTCGTTGCCAAGCACAACGGGTGGCTGATAGGGCTTGGGAAAATCGAGGATGAAATACTCGGTGGCATTGCGGAGAAACAGCTTAAGGCTTGTGGCGTGAATCGTTGCGTGCCCCACCGACATACTCGCGGGGATCGCATAATGAATCACGCAGGTGTCACTGACGTAAATGCCGTAGTGGGTGTATGCACCGTTTCTGCGCACCACGCCGATGATATCGCCGTAGATCGCCTGCACGGGGGGATTTGCGGCAGTCGGCATTGGGGTGAAGTCCGCAGAGAACGGCATTTCTGCGCTGCGGGGTATCGGATTTGCGGCGTTATAAGCTGCCTGCTGGGCACTGCGGCGAATCATGGATTGTTCCAGATCTGCCTGTTTGCCGCGCTCCACCACCGCGCCGTATTTATCTACGATGCGGCAGTCGCCCGATACGATGTGCCGCTGAAGTGTATAATCCCCTGCATAATCCAGTTCCTCCCAGCAGTAATCCTTTTCCATGATGCCGTAGGTGCTGTCTTCCAGTGAGGATCCGGTGCTGAGGCGGTCAAGCTTATCCGCAAAACGGTCGAGTCCTGAACTTAATGTACTCCAAAAATCCATGATGATCTCCTTGAAACAGCGCAAAACGGCATGAGCCGAAACTCACACCGTTTTGACGTTTTTTGCATTAGCCGAGGACAACAGTGACCTCGTGTACGCCGCCTGCGCAAACGGGAATGACATTGCCATCCACCTGTTTGCCGTCAACGGTCATCGAAACGACGCCCTTGCACACATGGTTCGGGTTTTCCACCTTGATGTTATAGGTTGCGCCGCGGAACTGACGGGATGCGGTGAAGCCGTCCCAAGCCTTCGGGATCGAAGGATCAACCTTCAAGCCGTCCCAATCGGGCACAATGCCGAGGATATACTGCGAAACAGCGACAAAGTTCCATGCCGCAGTACCGGTCAGCCAGCTGTTCTTCGCTTCGCCGTGACGACGAGCGTCCTTGCCGGCGATCATCTGTGCGTAGACATACGGCTCAGTGCGGTGCAGGTCGGAATACTTCTCCTCGCGGTATGCAGGAGCGATCTTGCTGTAATATTCAAATGCCTTGTCGCCTCTGCCTGCATAAGCCTCTGCGCAGATGATCCACGCGTTGTTGTGGCAGAAGATACCTGCATTTTCCTTATAACCGCCCGGATAGGTGGAGATCTCACCGTATTCGATGTAATACTTCGTGAATGCGGGATTATTCAGCACCAGACCATGTTCTGTGTTGAGATACTTGTCGATGCTGTCAAGTGCCTTGATATCTGCGCCGACTTCCTTGCCGACTTCGGACATGACCATGAAGCCCTGCGGTTCGATGAAGATCTTGCCTTCTTCGCATTCTTTAGAGCCCATCTTTCTTCCCAGATCGTCGTAAGCACGGAGGAACCATTCACCGTCGAAGCCGTATTCCATGATGTTCTTCTTCATCTTGTCGAGTTCTGCCTGTGCCTTGGATGCACCGACTTCATCGCCCGTGCGCTTGCACATTTCGACATAGGAAGGACCTGCGTAAGTGAACAGACCTGCAACCATCAGCGATTCTGCCACACGGCTGTACTTTTCGTCGCCAAACTTCGGAGAAGTGGAGGTCTGGAAAGATTCGCCCGGTGTGTCAGACCAGCAGGAGAGGTTGATGCAGTCGTTCCAGTCTGCACGCATAGCCAGCGGCAGTCCGTGAGGACCGACATTGTTTGCAACGTGCCAGAAGCTCTGCTTCAGGTGATGCATCATGGTCTGTGCGGTGGAGGGATCGTTGTCGTAAGGCACCATTTCGTCGAGGATCGAATAATCGCCCGATTCCTTGATGTATGCCGCGACGGAAAGGATCATCCACAGCGGGTCATCCGAGAAGTCGCCGCCGATTTCATCGTTGCCCTTCTTGGTCAGGGGCTGATACTGGTGATAGCAGCCGCCGTCCTCAAACTGGGTCGATGCGAGGTCGATGATACGCTCTCTTGCGCGATCGGGGATCTGATGCACGAAACCGAGCAGATCCTGGTTGGAATCGCGGAAGCCCATGCCTCTGCCGATGCCGCTTTCAAAGTAGGAAGCGGAACGGGACATATTGAACGTGACCATGCACTGATACTGATTCCAGATGTTGACCATGCGGTTCATCTTGTCCTCAGGGGTGTTGACCTGATATTTGCTGAGCAGCTCGTCCCACATGGTTTTCAGCTCTGCGAGGGCAGCGTCCACCTTGTCGGAGGAGTTGAACTGTTCAATCATCGCATATGCGCGGGATTTGTTCATCGAACCGTCAGCGTTGAATTTCTCTGCAACAGGGTTCTCCACATAACCGAGAATGAAGATCAGCTCTTTGGATTCGCCTGCGCCGAGGGTGATATCGAAGTAATGGGAAGCGATGGGCGACCAGCCGTCAGCCACCGAGTTGGAGGACTTGCCTGCCATGACGCACTGCGGGTTCTCAAAGCCGTTGTAAAGACCGATGAAGGATTCACGGTCGGTATCAAAGCCCTGAATGTCGCTGTTGACTGCATAGAATGCGAAGTGGTCGCGGCGTTCCTTATATTCGGTCTTGTGGAAGATGATGGAGCCTTCGATCTCGACTTCACCCGTGTTGAAGTTGCGCTGGAAGTTTGTGGAGTCATCCTGCGCATTCCAGAGGCACCATTCCGCAAACGAGAACAGCTTGAAGTTCTTTGCGGCACTGCCGGTGTTGGTCAGGCGCACGCGCTGAATCTCGCCGTTGAAATTCTGGGGCACGAAGAACGTAACCTCAGCCTTCACATCATTTTTCTGACCGGTGATGATTGTATAGCCCATGCCGTGACGGCACTCATAAGCATCCAGTTCGGTTTTGGAGGGAGCCCAGCCGGGGTTCCAGACGGTGCCGCCGTCGTTGATATAGAAATAACGGCCGCCCATGTCGATCGGGACATTGTTGTAGCGATAACGGGTAATACGGCGGAGACGGGCATCCTTATAGAAATGATAGCCGCCTGCCGTGTTGGAAATCAGGGAGAAAAATGCCTGTGTTCCGAGGTAGTTGATCCACGGATAGGGAGTTTGGGGCGATTGAATGACGTATTCTTTGTTCGCGTCATCAAAATAACCGAATTTCTTCATGAGTATTACGCTCCTTTTTTTTGGTATTCTTTCGCGTTTTGAGGAATTTTCATCGCGGCGCATGGCAATAAAATCCAATGTGCGCGAGTATAATTTATTATAGCATAACAGGCGTGGGATTTCAAGTCTTTTTTTTCACAACTTTTCGAGGAAATCCTATAACATATTGCACAAAACATCTTTTGCAATTCATCGTGCAGACAGCAAATTGTCCGCATTCAAAGAAGGGGGACGACCATGCATACCGCAATATATGTCCGTCAATCCGTCAGCCGCGCCGACAGTGTCAGCCTGGAGACACAGGAGGCACTTTGTCGGGGTGATGCGCCCCAAAATGCCCCTGTGGAGGTATATGCCGACAGCGGTTTTTCGGGCAAAAACACCGACCGCCCCGCCCTCACACGCATGATGCAGGCGGCAAAGGCGGGGCAGCTTTCCGCGGTGATCGTTTACAAGCTTGACCGCATCAGCCGCAATCTTGCAGATTTTACTCAGCTTTTGCGCATTTTTCAGGCACACGGCATCCGTTTTATCTCTCACACTGAACGATTTGAAACCGACACACCGATGGGGCAGGCGATGCAAAGTCTGTTGATGGTGTTTGCACAGCTGGAGCGCGAAACCATCAGTGGGCGTGTGCGCGATGCGGCATTTGCACGGGCGAAAATCGGGTTTGACACAGGCGGCACCGCGCCCATCGGATTTCGCAAGGTGCCTGCTCTGCTTGATGGCAAATCCACGCAAATGCTTGCGATTGACGATGCTGCACCGATCATCGCCGAGGGTTTTCGCCGTTATCTTGCCCCCGATTGCAGTCTCGCTGCGCTGGCAGCACACTGGAATCGGCAGGGCATGATGACCGCGCGGGGCAATGTGTGGACATCGGCGGCAGTGGGCAGAATTTTGAGAAATCCCGTGTATGCTATGGCTGATATGCACGTATATACGTACTTATCGAGCCTTGGAGCGGAACTTTGCGCCCCAGACCCCCTGCCCCTGCACCACGGTGTTTTCCTTTATGCCGATCGCCGTGCCAATCACGCAAAATTCACGGATCTGCATGATGTTCTGGCAATCTGCGCCCCGCATGAGGGATTTGTCGCCGCGGAAACATGGCTTGCCTGTCAGCAAAAACTGACCGCGCATCGGCAGGCACGAACCCTTGCACACGGAAAATCCAGTATTTACGGCGGTTTGCTGTTCTGCGCCCGATGCGGTTCTGCGGTGACTGTTACACGCGGGCGCAGTGCGGAATATCTCGTGTGCGCGGGGCGAAAGCGCGGCAAATGCGGCGGCATCGGTGCAACATGGCGCAAAACCGACGCAGAATCGCTGCTTTCGCGTGCTCTGATGAAAAGACTGCAATCGCTGCCGCTGCCCGCTCCGCATACATCGTCAGCCGCGGCGGCGGCAAAGCAGAACCTCGAATCGGCAAAACTGCGGAAAGCCCGTCTCGAACAAAGCCTCATCGACCTTAACGACACCGATATCCCCGTTGTTGCCGCCGCGATTTCCAAGCTGTCTGCGCGATGTGCCGTCCTCGAACAGCAAATCGCCGCCGAAGCACAGACGTGCAAAACAAACGCATTTCCGAGGTTTTCATCCTGCACCGATGCGCAAAAACGCGGCATCGCCCACAGCCTCATTCACTGCGTCACGTTTGAAAACACCACCATGCATCTCTACTGGCTGTGAACGACGTCTGATTTTTGTGCAACGTGTTTGATGTCAACAGGTCAATTTTGTTGAAATCGCAGAAAATGACCGAGCCTATAAAAAAGGATTGTCGCCGCCCAAAATTTGTGATACAATAGTATTTAGGTCAATTTGGCATGGTGAAAATCATCACGGCAGAGGACAATCTTACAGTCTCACAATGTCACAATGTCACACTGTCATACTTTACATAACGCCAAAAACCAAAGAAAAAGAACAAAGAAGGAGCGCACTATGTTTACCAGATATATCGGCATTGATTTGGGAACCGCGAATACCCTTGTTTTTGTGCGCGGAAAAGGGATCATCCTGCGTGAGCCGTCGGTGGTGGCTGTCAACACCCGCACCGACCAAGCCTGCTCCGTGGGCAAGGAAGCAAAAGAGATCATCGGCAGAACACCGGGCTCGATCGTTGCGGTCAGACCGCTGAAAGACGGCGTCATCGCTGATTTTGACGTCGCGGCGACCATGCTTCAGGAATTCATCAAAAAAGCGATGCGTCATTCGCTGTTCACGCAGGCACGGGTGCTGATCTGCATCCCATCGGGCGTGACCGCCGTGGAGCGCAGAGCTGTCAAGGAAGCCGCTGAAAAAGCCGGCGCTCGCCCCGTACAGCTTGTTCTCGAGCCGCTTGCCGCCGCTTTGGGCGCAGGACTTGATATCTTACAGCCCACGGGCACTATGGTCGTCGATATCGGCGGCGGGACAAGCGAAGTCGCCGTGATTTCCATGGGCGGCATCGTATCCTCGAAATCTGTGCGCACGGCAGGCGATGCCTTTGATATGGCGATCGTCAATTATGTGCGCAAAAAATACAATCTGCTGATCGGTGAGCGCACAGCGGAAACGGTCAAGCTGGAAATCGGTTCGGCGTTTCCTGACGTTCACGAAAGCACGATGGAACTGCGCGGCAGAAATCTTCTCAACGGCTTGCCCGAGAACGTCACGATCACATCGGGTGAAGTGCGTGAGGCGCTTTCTGAGCCGCTGTCGATCGTGCTGGATGCCATTCGCGAAACCCTGCGCAACACACCGCCGGAGCTTTCTGCGGACGTGATCGAGCAGGGCATCACACTGACGGGCGGCGGAGCTCTTTTGCGCGGTATGGACAAGCTCATCAACCGTGAGACCGGAATGCCCGTTTACGTTGCCGAATATCCGCTCGACTGCGTGGCGGAGGGTACGGGCAAGATCCTCAGCAATCTTCCCGCCTACGAGGAAATGCTCACCGAGGATATCAGATATTACTAAACGTATAATCAAAGAGGACAGCCCACGGCGCAAACCTACGGCTGTCCTTTTTTTGAAACAGCGAAGGAGTGTTACCATGAAAATCAAGCTGAACCTGAGAGAAACAGAGAATCACAGCATCATCCCCGCAGAGCAATATGGGCATTTTGCCGAGCATCTTGGCAGATGCATCTACGGCGGAATCTGGTCGGAGAAACGACAAGACTACAACGAAAACGTTGTATCTGCGCTGAAAAAACTGGACATTCCCGTTTTGCGGTGGCCGGGCGGCTGTTTTGCCGACACCTATCACTGGCGTGACGGCATCGGCGCCCCCGAAACCCGCCCGCAGACCATCAATACCGTTTGGGGGTGGGTGCCCGAAACCAATCGG
Source organism: Oscillospiraceae bacterium (assembly GCA_045617625.1). Lineage (GTDB taxonomy): Bacteria > Bacillota > Clostridia > Oscillospirales > Ruminococcaceae > Firm-04. The sequence continues at coordinate 201,331 of JAZLJA010000012.1, read as the reverse complement.
TTCGGCACACACGAATTCTTCGCATTATGTGAGATTCTGGGCGCAAAACCGTATCTTGCAGGAAACATGGGCAGCGGCACGGTACAGGAACTCGCTGACTGGGTGCATTACTGTACCTCCGATCTTGACACAGCGCTCACCCGTGAACGCCGTGCGAATGGACGCGTAAATGCGTGGAAATTGCCGTATGTCGGCATCGGCAACGAGGCATGGGGCGGCGGCGGGCTGATGTCTGCCGATTATTATACAGACTGTTATCGTCAGTGGCAGGGCTTTGTCAAAAGCTACGATTTCAGCATGCCGATGCAGAAAATCGCCTGCGGTCCCAACAGCGACGACTATGCGTGGACAGAGCGCATGATGCAGCGTGTGGACAGCTCGATGATGCAGGGACTTGCACTGCACTACTACACTGTGCCGTCGGGCGTGTGGGAGAAAAAGGGCGATGCTGTGCGCTTTTCAGAGGACGAGTATCTTGACACGATCCGACGCGGCTGCTATATGGACGAACTGCTGACCAAACACAGCGCGGTGATGGACAAGTACGATCCTGAGAAAAAAATCGCGCTGGCGGTTGATGAATGGGGCGCGTGGTATGATACGGAAAAGGAAGAAAATCCTGCGTTTTTGTATCAGCAAAACACAATGCGCGATGCGATTCTCGCTGCCATGACGCTCCATATTTTCCATCGGCACACCGACCGCGTCAAAATGGCGAATCTGGCGCAGGCAGTCAACGTGCTGCAATCGCTGATTCTGACGCGTGGCGAACAGGTCGTCTGCACACCGACCTACCATGTTTTCGAGATGTTCAGACATCACCATAACGCGCATTTGCTCGATATTTCGGGCGATATCGGCGAGGAGAACGGGCTGCCGCAGGTTTCGGTCATCGCATCTCGCCGCGATGGGGAAACGCTCATCACGCTTTGCAATCCGCAGCTTTCACCGCAGGTTGTGGAAATCGGTGTCAGTGCTGCACAAAAGAATGTATCTGCACGCCTTTTGCATGATGTCATGACTGCCTGCAACGATTTCGATACCCCTGAACGTGTCAAGCCTATGGAAATTACGCATCAACTTGAGATTTCGGAGAATGCCATCACGTTGACGCTGCCGCCTGTATCTGTGGCAGCCGTGACAATTCGATAAATGATAAATATTTCTTGAACGTGAACATTTTTTTGCCCCGCAATCGTATATAAATTAGGGGCTGTCATACCGTGAACGGGAGGTGGTCAACGGATGCACAAAAACCGCGTAGAATCGGCATTCCTGAAGTGTTCGGACAAGGTTCTCCGTGCGGCATGGCACATGACAGGCACGCAGCATGAGGCGGAGGACTGCACGCAGGAAGCGTTTTTGCGTCTGCTTGCCGCCCCTGATGAGATGGAGGATGACCACATCCTGCCGTGGCTGATTCGCACTGCGGTCAATCTCGCCAAAGATATGAACAAATCCGCAGAGCATACGCGCACCGTTTCTCTGGAGACAGAGCAGATTTTATCAGAATCTGCGACGATTTTCACATCGCGTGAGGAGAGCATTCTCGCAGCGGTCATGCGTTTGCCCAAAGAGGTTCGCCTGCCGATGTGCCTGCATTTCGTGGAGGGTTACACGATATCAGAAACCGCGAAGATACTGCAAATTCCGCGCAGCACCGTCGCTTCTCGCATTCGCCGCGCCCGCCGTGCCCTGAAAGATCAATTCGGAAAGGAGAATGATGTGCTTTGAAATCTGATGAGTCCAAGGATATTTTGTCGGAATATGCAGAATCTGCTCGAAAAATCCGCGCCTCACAGCGGTTCAGAAATGATACTCTGGCAAAGATCCGTTTACAGACGGCAGATGCGGGTATCGCCGAAAATGCAAGCATCAGCAATGATTTTGATGATATCAAGCCGCGTGACGGGATGCAAAATCAAACTCCGATTACGAAAACGTCCTATCTGCGTCGATTTGTGAGCGTCGCGGCAGCGGTTGTGATTGTCTGCGGCACCGCCGTGATCCTTTACAACAAGGCTGCTGCTGAGTATGCAGACAGCAGCAGAAGCAACGCGGAAACAGCATTCACAGGGAACGAAAGTCAAGTATCTTCATTGATTTCGAGATATCAAGCCTGCAATGAAGATGTGTCCGAGATTTACAGCATGGCTGAAACGCAGTTTGCGCAAGTCACACGCCTGATGAATCCGCCGCAGGAAACCGTCACCGCTGAGGCACTCGAAAATCTCTGGTCAACGTTTCTGGCTCGGCGCAAAAGTTTTGATGAAGTCATGCAGCGGCAGTCGGAAATCAAGGAGAAGCTGTGTTTTTGTGGTGATGTCGTCATTTGCGACGTGCAGCAGACAGCGGCAGACACATTGCTTGTGACAATGATAAACGGCACCGATTCTGACATAACCGTGTCAGGGATATTATCGTTGATCAACGCAGATACGAAGATTCCCATCGACATCGACAGCAATATTTTCCTTGAAACAAATCCGCAGTTGCCCGCCAATTCCAGTTCCGCATTCCCCATCAACGACGTGAAAGAAAATCTGGTCAGCGGAACGACGTATCAGTTTTCACTGAACAATTTCAAATATCACGCAAATACGAAAAATTCGGGCAAACGCACGCTGACATTCACTTACAATCAGCCCTCTGCGGTGCTCCGCGCCCTGTTCAGCGATGATACGGATTATACGTACACACTCAACTGCAACAGCAACGAAAAACGCCCTAAATACGCGGATTATGATGCGTATGTTCAGAGCCATGACACGATCGGCGGCTTTTTCGAGGATTACGTCCCTGCCTACACGTTTGAATCCAACCTTTGGAGTTTTTCGCCACAGCAGAACGGAATTGACGAAATAACACGTAAAATCTGGATTTTCGATGATAACGATGCCTTCTTTGCGGAGTGCCTCAACGGCACATTTTCACTGATTCCCGCTGCCAAATGAATAAAACGCTCTTTTTCGCGAAAAATAAAGCAAACACGCGGAAAGGAGCGTTTTCTATGGGTGAAATGTCCCCGAAAGAATATCAGGCATTGGTGCGGCAGGCATCGCAGCAGACTCCATCGCGGCAAACGCTGCCAAAAGCATTCTGCATCGGCGGCACGATTTGTTTGCTTGGCGAGGTGATTCGCACGATTTTGCTCTCTTTTTCGATATCGGAAAAAGATGCGGCGGCATGGACTTCGGTGATTCTGGTTTTTTGCTCGGCGCTGTTCACGGGGCTCGGGCTTTACGAAAAGCTTGCCAAACACGGCGGCGCGGGCACGCTTGTCCCGATTACGGGCTTCGCAAATGCCGTATCCTCTGCGGCGGTCGAATCCAAAACTGAAGGCTTCATTTTGGGCGTTGGTACGAAGATTTTCACGATTGCTGGCCCCGTGATCCTCTACGGTTCTGCCGCTTCTGCCGTATATGGTCTGCTCATCTGGATTTTCATGTATTTCCGATAAAAAAAGAACCATCCCGTAACTTTTGGGATGGTTCCTTTTTTTATTTCTTTTTGCGGAAAAGCCATGCGATCAGTGCGCCGACGACCAGAACGCCGCCTGTGCCTGCTGCGATCACGCCGCCGCGCAGATTCGGGTCTTTTGCCGCCTTCAGCACATCGTCCAGACCTGCTGTGGTGGTGACGATCGGTGCAGGTTCGGTGTTTTCCTCCTCGGGCAGCGGCTCGTGTGCGATGTCATTTGCCTCTGCATAGGCGATGACGGGTTCAGCGTTTGCAAATATCGTAACTGCGTCATTTTTCTTGTAGCTATCGGCATCAGGATCATAATTCCACCCGATTGCTTTGTCGCCGATTTCCGTGACCGTATCGGGCAGATGCACTTCTGTCAAATTGTCGCACGACGCAAATCCGCGTTCACCAATACGCTCCAGTGCTTGTCCCACACGAATATATTTCAGTGCCGTGCAGCGGAAAAATGCAGCATCACCGATGCTTTTCACCTGATTGCCCGTCGTCAGCACCTGAAGCGAACTACATTTGTAAAACGCCGCTTTGCGTATTTCCGTGACGGATTCGGGCAGGCGCACAATTGCGACCGCAGGGTTGTTTTCAAATGCGCTGTTGCCGATCGCCGTGATGCCTTCCGGCACCGTGACTTCCGTATCGTCGCCGTGATATGCGACGAGAATGCTGCCGAGAGTGAGAAAATCCTCTTTGCTTTCGGTGAACCATTTGGTGTTTGCCACGGCACCGAGTGCCAATTCGCCGGGTGTGCCTTGCAGGTCGATTTTGGCAAGTTCCGTGCAGTATTCAAATGCACCGTCCTGAATGCGCTCCACCGATGCGGGAATCGTGACAGCGGTCAACTCGTGATGCTCCGCGAATGCGTAAGCGCCGATGGTTTTGACGGTATCGGGAATCGTGACCTGTGCCGTGTTTTGCCCCTGATAGGCATAGAGCAGCCCATCGCCAAGCATGACGAAATCATTGCTGTTCTGCGATATAAATGCGGTGTCTTCGAGCGCGTAGGCACCAATTTCGGTGACGGAATCGGGCACGCTGATGGAAGCAAGTGAATCGCAGCCCGAAAATGCACTGTATCCGATTTTTTTGCAAGCCTGCGGAACATCAAACGCGGTGAGATAGCAGCAGCCCACAAAGGCATAATCGCCGATTTCGGTGACGGTGTCGGGCAGGATCACAGCATCCGCATAGCAATACTGAAATGCACGGCTGCCGATTTTTGTGACAGGTTTGCCTTCGATCGTTTCAGGCACCGTGACGACCGACTCGTTATACCAGTTGAAAATATCAATACATACGCCATTTTCGCTGACTGTGTACTGCATACCGGAGAGCGGGTCACAGGTGGTGGAGGTTGTGGTTGATGCAGGGGTGGATACGGTGGTGGTTTCGGTTGCGGTTGTCGTCGTCGTTGTTTCCGCGGATGTGGTTGTGGCGGAGGAATCGGCAGCGGTTGTGGTTTCTGCGGTGGTGGTAGTTGTTTCAGCCGTGGTGGTTTCGGCAGCTGCATTCACGGGCAGTGCCGCAGCGAGCCAGATCGCCGTCACAGCCGCAAAAATACGTTTTGTCATGGCTTTCACTTCCTATTCTATCTGTATCTGTCGGTAAAACGAAAAGGGGAAATTCCAGCGAAATTCCCCTTTTGCGTTGTGTCAAATATTGGTCTTGCCGTCACACATCAGGAGTCGTAGCGCAGCGGCGCAACGGTGTGATCGGCGGGTGTGGGATAGCCCTCCGCACGGACGACTTCCACATTATTGTAGGTTGACATACCCGTACCGGCGGGAATCAGCTTACCGATGATGACGTTTTCCTTCAAGCCGAGCAGATAGTCGCTCTTGCCGCGGATTGCTGCATCGGTGAGAGCCTTTGTGGTCTCCTGGAAGGATGCTGCGGAGAGGAAACTCTCGGAAGTGGAGGACGCCTTGGTGATACCCTGAAGCACAGGAGCCGTAGTGACAAGCTGCAGATCGGTTTCGCCTGCGTCGATGCGAGCCTGCAATTCAGCATTGACGGCATCGATTTCGCGGCGATCGACAAGCGTTTCGGGCAGGAGATAGCTGCTGCCTGCATCGACGACCTGCACCTTGCGGAGCATCTGGCGAACAATGACTTCGATGTGTTTATCGTTGATACCAACACCCTGTTGACGGTAAGCAGCCTGAATTTCATCAATGATGTAATTCTGGACAGCCTGCACATCGAGGATGGCGAGCAGATCGGGCGGATAGATGGAACCACCGGTCAGCTTTGCACCGCGTTCAACGGTGTCGCCGTCAGCAACCTGCAAATATGCGTTATAGGGAATGCTGTACGGTGTGGAATCGGTATCGGTTTCGGGGTCATGAATCACGACGACCTTGTTGCCGTTTTCTTCGTGGATGTTGACAATACCCGGAGTGCGTGCGAGGATTGCGGATGCCTTCGGACGGCGGGATTCAAACAGTTCCTCAACACGCGGCAAACCTTGTGTGATATCCTCTGCGTTTGCGATACCGCCCGTGTGGAAGGTACGCATCGTAAGCTGTGTACCGGGTTCACCGATGGACTGTGCCGCGATGATACCGACAGCTTCGCCGACGGAAACGAGGTTGTTGTTTGCGAGGTTGACGCCATAGCACTTTGCGCAGACACCGTGCTTTGCCTTGCAGCGCAGCACCGAACGAATGGTGACACGCTCAATGCCTGCCTCGACGATCTTCTGTGCATCGGCTTTGGTCATGGCGCGGGTCTTGGGAATGAACAGCTCATTCTTTTCGTCACGCAGGTCTTCGACAAGATAACGGCCGACGAGACGTTCTGTCAGCGGTTCGATCTCCTGAACGCTTTTGCCCTTCTTGCTGACGATGCGGTAAACGTCGATACCCTCTGTTGCGCCGCAGTCGATCTCACGGATGATGACATCCTGCGAAACATCGACGAGACGACGGGTCAGATAACCCGAGTCAGCGGTACGAAGTGCGGTATCAGCCAAACCTTTACGCGCACCACGAGAGGAGATGAAGTATTCGGAAATGTTCAGACCTTCACGGTAATTCGCGCGGACAGGGATTTCGATGGTGGTACCGGAAGTATTTGCGATCAGACCACGCATACCGGCGAGCTGACGAATCTGGTTGATAGAACCACGGGCACCGGAATCGGACATCATGTTGATGGGGTTGAACGGGTCGAGATTTGCTTTCAGAGCCTCGGTGACCTGGTTGGTCGCATCGTTCCAGATTTCGATGACCTTCTGGGATTTGACCTGCCCCGAGATATAGCCGAATTTATACTGCATATCGAGTTCTTCGACCTGTGCATCGGCTTTTGCAAGGATATCCTTTTTCTGGGGCGGGATCTCCGCGTCGATGACGGCAACGGTGATGCCGGAAATGGTGGAATACTTATAGCCCAGTGCCTTGATCTTATCCAGCACCTCGGAAGTGGTGGTTGTGCCGTGGATACGGATGCAGCGTTCGATGATATCGGAGAGAACGCCTTTTTTGACAAGCTGGGTGATCTCAAGATCGAACTGGTGTTCGCTCTTGGTGCGGTCAACAAAGCCCAGATCCTGCGGGATGATCTCGTTGAAGATGAGTCTGCCGACGGTGCAGTCGATGATCTTGGCGATTCTTCTGTCGCCCTGTTCTTTGGTGATGCGCACCTTGATCTTGGAGTGGAGGGTGATATAATGCTCGTGGTAAGCCATCATGGCTTCATCCACATCGCGGAACACCTTGCCCTCACCGGGTTCGCCGTCCTTGACCATCGTCAGGTAGTAGGAACCCAGGATCATATCCTGTGTCGGCACGGCAACCGGCTTACCGTCAGACGGTTTCAGCAGGTTGTTGGCTGCCAGCATGAGGAAGCGTGCTTCGGTCTGTGCTTCAGCAGAAAGCGGGAGGTGAACAGCCATCTGGTCGCCGTCGAAGTCGGCGTTGAAAGCGGTACACACCAGCGGGTGCAGCTTAATGGCACGGCCCTCGACGAGAATCGGCTCGAATGCCTGAATGCCCAGACGGTGCAGGGTAGGCGCACGGTTGAGCATGACGGGGTGATCTTTGATGACGGTTTCGAGTGCATCCCAGACGTCGTCGTTGGCACGATCGACCATTTTTCTTGCACTCTTGATGTTCTGGATCTTGTTCAGATCGACCAGACGCTTGAGGACAAACGGTTTGAACAGTTCGAGTGCCATTTCCTTCGGCAGGCCGCACTGATACATTTTCAGTTCAGGGCCGACAACGATAACGGAACGGCCGGAGTAGTCAACACGTTTACCGAGCAGGTTCTGACGGAAACGGCCCTGCTTGCCCTTCAGCATATCGGAGAGGGATTTCAGCGCACGGTTGTTGGGGCCTGTGACAGGTCTGCCGTGTCTGCCGTTGTCGATGAGGGCATCGACAGCTTCCTGCAGCATACGCTTTTCGTTGCGGACGATGATATCGGGGGCATCGAGTTCGAGCATTCTCTGCAGGCGGTTGTTACGGTTGATGACGCGGCGATAGAGGTCGTTGAGGTCAGAGGTTGCATATCTGCCGCCGTCAAGCATGACCATCGGGCGGATATCGGGGGGGATGACGGGGATGACCGTCATGACCATCCATTCAGGGCGGTTGCCCGAAAGACGGAATGCCTCGATGATCTCCAGACGCTTCAGCAGCTTGACGCGCTTCTGCGATTTCTGGGTGGATTGACGGGTGTTGTTCTTTGCATTGAGGTCTTCCAGTTCATCTTTGAGGCTGTCAGACACCATTTCGAGGTTGTTTCTCCACTCATCGGTGACATCGGCACAGAATGAGCAGGTGTTGCAGTGATGACCCAGTTCGCAGTGACGGCAGGCTTCACGCTGCTGTGCATCGAGTGTCAGCAGGCCTTCATCTTCCAGCTTATCACGGAAGGCGTCGTAGCGGTCGGGGCTGTATTCCTGCAAGAGGTCGAGAATCGCCTCCGCGCCCATTTTTGCGGTGAAGGAATCGGCACCGTATTTTTCAATGGCATCGTAATATTCCTTTTCGGTGAGGAGCTGCTGCTTGAGCAGGCCTGTCTCATAGTTGCCGGGATGGACGGGGTCGGGCTTTCCGGGGTCGGTGACGATATACTTGGTGAAATAGAGGACTTCTTCCAGACGCTTCTGGGAGATCTCCAAAACCTGTCCGATTCTGGACGGGGTACCCTTAAAATACCAGATGTGGGAAACAGGGGCAGCCAGTTCGATGTGACCCATACGCTCACGGCGGACTTTTGCGCGTGTAACTTCAACGCCGCAGCGGTCGCAGATCTTGCCCTTGAAGCGGATCTTCTTGAACTTTCCGCAGTAGCATTCCCAGTCTTTGGTCGGTCCAAAGATCTTTTCGCAGAACAGACCGCCTTTTTCGGGCTTCTGTGTACGGTAATTGATGGTTTCGGGGCGTTCAACCTTGCCACAGCTCCAGCTTTTAATCTGTTCGGGGGATGCCAAACCGATTTTAATGGAATCAAAGGTCGTGAATTCCAAAACGTTCCCTCCTAAATCGTATATGTGTCGAAACCGATGAAACGGGGGTTTCAGGGGGTTTCGGTCAGTGTCCGTTCACCGCAGATGCAGGTGTTTGCTGCATCTGCGGGATTCCTTTCATACGCGTTGTGCGGTTTTGTGAGAACAAGGGGCATTAGAAATCTTCGCCGTCCAGGTCGAAGCCGCCGCTGAGATCGTCCTCATTGGGATCCATATACTCGTCTTCCTCTTCATCCTCATCCGGCTCGCCGTCATCGGACGCGCAGTACACATCGGAATCGAGGTCAAGCGGGTTGGTGGAATAGCCTTCATCGCCCATATCGACGTCGTTATAGCGGGTGCGGTCTGCGGTATCCTCGTCATCAAAATCGCTGCCCTGCGGAATCATGTCGTCGTCATCGAAGCTCTGCTTGAGGTCGATCTCCTGCTGTTCTTCATCCAGCACGCGGACATCGAGGCCGAGCGACTGGAGCTCCTTGATGAGCACCTTGAACGATTCGGGAATGCCGGGCTTCGGTACATTCTGACCCTTGACGATTGCCTCGTAGGTGTTGACACGGCCTGTGGTATCATCGGACTTGACGGTGAGGATCTCCTGCAAGGTGTAGGCTGCACCGTAAGCTTCGAGTGCCCAGACTTCCATTTCACCGAAACGCTGTCCGCCGAACTGTGCCTTACCGCCCAAAGGCTGCTGGGTGACCAGCGAGTAAGGGCCAACGGAACGTGCATGGATCTTATCGTCAACGAGGTGGTGGAGTTTCAGATAGTACATATAACCGACTGTGACACGGTTATCGAATTTTTCGCCTGTTCTGCCGTCATAGACGGTGAACTTACAGTCATTTGCATAGGTCAGCGACTGCGTATCGATGACCTTTTCCATCGGTTTCAGCAGGAAGTCCTGTTCTTCCTTTTCGGCATTTGCCATATCGTTCTTTTCCTGTGCCATCGCGTAGCACTTACGGATATCATCCTCGTGTGCGCCGTCGAAAACAGGTGTCATGATATGCCAGCCCAGAGCCTTTGCAGCCATGCCGAGGTGGACTTCCAGCACCTGACCGATGTTCATACGGGAAGGAACGCCCAGCGGGTTCAGGCAGATATCGAGCGGCGTACCGTCTTCGAGGAACGGCATATCCTCCTCAGGGAGAATGCGGGAGACAACGCCCTTGTTGCCGTGACGACCCGCCATCTTATCGCCGACAGAGATCTTACGTTTCTGTGCGATATAGCAGCGCACCATCATATTGACGCCGGGTCCGAGTTCATCGCAGTTGGTGCGGTCGAAGATCTTGACATCAACGATGATGCCGGCTTCGCCGTGCGGCACCTTCAGCGAGTTATCGCGGACTTCTCTTGCTTTTTCACCGAAAATTGCACGCAGCAGACGTTCTTCGGCGGTGAGTTCGGTTTCGCCCTTCGGTGTGACCTTACCGACCAGAATATCGCCTGCGTGGACCTCTGCACCGATGCGGATGATACCGCGTTCGTCCAGATCTTTCAGCGCGTCATCGCCGACGTTCGGGATATCGCGGGTGATCTCTTCCGGTCCGAGCTTCGTGTCGCGGCACTCGATCTCATATTCTTCAATGTGGACGGAGGTGAATACATCCTCACGCACCAGACGCTCATTCAGCAGAACAGCGTCCTCGTAGTTATAGCCTTCCCAGGTCATGAAGCCGATGAGGGCATTCTTACCCAGCGAGATCTCGCCGTCGCAGGTTGCGGGGCCGTCGGCAATGACCTGACCGACTTCCACATGTTCGCCCACATCGACGATCGGCTTCTGGTTGACACAGGTGCCCTGGTTGGAACGCTTGAATTTGATGAGCTGATAGCGGTGGATCTCGTCCTCGCGCTGACCGTATTTGATGACGACTTCATCTGCGGAGACGGAAACGACTGTACCTGCTTCTTTTGCGAGAACGCACACGCCCGAATCGACAGCAGCCTTATACTCCATGCCGGTGCCGACGAACGGACGCTCGGTTTTGAGCAGCGGCACTGCCTGACGCTGCATGTTCGAGCCCATGAGGGCACGGTTTGCGTCATCGTTTTCGAGGAACGGGATCATTGCGGTAGCGACAGAAACAACCATCTTCGGGGATACATCCATGAAGTCGATCATTTCGCGGTCGCATTCGAGGATCTGCTCGCGGTGACGAGCGGTAACACGCTTTCTTGCGAACTTGCCGTCTTCGGTGAGGGGTTCGTTTGCCTGCGCGACGTAGTAGTTATCCTCGACGTCGGCAGTCATATAGAGCACTTCATCGGTGACAACGCCTGTCGCCTTATCGACCTTGCGGTACGGTGCCTCGATGAAGCCGTAGGTGTTGATTCTTGCGAACGATGCAAGATAGGAGATCAGACCGATGTTCGGACCTTCAGGTGTTTCGATCGGGCACATTCTGCCGTAGTGCGAATAGTGAACGTCACGCACTTCAAAACCTGCACGGTCACGAGACAGACCGCCCGGACCCAATGCGGAGAGACGACGCTTATGTGTCAGCTCTGCGAGGGGGTTGTTCTGGTCCATGAACTGCGACAGCGGAGAGGAACCGAAGAATTCCTTGATCGCTGCTGTGATCGGACGGATGTTGATGAGATTCTGGGGCGAGAGGTTGTCGAGATCGGCAGCCTGCAGGCTCATGCGGTCACGGATCATGCGCTCCATGCGGCTGAAGCCGATGCGGAACGTATTCTGGAGCAGCTCACCGACGGAGCGGATACGGCGGTTGCCGAGGTGGTCGATATCGTCCACAGTGCCGACACCGTCACAGAGGTTGCAGAAGTAGCTGATGGAGGCAAAGATGTCGTCGCGGATGATGTGCTTGGGCACGAGCTCATCGGCGCGCTTTTTGATGCCTTCTTCGAGGAGTTCTCTGTCGCCGTTTGCTTCTTCGAGAATTTCGAGCAGCACGCGGGCGGAAACCTTCTCGTTGATGCCGTAATCAGCAGCGTCAAAGTCGATGTAGCCGTTGATATCGACCATGCCGTTGCCCAGCACCTTGACCTCGCGGGTGACCATTTCGGAAGTGGTTTCGTGGGTCTTTTCATCGGTGTGGATCTGTTTGACCTCGACGTTGATGAAAGCTTCGGTCACGCCTGCCTGTTCGATCGCCTGTGCCAGTTCAAAATCAATTTTCTGACCTTCAACGGCGAGCAGTTCGCCTGTCATGACACTGACGATCGGGCGGGAGAGAACATGACCTGCCAGACGGGAGGCGATGCCCAGCTTTTTGTTATACTTATATCTGCCGAAACGGCACAGATCGTAGCGTTTCGCATCAAAGAAATAGTTGTTGATGAGGGTTTCCGCCGCGTCGATGGTCGCGGGGTCGCCGGGGCGCATTTTTTTATAGACTTCGAGCAGTGCTTCGGAGGTGTTGCGCTCACCGTCCTTGCCTGCGCTTTCCTTCTGTTCGATCGTGGCTTTCAGGCGGGGGTCGTTGCCGAACAGTTCATAGATCTCCTCATCAGAACCGATACCCAATGCACGGATAAAGGTCGTCAGCGGGATTTTGCGGTTTTTGTCGATACGGACATAGATGACATCAGAGGCATCCATTTCGTATTCGAGCCATGCGCCGCGGTTCGGGATGACGGTGGAAGAAAACAGATCCTTGCCCGACTTGTCCTTTGCGCACGCATAGTAAACGCCCGGAGAACGCACGAGCTGCGAGACAATGACACGTTCTGCGCCGTTAATGACGAAGGTGCCGCTTTCGGTCATCAGCGGCATATCGCCCATGAAGATCTCGCTCTTTTTGACTTCATCTGTTTCTTTGTTCCAGAGCGAAACGGTCACGCGAAGGGGTGCGGCATAGGTAACATCGCGCTCCTTGCATTCGGCAATGGTGTACTTGGGTGTTTCGTCGATTTTGAAGTCGATGAAGCTTAACTGGAGGTTTCCGTTGAAGTCGGTAATGGCAGCGACATCGCGGAACACCTCACGCAGGCCCTCGGTTTTGAACCAGTTGTAGGAATTTTTCTGTACCTCAATCAGGTTCGGCATCTGCAAAACCTCGTTGATTTTGCCGAAGCTCAGGCGCGTATTTTTTCCGACTTTTCGTTCGGTGACGGAAACCTGCATACGCGGCTGGGGATTGGTTTGCGAACTCATGGGCAAAAACCTCCTGACTTTTTGTTGAACAACGGCTGTATGAATCAAACGCAATCAACACAGAAACGTGAAAAACAAGCTTCTGCTCCGCAGGATTTGAGATGCCTTCTTCTCTCCCGAATGCCTGAGAGGGTGGATGCGAAATCGGGAAATTTGGGGCTTGACAATCCGTGGATTCTGTGCTATACTTTATGCAGCAAAGAGCTGATTGCGCTAAATCAGGCATTCTAATATTATACTGAAATTTCGCCTGTTTGTCAAGCTTTGGGAAGGCTCTTTCTGCAACTTCATATAATCTGCCGCATTTCATTCGGGTGAAGTACGGCTTTTTTGGTGCTATTGCGGTTTTGCCGCTGCCACGCGAAAAATCACCCCTCACGGAATGCATTTTTCCCCGTAATTTTTTGGGCGAAAAAAGCATTCGGGCGGGGGGGTTTGTTTTTTGGGGCTGTGCGGCGAAAGAGAGAGGTGTGAGATTCCGATGCCGAGTATCTACGACGATGAAACACGGCGCAAACGGTTTGATATCAACCGCAAAAAAAAGGAGCGGCTGGAGCATTCGTTTGAGAAGCTTGCGTTGGCGTCCATTTATCTTCTGGCGATTTTCGGGGCGGCTTCGGCTGGTCTGATGCTGATGACAGGTTTGGGTGTCAAAGCCGAGAATCACAACTGGCTGTCAAGCTGGGGACAAATTCTTTTGCAGCAAAATATCATTGCGGCAGGGTTGCTTTCGCTGCCTGTTTACGGTGGTTGTTTGGCGGCAGCACTTCTGCGAAAGCGGAATCTGTGCATTTATCTGATGATTTTCACCGCTTTGTGTGTGGCACTCGTGTATTCGCTGCTGGGTATTGCGCTGCTGCTGCCTGCGGTCGGCTTTTGTATCTGGCTTCTTTTTCGCTGCGGTCAGTGGGCTGATCTTTCAGAGGAGGAAGGGTTTCCGGTCTTTGATTTTACGTTTGCGGAGCAGAGTGAGCGGCGGCAGGTCAAGGAAAAGATCACACGCTATCAGGCAGAACTGGAAGGCGTGCGTGTCAAGGCAGATGAAGTCGTTCACCGCAGTGACAGGATGGATGACATTCTCGATGATGAATCCGTGCCCCTTTCGATGCATTATCTGAATGGCTATCATGACCGTTCCCGCGAAGACATCCGCGATGCATCCCCTGTTTTGGGCATTCTCGATTCGGAAAATATGCATCAGCTTGCCGAGCTCGATGCAATGCCGCATTCATCTGCGGAAACAAATTCCTGAATTATCCACAAAAAAGCACTTGACAAATCCGATTTTCCGTGCTATAATACAGGCAGAAACCGTTGATGCGGAGATAAAGATGATGATGCCCCCACAGAGAGTTCGGGATGCTGAGAACCGAACGGAACACAAGTCATCAAATGGCCCGCGGAGGGCGCAGTCGGCAGCTTCATGCCGATAAAACTGCGACGTGTGGACATACGTGAGTTGTCAGGAATATGGTAGTATTCCGTAAGTGCGCGGCGGAGATATCTGCTGCGAATCAAGGTGGCACCGCGAGCAACGCTCGTCCTTGACAAACTGATTTTGTCGGGGACGGGCGATTTTTATTTTGAAAACCGCACATACTATGATTCCCCGACATCCGACCGCGGCAGCTTTTGCCGCAATTCTGAAAGGAGTGCATCCAAATGGCAAATCCGAACATCCCTTACAAAATCTATCTGACTGAAGACGAAATGCCGAAGGCATGGTACAATCTGCGCGCGGATATGCAGAAAAAGCCTGCACCGCTGCTCAACCCGCAGACGCACAAGCCTGCGACGCTCGATGAGCTTTCACAGGTGTTCTGCCGCGAGCTTGCCGAGCAGGAACTGAACGATCAGGACGCCTATATCCCGATTCCTGAGGAGATCCGCGATTTTTATAAGATGTATCGTCCTGCGCCGCTGGTGCGTGCATATTGTCTGGAAAAGAAACTCGGCACCCCCGCTCACATCTATTATAAGTTTGAGGGCAATAACACATCGGGCAGTCACAAGCTCAATTCTGCGATCGCACAGGCTTACTATGCAAAAAAGCAGGGCTTGAAGGGCGTCACCACCGAGACGGGTGCAGGTCAGTGGGGCACGGCACTTTCGATGGCGTGTTCTTATTTCGATCTGGACTGCAAGGTGTTCATGGTCAAGGTCAGCTATGAGCAGAAGCCGTTTCGCCGCGAGGTGATGCGCACTTACGGCGCATCGGTGACACCGTCGCCCTCCGAGACGACGGCAGTTGGCAGAAAAATTCTTGCGGAGCATCCCGGCACGGGCGGAAGTCTGGGCTGTGCGGTGTCCGAGGCAGTGGAATGCGCATCGTCCAACGAGGGTTATCGCTATGTGCTGGGCTCTGTGCTGAATCAGGTGATGCTGCATCAGTCGGTCATTGGTCTGGAGGCAAAAGCGGCACTCGACAAATACGGCATTCAGGCGGATATCATCATCGGCTGTGCGGGCGGCGGTTCCAATCTGGGTGGCTTGATCGCGCCGTTTGCCGGACAGCAGCTTCGCGGCGAGGCAAATTACAAATTCATCGCAGTCGAGCCTGCATCCTGTCCGTCGCTGACACGAGGAAAATATGCGTATGACTTCTGCGATACGGGCATGATCTGTCCGCTGGCGAAGATGTACACGCTGGGCTGCGATTATATCCCTGCGCCGAATCATGCGGGTGGTCTGCGTTATCACGGCATGAACAGCACGCTTTCGGAGCTGCATGATCAGGGCTTGCTGGAGGCGGTGTCGGTCAAGCAGACAGAGGTGTTCAAGGCGGCAGTCGAGTTTGCACGGGTCGAGGGTATTTTGCCTGCGCCTGAGAGTTCACACGCGATCAAGGTTGCGATCGACGAGGCAATGAAATGCAAGGAAACGGGCGAAGCGAAGAACATCGTGTTCGGCTTGACGGGTACCGGCTATTTTGACATGATGGCATATGAGAAGCACAACAACGGCACTTTGACGGATTATATCCCGACGGATGACGAAATTGCTGCTGCACTCGAAAAACTGCCGAAGATGGACTGATTCCCGACAAACGTGCATTTATCGCAGATACAAAAATGCGGACGACCGAAAGTCGTCCTCATTTTTATATTGTGTCTTTATTTCTCTCTGCCGATCGCCTGACGCAGTGCGCGCAGTTCTTCCGAGGTCAGATCGCGCCATGCTCCGGGTTTCAGCATCCCGAGTTTCACCGGCCCGATGCTCGTTCTCCGCAGTCGCGCCACTTCCAGCCCCACTGCGTCGCACATTCGGCGCACCTCGCGCTTTTTGCCTTCGTGAATCGTCACGAGCAGCACCACACGCTCCGCCTCGACCGTCTGTGTCACAATGTTTGCAGGCGATGTCTGAAATCCGTCATCCAGCGTGACACCTGCCGCCATTCGCGCAAGCTGATCTTCCGAGACAGGCGGGCGCACCGTCACGCGATAAGTTTTCGACACTTCCCGTGAGGGATGCATGATGTCGTTTGCAAATTCGCCGTCGTTGGTGAACAGCAGAAGCCCCTCCGAGTTGCGGTCAAGCCGCCCGATGGGGTACACGCGCTCTCCGACATCCGTGAGCAGATCCGTGACGCATTTTCTGCCCTGTTCGTCCGAGAGCGTTGTCACGTAGCCGCGGGGCTTGTTCAGCATGATATAGCGATGTGCTTTTTTCTTCGGAATAACGATGTTTTCGCCATCCACCGAGAGCAGATCGCGGGCAGTTGCCTGATCGCCCAGCTTGACAGGTCTGCCGTTGCACTTCACTCTGCCTGCGCTGATGAGTGCCTCTGCTTTGCGCCGCGAACAATATCCGCACTCCGAAAGCAGCTTTTGAATTCTGACTTTTTCCATAAGATCCTCTTTTGCGGGGTGCGCGGCGGGTCAGTCCACAATTTTGACTTCGCCGACCGCATCCATTTTATCCTGCTGCTTTTTATTCAGCAGATTCGTAAGTTTATCCATCAGATCGGGCACCATGTTGATGACCGCATTCGGTGTGGAGGCGTTGACGGAAAGCTGCAAGAGCTTCACATCGTTTTTGGTGATGACGAGAAACGCGATCGGAGTGATGGACACGCCTGCGCCGCCGCCGCCGCCGAACTGTTCCTTTGCGACCTTTGTGGGCAGATCAGAGCCGCCCGATGCAAAGCCGTAAGATACCTTGGAAACGGGAATGACGGTTGTGCCGTCATTGCAGGAGATCGGCTCACCGATGATGGTGTTTGCATCCACCATGCCGCGGATTTCTTCCATTGTGATGCGCAGGGTCTCCTGCACGGGATGCTGACCTTCGTTTCTTTCAGACATGATTCGTTCCTCCTCTTATCCTGCTGCCGATTGTTCGGCTTTCGCAGATTTTGATGATTTTTTTGTAGTTGCTGCTTTTTCCTTATCCTGACGGCGAACGCGCCAGAATGATTTCCACAAAAACCGTCCGCCGATGCCCAGCGCAACACAGAGCAGGGAGAACGGGGTGGTGTTGAGTTCTCCCGATGCGGAAAACCGCAGTTTATCGCCGAAAAAGTCGGCACGAATGCCAAACTGCTCCGCACGGATATCGAAAACGCTTTGCAGCTGCCCGAGCAGGAAAAACGCGCCTCCGCTGACAGCTCCGTAGGTGATGGCGGTTTTTGCGGCGTCCTCCGATGCAACATCCACAGTCACGCGCAAATTGACGAAGTGCAGATGTTTGGCAAGCAATCTGAGCGGCGGGGAAAGTGATGAAAGAATGTCCCCGACAAAATCCACGCCCTCCGAGAGATTCGAGGGGAGGATCTTTTTGAAGAAGCCTTTTTTTTCGGTTTTTTCATCGGGTTTCTGTGCCGCACCGAACAGTTCTTCGTCCGTCATTTCCGCGATTTCCTCATCTGAGGGCGAATGCGTGTCGGGCAGAGGTTCGGGCGTTTCCGTTTCAGCCGCAGGAGACGGATCGGGCTTTGGCGGGGCGGCGTGCGGTTCTTCGTCAGATTTTGCAGGTTTTTTCTTCTTTTTCGGTTTCTTTGGCTTTTTTGGTTTTTTCTCAACGTCGCTGCCTATTTCAAACACCTGAATGAGCCCGTATTTGATCGCGACATGCCATTTGACGCCTGCGTCCTCGGTGCTGTTCGGGGCAGGGCGATTGTCTGCGGCAAAGGTGATGCGCAGCGGGATGAGCAAAATGACCGCAAACAGGGCAAAAATCGCCCAGAAGATGATCCAGCCCAAATATCACCACCGTCCTTTCCGCAGATAAATGGAATATTCCACATTATTATACCACGTTTTTTTGTAAAATGCAAGACCCAAAGATACAGCTTGTCGAAAAAGTAGGGGGGAACCCCCTTGGTAGGGTTCCCCCCATGCCCCCTCCTGACCATGTGTAAGGAGAAAAGGTGTTTCGTTCTCTGCGGACAGCGAACGGAGGCACTGCCTCCGGACTCCGCGATTTTTCGAGAAAAACCGAGTAAAGCTTTTGTGATGGACGCCGTAAAATTCCTTGATTATAATTCTACGCGTGCGGCAAGGAATCCGAAAGGTTCCACGGTGACGCAGTTGCCGTTCGATTTGCCGTAAACCACGCTGAATGACGTATATCTGTGCGAAAACGTCTCTTTCGATACGTCGATCGTCAGCGGTTTGTCGCTGCGGTTGACAACGATCGCCATTGCATTGCGGCTGTTGTGCCGATACCGCGCAAAGATCACGTAATCATCCGCAAGCTTCAGGAATTTCATTCTGCCGTCCACAAAGCATTTGGACATCTTTCGGATCTTTGCCAGCGTTTTGGTATAGGCGATCAGATCGGTGTCCTCATGTCCCCACGGATAGCAGCGGCGGTTGAACGGGTCGCAGTAGCCGTCAAGACCTGCTTCGTCGCCGTAATAGATGCTCGGTACACCGGGGAGGAAAAATTGCAGTGCCATCGCGCATTTGAGCTTTGCCTTGCCCCGTTGATATTCTTCCTCTGACAGCCGACGCTCCGCCATCCAGTCTTTGTTTCTGCCGTTGACGGGCTCGCCGCCCAGCACGGTGATGGCACGTTCGATATCGTGTGTGGAGACAAAGTTCATCAGCACATCGACGGTCGGCTTCGGGTAATTTTCGAGGATCGTCATGATCTCCTGACGAAATTCTTCGGGTCGGCAGCCCCCCAGATAGCGCATGATCGCGGTGCGGAACGGATAATTCATGACACTGTCAAGCTGTCCGCCAAGCAGATAGCGGCGTTTTTCGCCGTAAGCCTCCTTGTTGGAAGCGTCCTCCCAGACTTCGCCGATGATGATTTTGTCGCCATCATAGCTCTTGACGCATTCATGGAGATTTTCGAGAAATTCGTTGGGCAGTTCATCCGCCACATCGAGACGGAAACCCGCCGCGCCCTGTGAAAGCCAATATTCCAGCACACCGCCGCGTCCGCAGATATAATCGGTGTAATCAGGTTCATTTTCGTGAACATTCGGCAGGGTGTCGATGCCCCACCAGGATTCATAGGTGTTCGGATAATTCTGGAAGCAGTACCATTTATAATACGGGCTTTCAGGGGTATTATATGCGCCGTTTTCGGGGTATCTGCCGAATTTGTTGAAATAGATGCTGTCTGCACCCGTGTGGGAAAACACGCCGTCGAGGATCACGCTGATGCCGCAGCGGTTTGCCTCGGAGCAAAGGCGGGCAAAATCGGCGTTTGTGCCGAGCAGCGGGTCGACCTTGCGATAGTTTGCGGTATTATAGCGGTGGTTTTCGTGCGATTCAAAGATCGGGTTGAGATAGATGCAGGTCACGCCGAGGTCTTCCAGATACGGCAGCTTTTGAATGATGCCTTCCAGGTCGCCGCCGAAGTAATCGTTGTTCCACACATGTCCTTTTTCGTCGGGGCGATAATTGGGGGTGCCGCCCCAGTCATCGCGCAGGATGCGGTCATCGGGGACATTTTCGTGCTGCACGCCGCTTTTGCAGAAGCGGTCGGGGAAAATCTGATACATGATGCCGCCCTTCAGGAAATCGGGCGTTTCAAAATGCTCGTCGTAAATGGTGAGCTGAAAGAGGTCGCCGTTGTTGAAAACGCCCTCATGTCCCGCGATTTTCTTGATATACGTCCACTGCCCGCCCGACATATATGCAAAATAGTAGTAATGCACGCCGGGGATATTGGCGGAGCAGGTCGCGGAATAATAGATCTCGTCGCCGCATTCATAAACGGTGTTCATGGGGACGAAGCGTTCTTTCATGCCCACGCGAAACAGCACGAGCATGGGATTGGAATCCAGATGAGTGGATTTTGGCAGACAAATGGTAAAGGTACAGGGTTCGTTTCTTCGCAGTGCGCCGAAAACACTTTTATAGGCGCGGTCCCAACTGTCATAGATCGGTTTCATATCTCATGCCTCCTTTTTTGCAGCTGCGTGAAAACACAGGGGGAACCCCAATTCGGCGGCTCCCCCGTTTCATTCGCATTACAGATTCCAGATGTTTTTGGCGTATTCTGTCACAGCGCGGTCGGCAGAGAAAATGCCAGCACCTGCGATGTTGTTGAGACTCATCTTCGCAAACTTCAGGCGGTCGCTGTAGCACTGCGAGGCGTAAGCCTGTGCCGCACGGTAGCTGTCGAAATCGGCAAGTACCATATAGGGATCCTGTGTGCGCAGCGAATTTGCAATTTCCGCGAAGGTGCAGCCGTTGATGCCGTTGTTGATTCTGTCCACGCACGTATGGATCAGTCCGTGACCGTTGTAGATATCCTGCGGACGGTAATTGGGCTTGTGCTCGTTGACTTCCTCGGTTTTCATGCCGAAGATGATGATGTTCTCATCGCCTGCCGCTTCTTTGATCTCGATGTTCGCGCCGTCGAGGGTGCCGATGGTGACAGCACCGTTGAGCATCAGCTTCATGTTGCCTGTGCCCGATGCTTCCGTGCCTGCCAGCGAGATCTGCTCGGAGAGGTCGGATGCGGGCATGAGCAGTTCGGAGAGTGTAACGCAGTAATTCTCAAGGAACACGACAGAAAGCTTTTCGCTGATCCTGGGGTTCTTGCGGATTTCCTCGGAGAGCGACCAGATCATTTTGATGATCTGTTTTGCGAGGTAGTAGCCCGGAGCTGCCTTTGCTGCAAAGATATAGGTTTTGGGGGTAAAATCCATATCGGGGTTTTCGAGCAGCATCAGATAATCCGCGAGGATGTTGAGGGCATTCAGATGTTGCCGCTTATATTCGTGCAGACGCTTGACCTGCACATCGAAAATGCTGTCAGGGTTCAGAATGATGCCGTTCTTCTGCTTGACATATTTTGCGAAGTTCAGCTTGTTTTCGCGCTTGACTTCCAGCAGTTTTTCCAACACATCGGCATCTTTTTCAAACTTGCGCAGCTTGACGAGATCTGCGCCGTTTTTGAGGAATCCGCTGCCGATGGTTTCCTGCAAAAGCTTGGTCAAAGCGGGGTTCGACTGATACAGCCAGCGGCGGTAAGCGATGCCGTTGGTGACGTTGGTGAATTTCTGCGGTGCGTCCTGATATTCCAGCCCGAACACTTTATCCTTGATGATCTCGGAGTGCAGTTTGGACACACCGTTGACATTGTGGGAAGCCGCCACGCACAGCTTTGCCATATGGATGACGTTATCCTGAATGATGGACATTTTGGTGGTTTTTGCGCTGTCGCCGCCGTTGCGTTCAAAGATGCCTGCGCAATAGCGGTTGTTGATCTCGACGATGATCGAGAAGATACGCGGAATGATGCGGCGCACGAGGTTGACATCCCATTTTTCAAGTGCTTCCGCCATGACGGTATGGTTGGTGTAGGCAAACACGCGGGTGGTGATGTCCCATGCCTCATCCCAGCCGTAGCCGCAGTCATCGAGCAGAATGCGCATCAGTTCGGGGATGGCAAGCGTCGGGTGGGTGTCGTTGATGTGGATTGCCACTTTGTCCGCGAGGTTTTCCAGTGTGCCGTAGACGCTCATGTGGTTGTTGACGATATCGCCGATCGCCGCCGCACAGAGGAAATACTGTTGACGGAGACGGAGCGATTTGCCCTCCAGATGGTTGTCGTTGGGATAAAGCACCTTGGAAATGGCATTGGCGATGGAGTTTTGTCCCAGAGCCTTGGAATAATCGCCCTGATTGAACATTGCCATATCGAAACTGGGGGCTTTTGCATCCCAGAGACGAAGGACGCTGACGGCATTGCTGCCGTAGCCCGAAACATACATATCATAGGGGATAGCAGTGACGGTGTTGTAATTGACATGGGAAACGTGATGATACTGCTGATCCCAGTATTCTTCGAGATCGCCCTCAAAATGCACTTCGATCGCCTGCTCGGGCTTGGGGTCAAGCCAGACTTCGCCGCCGGGGAGCCAGTTATCGGGCAGTTCCGTTTGCCAGCCGTCCTCCAGCTTCTGCTGGAAAATACCGTATTCGTAGCAGATGCTGTGCCCCGTTGCGGGATAGCCCATTGTGGCAAGACCGTCGAGATAGCAGGCAGCAAGTCTGCCCAGACCGCCGTTGCCAAGTCCGGCATCGGGTTCGTAATCGTAAATGCGGTCGAGGTTGATGTCGTACTGTTTGAGCATATCGGCGACGTCATCGGCGAGTTCGAGGTTATAGAGACTGGTCTTGAGAGAACGTCCCATCAAAAACTCCATGGAAAGATAAAAGACCTGTTTTTGACCTGTGGAATTGACATGGTTGATGAATTTCTGACGTTTGCTGCGCATTTGTTCGCAAATGACTGAGGAAAGCACCAGATAGATCTGCTTGTCGCTTGCCTCATTGGGCGTGACGTTAAACTGTGAGGAAAGGCGGGAAAGAAACTCCTGCTTGATTTTGTCAAAATTCTTCGACATATACTTTAACTCCATTCTCCAACGTCTGATAAAAATTTAGTATGTTCTGTCGGCACGTTGGATTGCGACAGTTTATTGTTACTACAATATACAATATTATAGCCGATTTCGGTCAAAAAATCAATAGCCAAATTCACCAATATTCCAGTGAAAAAACATAAAAGTTGTTCAAAAAATCCGTTGGTGATATCGAATGTGCACAAATTTTAGGGGATTATTTGGAAATATCGGCAAAATGGAAAAAAATTCTCGCCATGAACGCGGGCTTTGCGCACATCTGTCGGAAAACGCATATCTTCAAACAAAAATGCCGTCCCTGAATGCACGGGCAAAAATCCCGATGGCAGACAGGGACGGACAGATTGTTTCAGAAATCACCGCCGAGTGGAAGAAACATGATTTTTTTCGCATCTGCGCCTGTTTCAGCGCAAAACCATAGCTTGAGAAAGGCGGCGGTTGGCGTGATGGGCGGCAGCGGCAAAATAGAAAGTTCTGTGAAATCTTTTGCAGATGCGTAAGAAGCACCGCCTGACACGCCTGTGAGAAACACGGGGATTTTTCTGCACTTGGCATCCACAAAAAAGGCGCGTGCCGATTCCGTGCGTGTGTTGATGGTTCCCGAATGATAACTTTCGTGCAGAATATAACGTATCTCCTGCGAAATCGAAGGATGCTGAAAGCCGACATACGGGACAATGCGCAGGATCTGCGGACAGGCTGCGGGGAGGTCGGTCACGGCGAAGGGCTTCACGGCATCGGGCGATTCGTGATACGTCGGATTTGGCAAAAACCGCACATTTTCTGAAGATATCCACCCGAACGGGCAATTATGCACGCTGAAAACCGCATCGGAAAACGCCTGACTCGCCAGCAGTCTTGTGCCGCGATGTACGGAAACCCGCGCATCTGTTTGATTTTGATACATCACGAACACACCGTTTCCGCCGCCCTGCCGAATGAACGCGATCGCGGCGCGAAGGTTTGCAAGCCCGTTTGCCTGCGGATGTTCAATGGGAAAATTGCTGGAAACAAGGCAGATCGGGGGTGTGCAGCTGCCGAATGCATAGCTGAGTGCGGCGGCGGTGTATTGGAGGGTGTCGGTGCCGTGCGTGATGATGATTCCGTCGTAGCTGCTGATGTTTTCCCGCACACAGGCAATCAGCGCGGAAAGCTCGCTGCCCGTGTTGTGTTCACTCAGCGCGGTGTATGGTTCGGCGGTGTCGAAATCGGGCAGCTTCTCATTCTCGGCATAGCGTTCCAGCAGCAGATACGGCTTTTTTGCATCCACGGAGATATAGTTTCCGTCAAGGGTGCTGCCGATGGTGCCGCCTGTAAACACAAACAAAATTTTCATGGCTGATAGGTCATCTCCCAAGCTGAGATTGCCCGCGAAACCTGATATTATACAGGCAAAACAGGCGTATATTCGTAATATTCGGGGAATGTGAGCAGTGCCTTGAACAAGTCGCCGTCGATTTGCAGCGCGAGCGTGCCGTTTTGCAGCATGGTCAGATCTTTTGCGATGGAAAGCCCGAGCCCGCTGCCCTCCGTGTGACGGGAAACATCGCCGCGGACAAAGCGTTCTGTCAGTTCATCGGGGGAGATGTTCAACGAATGCTCCGAGATGTTTTTCATGCAGATGTGCACAAGACCGTTTGATTTTTCCACATCGAGATAAATGCGGGTGTTGGGCATCGCATATTTATAAGCGTTGCCGAGGAGATTATCGAACACACGCGAGATGTGCCGACCGTCGGCGAGGATGCGTGTTTGCGAATCGGGCAGGGCGGTGACAAGCGTCAGACTGCGTGTGGCAAAGCGTTCTTCATATTCGGCGGCAAGCTGCGAGATCAGCACGGAAACGTCCATCGGCAGCAGTTCCACTGCGAGGTTGCCCGTCGAGGCTTTTGAGGCTTCCACCAGATCCTCGGTGAGCTTTTTGAGTCGGTTCGACTGCCGTTTCAGCACCTCCAGATATTCCTTTGCCTGTTCGGTCTGCATGGGTTCTCTGTCCAGCAGCCCGACGTAATTGACGATCGAGGTGAGGGGCGTTTTCAGGTCATGCGAGACATTGGTGATCAGTTCCGTGCGCATCCGTTCGGATTTTGTCTGCTGTGCCACGGTCGCGGAGATGCTGTCCGTCATGTGGTCGAGCGCGAGGGAAAAGTCGCGGAAATCGGCGGCAAGCGGAATGGGCGGCGTTTCGGGGGTATAATCCCCTTCTGCCATGTGCTTTGCCCGTGTTTTCAGACGGAAAAATGCATAGATGAAATAAAGCATCAGCGCAACTGTTACGGCATCGAGCAGAAGAATTGCGAACTGCATCACACCATGATGCGTATCGGGCAGCGCAAACACATTGAGGCAAAACAGCAGCACGGCATAGGCGGCGGTAAAAAGGCTGAGTATGATTTGACCGCGCAGGAGATGCGTGCCCATGATAAACAGATGGATCAGCCCGAAGCTTGTCCAGAATGTGCCGCATTTTGCACGGATCGCCGTGGTGTATAGCCAGAGGACACAGCTTGCGGCAATGGTGAGCGTCAGCCCCGTGCAGATCACGCAGATGGCTTGCCATGAACTGACAAAATCGCGCAGCATCAGCACGAGGATAAACGAAAAGAACAAGAGTGCCACAGGCAGAAAATAGAAAAATTCGTAGGCGATGCTGTGGAAACGGGAAGCGGTGATGCCTTGTTTGCCTGCCTCATGTCCTGCGCACATACAGAGCACGATGCCTGCGCAGATGGCAAGCGCACCGAAGAAGAATACGCCGATCAGAACCCAGCTGCTGCAAAAATCCAGTGCGAGATAGAGTTTATAATCCTGACGGATGATGTCGTCAACAGGCAGAGCTTTTGGGATGTAGGCGATCACGGTTATGTCACCGGCGATGATGTTGTCGGCATTGATGATGACGTCAAGCCCGTTCTCGGAGATCTGATTCAGTGTCGGAATCTCATAGGCTTCCATGCGTTCGCCCTGCGACTGCCGTTCCAGAAATTCAGAAAGGGAGGTCTGGTAGTATTCGGTCTCATAGGGAGTCACGATCAGAATGTATTCCGCATTTTCCATGTTTTCAGCGGGCTGTGTCGGGAGAATTTCAGCGGTGCAGTTTTCCCCGTATTTTTCCTTATAGTTGAACGCCTTTGCTGTTTCGAGGTCGGGGAAAATCTCTGAATACCGCTGATCCGAAGGGACGAAGTGCCTGACGGCAACGCCGTTGTGATAGGCATTATCTATGGCGTCGTCGGCGAAATACCAGTTGATGAATGCCGAGGGGTTCTCCAGATAATTCGCCATGTTGGCAGATTCCACAGCCGTGAGGTCGGTAAAGTGGACGGTCTTCTGGTCGCGTGCGTGCGACAAAACCAGATGCAGGGGATACGAATATTTGCCGATCAGTTCTTGTTCTTCCATCGGCACGGAATCGTTGGTGAACACGCATTCGCCCTCGGGGGAGAGGATCTTGAACCGCAGATTGGTGGTTTCGGGGGCAAACCATGCGGTATAATATGAGTTTTTGCGGGCAAATTCAGAAAGCGGCAGAGTCTTTTCTTCTTCGGAAGCCGCAAGCTGGCTGTTCCGCAGGCTTTCATAGAACATTTGAAATTCACTCTGCGAGCTGTGCGTTTCGACAAACGCCTCGCCGCTGATACGGTCGGCAGAGTAATAGCCGAATGCCGCACAGACAGCCGCCGCAAGCCCGCAGCAGGCTGCAAGCCATAAAAACAGGATCGTCAGCATTGCCGCTGTCACTTTCAGCCCTGCCGATTCCTTCCAGTTGTTTTTCATAGTCGATACACTCCGATAGAGAGACTTTGGCATCAGCCCTCGATTTTATAGCCCTGCCCCCACACCACTTTGATGTATCGGGGCTGTGCGGGGTTGATCTCCAGTTTTTCGCGCAGATGGCGGATATGGACTGCCACGGTATTCTCTGCGCCGTCGGCACAGGTTTTCCACACGGCACTGTATATTTCCTTTGGCGAAAACACCCGCCCGACATTCTGCATCAGCAGCAGAAGAATATCGAATTCGGTCGGGGTGAGGTTCACCGCGATGTCATCGTTGGTGACGGATTTCGCCTTGGTGCTGAGGCAGATGCCGCCCACTGTGATGACATCGGAATCGGGCAGCACCGCCGCGCCCAGCCGCAGATAGCGGCGAAGCTGTGAGCGCACCCGTGCAATGACCTCCACGGGCGAAAACGGCTTTGTAATGTAGTCATCCGCGCCGACATTGAGCCCGAGGATTTTGTCCGTATCCTCTGATTTTGCCGTGAGCAGAATGATCGGCACATTGCTGAAGCGGCGAATCTCCGCCATTGCAGTGATGCCGTCCATTTCGGGCATCATGATGTCCATGAGGACAAGCCGGATGCCCCCCTGTTTCATGCGTTCCACGGCTTCCGCGCCGTTATAGGCGGCGGCAACCTGATAGCCTTCGGCAGTCAGATAGATATTCAGTGCAGAGACGATATCGCGTTCATCATCGCAAACGAGAATGGTTTCCATGCTGTCAGCTCCTTGTGTTTTGATATCTTTTCCGTCTCTATTATACTGGATTGCACCTTAAAAAGCAAGTGGAAAACGTTTAAGAATTTATGAAGCTTTGGACGACAGACTAAAAAATAACCAAAAATTGCAATTCAAAAAAGCACAATCTCGTTTATGCGCTCTATAACGTGATTATTTGCTTGACACAGCCCAAAGAACGCGATATAATAAAATGGAATGTTTTGAAATGCAGTTCGGCATTTTTGAGAAATCATAGAGAACGAAGGTTTGATTCATTATGAAGCAGAAAACGCAGGCAAGGGGCAATATTTTTCTGACGATCAGTTATAGCCTTGCCGCTGTTCTGGTGATGGCGGTTTTGATTCTGGTGGTCATTCTGATTGCCACAGGGCATTCTGATGACAGCCCCATTTCCAACACCCATGATTATGCCGCAGCCGAAAAAACCATCTGGAGCGTGGAGGAGCTTCCCACTCCCGAATCGTATCTGAATCCCGACACAGCAGGCTTTGTCAAGGTCATCCGTTATACCGCAGAGCCGCAGAAAACAGTGGGCGAACAGACCATCGCGCTTTCCATGCAGCTTGCAGATGATACCATCCGCACCGAAAATGCAAAGCTCATCATCCGCGATGCGAATTTGCAGTGGGAACTCGGCACCCCAAATGATGCAGCAACCCTTCTGGGCGCCGACTGCGCTGACGCAGTCATCAATCCGCCGCTGAGCGAGATCAACGGCATCGGCACATATTCCGTTGATGTGACCCTTGCAAACGGCACATTTCCGTTCACCGTTGTGGTGCAGGATACCGTGGCACCTGAAGCGAAACTCCGCGACAAGATCGCATTCGGCGCGCATCAGCAGCCCACAGAGGAGGACTTCCTCGAAAGCGTCAGCGATGCTTCGGAGGTGACGATCGCATTCAGCCCCGCACCCGACACCGAGACCATCGGCGACAACAAAACCACAAAAATTGTCATCACCGATGCAGCAGGCAACGTCACCACACTCGATGCGGCCTATGCCGTCACGGGCGATGTGGAAAAACCTGTGTTTGAGGGCATCAAGGATCTGACCACGATCGAGGGCTGCCCGCTTTCCTATACGCACAATGTCAAGGCAGTGGATGCCGTGGACGGCGAGGTTTCCATTCTCGCATCGGAGGACGCAGGATTCTCCATCAAAACCGCAGGCGAATACAGTGTCACCTATACCGCAAAAGATGCCGCAGGCAACACCGCAACACAGACCGCAAAGGTGACGGTTTTGCCGAAGGACACCGACCTGACCAAGATCGATGCGGAGATGTTCATGCTCATGGGCTACCGCATCACCGACGAATTGTTTGCAGATGCAGGGGAACTTTCGGAAAAGGACAAGGCTTGGAAGTGCTACCGCTACGTGCAGGATCATATGTACTTCAAGGACAACAACACCGAATATCCCGATCTGGACAAAGACTGGATCTATCCCGCAGCACTTGCCATTCGCCAGAAATACGGTGACTGCCGCAATTATTACGGATTCGCAAGACTGCTTTATACCTGCGCGGGCATCGAAAATCTCATGGTGTATCATCCCGCGAATTATCAGGGCGCAGACCGTCACTGGTGGAATATGATCCGCATTGACGGCAACTGGTGGCACGCCGATCCGACTCCCCGTGTCGGCATCTCCAACTTCTTCATGAAATCTGACGCTTGGATGGACAGCTATTCTGCAAAGAACGGCGGCTGCTTCAAGCGCGATAAGAGCCTTTATCCCGCAACTCCGACCGAATGATAAGGGAGGATTGAGGCTATGGCGCAGAAAAAACTCGGCATCATCGGCGGTCTGGGACCGATGGCATCGGCACAGTTCATGTCGCTGCTGACGGCAATGACTGCCGCACAGTCCGATCAGGATCACATCGAAACGATTTTATACAGTCGCCCGCAAACACCTGACAGAACTGCGTATCTTCTTGGAAAAAGCAAGAACAGCCCGCTGCCTGTCCTGCTCGAAACGGCATCTGTGCTGGAGCAGCTCGGCGCAGAGGTGCTTGCCATGCCCTGCATGACTGCATACAGCTTCGGGCATGAGATCTCCGCAGCGATTCGCGGCACGCTCATCAACCCGATCACCGAAACTGCCGCACTGCTGAAGATGCAGGGGCATAAAAAAATCGGCATTCTGGCAACAGACGGCACCTTGCAGGTCGGATTGTTTCAGAAGGCGTTATCCGCGCAGGAGCTCGCGTTTTGTGTGCCCGACGAGAAACATCAGCGGCTGGTGATGCACCTGATCTACGAGAATGTGAAAAAGGGGCAGCCCGCCGATCTGGATATGCTGGAGGAAATCGGACGATATTTTCGCGGGCTTGGTGCAGACCGCATGATCCTGGGCTGCACGGAGCTTTCGGTCATCAAGCAGACACAGGAGATCGGCGCAGGATATCTCGACGCGATGGAAGTGCTTGCCGCCCGAGCCGTTGAGGCTTGCGGGTATTTGAATAAGGTGTCTCCGATGGCACTGTGACGGTGCATCCATATTTTATACATTATAAATCCCAGAGAGAACATGAAAAGGAAGTCAGACAATGCAGACAAATGTACTCGAATATCTCGAACAGACCGTGCCGCGGGTGCCCGATAAGATCGCATTTGCGGACGACAACTGCCGGCTGACCTTTGCGCAGATCTCCGATAACGCACGCGCGATCGGGTCGGCACTGGCAAACGACGGGCTTTACGGTGAGCCTGTGGTAGTATTCATGGAGAAGTCTCCTGCGGCGATCAACGCATTTTTCGGCGTGCTGTACGGCGGCTGCTACTATGTTCCGCTGGATGTGGAAATGCCCGCATTCCGCATTGAAATGATTCTGGAGCAGCTGAAACCGCGTGCCGTCATCTGCGACGCCGCGACAAAACCGCTCCTTGCCGATTACGGTTTTTCGGGCAATGCGTATCTGTTTGACGAGATGATCCAAACACCCGTCAACGATGCCGCCCTCACCGCGATCCGCACAAAGCAGCTCGATATCGACCCGATCTATATTGTGTTTACATCGGGTTCAACAGGCGTGCCGAAGGGCATTCTCGCGTGCCATCGCTCGGTCATCGACTACATCGAAAACCTCTCCGAAACACTGGGCTTCGATGAAGATACGGTATTCGGCAATCAGACGCCGCTGTATTTTGATGCCTGCCTGAAAGAACTGTATCCGACGCTCAAATTCGGTGCCACGACCTATCTTGTGCCGAAGCAGTATTTTTCGCTGCCCATCAAGCTGGTCGAGTATCTCAACGAGCATAAGATCAACACGATCTGCTGGGTCGTTTCCGCGCTGACGATGATCTCGGCACTCGGCACGTTCAAAACGGTCAAGCCCGAGACGCTGCGCACCATTGCATTCGGCAGCGAAGTGTTCCCCGTGAAACAATACCGCCTGTGGAAAGAAGTGCTGCCAAACGCAAGCTTCACGAATCTCTACGGTCCCACAGAGGCAACGGGCATGAGCTGCTATTACCATGTCACACGCGATTTTGAGGAGACAGAGGCAATTCCGATCGGCAAGCCGTTCCGCAACACGGGCATCATCCTGCTCGATGAGAACAACAAGGAAGCGGAATTCGGCGAACCCGGCGAGATCTGCATCCGCGGCACCTGCCTGACAATGGGATATTTCGGGCAGCCTGACAAAACCGCAGAGGTGTTCACACAAAATCCGCTGCAAACCCGTTTCCCTGAGCTGATCTACCGCACAGGCGATATCGCACATTATAATGCGGACGGCGACTTGGTGTTTGTTTCGCGGAAAGATTATCAGATCAAACACATGGGGCACCGCATTGAACTCGGCGAGATCGAGATCAACTGCGGACTCTATGACGGTATTGAGGCAGTTGGCTGTATTTACGATAAGGTGAAGGGCAAGATCGTGCTGTTCTATACAGGCGCGGTGGAAAAGCCCGAGATCGCGGCATATCTGAAAGAACGTCTGCCGCGCTATATGCAGCCCAATACCATTCGGAAGCTTGACGAAATGCCCCATACTCCCAACGGCAAGCTGGATAGAAAGGCACTCAAAGCAATTTATGATAACGCATAAATATAAAACTTTTGTTATGGAGGACACATATATGAGCGAAACCTATGAGACCCTGCTGGGCATCCTCAAAGATCTGCATGAGGATGTGGATTTTGAATCCTGCACCACACTGATCGACGACAAGATTCTCGATTCCTTCGATATCATCACGGTGATCACCGAGATCAGCAACGAATTTGACGTTGCAATTCCTGCGGATAAGATCATCCCTGAGAACTTCAACTCTGCAAAAGCACTCGCAGAACTGATCGATTCGCTTGAGGACGACTGATGCTGTTCACTGATTCTGCGTTTATTATCGGGCTGGTGCTGCTCTGCATCGTCTATTTTCTGCTCCCGAAAAAATACCGCTGGATGTTGCTTTTGCTCGCAAGTGTGCTGTTTTACGCATATTCGGGCATCAGCAATCTGCTCTATATCGCGGCAACGACAGTCAGCACATTTTTGGTGACGAAAAAGCTCGATGCAATGGCTGCGTCGCGAAAGGATTATCTTGCGGCGCACAAATCGGAACTGAGCCGTGAGGAGAAAAAGGCGTATAAAGAAACGGCGAACAAACAGCGTTTTCGGTGGCTGGTCGGATTGTTGGTGCTGAATTTCGGCATTCTGGCAGTCATCAAATACGGTGCGTTCACGATGCGCAATGTCAACAGTCTGATTGGTCTGTTTGGCAGAGAGAACGCCCTGCCTGTTCCGCAATTTCTCCTGCCGATGGGTATTTCGTTTTACACGTTCCAGACAATGGGTTACGCGATCGACGTTTACCGCGAAAAATACCCGCATGAGAAAAATATCGCAAAACTTGGGCTTTTCGTATCGTTTTTCCCGCAGTTGATCCAGGGCCCTATCAGCCGCTATGATGAACTTGCCGAACCGCTGTTTGCGGGCAACGGATTTCAGCCGCGGCGGGTTCTGTTCGGCACACAGCGCATTTTGTGGGGCTACTGCAAGAAAATGATCCTTGCCGACCGCATTCTGCCTGCTGTCACGATTTTGATCTCCAACACCGATGAACACTATGGAATGTACGCATTTCTGGGCATTCTCTATTATATGCTCCAGCTTTATGCGGACTTCACGGGCGGCATCGATATCACCATCGGCATCGGGCAGGTTTTGGGCATTCCCCTTGCCGAAAACTTCGACAGACCGTTCTTTTCCAAAAACATTACCGAATACTGGCGGCGTTGGCATATCACGCTCAACACATGGTTCAAGGATTATCTGTTCTATCCGCTGAGTGTGTGCAAGCCGATGCTCAACCTCTCCAAATGGAGCCGCGAAAAGCTTGGCAAAACCATCGGAAAATACGTGCCTGTGTATGTTGCGACGATCGCCGTCTGGTTTTTGACAGGCTTGTGGCACGGTGCCGCATGGAATTTCATCGTCTGGGGCTTGATGAACGCAGTGGTCATCCTGATTTCCGAGCGTCTCACCCCGCTTTATGAGAAATTTCACGCAAAATGCAAATGGAGCAACACACACGCCTACGACGGTTTTCAGGCAGTGCGCACGACGCTTCTGATGGGCTGTCTGCGTATGTTTGACTGCTATCGTGATGTGCCGCTGACGTTCAAAATGTTTGGCTCGATGTTCACATCGTTCAATTTCCACATCCTTTGGGATGGCAGCCTGATGAAACTTTCGCTGACAGGCTGGGATTATGCGATTTTGCTTGTGGGCACGGCTGTTCTGTTTCTTGCAAGTCTGCTTGGCAGAAAGGGCAGTGTGCGGCAGAGAATCCTCGATAAATCTCCGATTCTGAGCTGTGCGCTGACGGTCGCGATGTTCCTTGCGATCCTGCTGTTTGGCGCATACGGCATCGGTTATGATTCGAGCCAGTTCATTTACAATCAGTTCTAAGATATCTGCGGTGCAGTGATTTTGGTCGCCGCACGTAAGCTCAATCCCTCTCTTTAGGAGTGCAATCCGCATGACAAAGAAAAAAGTTGTCTTATCGGGTGCGGCGATGCTGGTTTCGGCGGTGGTGCTGACTGCCGCTGTGCAGCGATTGCTTCAGCCCAAATATATGTCCGATGTGGTGGAGGGCAATCTCATTGCCGAATACTACAATACGGGCTTTGACCACGATGTGCTGTTTGTCGGTGACTGCGAATGCTATGAGAATTTTTCGCCTGTCACCCTCTGGGAAGATTACGGCATTTCGTCCACGATCCGCGGTTCAGCGCAGCAGCTCATCTGGCAGTCCTATTATCTGCTCGAAGATGCCCTGCGATATGAAAAGCCCGATGTTGCGGTGTTTAATGTGCTTTCCATGAAGTACGGCACACCGCAGAATGAGGCGTATAATCGAATGTCGATCGAAGGAATGCGGTGGTCGAAATCCAAGATCGACTGCATCAAAGCCTCCATGACCGAGGACGAATCGTTTTTATCGTATGTGTTCCCGATCCTGCGCTATCATTCCCGCTGGAACGAAGTGAGCGCAGAGGATTTTCGTTATTATTTCGGCGCAGAACCGAACTTTTTCAGCGGCTATTATCTCCGCGCCGATGTGAAAGCTGCCGAGAATGTTCCGAAAGGCACGCCGCTGGTCGATTATCAGTTTGCTGACACCTGCTACGATTATCTCGACAAAATGCGCACCCTCTGCGAAGAAAACGGCGTACAGCTCGTGCTCATCAAAGCACCGTCGCTGTATCCGTACTGGTATGACCAGTGGAATGCGCAAATCGTCGAATATGCTGAGAAATACAATTTGCCGTATCTCAATTTCCTCGATGAGACGCTCATCAGCGAAATCGGCATTGATTTTTCACAGGATACCTACGACGGCGGTCTGCACATGAATGTGTATGGTGCGGAAAAGCTCTCAAAGTGGTTCGGGCAGTATCTCAAAGGCACGTATCAGCTTGAAAACCGCAGCAATGATGCGGCACTTTCCGCCGAATGGCAGGATATCTGTGAACGCTATCACGCTGAATTTGACCGCCAGACTGCAAATCTTGCACAGTTTGGCAACATCAAAGGCGAGCCGCAGGAAGAAACGGCTTCGCAAACATAAATATGATACCCACGACCAAAGAAAGGAAGTACCCCCCGATGAACATGAAAAAAATTCTGCTTGCGGCGATTTCTGCTGCTGTTTTGACCGCCTTTGCAGGCTGTGAGGATTCCTCCTCCCAGAGCACTGCCGACAGCACCCCTGCCGAATCTTCTGCGCCTGAGCAAATTGAGCAAACTTCTGCCGCAGATTCGACCGATGCTGCATCCACCCCGACAGCAGGCGGTATCAGCTTTGTCTGCAAAATCAACGGCACCGAAGTGCCCATCGACGCGGAAAGTGACCCGATTATCGCGGCACTTGGCACGCCGAAATCCACATTCGATGCACCCTCCTGCGGCTTTTCGGGTACAAGTTATACCTATACCTACGACGGCTTTGAAATCAACACCTACCCCGATGGCGACATCAACCGTGTGTATTCCGTCACTCTGACCGATGCGGCTGTGAAAACCGCCGAGGGCTTGGGCGTGGGTTCCGCACCTGCCGATGTGACGGCAGTCTGCGGCGAGCCGTTTCTCGAATCCGATGAGTTCCTTGCTTATAAGGGCGAGGGCGTGGATCTGCAGTTCTTTCTTGAAAATGATGCAGTTTCCACGGTTGTCTACACACATCAGATGGGTTGATCATCCGCATTTGCGGTGAATCATAAATCACAAGGAAAAAGAAAAAATACGGAAAGAGGGCATATTCTATGGGCATTTTCTCGAAAAAGAGCGGCGATAAACTGAAATATCGCAGCAAAGAATTTGTTGACCGCGGTGAATTTCGCGGTAATGCGGTTGTTGAGCTGGATATGCCCGACAGTGTCCGCGTCATCAGCGAGGACGCTTTTCGTGCGTGCCGAAGCCTGAAAACGGCAAGGCTTTCCAAGCAGGTGTGCGAAATCGGCGACTTTGCTTTCCGCGACTGCGATTCGCTGGAATCCGTCACATTCCCTGCTGAAATGCGGTATCCCGACGGTTCAAACGGTGTGATCGGCATTGGCTGCTTTGAGGGCTGCGGCTTGCTGCGTGAGGCGGTGATTCCCGAGGGCGTCGGCGTGATCTCATCGAATGCGTTTCACAACTGCGCTGCGTTGGAGCGCGTGGTGCTGCCCAAATCGCTGCGTGCGATTCAGGCGGGTGCTTTTGCGGGCTGTGCGCGGCTGAAAACGCTGGAAATGCCTGTGTTTCCCGATCTGGTCGGGCTTGATTCGTTCAACGACACGATTTTTCAGGAGGAGATTCAAGCCAAGCGCAAGCCTGTGCTGACGATCACGCATTATACCGTTGGCAAACCGCGAATTTTCCAATTCTGTGCGGTTTCGCGCCTGATCGGCGTGGAGCAGACAGAGGATGATATGGCAATCATTCTGGATGTGGTGGACAAGGAAAAGGTGGTGTTCCGCATTGCGAATTACTCGCAGGCAGGGGGCACGCATACGGTGAAATATAATGTTCCGCCGACACGGTTGTTTTATGAGGAATACGATTGTCAAGGCAGAGGCGGTTTCCACACCGAGGAAATCACGGCGATGTATCGTTGATTCATCTCAAAGGCTTTTATAATGGGATTCCAAAGGGAAAATGTCCCTTTGGCGAGGTTTGGAGCGGAGCTCCGATATGAATGCAGCGCAGATACAATTTTATTGATAAGCTAAGCGGACGACTTTTCAGTCGTCCGCATTTTTGTTTATATGTGCCCTGAACAATCGAACAGCCGAAATGAAAAGATATCGGAGATGCCTCTGTGCTTTCGACAAATTTTACGCGCTTCGTTTGATATAATATTCGTCGGGTGGGCTTGCCCAAATCAAAAAGCGCGTTTTTTCGCGCAGAAAGAGGTAAAAAATGCTCTCATTCGATGAAATCCGTCAAAAACCGCAGGCTGTTCTTGCGGCGAAGCTGACTCTCTGCGCGGTGTTTTCCTGTCTCGTCGCCTCCGCTGAACTGGGTGGAATCCGTGTGCCGCTGCCTGCCGCTCTTGCATCAGCCCTGCCGCCGATCTATGCGCTTGTCGTTCTGGCAGGCAGTCTGTTCACGTATTTTTTGCATGGCGGCATTGCTCATGCGCCGCTGCTGATCTGTTCGCTTGTTCTCACGGTGCTTGCACGCTGGGTGCTGGGCGAGCGCAATCACCCTTCGGTTTCCGCAGCGATCGCGGGTGCGGGGATGCTGATTTCCACGGTGATGTTTGCATTTGCAGGTCTTGTGCGCGGAACAGACTGGCTCTTTTGGGGCATCGGAACTGCGGTAGCGGCAGTTCTGGCGTATTGTGCTGCAAAAGTGCGTGCCTGTTTGGATTTCGGATTTCCTTTGCGTCTGCACGGCAGTGATGCCTTTTTCTGCGCGATTTGTTATATCGCCATTGCCGCGGCACTCTGTTCGGCGCGGATTTTCACCGTCAGTTTTGGAGAGATTTTGCTCGCGTTTGTCACGCTCACTGCCGCAAAACGATACCGCGCACTGGGGGGAATGCTTTGCGGTTCGCTTTCGGCGTGTGCGCTGATTTTGTATGACGGGCAGACGGCAGGGCTTGCGGTGCTGCTTGGTGCGGCAGGCGGTGCGGCGGGCGGATTCGCGGCGCAGAACAAGGGCGTGGTGTTTGCGGTATATCAGTTTGTGTGCGGTATCGGGATGCTGCTTGCTGAGCGAAGCAATGCTGCGGCACTGGCTTGGATCGGCAGTGTAATCGGCGGAATGCTTTTTTTGTTGCTGCCCGTGACACAAATCGCGGATTTTTTGCTCGAATGGGCAGATAATGATACTGATATGGCGGCATTTGCGGGTGCGCGGATGGATTATCTCTCGGCGGCGATCGCTGATGTGCGCGGCAGCGCGGAACGTATTGCGAATATGCTGGAGCGCACGGAACCGCTCTATCAGCCTGCGGATCGCGTGACGAAACTTGTGTGTGTGCACTGCGAAAATCATGCGGCATGCTGGAAGGAAGATGAAGCGGAAACAGCGGCGTGTTTTCAGGAGATGGCAGAGGCAAACTGGTCGGCGGAACTCGCACCGCCTGAAGAATGTCTCGAGCCTGAGCGGATTTCGGAGGAGTTTCGGCGGGTGAAGCGTCAGAACGCCGCGGCGCGGTCGGATGCGGCAAGGCTGCGGGATACGCAAACGCTGTTGTTTTCGCAGATGCAGGTTTCGGAGATGGTTTTGCGGCAGTCCTCGAAGCACATTCAGCGGCAGTATCACAGGGAGCAGGGACACTATATCACGGGTTTGCTGGAGCGGTTCGGGCTTTCGGTGCTGGGGGCTGCGGTACAGGTCTCCCCTGCCCGCCGCACGATGATCGAGTTGTATCTGCGGGAAATGGAAGATCTGGAAACCGCCACGGTGACGGATTATCTGGAGGAGATGCTGCAAATCCCGCTGATGTGTACGGAGTCGGCGACCATTGACAGCACAAGGAAAATCGTGCTGCAAAGCGGCGGCATTTATCAGGTGGAGACTGCAGCGGCGCAGTGTGCGGTTCATGAGGACGAGCCGTGCGGTGACGCGTTCGACAGCTTTTTTGACGGTGACGGCTGCCGATATCTTGTGCTTTCCGACGGCATGGGCACGGGCAGACACGCCGCTGTGGATGCGAAAATCGTGCTGCGAAGTTTTCGCACGCTGGTGCAGTCGGGGATGGACTGCGAGGATGCGGCGAAAACGGTCAATGCCATCATGCTGACAAAATCGGGGGAGGAGCGGTTTGCAACGCTCGATGTGGCGAAAATCGACACGGAAACCGCCGCAGTCACGCTGTATAAATACGGGGCTGGTCCCACGCTCATCAAGCACGGCGACCGTGTGACGCTTTGTCAGGCAGCGACAAATCCCATCGGCATCGTCCATTCCGCAGAACCCTATACGACTGTTTTTACGCTCTCCGACGGCGATTTTCTGTTTCTGCTTTCCGATGGCCTCGATGACAGTCTCTATCCGTTTTTGCGCGAACAGCTGTTGGCAGGCGGACAGAATCTGCAGGCACTTGCCCATGCGGTTTGCGCCAAAGCACAGCGCGATGCAGGGGGCGCACCACAGGATGATGTGACGGTTTTGGGGGCGCAGATCACGCAAAATTCTGATTTTGGACAGGCATCGGGATTCTGGCAAATTCATTGAAAAAGGCAGAGTATCTATCCCAAAACTTTGTGAGATATGTATAATCTGGAGATTCTTCTTTAGTGATTATGTGGAATTTTACGCCGAGATATGCGGAAATACTTGAAACATTGCGAAATATATGTTAAAATATACATACGGAAAAGCAAAGGGCATATCTATGCCTTTTGCTGTTTTCCGCACCATTTTGGCATATTATTTTCAGAGAAAGGGAAAGAAGGAAAGTATCCGCAGATTTGGTTCGCGGTGCTTTCGGGACAGATGCTATGGCAAAAAAATCTTCCGCGGTGATCTGGAATCCGAATGAGGATTCGTTTCCGCTTCATTTGTTTTATGAGGGCAAAAATTACGAAGCATGGCGGTTTTTCGGTGCGCACACCAAAACCTGCAACGGCAGGGAATATACTGTTTTTCGTGTATGGGCACCCAATGCCGTCAGCGTTTCGCTGGTTGGCGACTTCAATGACTGGAATCGTGATGCAGCCCCCATGCAGCTTGTCTCCGATGGTGTTTGGGCTGTTGCAACGGATAAAATGCCGCAGTACACGGTGTATAAATTCAGTGTTGAGACCAAATCGGGCGACATTCGCCTGAAAAGTGACCCCTACGGACGGCATTTTGAGACCGCTCCCCAGAATGCCTCGAAAATCTACGATTCCGAATATCGTTGGAACGATGCGGAATGGCAGAAGAAAAAACAGGGCATGAATATCTACAAAAGCCCGATGAGCGTTTATGAAGCGCATTTTGCTTCATGGCGCACTTATCAGGACGGCTGTCCGCTCAATTATGAGGTGTTTGCCAAGCAAATGGTGCCGTATCTGAAAGAAAACGGCTTCACACACATCGAATTGATGCCTTTGACCGAATACCCGTTTGACGGTTCCTGGGGTTATCAGGTGACGGGCTATTTCGCCCCGACATCGCGCTTTGGCACACCCGATGACTTCCGTAAAATGGTGGATGCGTTCCATAAGGGCGGGATCGGTGTCATTCTCGACTGGGTGCCTGCGCATTTTCCGAAAGATGCCCACGGGCTCTATGAATTTGACGGTTCCTGCTGCTATGAATATACCGACAAGCTCAAGCAGGAGCATAAGGGCTGGGGCACACGCGTGTTTGATTACGGCAGGGCTGAGGTGCGCTCGTTTTTGATTTCCTCTGCCTGCTATTGGTTCGATGAATTTCACATCGACGGTCTGCGTGTGGATGCAGTGGCGTCGATGCTCTATCTTGACTACGACCGCAGAGACGGCGAATGGAGACCCAACATCAATGGCGGCAGAGAAAACCTCGAAGCTGTGTCGTTTTTGCAGGAGCTCAACTCTGAAGTGTTCCGCCGTCATCCCGATGTGCTGATGATCGCGGAGGAATCTACCGCATGGCCGCTGGTGACAAAGCCCACCGATGCAGGCGGTCTGGGATTCAACTTCAAGTGGAATATGGGCTGGATGAACGATATGTTAAGATATATGTCGCTTGATCCGCTGTATCGTTCGGGCAATCACGAAAAGCTCACATTTTCGTTCTTTTATTGCTTCTCTGAGAACTATGTCCTGCCGCTTTCTCACGATGAAGTCGTGCACGGCAAATGCTCGATGGTGGAGAAAATGTCGGGCAGCTATCAGCAGAAATTTGACTCTTACCGCGCATTCCTCTGCTATATGTTCGCGCATCCGGGCAAAAAGCTGATGTTCATGGGACAGGAATTCGGGCAGATGAAAGAGTGGGATTATAAAACCGAACTCGACTGGCTGCTGCTCGATTATCCGATTCACCGTCAGCTTTCGGAATTTGTCCGCGGGCTCAATAAATTCTATCTGAAAACACCTGCCCTCTGGCGCAACGACGACTCATGGGAGGGCTTCTCATGGATCAGCAACGGCGATTACCGGCAGAGCGTCATCGCTTTCCGACGCATGGATGGTGAGGGCGGCGAGATCATCGCGGTTTGCAACTTTGTGCCCGTCACGCGGCATAATTACCGCATTGGTGTGCCGACAGCAGGCACTTATCAGCTTGTGTTCGATTCCGATGATATCCAGTTCGGCGGACAAGGCTTCGCGCTGCCAAAAGTCAAGGCGGAAGAAATTCCCATGCATGGGCTGGATTATTCCGTGTCGCTGACATTGCCGCCGCTTTCGGTGCAGTATTATCGCCTGCCCAAAAAACGTGCGGCTGCGCAAAAAGCAGCGGATAAAGTCACCGAAGCTGCTGCACCGAAAAAGCCGAAAACAAAAGCAAAAACGAAAAAAATCACTGTGCCTGATGTGGCTCCCGCAACCGCGTCCGATGTGGATGCCGTGTCGAATGTGCAGGTGTCGTTTGAGGATTCGGATCTGATGACTGTCGCGCAGGCAAAGGAATTTTTCACCCGCGATGAACATGGGCTTTCCATTCTCCGCGAAAACAAGGAACTGCAAAAGATCTTGCAGCTGGATGAGAACGGAAAAGAGATCGCGCCGAAGAAAAAAGGCGGACGCCGCAAGAAAACTGAAAACGCCGAAGAATAACAAGAGGAGGCTTGCTTGTAAATGTATATTAAAAAAGATGTTGTCGCAATGCTGCTGGCAGGCGGACAGGGCAGCCGTCTGTTTGCCCTGACGCATGATATGGCAAAACCTGCTGTTCCTTTTGGCGGAAAATATCGCCTGATTGATTTTCCGCTTTCTAACTGTATCAATTCGGGCATCGACACCGTGGGCGTGCTGACACAGTATCAGCCGCTTGTGCTGAATGATTATATCGGCAATGGTCAGCCGTGGGATCTGGATAAAATGAACGGCGGCGTTCATGTTCTGCCGCCTTACGAATCTTCTGACGGTGCGTCGTGGTATGAAGGCACGGCAAACGCGATCTATCAGAATATCAGCTTTGTTGACCGCTATGACCCCGAGTATGTCGTGGTGCTGGGCGGTGACCATATCTATAAAATGGATTATTCCAAGATGGTGGATTTCCACAAGGCACATAATGCCGATCTGACCATCGCCGTGCTGGATGTGCCGCTTTCTGAGGCAAGCCGCTTGGGCATCATGACCTGTGATGAGGAAATGCGCATCGTCGATTTCACCGAAAAGCCCAAAGAGCCGAAATCTACGCTTGCATCTATGGGCATCTATGTGTTCACATGGGCAAAGCTGAAGAAATATCTGATTGAAAACGAAAACGCCAACACCGGCTCGAAGGATTTCGGCAAGGATATCATTCCTGCGATGTTGAATGCGGGTGAGCGTCTGTTTGCTTACACCTTTGAAGGCTACTGGAAGGATGTCGGGACGCTGGATTCGCTGTGGGATGCCAATATGGACCTGCTTTCGCCCAGTGAACCGCTGGATCTCTATGATGCGGAATGGAAGATCTATTCCCGCCATGAGAACAGACCGCCGCAGTATATCGGACCTGAGGCAAGCATTCACCGCTCCATGATTTCCGAGGGTTCGGTCATCATGGGCAAATCCGATAACGCCGTGTTGTTCGGCGGTGTCACCATCGAGGCAGGTGCTGAGGTGCGATACAGCATTGTGATGCCCGGTACCGTCATCAAGGCGGGTGCAGTGGTGGAATACGCCATTGTGGGCGAAAACTGCGTGATCGGCGAAAACGCGCACATCGGCGGAAAACCCGAGGATTATCCGAACCGCGACGAGTGGAGCATTGCTGTCGTGGGGCATAATATTACCGTAGGCAAAGGCAAAAGCGTGGCACCCAAAGCCATTTTGTCTGAGTCGGTTTGAGGAGGGTGCATATCAACATGGGAACCAATCAAAATGTACTGGGTCTGGTGTTTGCCAGTATCCACGACGAAGCAATCTTCGATTTGACCAAACACCGCACGATGGGTTCTGTGCCCTTTGGCGGCAGATATCGCCTGATTGATTTTCCGTTGTCGAATTTTGTCAATTCGGGCATTTCGCAGGTGGGCGTGATCACCAAACGCAATTACGGTTCTCTGCTTGACCACATCGGCTCCGGCAGAGAATGGGATCTGGCAAGCAAAAAGGGCGGACTTCATCTGCTGCCGCCGTTTTCGCACACCAGTTCCACCCTTTACAGCGGCAGACTCGACGCGCTGGGCAACATCTGGAGCTTTGTCGAGCATGCTCCTGCCGAATATGTGGTGCTTTCCAACTGTGATGTCGTGACGAATATTGATTTTCGTCCTGTCATCGCGGCACACATCAAAAGCGGCGCAGATATGACTGCTGTTTACGCAAAGGGATTTTATGATCAGAGCAAGGGCACTTCTGCCACGATCTTCGGCATCGGCGGCGACGGCTTTGTCAACGATGTGATGGTTGACCCGCCCATGACGGGTGCGTGCAATCTGGGGCTTGATATGTTTGTGATGAGCAAGGATTTCCTGCGCAGGATCGTCAAGGAATCCATGAGCCGCAACCGTTTCAGCCTGCGCCGTGACATTCTGCTCGATCACAATGCGCATTACAAAATCTTTGCGTATGAGCATTCAGGCTATTTCTCTCAGATTGATTCGCTTGCCGATTATTTCGCAGCCAATCTCGATCTGCTCGAAACGTCCAAGCGTGATTCGCTGTTTTTGAAATCCGCCCCGATCTATACCAACACCAAAGATAATGCGCCCGTGCGTTTTGGTCTGGAAGCGTATATCAAAAACTCCCTCATCGCAGACGGCTGCATCATTGAGGGCAAGGTGGAAAACTGTGTGCTGTTCCGCGGCGTGAAGATCGGCAAGGGCACCGTGGTTAAGGATAGTATTCTCATGCAGGGCTGCACCATCGGTTTGAACGGTTCGATCCGCAACGTCATCGCTGACAGAAACGTGAATATCGCGGATGAACGTCAGCTGACAGGTTCCAAGGGCTATCCGCTGTTTATCGGCAAGGGCGCGGAAATCTGAACACCCCCGAACGATTCTGAATACATCCCACAAAAGGAGGCTATTCCATGAAAATTCTCTACGCATCCAGTGAAGCCAGACCTTATGTCGCATCCGGCGGCTTGGCAGATGTTGCCGGCGCACTGCCGGCGGCGTTCAACGCAAAGGGCAACGACTGCCGCGTGGTCGTGCCGCTTTATAAAGCAATCGGCGCGGATCTGCGTGCTGATATGAAATTTCTGACGTCCATCACTGTGGATGTGGCATGGCGCAAGCAGTATTGCGGCATTTTCTCCGCGGTTTATCAGGGTGTCACCTACTATTTTATCGACAACGAATATTACTTCAAGCGCGATGGCATCTACGGATTTTATGACGACTGCGAACGATTTGTGTTCTTCAGTCGTGCCATTCTTGAAATGCTGCGCGTGATCGAT
Source organism: Oscillospiraceae bacterium (assembly GCA_045617625.1). Lineage (GTDB taxonomy): Bacteria > Bacillota > Clostridia > Oscillospirales > Ruminococcaceae > Firm-04. The sequence goes on along the minus strand of JAZLJA010000012.1, from coordinate 157,398 downwards.
TTTAAGCCCGATATTCTCCACTGCAACGACTGGCAGACTGCCCTCGCACCTGTTTACTACCAGATCTTCTACAAGTATCAGGAGGGCTTTGACAACATCCACACCGTGTTCACGATCCACAACATCGGCTATCAGGGCGTATATGGCAAAGAGGTCATCAACGAACTGATGGGTATTCCGATGTATCACACGAATCTGCTGGAATATGACGGCAATGTCAACATGATGAAAGGCGCGATCGAGACCGCTGATAAGATCACAACGGTTTCGCCAAGCTATGCATGGGAAATTCTTGATCCGTGGTATAGTCATGGGCTTGACCGTGCGCTGAATCACAAGCAGTATAAGCTGACGGGCTTCCTGAACGGCATCGACGTGGAAAGCTATGATCCTGCGACTGATGACGCGCTCACGGGAGACTATCAGCATTACAGCCTGAAAAATATGAAAGGCAAGCTTGCCTGCAAGCGTGCGCTCCAGAAAGAACTGAATCTGCCGCAGGATGATGCACCGCTGGTGGGTATCTGCACACGGTTTGTCGCACACAAGGGCATCGACCTCATCCGCTATGTGTTCGAGGAAATGGTGCGCGAGGGCTTCCATTTTGCGATTCTGGGCAGCGGCGAGCGCGTGTATGAGGACTTCTTCAAGGAAATGGCATGGCGGTATCCTGAGCAGGTCAGTGTCACGCTTGGATTTGTTCCGCAGCTTTCGCGCCGTATTTATGCCGGCTGTGATATGTTCCTGATGCCGTCTCAGAGCGAACCGTGCGGTCTGGCACAGATGTATTCGATGCGTTACGGTACCATGCCGATCGTCCGCGAAACAGGCGGTCTGCGTGATTCTGTCCGTGATGCGGGCGGTACAAACGGCACAGGTTTCACTTTCAAAACTTACAACGCACATGATATGCTGGGTGCGTGCCTGCGTGCAAAGGGTGCTTACGAAAATAAGCCGTTCTGGGAGCAGATTCGGAAGAATGCGATGTCCGAGGACTTCAGTTGGGCAAATTCCGCCGAACTGTATCTGGGGCTGTATCGTGAACTGGAAAGCTGGAATCAGGGCTGATGCAGAACGAACTGATTCTCCGCACACCTGCAAAGGTCAATCTTTCGCTGGATATCACAGGGCGGCGTGCGGACGGCTATCATACCCTGCGTTCGGTGTTTCAGGCGGTTGACTGCTACGACACGCTGACCATCACCCGCACCGACGATGCGCAGCCGCTCACTTTGACTTGTGATGTGTCTGAAATCCCCTGTGACGCGCGAAATCTGGTGTATCAGGCGGCGGTGAAGCTGCTTGGTGAAAATCCGTGCGGCATCACGATGCACCTTGCAAAGCAGATTCCCTCACAAGCAGGCATGGGCGGCGGCAGTTCCGATTGTGCTGCGGCACTGCTTGGGATTCGGGCGTTGTTTGGGCTTGCGGTCTCTGATGAAGAACTGCTGCAAATCGCGGCAGGGCTTGGCGCGGATGTACCGTTTTTCCTCGTGGGGGGCACGGTGATCGCAGAGGGCATTGGTGAAAAGCTGACACCTGTTTCTGATGTACCTGTGCGGATTTTGGTAATTGCAAAGGGTGAAAAGGGTGTCTCGACTCCTGAGGGATATCGCAAGCTGGATGCGCTGACAGAACCTTTGCCTGCCTATACGGACAAGGTGCTGGCGCATATGCGTGACCCGCAGCCGCAGCGATTGTTCACGGTTTGCGGCAATGCGTTTGATGCCGTGACGAATCTTGCGGAGATACGTAAAATTCGGGCGGTGATGAGCAGCTGCGGCATCAATCCTGTATTATCCGGAAGCGGTGCGGCAGTGTTTGGCGGCTGTGAGATGCGCAGTCAGGCGGAGCATTTGCAAAAGCTGCTTTCAAAGATGCAGTTTTCGCGTATTTGCGAGACAATCGCGCATGGCGTGCAATATATGGATGAAAATGGAAATTGGCAGGATCTCTGACCATTCCGATACGCATAAAAAATCGCGCAGGCCTGTGAAAAGGCTTGCGCGATACTTTTATCATGATGTAATGAGGTTTTGCGGTTGGCTTATTCACGCGTGAGCTGCTTCAGATATCGCTTGACCTGAAATTCGCCGATGAGAAGTGCGATCACAAAGCAAATCACAAAGCAGACGAGAAAATCGACGATGAAATTGCCGAACAGTTTCTCCGTCAGCGAATCCAGAATCGTCCATGCAACCGAGATCACAGCCGATTCCAGTGCGTACATTCCAATGCGCTTGAGACGATCCTGTGGCGCAGCGCTCAGCTCTTTGCCGAACACTCTGGGCAGCTTTGCGACACCGCTTTTCATGTTTGCCAGTGCCAGCAGCCCGACCATCACGAACAGCAGCACCAGTTCGGGAATCGCCAGCTTGCCGTGAAATCCGACCCAGATGATGCGGACCGCAACATAGCAAATGGCTGCACAGCCGCAAAGTGCAAGCCCTGCTGTGTTTGCCGCGGCAGCACGTTCATCGGGTTTGTTGAGGGTGGGGATGGTGCGTTCCCCGCTGTTATTTTGTTCCTGTGCCATAGAATACTCCCTTCTGATCCCGCTTTTCTGCGGAATGTCTGATGTGTGAAGCTGAAAAGTGGCAGGCTGAACCAAAAATCCGTATCCCACATCGGTGAGATACGGATTTTGCTTTGGGCGTGATTACTCCACGGGCACGACCCAGCCGAACGGATCAGCGACTTTACCCCACTGGATACCGGTCATGGTATCGTAGATCTTCTGGGAAATCGTTCCGATCTTGTTGTCGTTGATCGTCATGACCTTGTCGCCCCACTTGAGGTGACCAACAGGAGAAATGACTGCCGCGGTACCGGTGCCGAACACTTCGGTGAGCTTGCCCTCGTCGTAAGCCTGTGCAAGTTCTTCGATGGAGATTCTGCGCTCGGAGACCTTCATGCCCCAGCTCTTGCAGAGCTCCAGAACGGATTTTCTGGTGATGCCGGGGAGAATGGAGCCTTGCAGTGCAGGGGTGACGACTTCGCCGTCGATGACGAACATGATGTTCATGGCACCGACTTCTTCGATGTACTTCTGCTCAACGCCATCGAGCCACAGAACCTGCGAATAACCCTCTTTGTGTGCTTCATCCTGACCGATCAGGGAAGCAGCGTAGTTACCGCCTGTTTTGGTGTAGCCCATACCGCCTCTGACCGCACGGACATACTTGGATTCCACATAGATCTTGACAGGATCAAGACCGGAAGCGTAGTAAGCGCCGGAGGGCGAAAGGATGATGATGAACTGATACTCGTCGCCGGGGCGGACACCGAGGAACGGGTCAACCGCGATGATGAACGGACGAATGTAAAGAGAAGCACCGTCGATGGAGGGAACCCAGTCCTTCTCGATCTTCAGCAGTTCCATCAGGCCTTCCATAGCCATATCGACGGGCAGTTCCGGAATGACCAGACGCTCGTTGGAGCTGTTGAGACGCTTGAAGTTCTCAGTCGGGCGGAAGAGCTGAATGCCGCCGTCAGCACGGCGATAAGCCTTCATGCCCTCGAACACTTCCTGACCATAGTGCAGGCAGAGTGCAGCGGGGCTCAGCGAAAGGTTGCCGAAAGGCACGATACGTGCATCATGCCAGCCCTGACCGGTGGTATAGTCCATGATGAACATATAGTCGGTGAACACATGACCGAAACCGAGTTTGCTTTCGTCGGCAGGCTTTTGCTTGAGGACGGGTGCTTTTTCAAAACGAATGTCCATTGAATTTTCCTCTTTTCCGAAATGTTTTTGGTTTTTCACAGTGTATGTCAGCCGAGGATGAGTCGGCAGGCAAATCGGGGTTGGAACGCCTCACACACTGCCATCGAGGTAGCGTGGGGCATACTTGGTTTGATACAGCTCGACCGCATAGCGGACAGAGATGACTGCGCTGCAAACGATGACGGCAAGCAGCAGATAACGAACGACAGATTTCATAGGATTGCAGCTCCTTTCTGAATGCGGCTTGATGTTATTGTGGCGAACGCATCTGTTCGATACATTTTATTATAGCACAAAAAGATGCGCTTGAAAAGCCCTTTGCGAAAATTTTGTTGATTTTTTCTGCGATTTTAGTTCTGCATTCCTGCAAAAGCGACTTTTGCCGCCTCGATGTCGGGGGTGCAGCCAAGCCGATAGAGCTGCACGCGGTTCATGAGCGCGTCGATCAAATCGAGAGTGCGCATGAGAGCGGGGGCATCGTTCGGGCGATAGGACTGCTGCAAGAGCATGGGATAGGCATCCGGCTTGGTGACGGGTTCGATGTGATTGGTGGTGTCACGCGTGAGAATGATCACTGCTTTCAGCGGCAAGGCGATGTTCGTGGAGAGGCGGTGCTTGCCGTTCCATGGGGTGCCGTAGACAAGCACATTGCCGTCCTCACAGACATGGATGAGGGGTTTGTCGTCGTTGACCATGACTGCCCGTTCTCCGAATAGTTCCCGCCAGAAGCGTGTGTGCGTGGATTTTCCCGTGCCTGATTTTGCGGTGAACAGAAAGGTCTGTCCATCCACGGCAACTGCCGACCCATGAAACAGAAATGTGCCGAAATCGAGCATCTTCAGGCAGATCTTGCGATAAACGGCAAGGGTTTCGAGATATTCATCGGAAAAATGCCGCATGGGGAGTCCTTCGATCTTGTCTTCCTCCGCAGATTTCGTCCGTTCATTGTCGATGTCAGCCTGCGTGATTTCGACGGTGAAATCGACAGGGGCATCGTCAGCGGCGGCATAATCGCGGCACAGAACATGGGTGGTTTCAAACAGGGTGTTGATGGCTATATTTTTTTCGGCGATGCGATAGATTCCACTGTGCATAGATCAGTAACCCAAATTTTCAGCCACGAGAATGACATGAACACGGTTCGGTACGCGCTGATATGCAGAAATCACATAGGAACAGCAAATTCTGTCTTCGCAGTGGCAGCCCGACGGCAAATCACCTTTGATGCCTGCGCAGCCGCCGATGCGGGAGCAGGGGGTCTCCTGATGCAGACGCGCCGCATTGACGGGTGCGGCAAGCTTTTTCACGCGCTTGATCGCTGTGCCGACATTCGGAACGATTTTGTTTGCACCAGCCACGACGATCACCTCTTTGGGCCCGTAAATCAATGCAGCCACGCGGTTTCCGTTGCCGTCCACGTTATAAAGCTCGCCGTTTTCGGTGATGGCATTGCTGCTGCAAAGGTAGAAATCGGCAGAGAATGCCTTGCGATAGAGGTCCTCGACTTCTTCTTTCGGCACTGCGGCGCGGTCGAGGAACTGATAATCGCCGTTTCGGAGCAGTTCGGTCACACCGCATTCTTCGAGTGTCATGGAACCGCCCGTGGAAACAACTGCCTGTTTGGGGATCATCTGCTTGACAAGTTCGCAGGCTTCTTCTTTGGTTTTGCACCAATGCGCGTCCATGCGGTTCATGCAGAGGGCATCGGCGGTGCGCTCCAACTGTTGATAAAGGTGATTCAATACAGGTTCGTGCGCGGAAAATTCAGACATTGTCAATCATCCTTTCAATAAAAATACGCAAAGCACCCTCAAAACTGTGAGAGTGCTTTGCTTTGATGCTTTTGATTTGGCGGTTTAGTAATTATAGCTGCTGTAATAACTCTGCATCATTGCCGCCTGATATTCAACAACATCAACATCCAGCACCTTGTATCGTCTGAACGCTTTTTCATTGCGGTCAACGTCGAGCTTTTTGCCCATATCTTCGAGCATATCCATGAATTCATCGTGATACATTTCGTCGCGGACGCCTTCCATGATGTAGCTGGTCCAGAGGTCATCGCTGGTCATACGGTCTTCGACATCGAGTTTCACGACAATATAATAGCACTCGTCATCTTTGATGAGTTCGGGCTTGAGAAGCGGTGTTTTCGCATCAGCAGCCCATTCGTAAACTTTCTGGCAGGGGGTATAAGTGGGAGCGGTGGTGGTTTCGTCGGGCTTTTTCTCCTCGCTGGAAGCGGTGGAAACAACCAGAATCTGTTCCTTGAAGGTATCGTAGCCCAGACCGTTCACGGTTGTTGTGGTGGTTGTGGTTTCGTCAGCGGTTTCGGTTTCCGCATCGGTGGTTTCATCCGCAGGAGCGGTGGTGGTTTCGGTTGTGGTGGTGGTCGTTTCGCCGCCTGCCACGGTGGTTTCCGTGGTGTCGGTGGTATCGCCGGCTTTGGTCGTGGTCGTGGTTTCAGCCTTTGTGGTCGTAGTGCCCTCTGCGGTCGTTTCGGTCTGTTCGCCGTCTGCGGTCGTTTCATCGCCCTCCTCGGTGGTGGTGACTTTCGCGGTCGTTTCGGTGGTGATGGTCGAGCCGTTTTCGTCGGTGGTGGTGACAGCCGCCTCAGAGATCGAGGTCACATAAGTGTTGTGCTCGTCGATGAGGTAGTCAAACTCGCTCATGAGCTTTGCCTCGTCATCGGCTTTCTTTTCGAGGCGTGCGAGATAATCCTTTGCCATATCCTCGATGGTCTTTTTGCCGTCGGATTTGAGCAGGTTGCCCTCGCCGTCCTTCAGGGGCATTTCGATATACTTGATACGGAGGTGGTTGTCCTTGTAGTGGTCATAGAGGGTATCTTCCTGAATTCCCTTGGAGCCGCCCTCGCCGTAAGTAGCTTCCCAGATCTTATCCTCCTGATAGTTCAGCGTGAGGATGGATTTGATGGATTTATCGCTGATGCCTGTTTTCTGGAAGAAATCGGTGAAATAGGCTTTGCTGTTTTCCACGCCTGCTTCGATCTCTGCGAGTTCCTGACCGGAAAGGGAAAGGTTGAGACGCTCGAATTCCTGCTGAACAGTGACATAGGTCTGGCAGTATTCGATGGCTTTATTCTGGATCCATTCGTCGGCGTGAACACCGTCGATGTCGGATTTCTGCATGATTTTCTTGACATCCTTGGTGGATTCAACATTTTCGAATGTTTCGCCGCCTTCCTCAAGCACGCCCATTGCATCGTAATATGCATTGGTGACATAGTAGAGATAGACGCCGGCAGGAATTTCAGTGCCGTTGATGGTCATTGCCGTTGCGGTATTTTCTCCGCAGGCAGTACAGGTGGTGAGTACGGTGCAGGCGGCAGCGACCCCTGCGAGCGCACGTTTGAACAGATTCATGAGAAGAAAAAGCCTCCTTTTGAAAGTGAAAAATCAATACGTTTCTATTATACATGATTTTTTCAAAAATGGCAAGCGTTTTTTGAAAAAAACTTGTCTTTCACGAAAATTTCATGAAAAAACCGTGCAGCCAGAAAATACCGTTGCATAAAACGGTACGGAATGCGTATGATAGCATTGCGGCGCGGCGAGAAGACCGCGTTTGCAGTCGTCAGTTACCGTGAAATGAGGTATCGTCATGTGGGATAAAATCGCGTTGATTCTGCTGGTGATCGGCGGTATCAACTGGGGGCTTGTGGGCATTTTCGAGCTTGATCTGGTGGCTTGGATGTTTGGCGGCGCGGCTTCTGTTATCAGCAGACTGATTTACATTCTGGTTGCGGTTTCCGCAGTCTGGTGTATTTCGTTTCTGTTCCGAGAGAACAGTATTGTGGCTGCCGAGGCATAAGCTTGCGCAGAAAATCCCCCTCTCAAAAACCGCGTGCAGATTATATCTGTACGCGGTTTTTGTTTTCAAAGGGGGAAAGCACAGCGAGAAATGTACGTTCAGGGCAGTTGTGTCTCCGCCGATTTTGATCGGGCAACATAATGTGCAATCGCGGCGGCGGCAAAATCAGCTGTTCCCTGACCACCCGCGGCATCAATGTTCTGCTTCATCTCTCCCTCCGCAGCGTACATCTGCCCAAGCCCTGCAAGAATTGCATCGGTGCAGGTGTAATAATGCGCGGTGATGAACGCTTGCAGCCGTTTTACAAGCATCTGCGCGGATTCTGCGGCAGGATCAGTATTCCGTATCTCCCCGAATGCCGCAAAGATCTCCATGAGTGCTTCGCCGCTCTGCATCTGCTCAGCCACCGATTTTCCCGCACTTTTCTCCTCGAATTCACGATATGCGGCGGTGCCGCCCCACTTGGCTTTTGCCTCTGCGGCATATTCCTTCATCTTCGTGTTATCAAATGCATCAAATTTCATCGTATTTCCTCCATTTTTCTTGATTTCGCGTGCAAGGTCGAGCAGCTTTTCCAGCCGTTCCTTCTGCATCGTCAGCAGCTCGATTTGTGTGTCAAGTGCTGCGATTCGATCAAACTGCGGCGCATCAAGCATCGCCCTGATATCGCGCAGCGGAAATTGCAGTTCCCGAAACAGCAGGATATTCTGCAAGCGGCACAGTGCTTGATCGTCGTAAAGCCGATAACCTGCGGCGGTGACGGCAGTGGGTTTCAGCAGCCCGATGGCATCATAATGGTGCAGCGTGCGGATACTGACTCCCGATATCTCACTGACCTCTTTGACGGTGTGCATTGCCCCCCGACCTCCTTTCGTGTGATTCTATCATATACCCTGACGCTGCGTGAGTGTCAAGCGATTTCTGAAAATTCGTGTGATATTACAAAAATGGCGTTCCTGTGCGGAACGCCATTTGGTTTATTCGGTGAAGAATCTCTGATTTGCCTCAAAGGTTGCACGCGGCTTCAATTCCTGATAGCCTGTCAACTCCTGCGGCAGACTGAGGTTCGGTGCGTCGATCATTGCGGTCATGGGCTCAGGGCAGAAATACCCGTTGAAGCCCTTGTCGTTCCAGATGATCCAGAACTTGTACTCCTCGCTGACCTGATAGCAGATGCGCTTGCCCTTTGCGATATCCTCTGCGATCACGCCATAGAAACTCTGACCGTTGAGTTTGCCGCATTCTGCCTGATACATATCGTTGCTGATATTTTGCAGCACGGGACATTTGGTACCGTTTTTATATTCCAGATCGGAAAGCTTCGGTTCCAGCAGACGTTCTGTCGGCAGGCAGCGGTCGTTCAGTTCGCAGCGTTTGCCGATCGGTACGATCAGACGAATATCTTCTTCGCTGCCGCCATCCAGAAACGGAGACTGAATGGTGGTGTGGGTTGCCACGGAAATGGGCAGCACCTTTTTCTCTGCCAGATTGGTGATGGCGATTTTATGTTCCAGACCCGCCTCACTGAGCGTAAAGGTCAACTCTGCCACAAACGGCACAGGAAGATACTGGAAGAAAGGATCTTTTTCGTCATAGCGATATTCTGTCACGAGGGTCGCGCAGTTTTCGTCGGCATGCTGTGACACGACGCTGTACTTGCGCTTGTGCAAAAAGCCGTGGATATGGTTATGGAAAGGAGCTTTCTCATTGACAGGGAGCTGATAAACGGCATCAGAGGTTTTCAGGACACCGTCGGCGAAGCGATTGGGCAGGTACAGCGTAGGCAGCCCCCACACCTCTGCGGACTGCATGATATCCTCCGCGGTGTTTTCTTCGCGGAAGCGGAAAACGTCGATGTTGTTTCTGACATCGCGCAAACGCAGGACGTTGGAACCGATCTCGTAAGCGATATATGCTTCATAACCGCCCGCACAGAGTTGGATGCAAGGTGTACCGCAGAGCATCACTTGCTTCGTTGTATTCATAGAGAAAAGACCTCCTTCGGGTACAAATCCCCTCATGGGGACATTATCTGTTATCCGTATTAGTATAGCATATTTTCCCACAAAACGCAAGTGTGAAATCAAATTTTGGCAATCTGTACGAATATCGCCGCGAAATTTGGTTATATCCGCAAAATCAAGAAGAAATCACCGAATAGGTAAATGAAAAAGCGACGTATCGAAACAATCTCTGCGCCGATTGTCTGACATCTTTGAATGTATGGCGAACTGTGGGCAATCACCTCTTTCAATTCTGCCAGTATTTTCGGTCAAGGCTGCGATACTGCACCGCTTCGGCGATATTCGTCTCGTCAATGACTTCCTTGTGCTGCAAATCTGCCGATGTGCGTGCAACTTTCAGCAAGCGGTCATACGCTCGTGCTGAAAGCCCCAGTTTTTCAAACACCGCTTTCAGGCACGCTTTTGCTTTGTCCGTCATCGGGCAGAATTCCGCAAGTTTGTCGGGGGTGATGCGTGCATTACAGGTGATTTTCGTCCCTGCAAACCGCGCCGTCTGCACGGCACGCGCCGCAACGACTCGCGCCCGAATTTCCGCACTGGATTCCTCTTTTTTATTCGTCGAAAGATCATCGAACGATACAGGTGCGGCTTCGATATGCAGATCAAAACGGTCAAGCAGCGGCCCCGACACACGGCTCAGATATTGCGCCGCTGCCCGTCTGCCGCAGGTACACGGTCTTGTCGGGTGCCCGAGATATCCGCAGGGGCAGGGATTCATCGCGGCAATCAGCATGATCGAGCATGGATACCGTACCGTGCCTGCTGCGCGGGAAATGGTCACTTCCCTGTCTTCCAGGGGCTGACGCAGTATTTCGAGCGTGCGGCGGTCAAATTCTGCGAGTTCATCGAGAAACAGCAGACCGTTGTGTGCAAGGGAAATTTCTCCGGGATGCGGGATCGTGCCGCCGCCTGCCAAACCTGCGGATGAGATGGTGTGGTGCGGCGAGCGAAACGGTCGGGTGGTGACGAGCGGGTGCTCGGCATCGAGCAAGCCTGCCACCGAATGAACCTGCGTGGTTTCGATGGATTCAGCGAAACTCAGCGGCGGCAGAATACCGGGCATTCGTTTCGCAAGCATACTTTTTCCTGAACCGGGCGGACCGATCAGCAGTGCATTGTGACCGCCTGCCGCTGCAAGTTCCAGCGCGTATTTTGCGGCGGATTGTCCGTGGACATCGGCAAAATCGGGGACAACGGGCTGCGTGAGCTGCGAAAGACCTACATGATCGGCGGGGGTGAGCGGCTTGTCGCCGTCCAGATGCGCGATCAGCGCGGCGGTGCTCGGCACGCCATATACCGTGATGCCATCCACAACGGCGGCTTCTTTGGCGTTTTCTGCGGGGACATACATCGTGCGGATGCCTTTTTCCTTCGCAAGCAAGGTCATGGGCAAAACGCCGTTGACCCGCCGCACATCGCCGTTGAGCGACACTTCTCCGATGACGGCGGCATCAGCGGGCAGCGATGCCCTGCCGAGAACGGATAAGATCGCCATGAGAATTGCCAGATCGTGCATACTGCCGTTTTTGCGCTGATCGGCAGGTGCCAGATTGACGACACAGTTGCTTGTGGGAAATACGATACCGCAGTCATAAAGCGCAGATTTGATGCGTTCGCGGCTTTCCTGCACGGCGGTGTCTGCAAGCCCGACGATTTCAAAGCGGGGAATGCCCTTGCTGACAGCGATCTCCACTGTGACGGGAAATGCGTTGAGTCCGAATAATCCAAAGCTGTTGACGGATGCAAACATTCTGTCGTCACGCTCCTTTTCTCATCTGAATCTGAAAATGGGTGCTTGTTGAAAAGCACCCAGATTCGTTACATTGTTGAAAATTTGTTTTGTTCTTCCTGCATTTTGCGCATCCGTTCCTTGACTTCTTCGGGGTCAGGCAGATCGGAATGCCCGAAAATGTGGGAAGGGTCGGTTGCTGACATCTCTGAAAGCACAAGGTCAGGGGAAATATGCTCCGGATTTGCTTCAGAGGGATGCGGAAACGCTGATTGTTCGCGGTTTGGTGCGGTGCTCTCCATGCCGATCTCGGGCATATCCGAGGGAAGTGCCAGCGTGTCCATATCTTCTGATGCGACGCGGTTTTGCACCACCGGCGACGGAATATATTCGTTTGACTGGTCGAGGCGGAGGGTGAAATGCGGATAGCCCTCCTCGTTTTGCAGTGCTTCGTCTTCTTTGATGCCTGCCAGCCCGAATGCGTCCAGCACGAGACCGATGCACCCGAACAGGAAATCGCCCACACCGCCTGCAACTTTGCCAAGAATGCAGGAGATGATCAGCACCGCCATGATGCCGATGTGAAGCATCAGCGGGATTTTTTTCTTCATGCATCCGAAGAAACCGAGTATGATCGTGGCAAGCCCAAGCCCGAATTGAATGAATCCGCTGTAGATGCCCTCACTCCATTTATAGGGTGCATCAATGTTCGGGTTGTTGCCGATATACGTGACAACGATCAGCGCAAAAGCCGCGAACAGTGCCCCCAGACCGATATATGCCCAGAGCAGCGTTCTGAACCTGCTTTCGTTGCTTTTCATCCGAAACAGGTTTTGCTCATATTTTTCTTCCAGGGGACTCATCATAATAATGCCTCCGATAATGAATGCGTATTACGGCGTATCTTCGTGTGCCTCATCGCTGCCTGACTGCGTTTCGTTCAGCATGGCAGAGTTTTTTTTCTCGGCAAGCTGTTTTGAAAGGGAATCTGCCAGTGCATTGGTGGGTTCTTCGTTGAAATCGGGGGTGTCAAAGAGCGTGGGTGCTTTTTTCTTCTTTTTGCGCAGCGAGGTCGTTGTGTTGAAAAACGACGGACGTTCGCGCTTTTCGCCTTTGTGTGCAAGCAAAGTCTGCACCACGATGTCGGATTTTTCGATGTCGAACTTTTCGTGGAAATTGGGGTAGCCTTCCATTTGTGCGAGTGCGCCTTCACGCCGCATTGCCTGAATGGAGAAGAAATAGAATGCAAACCCGACCACGCCGATGATTGCGGAGAGATAATCCACTTTCATGACGGCGAGAATCACCACAAAGGCATACCATGCGGCGAGGAGAATGTTCAGTGTATGGAAATTCGCCCATGCGAGGTAACCCACGACGATGATCGCCATTGCAACGAGGATCTGGAAAATGCCGCCTGCAAGGGCTGCGCTCGATTCATTCAGAACAGCGAAAGGCGTGCTGAACAGTGCAAAGCACTGTACGCTTTGACGGAACACCGCAAGGAAACAAACAAAAATACAGATTGCCATGTTGGCGATGAAGGTTCTGCGATGCACCCGTTCGATGTCGTGCATTTGCATACGGCAGTATTCGTAATGGGATTCGTCTTTCTCAAAATGCACGATTTTCGGTGCTTCCTCGTTGAAGGGGTTGCTGGGGTCAAATTTCAGATTTTCATTGACTGCCATTTCATTCGTCATCCTTTCCAGTGGCAGGCTGCAGATCGGACAAAATGTCGTCCATCACGCCTGTTTGATAGGGTTTCGGCGGCTGATAGCCCAAAACGGAGTTGCGGAATTTTTCGTGATATCCGGAAAGCGGTCCTGCGACCACAGGGGCATCTCTGCTATCATCGAGCAGATCGTTCATTGCACCTTCATTGGTGACATGTGCCACACGCGCTCCAAGCTGCACTGCCTGATATTTTGCACGTTTCGTTGCGAGCGCAGGCTGTTCTTCCTGTTCCCGATAGGAAATATCGAACAGCGGGAAGCCTTCTTCCTGTTCGAGTTTTTCCCATTGTATGTCGAGCAGGAACACGAACACAAGGATCACGGGGATGCATTCTGCGCTGACCTTAATGAATGCGGCAAAAATCGCAACCGCCAGCATGACGCAGACAGTGATTTTCATGCGGTGCTTATACAGTGCAAAGATTCCCGCGCCATACATGATCGCCAGACCGATGCCCTCCAGAAGCAGGAGAAAATCCAATGCGAACAATTTGATAAAGCCGCCGATCAATGACGGCACAACGGTAAATGCGATCGGGATCATGAAGATCCAGAAGATGATATCATAGCCGCGTTCGAGAGTTTTCTTTTTTTTGCGGTTCTGAGCATAATGTTCTGCTCTTGTTTTTTCGTCCAGAAATGTTGCCATAGTGTCGCACCTCCTTGGATTTTCTAAGTCTGCGGCATGGCATTTTGTCAAAAGCGGATAAATCGCTATCTTATTATACCACATTTTTTCGAGATTGTAAATCCCATTTTGATGTTTTTTACAATTATTTTTCGAGAAAAACAAAAGCCTGCCACAAAAGTCTGATGAAACTTTTGTGGTGGGCTTTTTGATCGTTTATCCGTTCAGTTCGTCCTCCAGCACAATGAGTTCTTCGAGAATCGCATCCTGCCGCTTACGGATTTCCTCCAGACGCGTGCAGATCTCCTGCATTTTCCCGTAGTCGCTCTGCACAGCGGGGTCGGTCATTGCCTCGTTGAGGTTCTGCGATTCCGTTTCGAGGGCTTCTGTCTCCTGTTCCAGATCTTTCTGCTGTTTTCGCCGTTTCGCATCGAGGCTGCGCTGCTCCTTGCTGCGAAAACTCGATTTTGCAGCTTCCACGGCTTTTTTCTGCTTTTCCGCAGCGATCTCTGCCTGCTCCTCCTCGGTTTTGCGCTTGATCTCCTCCTGATAGGCGGAAAATTTGCCCTTGTATCGCTGCAATGTGCCGCTGTCCATCACAAGCAGGTTGTCGGCGATGCGCTCCAGCAGATAGCGGTCGTGGCTGACGAACAAGATCGTGCCGTCAAACGCTGCGAGGGCTTCTTCCAGCACTTCTTTCGTGGCGAGGTCGAGGTGGTTGGTCGGCTCGTCGAGGAGCAGCACGTTGCCGTGTTCCATCATCAAAATGGCGAAGCAGAGCTTTGCACGCTCACCGCCCGAGATCACGCCTGTTTCCTTGAACACGTTCTCGCCTGTCAGACGCACCTGCCCCAGCAAACTGCGCACCTCAAAATCGGAGAGCGTCGGGTAGCGGTCATGCAGCTCGTCAAATACGGTCGCATAGGGGTTGAGGCTTTCGCTTTCCTGCTCGAACACGCCGAGCCGTGTGCCGGCTGCCCATCGCACCAGACCTTTGTGCGGAATGACGTTGCGCAGCACTTTCAGCAGTGTCGATTTGCCCGCGCCGTTTTCGCCGATGATGCCGATTTTTTCGCCGCGGCGCACCGCAAACGATATACCCTCCATGAGCGTTTTCTGCGTGCTGCCTTTGCCCACGGTGAGGTCGATGTTTTTCACTTCGAGGATATCGAGCGGCGGTGTGACCGCATAGGTGAACGCGAGTTTTGCAGATTTCTGTTCGGCAAAGGGGCGGTCGATGCGCTCCATTTTGTCGAGCTGCTTGATGCGGCTTTTCGCGGATTTCGACGTTGAGGCACGCACCAGATTCTTGGCAACGTAATCCTCCAGCTTGGCGATTTCCTTTTGCTGTGCATCATATTCTTTCTGCTGCCGTTCTCTTGCCTCAGCGCGAAGCTTCGTAAATGCGGTGTAATTGCCGCGATAGCGGGTCAGCACGCCCTGTTCCAGCTCACAGATCGAGGTGCAGAGACGATCGAGGAAAAAGCGGTCGTGGCTGACGATCAGCAGCGCACCTTTCCACTCTTTGAGGTAATCTTCCAGCCAGCCGACGGTTTGGAAATCGAGGTGGTTGGTGGGCTCGTCGAGGATGAGCAGATCGGGGGATTCGAGCAGCAGCTTGCAAAGTGCGAGACGGGTCTTCTCGCCGCCCGAAAAGCCGGATACCGTGCGGGAAAAATCCTTGTCGGTGAAGCCCATGCCGTAGAGGACGGTTTTCATGCGCACCTCGGTGTGATAGCCGCCGTTTGTCTCGAAATATGCGGAAAGCCGCGTATATTCATCGGTTTCGTCGGCGGTCAGTCCGCTGTTCATTTTCGCTTCAAGGCGATGCATTTCCGCCTGTGCTTCCAGAAGCGGCGCGAATGCGGCTGTCATCTCCTCCTCGACGGTTTTTGCGCCGTCCAGCCCTGCATTCTGTGCCAGATAGCCGATGCGCAGATGAGTTGCCGTGGAAATGACAGGTTCTTCCGTATCCAGACGGTCAGCAGATTCCTGCTCGGTCAAAATGCGCAGAAACGTACTTTTTCCGCATCCGTTGCTGCCGACCAATCCGATCCTGTCCTGATTTTCGATGGTCAGGGCAAGCGATTTCAGGATCTGTCTGCCCTGATAAAATTTGTTGATTCCTGTGCAGGATATCAGCATGACTGTTCTCCTTATCGGGATATAATGTGCGTATTTGCGTCAAAATCCGAGGAATTCCTGCGCGTTGTCATAAAACATTGCCTGATAATCCTCGAATGAATAGCCGAGTGCAAGCAGACGTTCCGCTTCGGTTTTGGGCGACCACATCGGGAAATCCGAGCCGAATATACAGCACGAAACGCCGAATTTGTCGATCAGGCGTTTGGCGCGGTCGGGCGACATGAGGCAAACCGAGCTGCTCGTGTCAAAGCGAATGTTTTCGCCGCCGCGCAGAACCTCCTCAGCCTCATCCCAGGCGGCAAATCCGCCCAGATGCGATGCAAGCACCTTGAGTTTCGGAAAATCCTGCATGACTTTTGCGAGCATACGCGGGTGTGAATAATCATGGCGATAATCGCCCATGTGGATCAGAACGGGCAGACGGTCTTCGATTGCTTCAAAAATGCGGTATGATGCGGGGCTGTCGATGGCGGTACGCTGAAAATCAGGGTGCAGCTTGATGCCGTGCAGCCCCATGCCGATGACGCGCTCCACCTCTCCGACGATGTCTGTCATGTCGCCGTGTAGTGCGGCAAAACCGTAAAATTCAGGATGCGCGGCGCACTCGCCGGCAATGAAATCGTTGATGGATGCGACCTGTCTGGGGGTCGTTGCCACCGAGCAGACCAGCATTTTTTCAGTGCCGATCTCCGCCTCAGCGTTCAGCAGCAGCTCGGTCTCGCCGCGGTCATACTGCATTTGAATGTCATAAAACGCGCCGATGGATTCGGTCGCCTTTTCACTGATCTTGCTTGGAAAAATATGGGTGTGCATATCTGCGATGCGAAATGCCGCAGGGGAAAAAATCTCCATTGGGAATCGTCCTTTCTGATTGAAGTCAAATCACCATGTCATGACGTTTTCCGTCACCAACCGTATGATGCAAAGCACCAGCATACCGAGTTCGGCAAGCGGAATGGCAGCGGGTTCCAGTTTTTGCAGCACGGGATATTTATCCGCGAGTTTTTTTATCAGGCTGCGCAGCGGCAGCAGAAAAATCAGGCACAGCAGCAAATCAAACCAGTGCCACGAAAGCGCATAGGTTGCTGACGACGAAATGCCGAATCCGCCAACACCGAACAGTGCAAGCGCGTCGCCGAATTTGCCCGAGCAGTTTGTGCCGAACAACGCGCCGCCCAGTGCGATCGCAAGCAGATTGGTGATGACGATTTGTGCTGCAAGCGGTAGTTTTTCGCGCATCAGCGGGGAAACCAATCGTGCCAGAAGCATGATCGCCGCCGCTGTGATGCCCCAGATCAATGCCCCGAGCAGCGACTCTGCGAATACAAGCCCGAGCCCCACGCCGCAAATCAGCACTGCGAGTGCCCATTTGTCCATCGGAACATTCTCCGTGTCATCGGCGATGCCGAGCAGATCGCGGGCGGCGATGTGCAGCGGTGTCCAGACACGTTTGCAGTAATCGGGCAGGGAGGCGGAAAATGTGGGGGTATCATAGCCTTCGGGAAGGTCATAGCCGCACACACAGAGCATTCCTCTGCCGATATCGAGCCAGCCGTGAATGCGGAAGAACATCACGCAGTAGACGGCAATGGCGGAAAGCCACGCATCGAGCAGGGGCAGACGCACCGAATTGCCTGCCTGCGGATTTGCGATCATCGAGTAGAAATACAGCATCGGCATAGCAAGCACAATATTCTGAAAAGCACCGAGCACCATCAGCCACAAGCCCTCACCGAGCTTGGAAACGCTGAATTTACGTGCTTTCTGCATAGAACGGTAATCCGCAAAGTCCACAGGATAAAGCCCGAACCAACGCGGAAATTCGCACACATAGCCGACATACTGCGGCAGCGACGGAATCCGCAGCATACCGTGGGCGCGGTCGAATACGGCGATGACTGCCTGAATGCCGGAGATCAGCAGTGGCAGTTTGCATCCGCTGAGCATCAGCAGCAAAATCTGGAGCACGATGCTGATGCAGATCCATGCTTTTGCTTTTTGGGCGGATTTCCCTTGCAGCGAGCGCGGACAGCATCGGACGGCAAACCAGCCGAGGAAAACCGAAAGCAGCGCATATACGAAGGTTTTCCATCCAAAGAACCAGCAGGCTGTGAATCCGCCCACCGAAAGCACCGCCGATTTCCATTTTGGTGGGACAAGTGCCGCCGCAAGGGTCAGAATCGGCAGGAAAAACAGCAGGATCTTCAAATCCATTGTCAGCATCGGTTACTCCTCCTTTTGCAGATGTGCCGATAGGAAATCATCAAATTCAGCCGCAGAGGTCATAGTGCAAAGCACCTCGCAAAGCCCTGTCACCGAGAGATGCCGCGGCAGCTGCAGGCTTTCCGCGAGTGCTTCTCTGACGGCGCGGCTGTTGTCTGCGCCCATGAGTCCGTATTCATAGAGCAAAGCGGGGGTGATGTCGC
Source organism: Oscillospiraceae bacterium (assembly GCA_045617625.1). GTDB lineage: Bacteria > Bacillota > Clostridia > Oscillospirales > Ruminococcaceae > Firm-04. The sequence goes on along the minus strand of JAZLJA010000012.1, from coordinate 139,152 downwards.
AGGGCAGCGCGGGGGCATCGGCGTCAAACACGCCCGCCCGTGCGAGTGCCGTCAGCAGGGTATCGGCGTCCATGCCCTCCACGCCGAGGGTACCCTCAGCGGATGGGACCGATTTGCGCCGCTCCTTGCCGTGAATATTCGGGATATAAACGTGGTAAAGCCGCCCCGTGGAAATCGCTCCCTTGAGATACCCTCGAATCTGGAATCCGGCAGCGTCGGCATCGGTGAGGATCACCAGACCGACGGTTTCCGCGTAATGCCGCAGGAGATTGAGCAGGTCGGGACGTTTGTAGATACGGAATCCGTCTGTGACGAGAATCGTCGCATCTACGACGGATTCAAGCTTGATTTTGTCGTATTTGCCCTCCACCACAATGGCAGGGGCGATGTGAGATCTGTCCATGATTCAGCGGATGTCCTCCTGTCCGTCGCGTTTGACGCGCAGCATTCGCACGATTGCCTGTTCCATCAGCAGGCGCGGAGCGGTGCGGCTGGATTTGCACGCACGGTCGGTTTCACGCAGAATGCGGATGCAGGTGCGAAGCTGGGGCAGGGACATCGAGTTGCAGTCTCGCATTGCGTTTTTGACAGCAAATTCTCGATTTTTCGGGTATGCGAAATCGGCTGTGATATCGCCTGCCTGTTTTGCCGCGCCCATGCCGAGCTTGGCGCGGTAAAAATCGGTGAAGGTGCTGCTCAAAATCGAAAGCAGCCCGAGAATCGTTTTGGAATCCTCACTTTTTGCAGTTAATGCTTGTAAAAGCCGAAATGCTGTGGTGCCGTCGCCGCCCGTGACTGCGCGTGCCAGACGAAACGCATCGGCATCGGGCTGCTGAACCGTCAGCGCGTCGATCATCGGGAAGGTGATCGGTTCGCCGTCGGCGCAGGCGATGAGCTTGTCGAGTTCCGTGCGAATCAACGTAGAATCGCACAAACAGCGGTTCGCAAGCAGTTCGGCATCCTCGCGGGAGATTTCAGAGCCGTGCCGTTTGGCGCGTTCGATGATTTCTCTGCCGAGCTGCAAGGGATTCTTCTTTTCGCAAACGCACAGGATACCGTTTTTTTCAAAAAATGCTGCGATTTTTTTGTGTTTGGGGGTGAAAACGGGTGCGCCGCGTTTGACTTCGTAGACTGTCAGCGAACGCATGACGACCAGCACGACGACGCGGTCGGGAAGATCTTCCCACAGCTTGAGCAGGCTGTCTACCATACTCGGAGATAACGTATCTGCGTCCAAATCGCGTATCAGAATGACGTTGAACGGCTGAAACATCGGGCAAAAGCCGCACGCCTCGCTGAGACGCTCCATGTCGAGTTCCTGACCGTCAAAGGCGGTGTAAGACATGGCGTCGCCGTCGGTGAGTTTTTTGAGGATGCGCTGCTCGGTCTGGGTGACGGCAACACCGTCCTCACCGCACAGATAGCACAGCTTTTTTGGCGTATCTGCGCCCATTTCACGCACAGTATCTGTGGCTGTCAGCTTCGGCATGGAGATTGCTCCTTTCGTTTCGTTCAGGTCAGTGGATATAGTTCAAAATCACCTGTTTGTGTGAAAATCAGTTCGCTGTTGCGTGTGCCGTCCACATCGGGCAGCGACCAGATGCCGCAGGTGTCGCCCGTGACGGGTTCGCCGCCGTATCGCACGACCGCTTCGGCGCAAACGGATTCCGTCTCGTTGGCGGGCAAGATCACGCAGGTATGCCCGCGCCATGTGATCGTCACACGGTCGCCTGTATATGAAATCGTCGTATCAGCGAAAGAAATATCAGTTTGCGAGCCTTCGGCGTGTGATGGTTCGCACCCGCAGATTTTCGTGTCGCTGCGCAAAAAATCGGTATCACAGAGGATGACATTTTTCGCGCACGGGATCGCGCTGTCGTAACCTGCGGCGGGCTTTTGACTGCACAACACGAAATCGGGCGAAGATACGTTGTTTTCAGTGAGATACTCTGCTGCATATTTCGCGTTGCGGGGGCTGCCGCTCAAATCAGCCGCGATGTGATACCCGTCCGCGCTGATCATGGCGACCATCTGGTTCTTTCTGCCCAAAAGCGCGATTCTGCATTGATTTCGCGCCGCAATGGTGTCAAACGACATTTCTACGGAGAGTAATATTGCAGAAAACACGAGCATCCAAACGGTTTTGTATCTGCTTTTCGTGAATAATATCGTAAATGCGACGATTCCGACGCAAATCATCAGAACGGTTTGTGTGGCTTTTGCGCTGACACGTAAATGGGAGAACGGCAGTTTTGCCGCAAGCAGCGCGAGATTCGTCGTGATGCGGCAAAAAATGCCTGCGATGGGGAGCAGAAATGCGGTCAATCCGCCCGTGCAAACCGTCAGCAGCCCAATGCAGAGTGCCGCAATACTGAACGGCAGAATCACGAGGTTGCAGATCGGTGCAAGCAATGATGATTCACCACAAAACAACACAGATGCTGGAAAAACGACAATCGACACGCACAGCAGCGAAAGCATTTTTCGCCCGATATACACGATGCCGTACAGCGGTGAATTTGCGCGTGGCAGCTTGATTTTTGCGGTCATCCACGGGGCGAAGACCGCCACGCCCGCAACACCCGAAATCGACAGCCAAAACGATGCCGACCCGATGACATCCGGTGTGAAAACGGTGCAGCAAACCGCCGCGATGCAGAGCGACCGCAGTGCATCTGCCCGCCTGCCAAACAGCGGCGCTGACCGCGCAATCAGCAGCATGACCGCCGCACGGCAGACGGAAACGGCAGAATCCACCATTGCCGAGAACAGCAGCGTTGCCACGATACACGCGCAGAATCGTGCTTTTGCCGATGCACCGTATCGCCGTAAAAGCAGTTCGAGCAGCGCACAGAAAAATACCAGATGCAGCCCCGAAACTGCCGTGATGTGCCCGATTCCCGTTTGGTAGAGCGCCGCGGATGTCTCCTCGGAGAGCGCATTTTTGTCGCCAAACAACATGGCGAGCAGCAGCCCTGCGTCGTCCTCATCGAGGCGTGTGCGAATGAGGCTTGTCATGGTTTGACGGTGGTCCCGCAGCGCACGCTTGATAGAAAATCCATGATGCTGCTTGATTTCCAGTACATCAGCGTCATAGATGCGCACATATTTTCCGCGCCCTGCCTCTGACTGTGCCGTTTTGTAAAGATAATCTGATGAAATGCGCGTAAATTCGGCGTTTAAGCGCACAATGTCTCCGATTTGAAGCCGTCCTGTTGTCTCATCTGCGTACCAGTCAACGGTCATCGGCACACCGTCATGTTTTATACGGAGCGTATATCGAATCGTATCACCCGTATAAATTCGGTAGTCGGTGATTTTTGCGCTGATGCTGACTTTTTGCCCATCCAACGCGAGTTGTGGGCTTCGCACCGTTCCGTCATAGACCGTCCAGACGGCGCAGGAAAGCAGAATGCCCATCATCCACGCGACAAGCTGTTTTGACGAGTTTTCTCGTATCAGCGACAAAATCACGATGCCGAGCAGCGCGATGCCTGCCGGATACGCGAAAAACAGTACCTCTCCTGAGAACACAAAAGCCGTCAGCAGTCCCGAAATCCATGCCGCCGTAAAGCATTCTGCGCGGTGGAAGCTGTTCGGACTGCTGTCGGCTGAATTGCAGTGCGCGTTTTTTGCGGTCACACGCCGCTTTCCACAGACCAGCCCATCGGCTTGCCTGCCAACAGATGAAAATGCAGATGCGGCACGGTCTGCCCCGCATCCTCGCCGCAGTTTGTCACGACACGGAAGCCGGTCTCAAGCTTTTCCTGCGCGGCGACCTTTGCGATCGCGGTGAAGATTTTTCCCACAATTTCGGCATTTTCCGCATTGATTTCCGATGCACCCGAGATGTGCTGCTTCGGCACAAACAGATAATGGATCGGTGCGATCGGACTGATATCCTTAAATGCGTAAACAAATTCATCCTCGTAGACCTTTGCGCTCGGGATCTCCCCTGCGACGATCTTGCAGAACAAGCAATCCATAATATGCCTCCTAAATCAAGTATCAGCGTGGTTTTTTGAGTTCTTTCTGGAGCGGCATGTCCGTATATCCGCAAGCAGTGAAGAACAGTCTTGCTTCGGATGTGGGGATGACGGCATCGAGCCGCATTCCGTATGCGCCGTGTTCGCGGGCATAATTTTCGGCGCGGGAGAGCAGCGTTTTGCCGATGCCGATGCGACGGTAAGACGATCCGACAGCGAGCGACAAAATCGACTTCATCGGCTCGGTGATCAGCAGCGAATCGTAATCGCAGAGATGCAGATAGCCCACCACGATGTCATCCACGCACGCTACAAAAATCTTGTGGCGCGGGTTCACACAGAGCTGCGAAAGCCCGTGTGCCGTATCCGAAGCGGAGACGGGCGTATGCAGTTCTTCTCGAATCAGGCGCGAAATTGCCTTTGCGTCGTCGGGAGATGCAATGCGGATCTTAACACGCATATCGTCCGTCCTCCTTGAATCGGAAATTTTCACGAATTATCCTTTGATAAATTCTGCGGCGATCTCGGGGAGCATACCCAGTGCTTCGTCCACCATGTAGCTCTTGCCGATGCCGCCCATAGCGGTGTCAGGTCTGCCGCCGCCCTTGCCGCCTGTGATGGCAGCGACACGCTGGATCATTTTGCCTGCGTGTGCGCCCTTTGCGGTTGCCGATTTGGAGCAGACGCAGTAGAAATAGCCGTTTTCGCCGTTGACACCTGCCAGCATCGCGATGACATTTTCCTCTTTGTCGCGGATCTGGTCGCCCAGACTGCGCAGGGTTTCGGGTCCGACATCCGAGAGCATTGCCGAAACGATCTTGATGCCGTTGATTTCTTTCGCACCTGCGAACAAATCAGCGATCTGACCGCCTGCAAGCTTTGCGTTGAGTTTTTCCACTTCCTTGGATTTTTCGCGCAGTTCATTGGCGAGTGCGGTACACTTTTCGGGCAGTTCTGCGGGATTTGCAAGTTTCAGCACCTTTGCGGACTGTGCCAGCGCGTCCTCGGCGTTCTTGAGCAGATCGAGCACATTTGCGCCCGTTGCCAGTTCGATTCTGCGGACACCTGCCGCGACAGAGCTTTCAGATACGATGCGGCAGAGACCGAGCTGTGCGGTGTTGGAAACGTGTGTACCGCCGCAGAATTCGATAGACGAATCCCCTGCGCGGACAACGCGGACAACATCGCCGTATTTTTCGCCAAACAGAGCCATCGCGCCCAGTTTCTTGGCGTCGTCGATCGCCATTTCCTCCATTGTGACAGGCAGTGCGGCGAACACTTCCGCGTTCAGCAGCTGCTCAACTTTTTCGAGTTCCTGTGCGGTCATTGCGGAGAAGTGGGAGAAGTCGAAACGGCAGCGGTCGGCGTTGACAAGCTGACCCGCCTGATGCACATGGTCGCCCAGCACCTTGCGCAGAGCAGCCTGCAAAAGGTGTGCAGATGTATGGTTTCTCATGATCGCCATGCGGCGCTGTGTATCGACTTTTGCTGTGACGGTGCTGCCCACACGCAAAGTGCCCTGTTCGAGGGTACCCATGTGCAGGAAGAAGCCGTCGCCGCCCTTCTGGGTGTCATCGACTGTGAAATTGCCGTCGCCGTCGAGTTCGCCCGTGTCACCGACCTGACCGCCGCTTTCAGCGTAGAACGGTGTCTCGGAGAGGATGACAGCAGCATCGGTGCCGGCTTCGATGGAATCCACAAGTTTGCCGTCCGCGATGATGGCGAGGACTGTGGAGACCTGCTCCATGCGGTCATAGCCGACAAACTTGGTTTTTGCGAGATCTTTGGGCAGAGCAAGGTCGCCGCCCCACGAGGTTTTCACTTTCGATGCGCGGTCAGCTCTTGCACGTTTTTTCTGTTCGTCCATATATTCATGGAACGAATCGACATCAACGGTCATGCCGTTTTCAGCGGCGATCTCAACGGTCAGATCAATCGGGAAACCGTAGGTATCGCTGAGCTGGAATGCATCTTTGCCCGAGATGACGGTGCTGTTTTCGCGCTTCATATTGTGCATGCAGGCAACGAGCATATCCATGCCGCGGTCGATGGTGCGTGCAAAGCTTTCTTCCTCGTGACGAATGATCTTGGTGATGAGATCTTTTTTCTCAATCAGTTCGGGATATGCGCCGCCGTTTTCCTGAATGACGGTTTCCGCCACCTGATAGAGGAACGGTTCGCGGATGCCGAGCAATCTGCCGTGACGCGCAGCGCGGCGAAGCAGACGTTTCAGCACGTAGCCTCTGCCCTCATTTGCGGGGGTGATGCCGTCGCCGACCATAAACACCGTGGAGCGGACATGGTCGGTGATGACGCGGAGGGAAACGTCGGATTTTTCATCGGTGTGATAAGCAACGCCTGCGATTTTGCAGATGTGCTTCATGATATTCTGGACAGTATCGACTTCAAACAGGTTATCGACGCCCTGCATGGCAACTGCGAGACGCTCAAGGCCCATGCCGGTGTCGATGTTCTTGTTCTTCATTTCGGTATAGTGACCTTTGCCGTCGCTGTCAAACTGGGAGAACACGAGGTTCCAGATCTCGATGACACGGTCGCAGTCCGAAGCCTGTTCAAAGCTTTCAAACGGGCCGTAGCTTTCGCCGCGGTCGAAGTGGATCTCCGAGCAGGGGCCGCAGGGACCGGAGCCGTGCTCCCAGAAGTTATCGGCTTTGCCGAGGCGGATAATGCGCTCTTTCGGGATGCCGATCTTGTTCATCCAGATCTGTTCTGCTTCGTCATCGGATTCAAAAATGGTGATCCAGAGACGGTCAGCCGGGATCTGCAGTTCTTTGGTGAGAAATTCCCACGCCCATTCGATAGCTTCGGTCTTGAAGTAATCGCCGAACGAGAAGTTGCCGAGCATTTCAAAGAATGTGCCGTGACGGGCAGTCTTGCCAACGCGCTCAATGTCAGGGGTACGGATGCACTTCTGGCAGGTGGTCACGCGGACATTGGGGGGCACTGCCTGACCGAGAAAGAACTTTTTCAGCGGAGCCATGCCCGAGTTGATGAGCAACAGGGAGTTATCGCCCTTGGGGATCAGCGATGCGCTGTCCATGCGGGTGTGATTTTTTCGTTCAAAGAAAGAGAGATACTGCTCACGCAGTTGGTTGAGACCTGTCCATTCCATAATCGTGGGATTCCTTTCGCTTTCAAGATAGATTCGGATATAACCATACAAAATATAGTATAGCGCAAAACGGGGCATTTGTCAATCGGTTTTGCGGAAAAAGTGCAGAAAAAACCGACCTGCCGCGCGATGGAAAAGGTGGGTTGAATCCCATCCATTTTCGCTTCACATTCCGACTGCATTATTCGTTTTTTCATCTTGCTTATCGTGCACAATGCACAAAAATCTGAATATTTTTTGTTTGCCTTGAAATGATTCTGAAAATATGTTATACTGTTCGTAACGTGATGGCGAAATTTGTCGTCATATAATATGAAAGGGGGAAATCCGTCTTTTTGGGACGGTGCAACGATGGAAGACGTTAATATTGTGGAACTCTATTTTGCACGCAATGAGCAGGCAATTCGTGAGACGGACAAGAAATACGGCAAAAGCTGCACGAGCATTGCTTACCGCATCATTCACACCCATGAGGATGCGGAGGAATGCACCAACGATACATGGATCCGTGCATGGAATGCCATGCCGCCCGAACGCCCTATTCCCCTGTTTCCGTATCTGGCAGCGATCGTGCGGCGGCTTGCGCTAGATTGTTATAAAAAACTGAACCGCAGCAAACGCGGCGGCGGACAGGTCGCACTGGCACTCGATGAACTGGAGGAATGCGTCGCAGGCAGTGATTCCGTGGAGGATACCGTGGATAAAACTTTGCTTGCGGAGAAAATTGCGGCATTTCTCGAAACCCTGACGCCAAATCAGCGCAAGATTTTTGTGCAGCGTTATACCTATGTCATGAGCATTGCAGAAATCGCAGAAAAAGATGATCTGACCGAGAGCAATGTCAAGGTGACGCTGATGCGGATTCGGAAAGCCCTCAAGGAATCCTTGCAGAAGGAGGGATTGCTTTGAAAGCTTGGGATATTTTTGCGGCAATGGGCGAGCTGCCCCATAAATATATTACGGATGCAGGCGAGCCGTATTATCGCACGGAGAATGACGATGCCGCCGCTGTGCCGCTGACCGATGCATCCACTGCGGAGAATGAAAAGCCGCGGGGCATTATGCGGTTTGTGAAGCCGCTTGCACTGGTGGCTTGTCTGGTGCTGGTGGCGGGCATCGGCAGACTGCTTTACGGCGTTATCAAGCCGCCTGATGTGCAGCCGCCTGTCGAAACGACAACCGCTGTCACCACCACGCTGACCGATCTGACCACGCTGACCACGCTTTCCTCCGATTCGCAGGTGACGCATTCGACTGTCACCTCAGGGGATTCCGGCAGTTCCTCTGAAAGCACATCGGACACACAAAGCAGCCCCATGACAGAGGATTTTTCTGACAGCGAGACGGTATCTACCACCACAGCAAGCACTGCATCTACATCGGGAAGCACAGGCACGACAGATACCGCATCAACGACGATGACAACATCAACCACTGTCACCACGATCGGACCGCCTCAAACCTCGACTTCAACAACGCAGACAACGACCTCCACTACGCAGACGACGACCTCCACCACGCATACGACGACAAGAAACACCTATACGACATCGACCGTCACCACTACAGGGATGACAATGTCTTATTCGACGTATGAGTCGACAACGGGTTACGAATATACAGGTTCGGAATCGACCACGGTTTTGCTGCATCTGTGCAAGGGCGATATCAACTTGGATGGCATGATCGACGGCGACGATTTGGCACTGCTGCGTCGATTGGTTGCAGGCGATGAAGACCTGCGCTGGAGTTTGAACTGGTATGCGCGGGACAATGCGGATATTGACTACGATGGGGAATATACGCAGGCAGATATTGATTTGTTCTATCAGCTGATGTAATTTTTGCTGACCTGAGCCGCAAGGGTTCACTCGCGGCGATGTTCATTATAAGTACACTCCTTTTTTCCTTTTCTGCATTGATTTGATTTCTGTGCTGTACTGCGGGATGACCGCGGTACAGCGTCTTTTTTTGGATGGGGGCAGAAAAAACAGACGACCCCAAAAGGTCGTCTGTACCAATGCGCCGCAGGCACATCTGATATGTCGCTTATTTCACAAGCTGTTCAAGTGCCGCAAGCTTCACGCAAATGCAGAACAGTTCCATCGCCAGCTTCAGCTCCTCCACAGAGGGATACGTCGGCGCAATGCGAATGTTGCGGTCGTCAGGATCATTCTTATACGGGAATGTTGCACCTGCGCCGGTCAGCGTCACGCCGCCCTCCTTGCAGAGTGCGACGACTCGCTTTGCACAGCCGTTCGGTGCATTGAACGAAACAAAATATCCGCCCTGCGGCTTTGTCCATTCGCCGATGCCGAAAGGCTTGATCTCGCGCTCCAGCGCATCGAGAACTGCATCGAATTTGGGCTTCAGGATCTGACGATGCTTTTCCATATGCGCTCTGACACCTGCCGCATCCTTGAAATACTGCACATGGCGCATCTGGTTGACTTTGTCGAAACCGATGGTCTGCACACCGAGATGCTTGGAAAGTTCTGCAAGGTTTTCGGCAGAGGTGTTGAATGCAGCCACGCCGCCGCCCGAGAATGTGATCTTGGAGGTGGACATGAACTGATAGAAGATACTCGTGTTGCCTGTTTCAGCACACGCAGCGTTGATGGTTAGCGGCTGCTTGGGATTCTCCACCAGATGATGGATGCAGTATGCGTTATCCCAGAAGATACGGAAATCTTTCGCAGCGGGCTTCAGTGCAGCGAAGCGGCGCACGGTTGCGTCACTGTAAACAACGCCGCCCGGATTCGAGTAGATCGGGACGCACCAGATGCCCTTGACGCTCGCATCGGATTCGACATACTTCTGCACCATGTCCATGTCGGGACCGTCCTCAGACATGGGCACAGGAATCATTTCAACGCCGAAATACTCGGTCAGACCAAAGTGGCGGTCGTAACCGGGAACAGGGCAGAGGAATTTGACAGAATCGAGTTTGCTCCACGGGGTGCAGCCTGCGATGCCCTTGACATAAGCGATTTGAATGCAGGCAAACATCAGCTCAAGGCTGGAGTTGCCGCCGATGAACATTTCTTCGGGATTTGCGCCAATCAAATCGGCAAAGAGTTTTTTCGCTTCAGAGATGCCTGCGAGAACGCCGTAGTTGCGGCAGTCGTCGCCGGTTTCAGAGATGAGAGTTGATGAAGCGGACAGGGCATCGAGCATGGGCATGGTGAGGTCGAGCTGCGCAGGTGCGGGCTTGCCGCGTGCCATGTTCAGCGAGAGCTTTTTTGCCTGAAAAGCGGCATAAGCCTCTTTGGTTTCCTGCAAAAGTGCCTGCAGTTCCGCCTGAGATTGTTCGCAAAGTGGTTTGATTTCCATAAAAAACAAATCCTTCCTGATATCAAATAGGGGCAGATTTTTCTAACATCTTATTATAGCACGTTCTTTCGCAAAATGCAAGATTTTTTTTGCAGGGATATAAAAACCTCCGCATGACCAGAAAGCCGTGCGGAGGTTATCCGTAATATTTGGGATTGTCGGTGCGCTCCAAGAGGTAATCCAGTGATACATCGAAATAATCGGCAAAGAGGATCAGCGTTTGGTAGTCTGCCTCTCTTGCGCCGCTTTCATAGCGGCTGATGCTGTTTTGGTTCATGTTCAGATCCATTGCAAGCTTTAACTGCGTAATGCCGCGTGATTTTCGTAATTCTTTTAGTCGCATAATACAAAACCCCTTGACATTATTATACCATTATGGTATAATAAATATATCCCAATTTGGGATATATTTATATGAAAGAGGTGTTTATTATGTTAAAACGATTTTGGAGTGGATTTATTGCTTTTTCTCTTCTTTTCTTGTCTGCTTGCGGTGATGATGTGTCACAGGAAAATACGGCAAACAGTCATTCCACAGTTCAGACCACACCAACTACCACGACTAGTGCTACAACCACCACAGTCACAACTACGCCTGTTGACGTGCTGAATGAAGATGAGTTAAACGTGTATAGGTGCGTTATCAACACATATACGTATTATTATGTACCAAAGACTATACGTATTTTACATTACTGGGCTATCACTGAAAATTCATGCCATGCAATTATATCAGGTGAAAATCGTGTAGGAGGAACGACACAGGATACCGTGATGATGTATTTGAGTGATATTGATAATGAATGGCACGCCACAAATGAATATCCGTACGCTAGGTGGGATATATGGAATGACACACCTGAATCCATTGGCAATATTAACCGAGCAATACAATATTATTTTGAAACGATGGGTTTATAAACTTTGTTTTTCACCCACATCATCCTCATAATGGGATTCCAAAGGGATAGTATCCCTTTGGCAGGGGTTTGGGGACGGAGTCCCCAAGAAAAACCAAATACAACAAAAACTCCGCATGGCGATCAAACCATGCGGAGTTTCATTATTTCTGCAAATTATTTTGCAAGCTCAGTCAGATAAGCATAACGCTTTGCAGCGGAATCTTCTGCCTTCTGGAAGAGTTCCTTTGCGCGCTCAGGGAACGAACGAGTCAGAGCGGAGTAACGAGCCTCGCCCATGATGAAGTCCTGATAAGACTCGGTCGGAGCCTTGGAATCGAGCTGGAACGGATTCTTGCCTTCTTCGGTCATGCGAGGATCGAAGCGGAAGTTGTTCCAGTAGCCGCAGTCAACAGCCTTCTTCATCTCAGCCTGGCAGTTCTGCATACCGCCCTTGATGCTGTGCATTTCGCAAGGAGCGTAGCCGATGATGAGAGACGGGCCGTGATAAGCTTCTGCTTCCTTGATTGCCTTGAGGGTCTGGTTCATGTCTGCGCCCATAGCGATCTGAGCAACATAGATGTAACCATAGCTCATTGCGATGTCAGCCAGACGCTTCTTTGCGATTGCCTTGCCGGCAGCAGCAAACTGTGCAACCTGACCGATGTTGGAGGACTTGGAAGCCTGACCGCCGGTGTTGGAGTAAACTTCGGTATCGAAGACCATGATGTTGATGTCTTCGCCGGATGCCAGAACGTGATCCAGACCGCCGAAACCGATATCGTAAGCCCAACCATCGCCGCCGAAGATCCAAACGGACTTCTTGGAGAGGTAGTTGCGGTTCTCGTAGATATCAGCGCAGTTGTCGCACTTGTCAGCAACCTTTGCGATTTCAGCAACGAGAGCATCGGTAGCAGCTGCGTTCTTTTCGCCGTCATCAACAGTATCGAGGTAAGCCTGTGCAGCAGCCTTCAGCTCAGCGGAAGCGCAGTCAGAGGTCAGAACGTTCTGAACCTTTTCGATCAGGCGGTCACGAATTGCCTTCTGACCGAGATACATACCCAGACCGTGCTCAGCGTTGTCCTCGAACAGGGAGTTTGCCCATGCAGGACCTCTGCCGTTTGCATCGGTGGTGTAAGGAGAAGTTGCAGCAGGACCGCCCCAGATAGAGGAGCAACCGGTTGCGTTGGAGATATACATTCTGGAACCGAACAGCTGGGTGATGAGACGAGCATAGGAAGTCTCAGCACAGCCTGCGCAGGAGCCGGAGAATTCAAGCAGCGGCTTCTTGAACTGGCTGGAGATGAGGGTTGCGTTGGTTGCAACGTCTGCCTTCTCGGAGACCTTCTCAACACAGTAATCGAAAGCAGCCTGCTGGGGTTCCTGAGACTCTCTGGAAACCATCTTGAGGGAGTTGGTGGGGCAAACGCCGACGCAGACGCCGCAGCCCATGCAGTCCATAGCGGAAACTGCGAGGGTGTACTTGTATTCGGTCTTGACGATGGGCTTCGGAGCAAACTTGGTCACTTCAGGAGCAGCAGCAGCTTCAGCCTCAGTCAGAGCGAACGGACGAATGGTAGCGTGCGGGCAGACAAATGCGCAGCGGTTGCACTTTGCGCAGGTGTCAGCATTCCACTCAGGCACCATGACAGCGACGCCGCGCTTTTCGTAAGCAGCAGCACCCTGCTCGAAGGTACCGTCAACGTGATCGGTGAATGCGGAAACAGGCAGCGCATCGCCGTCCATTTTTCCGACAGGGTTCATGATGTTGTCAACCATCTTGACGAGCTTTGCAGCACCCTTGGTGGTGGAAGCCTTTGCATCATCCTGTGCATTTGCCCAGTCAGCAGGGATCTCAACCTTGACGTAAGCGGTTGCGCCTGCGTCGATTGCAGCCTCGTTCATCTGAACGATCTCGATACCCTTCTTCATGAACTTCTGTGCCTTTTCCTTCATGTAGCCGATAGCCTCAGCCTCAGGCAGCACTTTGGAGAGGGAGAAGAATGCAGACTGCAGAACGGTGTTGGTTCTCTTGCCCAGACCGATCTTTGCGGCGAGGTCGATTGCGTTGACGAGGTAGAGCTGAATGTTGTTCTTTGCGATGTAACGCTTGGTCTCAGCATTCAGGTAGTTGCCGATCTCGTCAGCTTCCCACTGGCAGTTGATGAGGAACACACCGCCGGGCTTGACATCATTGACCATCTTATAGCCCTTGAGGATGTAAGACGGGTTGTGGCATGCAACGAAGTCAGCCTTGTTGATGTAGTACGGGCTCTTGATGGGCTTGTCGCCGAAACGCAGGTGGGAAATGGTGATACCGCCTGTTTTCTTGGAGTCATACTGGAAGTAAGCCTGCACGAACTTATCGGTGTGGTCGCCGATGATCTTGATGGAGTCTTTGTTTGCACCGACAGTACCGTCGCCGCCCAGACCCCAGAACTTACACTCGATGGTGCCTTCTGCTGCGGTGTTGGGGGCTTCCTTCTCAGCGAGAGAGAGGCAGGTGACGTCGTCGTTGATGCCGAGGGTGAACTGTGCCTTCGGAGCATCCTTTGCAAGTTCGTCGTAAACTGCGAACACGCTTGCAGGAGGAGTATCCTTGGAGCCCAGACCGTAGCGGCCGCCGATGACCTTGACATCGGACTTGCCTGCTGCTGCCAGAGAAGCAACAACATCGAGGAACAGCGGTTCGCCGAGGGAGCCGGGTTCCTTGGTTCTGTCGAGGACAGCGATCTTCTTTGCAGTTGCAGGAATTGCAGCAACGAGCTTTTCAGCGGAGAACGGACGGAACAGGCGAACCTTGACCAGACCGACCTTCTCGCCCTTTGCGTTCAGGTAGTCGATGACTTCTTCTGCAACGTCGCAGATGGAGCCCATAGCAACGATGACGCGTTCAGCATCCGGTGCGCCGTAGTAGTTGAACAGCTTGTAATCGGTGCCGAGTTTTGCGTTGACTTTGTCCATATACTCTTCAACGATGCCGGGAACAGCATTGTAGTAAGAGTTGCAGGCTTCACGGTGCTGGAAGAAGATATCGCCGTTTTCGTGAGAGCCGCGCATGGTGGGCTGCTCAGGATTCAGTGCACGGTCACGGAATGCCTTGACAGCATCCATATCGCACATTTCCTTCAGGTCAGCGTAATCCCAGACCTGGATCTTCTGGATCTCGTGGGAGGTGCGGAAGCCGTCGAAGAAGTTGATGAACGGAACTCTGCCCTTGATTGCAGCGAGGTGTGCAACTGCGGAGAGGTCCATGACTTCCTGCGGGTTGGTTTCAGCGAGCATTGCGAAACCTGTCTGACGGCAGGCATAAACGTCGGAGTGATCGCCGAAGATGTTCAGTGCGTGGGAAGCGACGCAGCGAGCGGAGACATGGAAAACTGTGGGGAGCAGCTCGCCTGCAATTTTATACATATTGGGAATCATCAGGAGCAGACCCTGAGATGCGGTGTAAGTGGTGGTGAGTGCGCCTGCATTCAGAGAGCCGTGGACAGTACCTGCCGCACCTGCTTCAGACTGCATTTCCTGGACTTTCACAGTGGTGCCGAAGATGTTCTTCTGACCCTGTGCTGCCCACTGGTCAACATAGTCAGCCATGGGGCTGGAAGGCGTGATCGGGTAAATGCCCGCGACTTCCGTGAAGGCGTAGGACACGTAAGCAGCAGCATTGTTGCCGTCCATCGTCTTCTTGTTACGAACGATTGCCATAGGAATGTTCCTCCTTATGAAGATATAAAGTAATGGGAATCTGCGCGGTGAAAGAGAGAATCACGTCCACGCAAAATTTCACTCATATATTATAACACAAAACGACAGGCTTGTAAAGGGATTTCCGTGATTTTTACGCGAATTTTACGGGGGAGTTTTTGGCATCTGCCCAAATACTGCGGACAATAGCCGAAAATGAATCACAATTACAAAGTTTGATTTGTGCAGCTTGCCGAAAATCCGGAAAATCGGATTGAAAAATCAAAAAAACGGTTGACGATTTGCCTGTCTTGTTGTATAATAACCATAGTGACAAATAATGTTATGTTATTTTTCACTCGTTTTGTTGTCTCCTTTCTTTTGTTCTACACACTATGATTTGTTTTCATTTTCTTGGCAGCAGGGTGTTTACCCTGCTTTTTTTCTGCCCCAAGCGGGCATATTTTCATTTTTGCAGGACAGAATGATGTGCAGGGAGACCCCACTTGACATAAGGAGGCACACCATGCGGCACACTCATAAAACGCACACAGCTTCACACATTTCACGCGCCGAGCTCATCTCTCAGATCAAAAGCAAGCGGCTGGTGTTTGCAGTCTGGGCGATCTTGCGCATTCTGATTCTTGCGGTGGCGGTGCGGTCGGCCATGCAGGGGCTTTGGGAGAGCTTTTTTGTATGTCTGCTTGCGCTGATGCTGTTTCTCGCGCCCCCGCTTGTGGAAAAGAAACTTCATCTCAAGCTGCCCACCGCATTGGAGGTCACGGTGCTGATCTTCATTTTCTGCGCGGAGATTCTGGGTGAAATTGAGTGCTACTATATCAAATATGCGTTCTGGGATTCGATGCTGCACACAGTCAACGGATTTTTGTTCGCGGCATTCGGGTTTTGTCTGGTGGATCTGCTGAACGAGAACCCGAACATCAAGTTTCAGCTTTCTCCGACCTTTCAGGCATTGACGGCGTTCTGCTTTTCCATGACCATCGGCATTTTCTGGGAATTTTTTGAGTATGGCATGGACAATCTTCTCATGCTGGATATGCAGAAGGATACTATTATATATGCGTTTCAGTCTGTCACGCTGGATGCGGCATCGCAGAACATTCCCGTGGCATTGCAGGATATCACGCAAACGACCATCACCTGTGCTGACGGCACCACACAGGTGATCAACGGCTATCTGGACATCGGTTTGCGTGACACAATGAAAGATCTGTTTGTCAATTTCATCGGAGCTGCTGCATTTTCAACGATCGGCTGGGCATATGTCAAACAGCGCGGGAAAAATCGGCTGGCGGCGGCATTCATTCCGGTGGTGGAAAAATCAGATAGGGAGGAGCAGCGATGAGGCACTCTCCCAAACTGAATGCGTGGCTGCGTGCGCTGACCAATCCGCACCTGATTTTGTGCGTGGGGGCGGCGTGGTTTTGCACCAACGGCTGGGCTTACTGCGCGGCGGGCATCGGCTATTCGCTGCATATCGGCTGGCTGCTGCGCGTTGCAATGGTTTATCTTGGAATTTTGTGGATGCCCGGTACACCTGAAAAACTGTTCACGTTCGGCATTGCGATGCTGTTTCTGAAGTGGTGGTTCCCCGATGACGAACGCACTCTTGCCGCCATTCGCCGAAAACGTCAGAAACTGCTTGCAAAATGCAGGGAATGGTGGGAACGCATCCGATGCCTGTGCAAACGACTGTTTCGGCGAAAATCATCTGAAACGGAATAGAAAAAGGAAGAAGGAGCGCGATTTTTCATGTCCTCCGCAAAGGATCTGACGCAGGGAAAGGCAGGCAGTGTGTTGATTCGTTTTACACTGCCGCTGTTCCTGAGCGTCTTTTTTCAGCAGTTATACAGCATTGCGGACAGCGCGATCGCGGGTTCGTGCGTGGGCGAAGATGCGCTGGCGGCGATCGGTGCAAGCTATCCCATCACGATGCTGTTTATGGCGGTGGCGATCGGCAGTCAGATCGGATGCAGTGTGGTGCTTGCAAGATTATATGGCAGCAAGGCGTATAATCGCGTGCATTCGTGCATTTCAACCGCGATCATCAGTGGGTTTGTCATATCGCTGACGCTTTCGCTGCTTGGTGTTCTGGCAAGCCGTCCGCTGATGATGCTTGTGGAAACGCCTGACAACATCTTCGAGGCAGGCAATCTTTATCTGAAGATCTACAATGCCGGATTTGTGTTCGTTCACCTTTATAATGTGACGACGGGATTGTTCAGCAGTCTGGGTGACAGCAAAACACCGCTGTATCTGCTGATTTTTTCGTCGCTTGGCAACATTGCGCTGGATCTGTTGTTTGTGCTCGGTTTTGATATGGGTGTGGCAGGCTGTGCGTCGGCGACGTTTCTGGCGCAGGGGCTTGCCTGTATTCTTGCGCTGATCGTGCTGTGGCGAAAGAGCAAAGGTATCCCGAAACAGGGGAAAATATCACGCTTCACATGGCGCGATTTCCGTGATATTGCGTCAATTTCGATACCAAGCATTTTGCAGCAGAGTTTTATCTCGGTGGGCAATTTGTTTGTTCAGAAGTTTGTCAACAGCTTTGGTTCGTCGGTCATCGCGGGATATTCGGCGGCAATCAAGCTCAATACATTCGTATTAACGTGCTTTACGAACATCGGCAGCGGCATGTCGAGCTTCACGGCACAAAATCTGGGTGCAGCAAAGCCCGACCGCGTGCGGCAGGGCTTTCGCGCGGGGCTGCTGATGTCCTGCGGAACGGCGGTAGTGTTCACGGCGTGCTATCTGCTGTGCGGCAAATGGCTGCTGATGCTGTTTATGGACGCGGAAAGCAGTGCGCTTGCGCTTGAAACGGGGCTGCATTTTCTGCGCATGGTGTCGCCGTTTTATGCTGTCATCTGCATCAAGATCCTGTCTGACGGCATCATTCGCGGCAGCGGGAGCATGGTGTATTTCATGATCGCGACACTGGTGGATCTGGTGATGCGTGTGGTGCTGGCGTGGATTCTGAAAACGCCGTATGGTGCGGATGGCATTTGGGGCGCGTGGCCGATCAGTTGGTGTATGGGCACGCTGCTGTCATACATTTTTTATCGCAGAGGCGTGTGGTGCAGGCACATCGCGGAGAAAGAAGCACCGCAGACGGATTGAGTATGTTCGCCCCTCTACGAATTATATAGCAATCGGATTGATCGAAAGTCAAAAACGGAGCACCCGAAATCAGGTGCGCCGTTTGATTTTTTATGTGATGCGGTTATTCCGCAGTGGGCTCCAAAACCGCATAGTCTCCGTCATCGCGGCGATACACGACATTGGTTGCGCCCGTTTCCCCGTTCATGAACAGGAAGAAAGAGTGTCCGAGCATATTCATTTGCAGGATCGCTTCTTCCACACTCATGGGGTGCAGACGGAACGATTTTGTGCGGATGACATTGTATTCGGTCTGCTCCTCGACGACATCTGCAAACTGCTCCGAAAGTGCAGATTCCTTGATGCGCTTGCCCAGACGGGTCTTATTGCGGCGAATCTTGCGGATGATCTTGTCGATGGCGGTGTCGAGGGCATCGTTTTTGTCAACAGCACTCTGCTCTGCACGGTAAATCATGTTGCCTGCCTTGACGGTCAGTTCCAAAACGATTTGACCGCGCTGCTCTGCAAGGGTGATTTTCGCTTCAGCTTCGTCCTCAAAAAATTTGTCGAGCTTCTGGTTCAGTTTCTTTTCGGCATAGTCCGTGAAGCTGGAACCGATTTGAATTTTTTTTGCCATAATGTTCAGTTTCATGTGCAATCCTCCTTGTTCACCAAGAATGTCCTCCTTGGTTGATAGCTATAGTATAGCACAGAAAGCGGATAATTGTCAAGGGATTTACGCAAATTTTGTTTATATTCCAATGAAAATTTTGTGAATATTGTGCATTATTTCCAAGATTTCAAATCCAGCAGTTTGATATCGGCGGTCATGCAGCCCTCAGTGAGCGGAAATTCCTCGCAGTAATCGGTGGAGAGATATTTCTTGTTGTCGTCGGCAAACACGGTGACGATGGTTTTGTCGCCGCCGATCTTGTCGCCTGCCTGCAAGCAGCCCAGCAGGTTCGCACCCGAGCTGATGCCCACACCCAGCCCGAACTGTCGGGAAAGCATTTGCGCCATGCGAATGCTGTCGATGTCATCGACGGACACGATGCCTGTGGATTCTTCCAGCTTCATGATCGGGGGGATGAATTCATCGGAAATGCCCTGAATGCGGTGTTTTCCGACCTTTGTGCCTGTGGAGAGCGTCGGGGAATTGAGGGGCTCGAGTGGGAAAATGCCGCAGTTTTTGTTGACCGTGCGGAGTTTTCTGCCAATGCCCATGACCGTGCCGCCTGTGCCCACACCGGCAACGACCGCATCTGCGGTTTTGCCGATTTTCGCAAGCTGCTCAATGATTTCGACGCCTGTGGATTCAAAATGTGCTTCGGCATTATCCTCATTGGAGAATTGCTGCGGCAGGAACACACCTGCTTGTTTTCCGAATTCTTCGGTGAGGGCAATGGAACCGAGAAAGCCGCCCTGTTCTGCGGAAACGAGCCTGACTTCCGCGCCGTAGCTGCGAATGAGATTGCGGCGTTCGATGCTCATCCAGTCGGGCATATAGATCACGACTGGATTGCCGAGTGCCGCGCCCATTGCGGAAAATGCAATGCCGGTGTTGCCGCTGGTTGCTTCCGCGATGTAATCACCGGCATGGATCTCACCGGTCTCGTAGGCTTTTTTGAGAATATAATATGCAACGCGGTCTTTGATGCTGCCGCTGAGATTATAAGCTTCTGCTTTTGCGTAAATGCGGCGAATTTCACCTTTGTATTCCAAAGTGATTTCGAGCATGGGCGTGTTCCCGACCAAAGCAGAAAGCTGCGCGAATACCTGTTCAATCGGCTGATTGGTTTTCAAGAGTAATCCCCCTTATGGTTTCAGATTCGCATACTGATTTAGTATAGCACATTTCGGATGAAAATGCAACAGTTTTTTCTCTGAAATCATTCGGTATTTTTTGCGGCTTCCGTGCGGAGGTTCTCGTCACCGTATTCAAACGTATAGGTGCGGTAACCGTTGATGACGATCGTATCATTCAGCATGCTGAGCCGCGGTGCTTTTCCGCCGTAATTCATATGGATATGCCCGTGGATGAAATACTGCGGATGATACTGTGCGATCAGCGGACGAAAGGCTTCAAATCCCATGTGACAAAGGTCATTGCCGTCATGAAAATCCTTTACGGGGGCATGGGTGAGCAGAATATCAAATCCGCCCGTGCGCCAGAGTTTCAGTTTGAGCCTGCGGATGCGTTTCTGCATTTCCGCCTCTGAATACTGATGCGCCCCGTTTCGATATCGCATGGAGCCGCCCAGTCCGAGGATCCGCACGCCCTCAGGGGTCACATAGACATCATCTTCCACGCAGATGCAGCCCTCAGGCGGGGTATCTTTGTAGCGTTCATCGTGGTTGCCGTGGACATACAGCAGCGGCACATTGGAGAAAGTTTCCACAAACGAGAGATAATGCGGGTGCAGATCGCCGCAGGAAAGAATCAAATCGAGCCCCTTGAGTTTATCGGGCGTGTAGTGGTCCCAGATGGATGCGGATTCTGTATCGGACATGACCATAATTTTCATCGGCAAATCGCCTTTCCTGTTATTTTTCGGAATGCTGGGTCAATGCTGTAAGCCGTGCTGTGAGACAAAGCTGCGGCAGGATTCGTTCAGTTCACTGACCTCGGGGATACGTCCGATGACGTTGTCGCAAAGCCAATCGGCACAAATGATTTCTTCGGGGCTGAGAACAGTGTCCTGTTCGGTGATGCGGCTGCCGCGCTGGTCGAGGATCACGCCTGCAAAGGGCTGGAACCGATTGCGCTCCATGAGATTCTTCATCACATCGACAAGCCGCTGTGTACCGTAAGGGAGCTGACTGGAGCAGACGATGTCGATCGCGCCCGATGACAGTCCCCAGTAATAATTGAGTGCCTGATTGTCGTTTTCGTTGGCATCGTTTTTCCATGCGCCGATCAGCACGGAGTTGATCATTTCTTCATAGAGTCTGCCCCAGTTCCAGACAGGTGCCGCCAGGCGGAACGACATATCGCCGCACAGACCGTAAAGCCCGAAGTCGGTGTCGCCTGCGAGGGGCGCGTTGATGTCGCGGTTGGAGATAAGGTCGATATCCATAGCGCGGAAATTCTTATAGGGGTCGTGATGCTCCAGCGTTGACCAGTCGAGATAGACTTTTGCGCGGGGGTTGACCATTTTCACGCCCATTGCAAATGCGTTGACGGATGCGAGTGTGCCGAGTACGGGATAATCTGCGATGTAGCCGATGGATTCGGTTTCGGTCATGGCACCCGCAATCAGCCCGATGAGGAATTTCGCCTCATAAATACGCAGATAATAGGTGCGGAGCTGATGGTAGTCGGTGTTCATCGAACAGTTCATGAGGATGACATCAGGGTGGGCAACTGCCATTCGCATGCTCACCGCATGATAGATCGGGGAGGTGGTGAAAATGACGCGGCTGCCATCGGCGATCGCCTGCTCAATGACACCTTCCGCTTCTTCCTCGTCGCAGATGACCGCAGTGGTGGAAATCGCTTCTCCGAATGCGTCTTCGAGGTATCTCCGCCCGATCTCGTGATTATAGCTCCAGCTGGAGATCTGCGGGTCTTTGGGGTACAAAAACGCGATTTTCAGCGGTGCGGTGCCGACAAGTCCGCCCAGTGTGCCGAGCGGCAGTTTTCGTGTCAGCGATGCTTTGTGAGAGCCTTCTGTCGGCGAGAGAATATAGGATGTGGGATTGACGGCGGCAAGCACCTGAATTTCGCCCCAGATCTTGTCGATTTTGCGCTTGATCTCCGCCGATGAGATGGAATGCAGGGCGGGAAAACCGTAAATCTCCAGAAAGCGGAGGAAAGCGTCGCCTGCGACAAGCGGAAAGCGTTTGCCGCCCTTAGAGAAATAATGTGCTTCAAACACGGCGTAAAGGAACTTGACATCGTGGCGCAGATCATCTGACCACGGACAGGGTTTGCCCGTGCGCTCGTCGTAGGACGGGATGGATGCCAGCAGGCGGGGGAATCCGCCGACGATGGACATTTCGATCTCGTAGAGTCCTGTTTCGCGGTAAAAATCCATAAATTCGACATAGAGCTGATGTTCGGTGCTGTCAGTGAGGTGCGGCAGCACACGCGTCACAACGGCGTCGATGCTGACGGCGCCGTAATATTTCGAGACACTGACACGCTTGTTGCCCTCCACGACGTAAAATCGCTGCATGAATTCCAGCACAACGATCGGTTCGCGCACACCCTCCTCGCGCACGCTGTCGCACAGCGATGCCCATTTGCTGCCAAATTCGGTCTCTGCGCCCAGCAGCGGCATGAAGTTGGATGCAAATGCGGTGGTGCGTCCTTCGGTGGCGGTGCCTGCGATCAGTGCGATGGGAATTTCCACCCGCCCGATGGGTATGCGGCTTTCTTCAGGAAAACTGCGGAGCAGATCCTCCAGCACGGGAAGATACGGATATGCGCCGCGGGCAACTGCCTGACGGTATTGCTTTTCAGCCATTTTCTGTGCTTTTATGTAATCGGGATATGCCATAGATGCTTTCTCCTCCTAGCAAAAACGAAGCCGCCGATGCGCTGCGGCTTCACAAACAATCTCTTTCGTATGTTTGAGGGCGGCAACCAATGCCGCCCTTTCTGTATGTATATATAAAGTGCATCGGATGCAGCGGGAGTCTGTTATGCTTCCGCATCAGGCTGTTTCTTGCTGAAATCGAACAGACAGATGAAAATGACGATCAGCGAGATGATGGTATCGCCCAAGCCGCCCTCAATGCCGAATGCACCGCCGCTGAACAGCACATGGCCGTCGATGGGGACAAAGTGCATGATGGTGTTTTCCACATCCATGCCGCTCACCTGCACACCGTAAATATTGCCCTGTGCGCAGTTCCACATGGTGTGCAGTGCGGAGACAAGCCAGATATTGTCGGTGCGGAGAAACAGCAGTGCCGCCTCAACACCGAACAGCGCAAGATTGATAAATGCCAGCACCGAGGTGTTCGGGTTGCCGAAGTGCAGTGCCATGAACGCCAAAGAACTGAGCAGAACGGCTGTCCACGGGGAATGATGCGTGCCGATATCGCAGAGCAGATAACTGCGGCACATGAGTTCTTCGCCAAAGCCCTGAAAGCCCCATGCAAGCAGAAACAGCAGCAGTGTGCCCCATGCGATGTTATCGTCAAAGCCGTCAAACCGATAGCCGCCGCCGAGCATGGCGATCAGTACGGCAGCGCTGAATGTGGCAAATCCGAGCAGCAGACCGAGCAGATAATTGGGAATGAGCCGCTTGGCGGTGAAGCCCATCGAACGCGGTTTGCGCCGTTCGACGCCGAGACAGAATGCCAGCACCACTGCCGAGCAGAGTGCGGTGGCGAACAGTCCGGGCAGCTTGGAGGTGATGCTTGCAAGCTGTTCCGGATCGCCTGTGATGATCGTAAGCGGTACAAGTTCTGCCATTTGTCCGACAAACACCACTACAAAAAATGTCAGCAGCACCAAAATAATATTTTTGGCGATTTTCGGCTGCGGTTCACAGTGGTTGCGTTCAAATACATGCTTGGTTCGTTTGAGTGCGGGATCAAAAGTCATGGTGCATCCTCCTTTTTGTGAATTGATATGCTCATCATAGCATTTTTTTCCTGTGATGTCAAGTATTTCAAGATGCCTGCATACAATAAAACATCGTGTGCAGCCAATACTGGAAAGAGAGGTCTTTTGCCTATGAATGCGCAGGAATTTTCCGACACCTCACGCCGCTATCAGGAAGAACTGCTGAAAATGTATCGCAGTCAGAGTATGGAGCCGAGCCCTAAGCCTGCATCTGATGATCTGCCGTCCGCCGAGGCACTCCCCCTGCCGATTTCAATGCCGATACAGGCGGAGATGCCGACGGAAGCGGGCACTGAAGAATCGCATTTCGGCACGATTCGGGTGCGGGTGACGACTGCAAAGGGCGCACGTCCCGTGCCAAATGCCACCGTGATGATCACCAAGGAGGGCGACGACGGCAGTCATGAACTGTTATCGCTGCAAATGACCAACGAAAGCGGCGAAACACAAAACGTCGAGGTGCCCTCGCCGCCGCCCAGCGAAGATCAGCGCAATCCTGCGGCATTTCATTATGATGCGGCGGTGTTCGCGGCGGGATATTATCGGGAAAACAGCCGCAATATTCCCGTGTTTCCTGATATTGTCTCCGTGCAGACTTTTGATCTCATTCCCCTGCCCACAGGTGCCGAGGATGCCCGAATCGCAGGGACCGTCACGTTTTACAATCCCACGCCGCATTTCTGAAAGGAGGCAGAGGTTACGTGCTGACAGGCGTTCCATTCATTCCCGAAACGATCACCGTTCATCTCGGAAAGCCCGATACGGATGCGGAAAACGTCACGGTCTCCTTCCCCGAATACATCAAAAACGTCGCATCCAGTGAGATTTATCCGACATGGCCCGAAAATGCGCTCCGTGCGAATATCTATGTCATCATTTCCTATGTTCTGAACCGCATTTACACCGAATGGTACCGTGCAAGGGGCTACCACTTTGATGTGACCAACTCTACGCAGTACGATCAGGCATTTGTTTACGGGCGCGAGATCTTCGAGAATATCAGTCATCTGGTGGATGAACTCTTTTTTACATACATACGGCGCGAAAATGCCGTTGAACCGCTGTTTGCCGCGTTCTGCGACGGCGTTGCGACGACCTGCGCGGGACTTTCGCAATGGGGCACGGTCGAACTTGCCCGTCAGGGCTATACGCCGTTTGAGATTTTGCAGCATTATTACGGTGACGATATTTTGCTCGTGAAATCCGAGGATATTCGTCCTGCTGTGCCGACCTATCCGAATGCCGTGCTGCGTGAGGGCGAATTCGGCCGCGATGTGCAGACGATTCAGACACAACTCAACCGCATCTCCCGCAATTTTCCTGAGATCCCAAAACTTGCCGAAATCGACGGCATTTACGATGCAAAGGTCGCGGAGGCGGTGCGGGTGTTTCAGCGTATTTTCAATCTGCCGCAGACGGGTGAGGTGGACGAAAGCACATGGTATCAGCTTTCCTATATCTACACAAGCGTCAAGCAACTGGCAGATTTACAGTCGGAGGGGCTGCGCATTGAGGAGATCACCCGCGATTTCCCCGAGGTGCTGAAAGAGGGCGACAGCGGTCTCAATGTTCGGACTTTCCAATACTATCTTGCGGTTGTCGGTGCATACTATGCTTCGGTCATTCCCATTGTCATCACGGGAGATTATGACAGTGAAACGGCAGCGGCAGTAGAATCGTTTCAGCAGACATTCGGGCTGCCGCAGACGGGCATCATGGACAGACGCACATGGAACGACCTGTATGCGGCATATGCGGGCATTCTCGAATCGCAGCCTGCCGAGGTGTGCGCGAGACTTTATCCGAATCAGGTTCTGCGCGAGGGCGTATCATCGGAGAATGTTCGGCTTTTGCAGCAATATCTGACATTCATTTCGCAGTATGACAAGGCGGTGCCTGCGGTTTCCGATACAGGCTATTTCGGACCGCTGACGAAAGCCGCCGTGCAGGCATTTCAGCGTGAATACGGGCTGAATGTAACAGGCATCGTGGGGGCAGTCACTTGGGATGTGATCTCGGGAACATATGCGGAACTGAAATGCGGTTCCGGCAAGCACCCCTATCAGGCACCGGGCTATACGATTCGCTGATGTGAGAGGAGAAGCATATGGTTTATACCGATGACCAGAAAAAAGCGCATTTGCAGGAGATCTCAGAGATGCTTTATCAGATCGCGCTGCGTGACAGCCGCATTCCCGCCATCGTGCCGACAGAACGCTATACGCCCGAAACTGCCCTTGCCGTCCGTGCGTTTCAGGAGGCGAACGGGCTGCCCGTGACGGGTGAGATCGACACAGAGACATGGGAAAAGATCGCGGCGGTGTATCACAGCATGACCGATGTTCCCGTGCCGCTGTTGATTTTTCCCACAGGGCAGTTTTTGCTTCAGCAGGGCGATGCAGGAGAACTTGTCTATTTTGTGCAGGTGATGCTTTCGCTTTTGGCAAGACGTTACCGCAATTTTCCGCACATCATGCCAAACGGCAGCTATGATACCGCAACAGCCGATGCGGTGCGGAAGTTTCAGGCAATCGCGCAGATTCCGCAGACAGGCACTGTGGACCGCAGTACATGGAATCACTTGGCGTCGTTTGTCAATCAGCTTCACCTGACGATCTGATGCGGTACATAATCCACGCAGGGAGAGGATGAAAATGCAGAACAACCGTCGTTTTTCAGTATGGCATGACCGTTTGTTTCAGGTGTTGACGGTCAGCGGCACGATCTTGCTGCTGGCAGCGTTTGTTATTTTGCGCTATGAGGGATTTTTGTCGGCAATGCACTGTGTGTTCTGTGCGGTGCGCCCGCTGCTTCTGGGCGGGCTGATCGCACTGATCCTCAACCACCCATACTGTCGGTTTCTGCATGATTTTACGCTGCTTTCGGCGCGAATGCGGCATCCGCTGCGAACAAAAACGCTGCGGATGCTTGCCATCGCGGCGAGTGTTGCGCTTGCGCTGCTGATTCTTACGGGTATTGTCTGCATTCTGCTGCCGCAGCTTGTCGATTCTGTGGTGCTGCTGACCGATAATCTGCAATTTTACGGCAAAAACCTCGGCGGTGTGCTGGGACGCTTTGCGGGCGGAAAGCGTCCGACATGGTGCTCGCAGGAGCAGCTGGATGCCCTGTTTGCGGGGATTCAGGGAATGCTCCCGAAAATCATGCAGGCGGCATATGACTGCACGGCGAATTTGTTCTCGTGCCTGCTGGATTTCGGCATCGGTGCGGTATTTTCGGTGTATCTGCTGGCAGATCAGGAACGGCTCAGAATGCAGGCAAAGGAGATCTGCACAAGGTTTCTGCATCCGCAGCGGACAAGCAGGCTCATTACAAATGTTCGATTCATTTTCGACACGTTTGCGCGTTTTTTCAGTTCGCAGCTTTTGGAGGCTCTGATTCTCGGGGTGTTGTGTTTTCTGGGCATGCTGCTGTTCGATTTTCCGTTTCCCGTGCTGATCAGCGTCATCATCGGGCTGACAAACATCGTGCCGTATGTGGGACCGATTCTCGGAACGATTCCCTGTGCGATGATCGTGCTGCTGGTAAAACCGTCGCAGGTGCTTTGGTTTGTGCTGTTCGTGATCGTGCTTCAGCAGGCGGAGAGCAATCTGATTTTTCCGCGGATCGTGGGGAGATCGGTGGGGCTACCCCCGACTTGGGTGCTTGCTTCGATCATTCTGGGCGGCGGATTGTTCGGCGCGGCGGGAATGCTCCTCGGGGTGCCGCTGACGGCTGTGGTGTATGCGGTTTTGTTTCCGCCGCAGCGTGACCCGAACGAATAACGGCAGGTGGTCTAAAACGCATTCATCCTCCATATACTTTACTAACCGATGCGCAAGGAGCTGCGCGTCATATACAGGAGGAGATTTATGGCAACATCATCCGAATTGTCCCTGCGGCGGGAAACCATTCTCGTTCCGACCAAGCTGCTCGACACCGTGCAGGAGCAAAGCGTCGAACTGGACTGCGTACTCCCCGACTATTACCCCGATTTCTTTCGGCTGCTTTCCTGCATGGCGGAGCCCGTCATCACCCACCGTGAACTGCGTGACGGATTTCTGATCCTGTCGCTTTCCGTGAAAATTGCCGTCTGGTATCTGGCAGAGAATGCGCCGCTGATTCAGGTCATGACACAGAAACTCGAATATCAGAAGCAGATCCCGTGGCAGTCTGATCTGCCCCTTTCCGATGTGCGTCTGACGGTCACACCTGTGGTTTCGTATATCAACTGCCGTGCCGTCAACAGCCGCCGCATGGATATCCGCGGGGCAGTGCGTATTGCAGTGCAGGCATCGGGCATGACGCCGAGGCAGGTCATTTCCGATGCACAGGGCTTGTATATCCACTGCAAAAAAGAACCTGTACGGTTTCTTGCGGGGATTCTTCGTGCCGAAAAACGGGCGTCGCTTTCCGAGAGTTTTTCGCTTGCCGAGACACAGTCGCCGCTGCTTTCGGTGCTGCGAGCCGACATCACCGTGCAGGTCACCGACACCCGCTGTATGGCAGGGAAACTTGCCGTCAGGGGCGAGGTGCTGGTGAATCTGTTATACACTGCCAAAGACGGTGCGGAAACGGCACAGTTCACGCTGCCGATCAGTCAGATTCTGGAACCGGACGGAATCTCGGAGGAGATGCCTGTCAGCGTGCAGGCAGAGGTTCTGGAGCAGCTCATCACCACCGAAGCCGACAGCAGCGGCGATATCCGAAGGCTGCATCTTGATTTGCAGATTCGATTTGCGTGTGAGGCGATGAAAACCGCCTCTGCCGAACTGGTCACAGACCTCTATTCCACAGTGTATCCCGTGACGGGCGTTTGCGAAACGCTGCCCCTCATGACTTTGCCGCAGCAGGTGGAAAATCGGCATTCCCTGCGCGTGACGGTCACAGGCGGCGATGCGGAAATATCGCGGGTGTTTGCGGTGTGGGCGGATGTCAGGGACGTCAGTTGTGCAGATGGTGCGGCGGCAGAGGGAAATCTGCATTGCAGCGTGCTTTG
Organism: Oscillospiraceae bacterium; assembly: GCA_045617625.1. Classification (GTDB taxonomy): domain Bacteria; phylum Bacillota; class Clostridia; order Oscillospirales; family Ruminococcaceae; genus Firm-04. Next base: position 110,423 of record JAZLJA010000012.1, on the reverse strand, counting down.
CGCCGACATCAGCGGCACACCGATGCTTTTGGAGCATACCGAGCCGTTTTCTCTGCCGTGCGGGTGTGCATCGGCAGAGCAGCCTGCGGTTTCCGTGCAGAATGCGGAATATACCCTCACCGCCGCCGATGCCGTCAGTGTGCAGGTGACGCTTTCCGTCATGGGGCAGGGCGCCGCACAGACAGGGCGCAGTCTGCTCACCGATGTGCAGGCGGATACGGGCTCACGGCTGCCGCAGTCGGGCGATTTTGCTTTGCGGCTATACTATGCGCAGGCGGAGGAATCGCTGTGGGAGATCGCCAAACGCTATCACACCGCCGCAGACGCGATTATGGAGGAAAATGATTGCAGGGACGGGGTCTTGTCAAGTCCGCAGATGCTTCTGATCCCCATTGTGTCCTGACGCCCGAAAGGAGAACATACCGCATATGAATGCTATTTACGAGGACATTGCCAAGCGCACGGGCGGAGATATCTACATCGGTGTTGTGGGACCTGTTCGCACGGGGAAATCCACGTTGATCAAACGATTTATGGAAACGCTGGTGCTTCCGAACATCGAAAACGATGCCCGTCGCGAACGTGCCGTCGATGAGCTGCCGCAGAGCGCGGGCGGCAGAACCATCATGACCACCGAGCCGAAATTTGTGCCCGAAGAAGCTGTGGGCATCACGCTTGCAGAGGGCGCGGCGTGCAGGGTGCGCATGATCGACTGTGTCGGCTATATCGTGCCGAGCAGTCTCGGATACATCGAGGAAGAAGCACCGCGCATGGTGAAAACGCCGTGGTTTGCTGAGGAAATCCCGTTCAACATGGCGGCGGAGCTCGGCACACAGAAGGTCATCACCGAGCATTCCACCGTCGGGCTTGTGGTGACAACGGATGGTTCTGTGACAGATATCCCGCGTGAGGAATATGCTGCGGCGGAAAATCGGGTCATCACGGAATTGCAGACACTCGGCAAACCGTTTGTGGTGCTGCTCAACTGTGTCGAGCCGAAATCGGAGGCGGCGCAGACCCTTGCCGCTGAGCTTGAGACGCAGTATCAGGCTCCCGTGATGGCGGTCAACTGTCTGGATCTGGATGAGCATACCATTCGGGAGATGCTGACAGAACTGCTCGATATGTTCCCGATTCGGGAGATCAATGTGGAAACGGCGCACTGGCTGCCTGCACTGGCGAAGGGGCATCCGCTGAAAACCGAGATCTTTGAGGCGGTCAGACAGGCGGCGGAGGGGCTTCATGTGGTGCGTGATGCGCGAATGCTCTCCGAAAAGCTGAAAGATTGTCCGCATCTGCGGTCGGTGTCGGTGCGCAAAATCGAGCTCGGCACGGGGAGCGTGGTGCTGCAGCTGGAACTCGACCCTGCGCTGTTTTATCGGGTGCTGGGCGAGGAAACAGGCATTGAGATCCACGGTGAGCAGGAGCTTTTCCCTGTTCTGATGGAATTGTCGCGCATCCGCAGGGCTTACGAGCGTATTCGGCCTGCGCTGGAGGAGGCGGAAGCGACGGGCTATGGCATCATCATGCCCGAAGCCGATGAACTGACGCTGGAAGAACCCGAAATGATACGGCAGGGCGGCAGATACGGCGTCAGACTGCGGGCATCGGCGCCGTCGCTGCACATCATGCGTGCAGGGATTCAGACGACAGTCAGCCCGATCGTGGGGAGTGAAAAGCAAAGTGAAGATCTGGTGATGTATCTGCTGCGGGAGTTTGAGGAAAACCCGACGAAGATCTGGGAATCGAATATTTTCGGGAAGTCGCTGCATGAACTGGTGAACGAGGGGCTGCATACGAAGCTTGGAAAAATGCCGCCCGAGGCACGGCTCAAATTGCAGGAGACACTGGAGCGGGTCATCAACGAGGGATGCAGCGGTCTGATATGCTTTATCCTATGAAGCAGTTGTCTCCCTCGATGACTCCGCGATCATCGTTGCCGAATCATAAGAAACGTGCAAGCTTTTGAAAGCAGAACCGCCCGCAGTGTTTTTCACACCGCGGGCGGTTTTCGGCATGGACGGCGATTCAGCAGCCGCAGCCGTTGTCGCAGCCGCAGCCGCCGTTGTTGTTTCCGCAGCTGCCATTGTTATTGCCGCAGCCACAGCCGCCGTTGCAGAACAGCAGAATCAGAATGATGATCCACCAGCAGTTGTTGTTTCCGCACATAAGACATTCTCCTTTTCGTGAAAGAAATCGGTTGAGGAGCGGCGTTTTCCGCTTCCTAGTTACATGATATGCCGCCGCCGCAAATTGGTGACAGCAAAACATAAATCTCCGCCGATGCGCCAGACGTTCAAAAACGATTGACAATCCTCGCTGCGTGTGCTATAATAATTATGTATGCGGATATCAGGACAAATCCGCGAAAATGAAATGGGAGAAAGCATATGTCTGAATATCTGATTGCGGCGGCTTCCACCGCCGATTTGCCCCACACCTTTTTTGAGGCAAATGACATTCCTTGCATTCGATACACCTATGCCATCGGTATGGACGTATTTGAGGACGACTGCCGTGAGGACACAAGACAGTCTGCATACGAAAAAATGCGCAGCGGCGTGGTTTATTCCACTTCGATGATCAATGCTGCGTCGTACTACCAGTTTTTCCACAAACTGATGGAAACAGGCAAAAACGTCATTTTTCTGGATATGTCAAAGGAGATGTCCAGTTCGCATCATGCCGCAGATGAGGCGGCAGAGGAAGTGCGGGCAGAGTTCCCATCCCAGACGCTGTATCTCATGGATACCAGATGTGTGTCAGGCGGATTGGGTCTGCTTGTCACGGAAATGGTGCGCCGTCAGCATGAGGGAATGTCGTTTGACGAAGTGATCGCATGGGGTGAGGCGAATAAGCTGAAGATCATGCATCGTTTCACTGTGGATGACCTGCACTATCTGAAACGCGGCGGCAGAGTGTCGAATGCCTCGGCAATGGTCGGGTCGATGCTGTCCATCAAGCCTGTTTTGTATGTCCCTGATGACGGCAAGCTGACTGTCAGCGCAAAGGTGCGCGGCAGAAAAGCGGCGCTGAATGCGATGCTTGAGGGCATCAAGCGCGATATGGTCGCCCCTGACGGACAAATGGTGCATATCAATCATGCGGACTGCATGGAGGACACGCAGTGGCTCAAAGACCGTCTGCTGGAGGAATATCCGAGTTTGGCAGGCGTGACCATCACAAGCCTCGGTATTGTGATCGGCGCACACTGCGGACCCGGATTGCTGACTGTATTCTATTTTGGTGACAAGCGTAAACCGTGACAAGCATAAAATGACGAGAACACAAGGATTTCGACATATGAGAGGGGTATGTTCATGAAATCGAAGTCCGTGCGGAACATGGTGCTTGCCGCGATGTTTCTTGCAATCGGATTGGTGCTGCCTTTTTTCACGATGCAGTTGAAAACGGTGGGCAAAATGCTTTTGCCGATGCATATTCCCGTGTATCTTTGCGGGCTGTTGTGCGGCTGGCAGTATGGTTTTTGTGTGGGGCTCATCATGCCGCTGATGCGTTCGCTGTTGTTTGGGATGCCTGTGATGTATCCGAGTGCGGCGGCGATGGCAGCAGAGCTTGCAACATATGGTCTGGTGGCAGGCTGGCTCTATTTTCACGCGAAACGGCAGGGTGCGGCAGCACTTTACGGCAGTCTGGTGGCGGCGATGCTTTGCGGGCGGATCGTCTGGGGGCTTGCGGAAATCATTCTGTTGGGAATCAAGGGCAGCAGCTTCACATGGGAGATGTTTGCAGCAGACGCATTCGGACAGGCAATTCCGGGAATTTTGCTCCAGCTGGTGCTGATCCCTGCACTGATGTTTGCGCTGGACAAGACCGGTGTGCGAACATTCCGCACCGCCTGATTCATGCTGTATTGGCAGTGTAATATTGTACTATATTTATATAGATATAAGTTTTTCACCATAGTATTTCTGATATGCAGTCAGAAGTACTATGGTGTTTCTGTTGACATTATGGCAGTGCTGTGATATAATTGCAGCAAGGATAAATCGGGAATTAAGTGAGTTGCAAATATGAATTTATTTTCTTGTTTTGTTTCAATTTGATAATGTTAAATATAGAGAGAAGAATGGTATGATTGAAATTGATATTAGAAAAATAATTAAAATAAATGAAAATAAATTGCTCTAACATGATATCAATGGCAATGTTTCGTTTGTTGATTTAGAATTATGTGCAGAACTTCATGAAAAAGAAACTGGACGAAATCCTAATTTTAGCTATAGATCTGTTGGAGAACGTGAGTATCCATATTATGATTTGTATTCACCAGAAGGAATTAGGCTTTACTTAAAAACAAAGAAATTAAATCCACTTCAGCGTTTAATTTCTTGTACTCTTGGTTGGTCTTTTAATAATAAAGAATTTGATTTGTGGTATTCCATACAAAAAAGTTTAAATGAAAATGGATGGACTACATTAGATTTATCATAGAATAAAAATTAGTAAATAAGTTTTTTTCTACATTAACTAACTTTTAAACCCCTGTTTGCAAAACTATTTTAAATTTCCCTTTATCACACTTGCAGTTCAGCACAAGCACAATGCCCCGAAGCTAATGAATGCTTCGGGGCAAAACTTTTATACGGGGAGCGTCCTGAAAGTCGTCCGCTTTTCAGTTTGTCGATAAGGTATGGGGGAATCCCTTGGCGGGGGTTGGGACGAAGCCCCATTCAAACCACCGCAGGCACAACTTATTCGATTGGCGAATCTGCTGCACGGTAGCAGCCAAATGCGGTGAACAGATTTACGGTCGGCGCATAGACCATTCCCGTGATTTGCAGCCCGTTCGCAAGCTCCATTCCGATCGTCAGCATCCCGTCTCCGAATAATTCGTATGCTTTGGATTTCGTTTCGTCGCTTTCTGCTGTCAGCGATTCCCCTTCCAGCACCAAATCATCCGCAGAACCGTACTTTTCCACATAGGCGTCATAATATGCTTTCGATTGCTCTGCCGCCGAAATGCTCTTGCCAAGCTTTACGAATTTCTCGTAAAATCGTGAGATTTCATCGCTGCTTGTCAGCTTTTTCGATTCGTTGCCCTCGTTGTCGATCGCAGTGACCGACACGATCGCCGCCGCACTGTCGATGCCATAGGCTTCGCAAACCGCCTCGATGTTCGGCTCACTGCCCAGTGTCGTGAATCCGACAAGTTCGTAGGCACGCAGATATTCGCCATATTCCATCAGCAGAATACCGTCGCGTTTTGCGGCATTTTCGAGAGCTGCCAGATGAAAAAGCGGGAACGACGCATCGGCAAAATCCGCATTGCCCGCCGCACTTCCGCAGATTTCCTTTGTCAGTGAAGCGGCATTCGCATCGTAAAGTTTTACAATGCTCAAATCACATTCCTCATAGACCGCATCGCCCACGGAAAACGCCGCATAGGTGGCATCTTTCTCTGCTTGCGTCAGACTGTCTTTGATGGTTTTCCAGACGATCAGCCACGAAACCGCGAGGATCAGCAGCACGATGACGAGGATCACTCCGGTTTTCAGCGGCGTTGATTTTTTCGTTTCTGCGTCAGTTTTCTTCATCATTCGCCTCAATGGTCTCCAGATTTTCCGTTTCTTCGGCATCCATGTCCTCCGCGTCCTCTGCCGATGCTTCCGCCTGTGCCAATGCATCTTCAAGGGAGAGGTCAAACATGGTGGGTTCTTCGGCGTTGGGCAGCGGCGGCAGTTCGGCAAGCGATGAAAGCCCGAAACACCGCAAAAACTGCGCGGTTGTGCGATAGGTGACAGGCCGTCCGGGCACCTCGATGCGTCCTGCTTCTTCCAGCAATCCGCGCTCCGCAAGGGTGTTGACGGTCGAACTGCTGTCCACGCCGCGCACACGTTCCACAAATCCCTTTGTCACGGGCTGATTGTATGCGATAATGGTCAGAACCTCCATTGCGGCGTTGGAAAGCGGCGTGTTTCGCTTGATTTCCAGCGCATTGCGGATGGGTTCTGCAAATTCCGGGCGGGTCGTGATCTGATAGGCATCGCCGAGGAAAATCAGCTGCAATCCGCTGTGATTGCTGTCATAGGTTTCCGCGAGCAGAGCTGCCAGTTTGGTGACCGTCTCTTCGTCCATATTCAATGCCTGTGCAAGCCGCGAGACCTCCATCGGTTCGCCGCCTGCGAATAAAACCGCCTCCAGAGAGGCGCGTGCCAATTCGATGTTCATGGTTTTCTCCGTGTGATGTTTTATGCTTGGACAGCAGATGTTTGCCGCTGCCGTTTGTTCTTGCGAATCGTTTCGGGATAGCGCATGGTGAGCATGGTGCCGTCCTCGCTGATGAGTATGCGTCCCGATTTGGTCAGTTCCAGAATGGCGAGAAATGCCGCGACACGGTCGGTGCGGGCGGTGAGGTCGTCAAACAGCGCAGAGATGTCAACCGCCTCGTGCTTGAAAAACTGCCGCAGAATATAGACAACTTTGGAGGCAACGCTTGTCACCTGCTGCTGAATGCGCACAACTTCGTGGATTTTGGCATCCAGCCGTCCCTCGTGTTCACCGTGCGGGAGCTTTTTCAGCCCCATCTGCGCATAGACATCGGTGAGCAGTGTGGGCGGATGTTCGCGGCGATAGGTCATGTCAACGGGCAGCGTGACAGGTTTGCGCACAAACAGCACATCACCCAGATAGTGTTCGCGGAGATGACCTGCGGCAAGCTTGCAGAGGGAGTATTCGATCAGTGCCCCCTCCAGTTCTTTCTTGACGGCTTCCGCTTCTTCGGGCTGCGGCAGCAGGGCGGCGGTTTTCATCCAGATGAGTTTTGCCGCCATTTCGAGAAATTCGCCTGCCAGTTCGTAATCCTGTTCGGCGCACTGCTGGATATAGATGAGGTATTGTTCCAGCAGCACCGAGATCTCAATGTCGTGAATATTGAGCTTGTGCTTGGCAATCAGGTGCAGGAGCAGATCCATCGGACCGTCAAACACAGGCAGATGAAAGGCTAAATGCTGCATTCCGATCACCTGAACAGCGCGGGGATCCAGTTCGTGATGAACATCATTCCGCGCATGATATAGGATTCCACATAAAGCAGCGGCACACTGAGGATGCCGGAAAACATCACCACAAGAAAGGCGAGCCGCACAATAGTATAGTTGCGGTTGAGCCAGTTCACGAGTTTATCGCCCTTGGAGCCGAGAAAATAAAACAGCACCTTGGAGCCGTCCAGCGGCGGAACGGGAATGAGATTGAACACCGCCAGACCCACGTTGATCATGACAAAATCCATCAGCAGCATCGTGACGATGCCGCTGTAAGCGGATGCGAAATCGCCGATGATCGTCAAGCCCTCCCAAATGCGAAAGATGACCGTGCCGACGAGTGCCGCGAGCAAATTGCTGATGGGACCTGCCGCCGCCGTGAGTGCCATACCGCCGCGCATTGTGACCTTGTGCTTGAAACGCAGGGGGTTGACAGGCACGGGCTTTGCCCAGCCGAATTCGGTGAACAGCAACAAAAGCGCACCAAACGGGTCAATGTGTGCAATCGGGTTGAGCGTCAGTCTGCCCTCATATTCCGCAGTGTCGTCGCCGAGTTTTTTCGCCGTCCAAGCGTGGGCATATTCATGCAGCGGAAGGATCAGGAAAATGATGAATCCGCGCACCAGATACGTTAAGATGTCTTCGGAATTAAGAGATAACATAAAAAGCTCCTTTCAGAATGAGGGGGGCGGTGGAAAGACAATACAATGATTCTATTATACAATAAATTGCGTCTGTTTTCAAGTCTGAAATCGGGATTTTCTGTGAAAACTGATAAATTTTCACGAATTTGAAAAAAATGCTTGCTTTTTTGTCCGTTATCTGTTACAATAGATACTGCACACAAGTCTGAAAAGGAGGTGCCAGCTATGGCAAAATGTGAAATCTGCGGAAAAGGCGTTACGTTTGGTATTAAGGTTTCTCACTCTCACCGTCGTGCCAACCGTACTTGGAAGCCCAATGTGCAGCGCGTAAAGGCGATCGTGAAGGGTACTCCCTGCCACATCTACGTCTGCTCCAGATGTCTGCGCTCCGGCAAAGTGGAACGTGCGAATGGCTGAGCCGCTTCAACTGGCTGAAATTCGTATTCCGTAAAAGGGTATTCATTCTTGGCTTTGAGTGAATGCCCTTTTTGATTTGCATTGTCGGATGATTCATTTTTTTGATTATTTGATAGCTTTCATTGCGAAATGGGAGTAGCTGCCATTCCCTCATGTGCGTGGGAATGGATTTCATTGCGCCATACCCGTTTTTCAGCATTTGCTCGAAAAACCGCTTTGAAATTGAAACGGCAAGACTTTCGCCCTGCAAGCTGCGGGATTTTTCCGTGGCTGCTGCATGGCGGAGGCCTTTTTTTATACGCTGTTGCGGATTTTCCGCAGAAAGGAATTGTTTATGAAGCATTATCTTGTCTCAGCCGCGGAGGTTTTGCAGGAGGTTAACAGCACATCAAGCGGTCTGACCGCCAAGGAAGCCGCCGACAGACTGGCGAAAAACGGTGAGAACCGTCTGGCAGAGCCGCCGAAAAAACCACTGTTTATGCGCTTTCTGGAGCAATTCAAGGATCCGATGATCCTCGTGCTGCTTGCCGCTGCTGTGGTGTCGGCGATCACGGGCATCATTTCCGAGGGCAAACTGGAAGCCGATGTGTTCATCATTTTGTTTGTGGTGCTTGCCAATGCCGTGCTTGGTGTTTATCAGGAAAACAAAGCTGAGGCGGCGATCGCGGCATTGCAGGCGATGAGTGCCGCACAGAGCAAGGTGCTGCGTGACGGCGATCTGAACGTCATCGAAAGCCGCGAAATTGTGGTGGGCGATGTGGTGGCTCTGGAAGCAGGCGACAGCGTTCCTGCCGACTGCCGTATCCTCGAATCCGCCGCGCTCAAAGCCGAAGAATCCGCGCTGACGGGCGAAAGTGTCCCCTCGGATAAGGATGCAGCCCCTCTTGACGGCGAGGAAGTTCCGCTTGGTGACCGCAAAAATATGCTCTACATGGGTTCAAGCATTGCATACGGCAGAGCGACGGCTGTTGTCGTTGCCGCGGGCATGGATACCGAGATGGGCAAGATCGCGGGTGCGATCGCCAATGCTGACGACGACGAAACACCTCTGCAAAAAAAGCTTGCACAGCTCAGCAAGATCCTTTCCTTTGCGGTGCTGGGCATCTGTGTGTTTATTCTGGCACTGAGCGTCATCAAAAAGCTGGCAGCGGGCGACACCTTGACTTTGCCCGCATTCCTCGATTCCTTTATGATCGCAGTTTCCCTTGCAGTCGCGGCAATTCCCGAAGGTCTGGCGGCAGTCGTGACGGTCGTGCTTTCAATCGGTGTCACGAATATGTCGAAACGCGGTGCAGTCATTCGCCGTTTGACGGCAGTTGAGGCACTGGGCTGTGCTGAGGTCATCTGTTCCGACAAAACAGGCACCCTGACCCAGAACAAAATGACCGTTGTCGAACACGTTGCTGAGGATGAACAGCTGCTTGGCAAGGCAATGGCACTGTGCTGCGATGCATCGCTCAATCAGGATGACACCGTGGCAGGCGAGCCGACAGAAGCCGCTCTGGTCGCCTATGCAAACAAGATCGGCTTGAAGAAATATCAGCTGGATGAGAAATTCCCGCGTGTTGCCGAGGCACCGTTTGACTCGCTGCGAAAAATGATGTCCACCGTACATCAGACAGAAAACGGCTTCGTGCAGTACACAAAGGGTGCGCCGGATGAAGTTCTGCGCTGCTGCACGGGAATTCTGGAAAACGGCACTGTGCGCCCCATGACCGATGCTGACCGCGAAAAGCTCATTGCGGCAAACAAAAACATGGCTGACCGTGCGCTGCGTGTGCTGATGGCATCCTATCGTGAAATGGATGCGCTCCCTGAGACCGTATCTCCGAAAACACTGGAGCATGATCTCATTTTCATCGGCATGACGGGCATGATCGATCCTGTGCGTCCTGAGGTCAAGGCGGCGATCGGGCTTTGTCAGGAGGCAGGCATCCGTCCTGTCATGATCACAGGCGATCACCGCGATACGGCAGTGGCAATCGCAAAGGAACTCGGCATTCTGAGCGAAGGGCAGTCGGCACTGACAGGCGCAGAGCTGAGTCAGATCCCCGATGACGAATTTGATGCGACGGTTACGAAATACAGTGTGTATGCGCGTGTGCAGCCCGAACATAAGGTACGTATCGTCAACGCATGGCGCGGCAAGGGCAAGATCGCTGCCATGACGGGTGACGGCGTCAACGATGCACCTTCGATCAAATCCGCAGATATCGGTGTGGGCATGGGCATCACGGGCACGGATGTCACGAAAAACGTCGCGGACATGGTGCTGACAGATGACAACTTCGCAACGATCGTCGGCGCGGTTGAAGAAGGCAGACGCATTTATGACAATATCCGCAAGGCGATTCAGTTCCTGCTTTCCAGCAATCTGAGCGAAGTGCTGTGTATTCTCGTGGCAACGCTTGGGCTTGGTTCGCTGACAGGCGGCACGTTCACGATCTTCAAGCCTGTGCATCTGCTCTGGATCAACCTGATCTCCGACTGTTTCCCCGCTGTGGCACTGGGTATGGAAGCCGCAGAAAAAGGCATCATGCGCCGAAAACCCCGTGACAGCAAGGCACATATCTTCGCGGAGGGCATGGGTGTCAACCTGCTGTGGCAGGGCGCGGCGATCGCACTGCTGACCCTGATCTCCTACGTCATCGGTGCACAGACCTCACCTGAGGCGGGCAGCACGATGGCGTTCCTGACGCTTTCGTTCTGTGAGATGTTCCACGCTTGGAATATGCGCAGCCTGAAGGGCTCGATCTTCAAGATGAAATCGCACAACAAGATGCTGGTGTTTGCAATCGCGTTTTCGTTTGCACTGAGCGTGCCGATCCTGCTGATCCCCGCTTTGCAAAAGATTTTCTCGCTGGCAACACTCAGCGCATCGCAGTATCTGATCGGATTCCTGCTTGCAGCGTGCATCGTGCCGCTGGTGGAAGCGGTCAAGGCGATTCAGCGCGGTATGGATCAGAAAGCTTCATAAAAAGCAAATCACCTGCTGAGAGCTTCTCGGCAGGTGATTTTTCGGGAAAAATCGAGGAAAGCTTTTGTGATGGGCATCATACAGTCCCTTATAATGGGATAGTATCCCTTTGGCAGGGGCTTGGGGGCGGCACGTTTGCGAAGCAAACTGCCCCATTTCCAATGTCTCGCAGGCACAACATCGACAAAAAATCCCTGCTGAAAAACAGCAGGGATTTTTTTCATTTTTGGGAGATATCAGTAATCCATTCCGCCTGCGGGCATTGCGGGTGCTGCGGGAACAGGTTCCTTGATATCGGTGACAAGGCTTTCGGTGGTCAGAACCATGCCTGCAACCGATGCGGCATTTTCCAGTGCGGAGCGGGTCACCTTTGTCGGGTCAACGATGCCTGCGGGGATCATATCCACATAGGTCTCGTTGTAAGCGTCAAAGCCGTAGCCTGCCTTATCTGCACGGCGAATGTTCTCGATGATGACAGAGCCTTCCAGACCTGCATTGGCTGCGATCTGACGAATCGGCTCCTCCAGTGCGCGGAGAATGATCTGTGCGCCGGTTTTCTCATCGCCCGTGAGTGTTGCAACGAGTTCAGCAACTGCTTTGGCAGCATTCAGCAGTGCCACGCCGCCGCCTGCAACGATGCCTTCCTCAACAGCAGCCTTGGTTGCCGCGAGAGCATCCTCAACACGGAGCTTCTTTTCTTTCATCTCGATCTCAGTGGGTGCGCCCACCTTGATGACTGCCACGCCGCCGACCAGCTTTGCAAGACGTTCCTGCAGCTTTTCGCGGTCGAAATCGGAGGTGGAGTTCTCGATCTCGGTGCGGATCTGTGCCACACGCGCCTGAATAGCTGCACTGTCGCCTGCACCGTCCACGATGATGGTGTTTTCCTTGGAAATGACGATCTGACGAGCACGGCCAAGCTGTTCAAGCTGTGTCTCTTTCAGTTCCAGACCCAGATCTGCGGTGATGACTTCGCCGCCTGTGAGGGTTGCGATGTCCTTGAGCATTTCCTTGCGTCTGTCGCCAAAGCCCGGAGCCTTGATCGCAGCGCACTTGAAGGTGCCGCGCAGATTGTTGAGGATCAGTGTGGTCAGAGCCTCGCCCTCAACATCCTCTGCGATGATGACCAGACGCTTGCCGCTCTGGACGATCTGTTCAAGCAGGGGCAGAATTTCCTGAATGTTGGAGATCTTCTTGTCGGTGATGAGGAGGAACGCATCGTCGTAAACAGCTTCCATTTTGTCGGTGTCAGTGACCATGTAGGGGCTGACATAGCCGCGGTCGAACTGCATGCCTTCCACGACTTCGCTGTAAGTTTCAGCGGTCTTGGATTCTTCGATGGTGATGACGCCGTCTTTGGAGACTTTTTCCATTGCTTCGGCGATCAGAGAACCGATCTTTTCATCTGCGGAGGAAATGGTGGCAACTCTTGCGATGTCGGCGCTGCCGTCAACTGTCTTGGAGTTTGCCTGCACGTTTTCCACAGCGACTTTCACTGCGCTGTCCAGACCCTTTTTGAGGATCATGGGGTTTGCGCCTGCCGCGATGTTCTTCATGCCCTCGCGGACGATCGCCTGTGCAAGCAGCGTTGCGGTGGTGGTACCGTCGCCTGCTGCGTCGTTGGTTTTGATGGAAACTTCCTTGACGAGCTGTGCGCCCATATTTTCAAACGCATCATGCAGCTCGATTTCCTTTGCGATGGTCACGCCGTCATTGGTGATGAGCGGTGCGCCGAATTTCTTGTCCAGAACAACATTTCTGCCTTTCGGACCCAGTGTGATCTTCACGGTGTCAGCAAGCTTGTCGATACCAGCCTGCAGTGCCTTTCTTGCGTCCTCGCCGTACTTCAAATCCTTTGCCATAGTAGCAACACTCCTTTATTCAATGTCAAAATGTCAAAATGCGGATGCCGAATTACTCAACGACTGCGAGAATATCGGACTGTTTGAGAATGGTATATTCCTGACCGTCGAGCTTGACCTCGGTGCCTGCATACTTGGAGAGCAGCACCTTATCGCCCACCTTGACGTACATGGTGATTTCCTTGCCGTCCACAACGCCGCCGGGGCCAACTGCCACAACTTCAGCAACCTGCGGTTTTTCCTGTGCGGAAGCGGTGAGAATGATGCCGCCTTTGGTGGTTTCTTCGGCTTCGGTCATCTTGATGACGACTCTGTCTGCTAACGGTTTGATTGTCATAAGAGTTCCTCCTGTTCTGATTATGGGAATGCGAAATCGCAGAAATCGCATTCGTGTGTAGGGTTTAGCACTCGTTCACTTTGAGTGCTAAGTCTATTGTACCATGAATTGGAAAAAAATCAAGGGGTTTTTGGCAGTTCCACAGGATTTTGTATCAATTCACAGAATATCAACCGTGAGGAATGCTTTTTCGTGTATTGTGCGGATGCCTCGCAAACATCATCATTACAGGGTTGCTTTGATTATTCACACATAATTCATCATTTGTTCATCATATATTCATATTCACGCGCGGAAAATATTGTATAATATATAATGTATCAATCTATCCATCCCACTTTTTTCACTTTTATATAGAACGGAGGAGTTTTCGTCATGGCTATAGATAAGGTCCTGATTGTCGACGATGACAAAAACATCTGCGATTTGCTTCGCGTCTACCTCGAAAAAGAAGGCTTCACCACGCTGATCTCCAACGATGGTGAGGAGGCCGTTGCCAAATTCAATGCCCTGCACCCCGATATTGTCCTGCTCGATGTCATGCTCCCCGGCATGGACGGCTGGCAGGTCTGCCGTGAGATCCGTAAAAAATCCAATGTCCCGATCATCATGATCACCGCAAAATCCGAGACCTTTGACAAGGTGCTCGGGCTTGGTCTGGGCGCGGATGACTATATCGTAAAGCCGTTTGACACCAAAGAAGTCGTGGCGCGCATCCGTGCGGTATCGCGCAGAGTCGGACAGCCGCAGGCAGAAACCGAAGTGCGTGAAGTGCATTACGATAAGCTTTCGGTCAACATGACCCGCTATGAACTGAAGGTCAACGGCAAGGTGCTGGAAACACCCCCGAAGGAACTGGAACTGCTGTTCTGTCTGGCATCGAACCCCAACCGCGTGTTCACGCGCGACCAGCTTCTCGATGAGGTCTGGGGCTTTGAATATTACGGCGATTCCCGTACCATTGATGTGCATATCAAGCGTCTGCGTGAAAAACTGGACGGCGTTTCCGATAAATGGACGCTCCGTACCGTCTGGGGCGTGGGCTATAAATTCGTCGTCGAGGATCAAGAAGCATAAGCCATGCTGAAAAGTGTATATAGCCGTATCTTTTATTTCTGCACGATCATCCTGATTTTTTTCTCGGCGGTGTCGGGGCTGGTGGTGGCGTTTTTTGCCGTCAACCGATATAAGCAGGAAACCGTGGATGAGTTTTTTGATACGGCACAGGTTTTGCTCATGCGCATCCGTGATCTCTATGCGCAGGAGAACGAACTGCCGATTCGGTCGGTGCAGTCGGAGCTGCAGGATTATACCCGCACATACAGCATTGACTGCTACGTTTTCTCGCAGCAGGATGAATGCCTGATCCGCTCCGATTACAATTATATTCCGATTTTGCTGCCCGCTGCCGCCAAAAATGTGGACGAGGGTGAGAGATACTGCAAGATCGGGACGGGCTACGGCAATTTCGACGGTGCTTCAGCCTGCTATGTGGAAAAATTCGGGCTGGGTGATGAGGACTACTATCTTATGCTGATCTTCCCCATCACGCAGATCTCTGAATTTTCCGTGCGGCTTTATATGGTGCTGATCGTGACCGTTGTGCTGATCGCTCTGCTTGCCGCTCCGCTGTTCTATCTGAGCGTGTCGCGGCTGCTGAAACCTACGGTGGACATCACCCATGCCGCTGAGGCATATGCAAACGGTGACTTTTCGGTGCGCTGTGAGACAAGCGGCGGCGAATCGGAATTGGACTATCTTGCGGAAACCATGAACCGTATGGCGGATTTCATCGACCGCAACGAGCAGAGCCGCAAGAACTTTATCTCCAACGTGTCCCATGAGCTGAAGACGCCGATGACGACCATCGGCGGCTTTGTGGACGGCATTCTCGACGGCACCATCCCCCCTGAACAGGAAAAGCAGTATCTGCGCACCGTTTCTTCGGAGGTGCAGAGAATGTCGCGGCTGGTGCACTCCATGCTGAACATCTCCAAGTTTGAGGAGGGCTCGCTTTCCCCGAATTACGGTTCGGTGGATGTGACGCATCTGCTGATCAAAACGCTGCTGCTGTTTGAGAAAAAGGTGGATGAGAAGCATCTCATGGTGGAAGGGCTTGAGGAGTGTCCGCGCACAAAAGTCGAATGCGACATGGATCTGATTCAGCAGGCACTTTATAATCTGACGGAGAATGCCATCAAGTTTGTCAACGATGGCGGCACGCTGACGCTTCAGGTGGAGGCGGATGAAAAACAGGCACATATCCACATCCGCAACACGGGCGAAGGCTTGACCGAAAGTGAGATTTCTCACGTATTTGAACGATTTTATAAAACCGATGCGTCACGCGGCAAGGATACCACAGGTGTCGGGCTGGGGCTTTCGATCGTCAGCCGCATTGTGCGGCTGCACGGCGGCACAGTGACAGTCAAGAGCATCCCGAAGGAATATACCGAGTTTGTGATGAGCATTCCGCTGGTGCAGGCGCATCCCGCATCGGCGCAGGACGCAAAGGAAAACAGGAAGAAAAAGTAAAATGCGGGGCGGCTTTGCAAAAGAGTCGCCCGTATTTGCAATGATACCCCGAAGAAGGGAGAAGAATACTCAATGTTTGAAGATGAATCCACAGAGGCGCGTGCGCAGGATACAGAGAATTTGCAGGAGATGCAGACGGAAAATCCGATCGCAGATCCTCCCGCAGAAGAACCGCAGAATCCCGAAACAGCTGATGCTGCCGCGCCGCAGCCGATTTCAGACGAAACGGAACCCGAACAATCCGAACCGCAGGACGACGCATATCCGCTTGCAGTGCTGCCGCCCAAAAAGCCGAAACGCAACATCGCGGGCACTTTGCTGCTTGCCATGATTTTTCTTGCAGTGGTTGGATTTTCCGTCTACTGTATCGTCTGGGATGTCAAACAAGGCACTCCGTCGGGCGGATACCGCGCAGGCGATGTGGTGCAGGTCAATATCGTGCAGCAGCGGAAACCTGCCGCCGCAGAGCCGATGACGGATGCATCGGGCAGACTGACCACAGCAGGCATCGCAGAGGCGGTGATGCCGAGTATTGTAGAAATTTATACCTATAAAGATCATGTGACGTATAGTTCCGGCTCGGGAATTCTGATTTCGGAGGACGGCTTTCTCGTGACGAATGCCCATGTGGTCGCCGAAGCGGATGAATACCGCGTGACACTTGCTGACGGAAAAATCGTGGACGGTGTTCTGCGCGGATATGATTCCAAAACCGATATTGCCGTGATGAAAATTCCGAGCGGCGGCTTGCAGCCTGCGATTCTGGGCAATTCGGATGATGTGCAGCTTGGCGAGGAAGTCTGTGCGCTGGGCAGTCCCGCAGGGCTGACAGGTTCGATCTCGGCGGGCATCATTTCGGGGCTGCACCGTAAAATTCAGGGCAACAACAACGGCTACGAAATGGACTGCCTGCAAACCGATGCACCGATCAGTTCGGGCAATTCGGGCGGTGCGCTGGTCAATCGCTATGGGCAGGTCATCGGCATCACGTCGTCGAAGTATGTTTCCAACTTCATGACGGGTGTGAATGTCGAGGGCGTCGGGTTTGCAATCTCCATCAACGATGCACTGCCGATCATCAAGGAACTGCTGGAAAAAGGGTATGTCGCAGGCAGAGTGCGCATCGGCATCTCGTTCTATGAGGCAGAAGTCGCGGCACAGATGGAGGATGTTGTCATTCCAAAGGAATTTGGCGGCAAGGGCGTGCTGGTCATGAGCGTCGATGAGGACTCAGACCTTGCGAAAACCACGTTCAAGGTGGGCGACTGGATCGTGAAGATCAACGGCAAGGATGTGTGGGATTACGATTCGGTGTGCAGTGCGATCCACGGAATGACAGCGGGCGAAAAGATCCACGCAAAATGTGCAAATGTCGATTCGGAGGGCAATGTCACCTATTACGAGATCGACTTTTCACTGCTTGCTGACACATCGGGCGACTATTGATCCATAAAGCAAGAAAATCTCTGACAGGGCAGAAAACGAATCCGCTGTCAGAGATTTTTTGCGGGCAGAACGGGGCGGCACACATCCGAAAATAAAAAGATATTGTGATATTGCACAAAATTGTCATGCAAGATTCTACCAAAAAAATTCTTGTTTTGCTTGATTCCTGCCGAAAAAAGCGGTATAATAGTAATATGTGAAAGTATCGTTTCGGGAGAATCCCGGTCAGGAGGAGGTTCATTATGCCCCAGACAGCGACAGAGTCTATTCCGAATCCACTGGATACGCGAATCATGAAAACCCCCAGTGCCATCGCACGCCGCACGTTCTTTTATTTGCAGGAGTGCGGACATCTGAAAGCGGGCAAGGGTCATCACACAAGCCGCCAGAATTTACAGTCGTGTTTGCTTGCGATCGTTCTGGACGGCAAGGGTACACTGAATTATAACGGGCAGAATTATCGTTTGGAGGCTGGTGACTGCTTTTTCATCGACTGCCGCATTTCCCATTCCTATCAGAGCGACAACGCAGAGCCGTGGGAACTGACATGGGTTCATTTCAACGGCTGCACCACAGAGGAATACTACAAATTGTTCACTGCGCAGCTTCCGCCGGTATTTCATCCTGTCACCACCTCAAAGCTTGTGTCGGCTGTGCAGGAAATTATGCGGCTGAATGCGGAATCTTACGCAGATACAGAGGTTTTGACGTCCGGATTGCTTGCAAACCTGCTCACTATGCTGCTGACGGTCAACAGCATCAGCGAGGACGGTGACACCGCACTTCAGGCAAAGCTGAAAACCGTGCTTGCCTACATAGACGCGAATTTCACCACGGATATCTCGCTGGACGAGCTTTCGCATCGGTTTTACATCAGCAAATATTACCTCACCCGTGAATTCAAACGCGCATACGGCGAAACGATCTTCCAGCACATCATCAGCCTGCGCGTGAACTATGCCAAACGTCTGCTGCGGTTCACGGATAAATCGGTGGAGGAAATATCGGAGCTGTGCGGATTTAACGATCAGAGTTATTTTTCAAAGCAGTTCAAGAAGGCGGAGAATGTGACTTGTCTGGCGTTTCGGCGCAGATGGAGAGACTGACGGGAACGGTTTCCCCTTGCGGCATTCGGCGGAGCGAATGCTGCGGATGCCGCGGAATCCCGATGGATGCGATAGATACGTATTTGCGTGAATTTGCGCTGATTATCAACACGATACCGGCGATGGTGCTGGATGCGGGACGGCTTGCAAAGGCTGACCGCAGCGCACTGGTGATTGATTTGTCCTCGAAGCCGGGGGGCGATGATGTCGGAGACACGAAAGTTTCAGAGGAAAACCGAATACAAAAAGCGGATGACCTTCAAAAAGGTTATCCGCTTCTTGTTTGTCGATAAAGAATGGGGGGAACCCCTTGGTAGGGTTTCCCCATTTCAAATGCGCCGCAGGCGGCTCAGTTCATGCGCGATGCCGCTGCATCGTAAAAATCTTCGCCGTCAATTCGCCCGTATTCCCATGCGAATGCCTTGCTTTTCCGCACCGCACACGCCCCGACGGGCAAATCACACAACAGCCCGAGCGTAGAATCAAGCTCGCACAGCTCCCCGACGCTCATCACGACCGCATCCTCATCCGTATGCTCCCCGTCACACACAAATTCCCACATATTATCATTCCAGTGGTGGCAGACCTTCGTGATGTCCGCCTTGCCCTCCAGAAAATGTGCGCAGGTGAACACGAGCATATCAGGACGCTCGGAAAATGGATAATGTGCCATATGTAACCCTCCATGTTTTTTGTTCTCATATAGTATCATACCGTATTTCGGCGGAAAATGCAAGCAAAATTTGAGAACTTATCTCTAATAAGGCGCAATTTTTGGACAGCACTATGCCCAAGAAATTTCAAAAACAGCGTAAATAACGGCAATTTTCATGATTTCCTTGTAACCGTTTTGTAATAATTAGGGCAGAAAAATCAAAATTTGCGTGCCTGAAATAGGCATATAAAACATAACACACCATAAATGGATATAAATAGTGGTGAAAATGCCGAAATGAAATGACGAAACGGTTTCTGCGATTGACTTTTGTTGAAGTTTCGTGTATATTTGTACTAGAAAACAGAGGCAGGTGCGTCTGTGAACGCGGAAGCCTGACACCGTATCACCGATTCTGATGCTTTCTGTTGACCGCCCGAACGGCAAAAGCTGCTCGGGATGCTGCAATTTTGCAGCAACATGAAAAGCCGAAAAACGGCAATAAACAGCTGCGAAACGCAGCAATTTTTTCGCAGCAAAATTAAGGAGGAAACTACTATGAACAAGCTTAAGAAGTCCCTTGCTCTGGTTGCAATGCTTGCAATCGCTTCTACCGGTTTTGTTGGTTGCGATGACAGTTCTTCCAACCCCGGTTCCACCCCCGATTCCAGCTCCACTGCTGATTCTAACACAGACAGCAGCACCCCTGACGAGACCACTCCTGCTGACGACGTTGTCGGCATGACCGATGACGGCGACAAGCTGTCCCTTCTCTGCTGGACTCCTGATGACGTCACCAAGATGATCGAGAACTTCGGCAATGACAAGGTTGAGTATGTCAACGTCGGTTCCAACGGTCAGGAAGCAAGAGAGCAGTACACCCAGTACTTCGCAGGCGGCAAGGACGTTGACCTGTTCGTTCTGGAAGCTGACTGGATCCTTGACTATATCAACAACGATGAATACTGCGCAGACCTCTCCGAGCTCGGTTTCTCTGATTCCGATTTCGCTGGCTGCTATGATTACACCGTTGCTATCGGTACCAACGATGCCGGCAAGCTGAAGGCTGCTTCTTGGCAGGCAACTCCCGGTGCTTACGTTTACAGAACTGACCTCGCTGAGTCCATCCTGGGCGCAAAGACCCGCGATGAGATGCAGGCTCTGGTCAAGGACTGGGATACCTTCGAGAAGACCGCTGAAACCGCTGCTGCTAAGAACGTCGCTATGGTCGACACCCTGGGTGGTCTGTGGCAGGTCTATCAGTACAACCGTTCCAATGCATGGGTGCAGGACGGCAAGCTGGTCGTTGATGACTACTGCAAGAACTATGCTGAACTCGCAAAGAGATACTATGACAAGGGCTATGTGACCAAGGAATCCCAGTGGGATGACGGCTGGTACGCAATCGGCCAGGATGGTCGCACCATGGGTTACTTCTTCACCACTTGGTGCCTCGGTACCGGCTCTATGCTGAGCAACGCTGAAGGCGGCATGGTGAAGGATGACGACGGCAAGGATACCGACGAGCCCAATAATCCTGAAATCTACGGCAAGTACAACATCTGCGCAGGTCCTTCTGCATGGGCTTGGGGCGGTTCTTGGCTCGCAGTTTCTCCGAAGTGCGACAACAAGACCCTGGCTCACGACTTCATCAAGTACTTCACTGTTGATGAGGCTTCCATGGAGAACTACGCTCTGTTCAAGTCTGAATTCGTGAACAACCCGACCGTCATGAAGAAGATCGTTGACGAGAAGAAGAACCAGAACGCTCTGCTCGGCGGCGAGGATCAGTTCGCAGTTCTGTACGAAGCTGCTTCCAAGATCGACATGGACGGCAAGATCACTGCTTACGATTCCATCTGCAAGGGCGACTTCAACGATGCTGTTAACGCATACGTGAACGGCGACTATGCTACTGCTGATGATGCTATCAACGCATTCAAGGAGAAGGCTGCTGCTGATCTGCCCGGCGTTACCGTTGAGTAATTCCGATTCTCCTTGCGGACTTCAGACATTGTGAGAAACAAACTGAACTGAATAAATGCCTGAAAAGCAAATAAATATGTGCCTATAGGGCTTTATGCCCTATAGGCGTATATTTTATTTATGTCCGTTTCTTTTAATCTTATGTTGAAAGGGTGTGCTGAATGGCTACGTCTGCACAAAGACGGATTAAATCTGTCAGTTATGCGAAGTACGGCTATATTTTTACTGCGCCGTTCTTTATCGTATATTTCATCTTCATGCTCTGGCCTTTGATCCAGACATTCATCCTTGCATTTTACGGCAACGGTTCTCCTATGAAAGTCAAAACCCCCACCACCATTGAAGACTTCATGGGCTTACAGAACTTTAAGACCATTTTGTTTGGCGGCACTGATTTTGCCTCAAAAGGTATCCACAATGATTTTGTCAGAAGTTTTGGCAACACATTCATCGTGTGGATCGGCAACTTTATTCCGCAGATCTGTCTTTCCCTGCTGCTTGCCGTTTGGTTCACTGACCTCCGTGTCAAAATGCCCGGCAAGGGCTTCTTCAAAATCGTGATGTATCTGCCGAACATCATCACGGCTGCATCTGTTGCAGGTTTGTTCATGTCCCTGTTCGGCGATTCTCAGTATTCCGTTGCAAACACATTTCTTATCAATAATGGCTTGATCGACGAGGCGTTCAAGTTCGTATCGCTGAAATGGCCGTCTCGTATCCTTGTCATGTTCATTCAGGTGTGGATGTGGTTCGGCAACACCATGATCATGCTGATGTCCGGTATTCAGGGCATCAACGAATCCCTGTTTGAAGCTGCTGAAATCGACGGCGCAAACTCCCGCCAGACTTTCTGGAAGGTGACGTTCCCGCTGTTGAAATCCATTATGGTTTACACACTGCTCACCTCCATGATCGGTGGTTTGCAGATGTTCGATATCCCTTATATGCTCCATACAGGCTCCACCATCAACCAGTATATCAAGACAGTCGCTGTCTTTATCTTTGAAAAATTCCACAAGGACTATATGTCTCCCAGTTACGGCTATTCTGCTGCGGCGTCGGTCATCCTCTTTGTCATCACGAGTATCCTCGGTGCGTTGGTATTCTATGTACAGCGTGACAAGGATGCCATCGAGATCAAGAAGAAGCGCAAGGCTGCTGCAAGAGATGCGAAACGTAAGGCTGCAAGAGGAGGTGGGCTTGGCTTATGAGTAAGAAAGTAACCTATGCAGGTGACAATACTTCAAGCTTCCAGACAAAGGTTCTGATGAAGTCCACGCTCATCTACATTGCTCTCATTCTTCTGACGTTGATCTGTCTGCTTCCGATCTGGATCCTGATCGTCAACGCAACCCGTCAGCATAATGATATCATTGGCAACCTGACGCTCATCCCCAGCAACTATTTCTTCAAGAACCTGAAAACGCTCCGCACCAACGATCTTTATATGTTTTTCCACCCCATCGTTGGTATGCGCAACAGCTTGATTATTGCAGGTTCCTGCTGTGCACTGACCGTTTTCTTCTCGGGCTTGACTGCATATGGTCTTGTTGTGTATGATTTCAAGCTCAAGGGACCGATGTTCACATTCATTCTCGCAGTCATGATGGTTCCTTCGCAGGTCACGGCCGTTGGTTTCATGAAAATGCTCGTTTCGATGAATTTGCTCGACAATTACATTCCGTTGATTGTCCCGTCCATCGCAGCGCCGGCGATTGTATTCTTCATGCGCCAATATATGCTGTCTTCCTTCCCGCTGGATATCATCGAAGCTGCACGTATTGACGGCTCCAATGAGTTCCGTACATTCCTGACCATTTCGATTCCTATGATGAAGCCTGCATTTGCCGTTCAGGCAATCTTCGCATTCATCAACAAGTGGAACGATTACTACAACCAGTCGCTCGTGTTGGTTTCTTCCGAACCGAGCCAGATGACCATGCCGATGATGGTTCAGCACGTTCTTGCAATCGACAGAAACGCTGACTATGGTGCGAACTACACCGCCATCGCATTGTCCATCGTCCCGATCGTTGTGGTTTACATCGTTCTGTCCAAGTTTATCATCGGCGGCGTTGCCGCAGGTGGCGTCAAGGAGTAATCTCCACGGACTGTTATTCAGCACAAAAGCACGGTGTTTATTCAGAAGCACCGTGCTTTTCTTTTGGAGGAACGCATATGGATGAGGAACGGTTTGCTGCCGCTTTGCAGGCGGCGCAGTATGATATGGGGTGCAGGGGCATCGGCACGATGAAAGAGAAATCGCTGCACATTGCCCTGAAACATTATTTCGCGCCCGATCCTGATACGCACGAGCGGTCTGTCGGGGGATTCATTGCGGATGCGGTGACCGAGGACGGCGTTGTGGAGATCCAGACTCGCTCGCTTTCGCGCCTGAAAGAGAAATTGACAGCGTTTCTCGCAGCATGCCCCGTGACAGTCGTGCATCCCGTTGCAAACCCGAAGTGGCTCGCAACCGTCGATGAAAACGGTGTGCTGCAGGGGCGGCGCAAATCGCCGAAGCACGAAACGATGTTCACGGCAATGCGCGAGATCTATACCCTGCGCGATTTCCTTACAAATCCGCGGTTTCAGCTTTGCATTGCCTCGGTGGAGCTGACAGAATATCGTGTGGCACACAAAAAGGGGCGGCGGGTGCAGTATGAAAAGCTCGACCGTGTACCGAACGCCCTCAACGAATTGCGATTTTTTGCGTCGCCGCATGATTATCTGACACTGCTGCCCGAACATCTGCCGCGTGAATTTTCGGCAAAGCAGGCGGCAGAAGCGGCAGCATCGAGTGTGAATGATATGCGGATGCTGTTGACGCTGCTTGTGCGGATGAATGCACTGGAAATCTGCGGAAAGCAAGGAAATGCGCGGATTTATCGTATCACAGATGCATTTGTCTCCGACGACATACGGGGTTGACTTTGAAGCCGCATCTGCACGCGGACAGAAAGTGATCTGGGCGCTGTCGCTGCCTGCGAAATGCGCCCCAAAAACGGCAGGATGCATTGTCGGCGAAACGGTGTGCAGGTGTCTTGCTGAGACTGGGGGTGTGCAGAATGCCTGACCATGGTATGCTGATGGGCGTGCGCCTCGGATTTGCACTTTGCGGATCGTTTTGCAGCGCACAAAAAGCCCTTGCGGCGGCGCAGGTGTGCGTCGCGGAGGGGGCAAAGCTGCTGCCGATCGTCTCGGAACATTTCGCGGAGATTCGCACACGGTTCGGTGCGCCTGAGCAGTTTTGTGAGACGCTTTCGGCAATGGGCGACGGGAAAATCGTGGCAAGCATTGTTGACGCGGAACCCATCGGGCCGAAAAACCTCACAGATGCGTTGATAGTCTGCCCCTGCACGGGAAATCTGCTCGGAAAACTTGCGAACGGCATCACGGATAATACCGTGACAATGGCGATCAAATCGCATTTGCGCGGTGGAAAGCCTGTGATCCTCTGCATTGCAACAAACGACGGATTGTCCGCATCTGCGAAGAATTTGGGCGAGCTGCTGAATCGTCGGCACTATTATTTTGTGCCGTTTGGGCAGGATGCCCCGGATGTCAAGCCCTGCTCACTCGTCGCCGATTTCGCGCTCGTGCCGCAAACGATCGCTGCGGCAATGGCAGGGCATCAGCTTCAGCCGCTGCTGCTGCGTGGCTGAATGTGAAGAATTTATGTGATTTTCCTTGATTTTTCGCATCGGATGTGTTATCATGGATGTAGTCTTAACGAAAGGAATGGAATCAACTTGAAACAATCGCTCTCGCGCTTGTCGCCGCTCATCAGCGCGATTTGTGCTCTTGGAATATTCGGTATCTTTTATGCAATATATGGCATCTATCCCTTTGGCGACAAGAGCATCGCATGGTGTGATATGCAGCAGCAAGGTATCCCGCTTTTGACGCAGATGCGTGAAATTCTGCAAAGCGGCGATAACCTCTGTTATACTCCGTTGGATGCTGGAGGCATGAATTTTCTTGGTATATTTTACTTCTTTTTATGCAATCCGTTTTCGTGCATCGCGCTATATACCGACATTCCGCTCAATCTGCTGATGAATCTGCTTGTGCCGATGAAGCTTGCACTTGCATCGGCGGCTGCTTCCGTCTGGATCGGGTATCGCATTCCGAAATCAAACGCATTTACGCGCGTTTTGACGGGCGTCATGTATGGCGTATGCGGGTATGGGCTGTTCTATTTTCAAAATCTGATGTGGCTGGATGTGCAGGCGTTGGCACCGCTGCTGCTGCTGGCGGTGGATATGCTCCTGCATCGACGCCGCGTTTTGCCATATGTTGCGGCACTTTCGGCACTTGTGACGCTGTGCTTTTACCTCGGATTCATGGCGGCGATCTTCCTGCTGATTTACGTCGCGCTTGCCATTCGGTATTCCGTCTCACCTGATGAAAAACCTGCGGCGGCACGGCGGTTTTGGTGCGCAAATATTGCGGCGGCGTGTATCACGGCGGCTGTTTGGCTGCCCGCGCTGCTCGAAGTCATGGCATCGGCACGCGGCGGCGGCATCATTCATTCGCTTCAGAAGGGCTATATCACGGACGGGGCGGAAGATAAGCTGGCGCTGCTGCTCTGCACACCGCTGATTTTCGCAGTGATTCCGTGGGTTTTCAAACGCCGCGCGAATATTTCCGAGTCGGAACAGATGCGGCGGATGCTTCTGTCTTTGCTGCTTCTGACGGCAGCGATGTTTGACCCGATCAACCGCATGTGGCACACGGGCAGTTATCAGGCGTTTCCGTTTCGTTGGGCGTTTTTCCCGATTTTGCTGCTGCTGACGCTGGCAGCGGAACTGTTCTCTGAACCGCGAGCGGAATCGGAGCGAAAAGTGGGTGTCGGATGGCATCTGCTGCTTGTCGGAATCTGCGCATCTGCTGGGATTTCATCATATGTGCTGCTGCGCTTTTCAAAAAAAGAACTTCTGGAATTTCTGCGCACGCTCTGGGTAGATCTCCCGATGCTTTGGCGTGTGGCAATCCCTGCGGTGATTTGTGTGATCGGATATGTTCTGCTGCTGCAGCTGTATCGCAAGCGGCAACTGAATCATCGCATCTGCGCGGTTTTCATGGCACTGCTGTTCGCCTGCCATCTTCCGTTTTCGATGTTCTATGCCTTCTGCGGCAATGCCGCGGAGGATCCGCTTTATGCGCAAACCATGTCGGCGGCGCATCAGATTCAGGACGACACGTTTTACCGCGTGAAGCAAACGAAAAAATATGCACACGCAAACATGGTCGGAGCACTCGGCTACCCGACACTCGCGCATTACACCTCGCTGACACGCGAAGATTTTCTTGTAGGTGTGAAGAAAATGGGGTACAGTTCCTATTGGATGGAGGTGCCTTCGACGGGCGGCACGGTGCTTTCCGATGCACTCTGGGGCGTGCGCTATCAGCTTGGGCAGACACGCGATTTTCCGGCGTGGACAGAGCAGGTTTGGACGGACAAACGGCTCAGCATCGCAAAAAGCACGTATCAGCTGCCGATTGGCATTGTGACCGAAGATTTCCCCGAAGCAGATCTGCCAAGCGGCAGCCGCACTGCTGTTCAGCGATACCTCGCGGCGACGATGCTTGGCGCGGATGATCTGATTGTCGAATATCCTGCAACTGCGACAAATTACTGCACGCTCGCCAACGATCCCGCCACGGGCTTGGTGACGTGCAACGTGGATAAAGAGGCTGAGGAGATCAAGGAGATCCGTTTTGCGATGTTTGTGCCCGACCATCAGGCACTTTATTTCGACCTTTATTCGCTCACGGGCACGGAGATCGGAAATCCTCGGAACGGCGCGGTTTCCGTGTCGGTCAACGGAAAGAATCTACGGTATCAGTACCCTGAAAACGACAGTAACGGCGTGATTTTCCTCGGCGAATACGCGGGAGATTATGTTTCGGTGCGCATCGTGGTCAACAAGGATTTTGCCTGCGAAAGCTTTGGGGTGTTCGGTATTCGGCTGGATGCAATGGCGGATGCGTTCGAGGCGGCGCACGGTGCGGAGGTCGTATATGACGGGCGCGGATGCTATTCGGCAAAATGCACAAACGAGAAATCGGGCGTTTTGACGCTTGCCATTCCGTTCGATGAAGGATTTACGGCAACCGTAAACGGAGAATCTGCTGAAATTGTCCGCACAAATTCCTGTGAAATGTCGGTTGCCGTGCCATCGGGCGACTGCGAAATCAGGCTGAAATTTGTGCCCCGCGGCTTGCGCATCGGCATGATTTTCAGCGTAGTGGGCGCAGGTTTGACGCTTTTGGCACTCGGACTGCGTCGGGCAAAACGCTTGACGCTGCCTGTGTGGACAGGCAGGGCTGCTCTTGCGGCATCGGCGGTGTCCTTTGCGCTTGTACTTTTAATTGTCTATATTAGTCCCTTAATTATTTTCATTACAGGCTGTTTTACTTAATTCATCATATAACAAATTGTATATAGATAATTCATCAAACATATAATAATGCACAAATTATCATATCTTGAAAGAATTTAGTGAATATTATGCAAATTTACATGATGTTCACACGGAGTTCACATCTCGTTCATATCATTTGTTTATAATATTGTTAGTACGTAAAGGTATCAAGATAAACTAAATTAAAAATGGAAAAAAGAATACAAAACGTACCAAGGAAAATTTGAAAGGCGTGTTTTTATGGAAACGAAAGGTATTAGCAAACTCGACTTAAAACGCAGGAACCGCAAGCAGATCTTGCGAGTGATCCGCGAAAACGGTCCCACCTCCCGTGTGGACATCGCTGCACGGCTTGCATTGACTCGTGCGGCTGTCACCATCATCACCAACGAGATGATCTCACAGGGCGTTCTGGTGGAACTGGGCGAGGCCCCGATTGATTATGAGCATCTCCAGAAGGGTCGCCGCAAAATTCTCATCGGCATCAACGCAAATTATAAATTTGTGCTGGGTGCGATGATCAACGAGCGAAATGTCTGCGTCGGGCTTTCCACGCTCGATGGCGAAATTCTCGACAAGGACCTCCTCAATGTCAGCGATTCCACCGACCAGCAGGATATCATCTCATTCATTGCAAACTCCTGCCACAAAATGATGAAGAACAGCAACCTCACATCCAAGCAGGTACTGGGGCTTGGTCTGGGCGTTGTGCCCACCCGCTGGGAGCAGATGCGTGCTGAAATCAAGGACGGCGTGCTGAGTTTCTCCAAGCTGCGTTATATGATGGAGCTGGAACTCAATATTCCTGTTCACTGCGCGAATGCCATCGGGCTTTACGCGCTTGCAAACCTCGATTTCAAGAACGGCGCACGCCAGAATATGGTGCTGCTCTATTCAGGTGCGCAGTATAACTGTGCTGTCATCACTGACAATGAATTGCAGAAAGAATACGAGATTCACACGGATTCCATCGAACGCTGCATCGTTCGTAAGGGCGGAAGAAAAAGTGAAGGTTTCCCTGATGGTTCCATCCATGCGGAACTGACCCCAAATGTTCTTGTTTCGCGTTTGCGTGAAATTTTCTCCGAGAAGAAAACACCGATTCTCTATAAAGCCTGCAACGGCAAGGTCGATACTATGGACATGAAGAAAATCAAGTTTTCTTACGAGGAAGATGATCCGGGCGTGGCTGCAGTGCTGCATGATATGCTGGATATGCTTGCGCTGGCGATTCACAATCTGAGCGTTGCACATTTTTCGCACAGCATCGTGCTGCAAAACTTTTCATTTGAGGATAAGGCAAAGGATTATCTGAAACAGGCGCTGGTGAGTCTGCTCGGAGAAGCGAATGTCCCGAATCTGGTGTTCAGCATCATCGACACGGAGCGCAGTTTCCTTGCAGGTGCTGCACTTGCAGTCGATAAGATGTTCTTTGACGCAGGCGGCTTGGTTTAAGAAATGATAAAAGAAGCGGACGACTTTCAAAGTCGTCCGCTTTGTTTTTGTGTTTCGGGATTGAATGATTTCTTTTAATCCACAGGCAATGCGCCGCGGTTTTGCTGCTTGATGATGATTCCGACCACCGATGCACCTGCATTGCAAGCGATCGTTGCACCGATCGACCATTCAGCCGCAGGGGGATATCCCACCAGCTTGGTCATATAAGCCGTCATCGCTTCCGCATAAGACGGGTCAGAACCGCGCATGACGACATACGGTGTTTTCGGGATCATGCGGGATTTGGCAAGCTCGGCAAGACGCGGGATGATGCTGCTCTCTCCGCGGATTTTTTCCGTCACTGCCGATTTGCAGTCGATGATCTCGCACAGCGGACGAAGCCCCAGTACGCCGCCTGCAAATGCTGCTGCCGCGCTCACTCTCCCCGATTTTTTCAGGATCTTCAGCGACATCGGGACAAAGTAAAGCCCCGCAGAAGCATTCCAATCCTCCAGATAATCAAGGATTTTCGTGACATTTGCGCCGCGCTTGAGCATTCTTGCCGCTTCGGTCACGCCATAGCCATAGGTCGCGGTATAGTTTCTGCCGTCCACGATGTGAATGTGCATCGGGCGGTCAGCGGACATATCCTCATCTTCAAACTGCTGCTTGGCGAGCAGTGCATTTTTATAGGTCGCCGAGCCGCCGCTGCCGATCGTGACATAGATGACATCGGTGTAATCTTCCGCATAAAGCGATGCAAAGGTCTCGTGGAGTTCAAACGGCGTCAGACCTGCTGTTGTGGGGAAATCGCGCGCAGATTCGAGCTTTTCGTAAAATTCCTCTTTGCTGATATCCTGCACCTCACGGAACGATTCGCCGTCCACGGTGACAGGAAAACAGAGCATGAGGATATCCAGTTCATTGGCAAGTTCGATGGGGATATCGCTGCATGAGTCGGTTATCAGCTTGATTTTCGGATTCAGCATGGCGTTGTATCCTTTCTGATGAATATTTTGGTTCACGTTTGAGAAATATCGTAGCTGCGAGGAATTTCGGGTTCCCAATCTGCTTTTGCCCATCTGCCGTCGCGGCACAGCCCTTCAAAGTTGTGCTGGCGCAGGACTTCATAGGCGGCGATGGAAACGGAATTGGAGAGGTTCAGGCAGCGCAGCGTTTCCCGCATGGGGATTCGTACACAGCGTTCGGGGTGCGTGGCGAGGAGCGCGTCGTCAAGCCCCGTGTCCTCTCTGCCAAACAGCAAAAATGTCTCGTCGGGGTATTGCACATCGGTATAGAGCGTGCCGGTTTTCGCGGTGAAGTAAAAGAACGGATTGGCTGCATTTTCTGCCTGCGGATAGGCGGCGAAAAATGCCTCGATGTTTTCGTGGTGCACGATTTCCAGTTTATCCCAGTAATCGAGCCCTGCACGTTTCAGCTTGCTGTCCTCGATTTTGAAGCCGAGCGGATGCACAAGATGCAGTGTGGCACCTGTGACGGCGCAGGTACGGGCGATACTGCCTGTGTTCTGCGGAATGCGCGGCTCCACCAGTACAAGATGCAGTTTTTGCAAGAAAAATCATCCTTTTTCTGTATTTATCCGTAATATTTGCCGCAAGGAATCAATCGCGCCCGTGTGGGAATGCTACGGATAACGACACCGTGAAAGGAGGCGATTGCGATGAAATCTCTTTGGCGAGAGATGGCGGCGGGATTTGCAGCGGGTGCGGCAGCAGGCACAATGACGTATCTGCTGGCGGGCGGCTGCACGAAGAAAACCAGGCTGAAGGTTCGCACTGCAAAGGCGATGCGTGCGCTGAGCGATGTGATCGACAGCATCACGGATCTGTGGCGGTAATCAAACTTCCGCAGATGCGCTGCTTTTGCAGTTTTTGCGATAGCCCATATAGCTTTCGAGGATCAGCACGGCGGCAACCGCATCGACGACAGCCTTGCGCTTTTTGCCGCGTGTGTTGGTCGTGTTGAGGATCTGGTGCGCGGAAACGGTGGTGCAGCGTTCATCCCAAAGGGTGACGGGCAGCCCTGTCAGTTCGCCCACGATGCGTGCAAATTCGGCGCATTTTTGGGCGCGTTCGCCGCAGGAGCCGTCCATGTTTTTCGGGTGCCCCACCACGATCTCATCCGCGTGGGCGGCGAGGGCTGCCTGCGCGGTTTTTTCAGCACAGACGTCGAATCTGCGCTCTGTCAGCACGCCTGCGGGGGAGGCGATCAGCTCGGATTTGTCGCAGGTGGCGAAGCCTGTGCGGGTGTCGCCAAAATCAACAGCGAATAAAATCATGCGTTTTCGTCCTTTTCCTCTGTCTCATATTTGCACCAGTTTGCGTTTGTGAGCGAGGACATATCTGCGGGCAGATGCGAAGAATCGTTTTTGAACACGAGCTGCCAGCCGCAGATCGGGTCAAATTCGACGAGTGAAACAGCGGTATTGTCCGCCCAGCCCACATCGCGCAGATGCAGAATGCTGCCAAATTCCACGGCACTGAGAAAATTCCGTACCGCGCAGCCGTGGGAGATCACCGCGATGGTCTTGCCGAGATTCTCCTTTGCGATCTGCGTGAAAATATCGTACATACGTGAATAAACATCTGTCATGGCGTCGCCGTTTGGCGCACAGAACAGTTCCATATGGTTTTTCCAGTTCTCGTAGGCATGCGGAAACATTGCGGGCAGATCTGCCCAGCGTCTGCCTTCCCAGTCGCCGCCGTTGATTTCCCGCAGTTCATATTCGGGGATCAGCGAAAGCCTATGATGCGTGTTGACCGCCTCCGCAGTGAGCATTGCCCGCTGCAAAGGGCTTGTATAGATGGCATCGAGGGGGATATCGGCAAATCGTTTGGCGAGAAAATCGAGCTGCAGCTGCCCTTTTTCGGTGAGCATCGTGTCGATGTTGCCCTGAAAGAATTCCTCTGCATTGCCCTGCGCCTCCGCATGGCGCACGATGTATATGGTCGTTTTTGTCTTGTCCATTACCATGCCTTTACGGTTTTTGTCAGCTCGGCGGCGGTCGCGATGCCGTTTTCGTCAAGCCAGTTGTTCAGTTCGTCAATGATGCGAAGCGGTGCGTAGGGGTCAGCGACGATCGCGGTGCCGACCTGCACGGCAGAAGCACCAGCCATCATCAGTTCTGCGGCATCTTTTCCCGACTGCACACCGCCCATGCCGATGACGGGGATCTGCACGGCATTTGCCACCTGCCAGACCATCCGCACGGCGACGGGGAACACCGCAGGGCCCGAAAGACCGCCTGTATTGTTGCGCAGGATCGGGCGGCGGGTGCGCAGATCAATGCGCATACCGAGCAAAGTGTTGATGAGCGAGACTGCATCGGCACCCTCAGCCTCAACCGCCTTTGCGATCGCGGTGATATCGGTGACGTTGGGCGAAAGCTTGACTACCAGCGGTTTTTTTGTCGCGGCACGCACAGCTTTTACCATGTTTGCAGCGGTTTTGGGGTCGGCACCGAATGCCAGACCGCCGTTTTTGACGTTCGGGCAGGAGATATTCAGCTCCAGCATATGAACGTCGGTTTTGTCAAGTTTTGCCGCAGATTCGGCACAGAGCTCGGGGGATGAACCCGCAAAATTCGCAAGGATCACGGTATTTTGCTTCATCAGCCACGGCAATTCTTCAGCGAGAAAAGCATCCATGCCGGGATTCTGAAGCCCTACGGAATTGAGAATGCCCGCAGGGGTTTCCGCGATGCGCGGTGCGGGGTTGCCGTTTTGTTTTTTGGGCGTGGTACCCTTTGCGGCAATGCCGCCCAGACGGGAAAGGTCGTAATACTGTGCATATTCTCTGCCGTAGCCGAACACGCCGGATGCTGGGATGATGGGGTTTTTGAACGGCACGCCGCAGATATTCACGGACAGATCAGCCATTTACCACACCACCCTTTCCGCATCGAACACGGGGCCGTCCTTGCAAACGTGCGCCGCGTGGATCTCGCCGTCGTTGATATAAACATTGCAGGCGCAGACAAGGCACGCGCCGATGCCGCAGCCCATGCGTTCTTCGAGGGAGACTTCGCAGGGGATGCCGTTTTCTTTCGCCATTGCAGCCACTGCACGAAGCATCGGCATGGGACCGCAGGCGCAGATCATTTGGGGCTTCTTGGCAGCGAGCTTTTCAGCCAGCGGGATGGTCACAAGCCCGTGAATACCCGCAGAGCCGTCATCGGTGCAGAGAATGGATTCGCAGCCTGTTTTTGCGAAATCATCGCGCAGCACGGCGGCTTTTTCGGTGCGGCATCCGCCGATAAAGACAGCGTTTTTGCCGTAATACTGTGCCAGCGGGAGCATGGGCGGAGTGCCGATGCCGCCGCCGATCAGAATGACATCCGAATCAGCGGGGAGCAGCGTGAAGCCGTGCCCGAGCGGTGCGAGAATGTTGACGCTGTCGCCTTCTTTGAGTGCGGCGAGTTTCTTGGTGCCTTCGCCGCGCACCTCAAACACGATGCGCAGTGTGCCTGCCTGCTTGTCGATGCCGCAAATGGAGATCGGGCGGCGCAGGGAGAAATTTCCTTCGGGGAGCAGGTGTGCAAACTGTCCTGCGGCGGCTTTCTGTGCGGCGTCGGGACATTCAATGACCATGTCCCATGCCGCATCGGTGATATGCTTCATGCTGCGGACTTTACCCGTCAGCTTTTCCTGATAGTTCTCGTTTGCCATATGTAAAAATCTCGATTCTCACTTCTCAGCGAATTTTGATGTATGCAGCCAGGTCATCGCGCATACGGAGTGCCTCACGGCGGGCAGCTTTTGCGAAGTCGTGTTCGTCGCAGCCCTCTTTTCGATAGGCACAGAGAATGGCGCGGGAGCTGTTGACGATCGCGCCCAGACCGTTTTCATCGAAGCCGCCTGCAACGCCCTGTGCGCCGCCGCCCTGTGCGCCGTAGCCGGGGACGAGGAACATGGTGTGCGGCAAACGCTTGCGCAGTTCGATGAGCTGTTCGGGGTAAGTTGCGCCGACGACTGCACCGACGGCACTGTAGCCGTACTTGCCGATGGTATCTGCGCCCCATTCCTCACATTTGTCTCCCATGCGGGCGTAAAGCGGTACACCGTCGATGAGCAGATCCTGAAATTCCCCCGAGGAGGGATTGGACGTTTTGCAGAGCACGAAAATGCCCTTATCGCGGGATTTGCAGACGCCCATGAGCGGAGCGATGCCGTCCGTGCCGAGATAGCCGTTGACGGTCAGTGCATCTGCGCCAAAGGGTTCGCATTCGCTGGAGCCGATCTGGCAGGTGCCGAGATGTGCTGCGGTATATGCTTCCATTGTGGCACCGATGTCGTTGCGCTTGGCGTCCGTGATGACGTACATACCCTTGAGTTTTGCATAGCGGATGGTGCGCTCCATGGTTTTCATACCGTGGTGACCATACATTTCGTAATAAGCAGCCTGCAATTTGACGGCAGGGACAATGTCGCAGATCTCGTCAATGATCATTTGGTTATAGCGGAAAATCGCCTTAGCGGCAGATTTCAGTGTTTCGCCGTCTTCCTCCAGAAACCCTTTTTTGAGGTATTCGGGAACGTAATCCAGTTTGGGGTCAAGCCCTGCGACGGTGGGGTTTTTCATCGCAATGATCTGTGCAATCAAACGGTCAAAAGACATGACTTTGCCTCCTGTTATTATAAATAGTGTGTGAGAGGGATATACGGGCGGAAAAGTATCCAAAATTCCGCTATTCTATTATATCACAACAAATGCTTTCCGTCAAGGCTGATATGCAGGAAAATTTCGCGGCGAAATTGTAGGATGTGCCGAAAAAGAAACTGCTGAATTGTCGCAAATGCTGATTTTTTCTCGATTCGGACAGCGTTCACAAATTGTTCATGATTTTATGGTATGATAAAATTACCAAATATGCTTTGATAGGAGGTTTGTTCTATGGAAACGAAAATGAGAAAAACACGAATTCTGGCATTTCTGGCTGCGGCTGCGATGATGGCATCTGCGATGCCCTGTGCGGCGTCGGCAGAAGAAATTCTGAAAACGGAATCTGTTTCAGCAGTGCAGGCTGTGGTGGAAACCGAGGACTTTTCGTATCAAAAATATTCTGACCACGTTGAAATCGTTAAGGGCGGCAGCAAGGCGGCTGTCACGATCCCTGCGGAGGTTGACGGATTGCCTGTCACAGTGATCGCACGGGGCGCGTTTTCGGGCAACACTGATGTGACACAGGTCATTTTGCCTGACACGGTCACCCGCATCGGAAGCGAGGCTTTTTCGCTTTGCGCAAAGCTCACACAGGTCACATTCTCAAAGAATCTTTATGAACTCGGCGCAAGTGCGTTTTACGGCTGTACTGCGCTCAAATCCGCAGAACTGCCTGATTCCCTGCAAATCGTGGGCGATGGCGTTTTCGCATACTGCCCCGCGCTCACCGATGTGAAGCTTTCCCATGCAATGCATGCAGTTTCAGAGGAAATGTTCTTGAATTCGGGCGTGAAAAACATCACGATCCCTGACGGCATCGACATCATTTGCGAGGCTGCATTCTCGGGCTGTGAGAATCTCGAAAAGATCGTGCTGCCCGAAACCGTGAGCAGGGTTGAGATCATGGCATTCTACGGCTGTAAATCGCTGACGGATGTTTATGTGATGAATGACGAATGCGACATCGACCAGACATGGGGCACAATCTGCAATTACATGAGTTCCAAACAGGATGATGTCACCAAGTTTGTGTCGTCGTTTTCATTTCGGAGAGAACGTGACCCGATTTTGTTCCCTGTTCCGATGTTTGAGGGCAGGATTCACGGCAGCGAAAGCGCAGAGATCGTGAAAGCCTATGCAGAGTACAACGGCTATACGTTTGAAGCGTTTGAAACCAAGAACGACAAGCTGTTTTCCTATGAGATCGTGGACGATTTTGCCGTTGTGACCGGTTATTCCCGCGTTGACGGCATCGACGAATTGAACATCCCCTCGGAAATTGAGGGCTATCCCGTGCAGGTGCTGAGCAGCAGTCTGTTCTACCCCGCCAACTGCGATTGCCCCAAGGTCAATATTGCCGATTCCGTGCGTGTCATCGGCGATTTTGCATTCTTCCACTGCGACGTCATCAAGGAGCTCAAGCTGCCGAAGAATCTGGAATTTATCGGTGAACAGGCATTTTGCAGATGCTTCGGTTTGACGGATGTGACGATTCCTGAGGGCACCAAGTTTATCGACAAATGGTCATTCAGCGAATGCACCGGATTGACGAAAGTTTCCATTCCCGGCACGGTGCGCGTGGTCGGTGAAACGGCATTCGAGCAATGCACGGCACTGGAAGAAGCCGTGTTGGGCGAGGGTGTCCACACCATCCGAAACTGTGCATTTTCGGGCTGCGGAAAGCTCAGCAAAGCAGCATTCCCTGAGGGGCTGTTCTCCCTCGAAGCCTGCGCATTCATCGAAACGGCAGTCGAGACGGTCTCTCTCCCCGCATCTTTGCATCTCATGGGCAACGATGTGCTTTCCGGGACGCCGTGGATGGATGCACAGTCCACTGAAAAACCGCTGGTTCTCGGCAAATTCCTGCTGGAATGTAACGGCTCGGAAGATATCCCGAAAGAGGTTCGCTGCATTGCAGGCGGCGCATTCAACGGTGTGCAGTCAAAATCGCAGAAAGCGATCGAGGCAGTGACGATTCCTGCCACGGTTTCCACGATCTGCAGAGCCGCATTCGCGGGCAGCACGGTCAAAACCATCACGATTGAAGACGGCGTGGGCGAAATCAACGATCTCGCATTCCAGTACACCAATCTGGAAACGATCGAATTGCCTGAATCGGTCTCGTATGTCGGTGAGGGCGCGTTCTATGCAAATGCAAACCTGAAAGATATCTGGTTCTATCATTCGCAGTGCGAGATCCGGGATGCGGCGGATACCATCACCACCAACAGCAGATCCGATACGCCCGTTTTGACGTCCGAAGCAACTGCGGAGGTCGAGGCAAACAAAGATGAAACGCTGAAATTCGACGGCACGATCCACGGCTATTCGGTATCGACGGCAGATAACTATGCGAAGAAATATCGCTGCAAATTTGTGCCGATTGATGTATATTCGCCTGAGGTGGAAGTGACGGACGAGAAACTCGGCGACATGAACGAGGACGGCAAGCTGACGGTATCGGATGCGATTTTGCTGTCGCGTGTATCGGTGGGCGATGTGACGCTTTCGCTTTCGGATGAAGCTCTGGCTGCTGCGGATGTGGATGGCGACGGCCTCATTACGTCGCTGGATGTGACGGCTGTTCTGCGCCGCATTGCAAAATGTGAGTGAAAACCAAAAGACCTATCACATCACATTTCCTGATGTGCTTCGGGAATTGTATGCGCAGATTAGCAGCGAATCGGCGATTAAATATCGAAGAATTCGTTGAAATGATGAACAATTCCGTTGTGGAAGAAGAATAATCGGAATATCTTTTGATCTTTCAAAAAATGCGGGCGGCTTTCGGTCGTCCGCATTTGTGTTTTTGTCATCGCCCTGCACTTGACATTTCATCAAAGATGTGCTATACTATCGAAAGTGATATTGATTTTCATTTTCAGTTTGGGAAGAGAGGCGGTATTTATGCAACGGGGTGGATATCAAACCAGACAAAAATCCCGTATATTAAGCTACTTTGAAGCACATCCGCAGGCGCATCTGACTGCGGCAGAGCTTGTGCAGGCACTCGTCGAGGACGGCTCCCCCATCGGCGCAGCAACCGTTTACCGTACCCTCGAACGCCTTGAATCCGATGGGCAGGTGCGGCGATATTCCCTCGATGAACGCGGCGGTGCCTGCTGGCAGTATGCGGGCGGACAGGCGGCAGAGCCGTGCCACTCGCATTTTCATCTCAAGTGCATCGAATGCGGTGCGCTGCTTCATGTCGATTGCGACTATCTGCAAGGCATCGGCGAGCACATTCTCGCACATCACGGCTTCACCGTTGACCATTCGCGCACGGTGCTTTACGGGCTGTGCGAACACTGCCGCGAAAAAGGAAAGGACGGACAATGATGACGACCAAAACACGCATGATCTTGCTTTTGCGTGATTTCGGATGCTTTCTGTTCACGGGAGTCCTTGCTTTCGGGGCAGGATTTCTGGCAAGCCTGCAGCCGGTGGATTTGAACGAGTCAGCGGGCTTCTGGGGCACGGTATATCGCCCGCAGATCACGTTGGTGCTGCTTGGCACAGTGCTGTATTTCGGTGCATTTGCGGTGATCTGGCATCTGCTGCTGCGCGATGAGCTGCTGCGGCTTTCAGGCTCGCACCGCGGCTGGTATGCCGCGTGGTTTTTCCTTGCGTTGCTTGGGCTGTTCGGTGTTTTCATCGGCGCACTGTTTGGCTATATCTGTCATTGCGGGCTGTTTGATGCGATGAAGGGCACTGCGGCATTCATCGCCGCGATCATGGCATTCACGGTGCTTTATCCGATTGCCGTGTGTCTGATCTCTCGAAAAAAGAAAGGAAATACGAATGTTTCTGAATATGTCGAAAACTGATGACAGGCTTTCGCTGCACGACTGCACCGCGAAAAAGCTGAAGGTGAAGCCCAAAAAGCTGGTGTTCGAGTTCCCTGACGGCATATATCATGCAGGCAAGGTGACGGGCGCCGCACGGGTGACAATGAAAATACAGCCGCTGGATGATATGGTCTGCTATGTCTATAAAGTCAAGCCGACGAAAACGATCCGCAAACAGTGGACAATGGAAAAGCTTTCCAAAAAACTTGCATACGGCGGCTGTGAACTGGAATTTGTCGAATGCTATACGCGCAGCTTCGGGGATATTTCCTATCGGATCTATCTCTGCACGCTGCATCGGCAGGACAAACCCTGTCTTGTGGAATGTGAACTGCGGCTGACGCTGCGCGGCATCAAATATGAATGGTGAGGAAAGGAAAAGACCCTGACATGAATTTTACTTCGATCTGCAAAAGAATAACGGCAGTTGGCTGTGCGGCGGCGAGCATCGCAGGCTTGTGCGGCTGTGACAGCACACCGAAAGAGGAGAAGCTGGAAATCGTGACGACGGTGTTTGCGGTGTATGACATCGCAAAACAGCTTGTATCGGAACTTGGCATTCCCTATGAGGTAAAGCTGCTCCTGACACCGGGCGGTGAGAGCCATTCCTATGAGCCGACGCCTGCCGATGTTGCGGCGATCCAGAACTGTGATCTGTTTGTGTATGTCGGGGGAGCTTCGGAAAAATGGGCGGATGATCTGATCGTCAGCCTTGGACGCAAAAACGAGGAAACGCTCCCTGCCAAGCGCAATCTGCGGCTGTTTGACCACCTCGATCTGCTGGAGGAAGAACACGTTGAGGGCATGGAGGCGGAGGAAGAAGAACACTTCCATGACCACACCGACGAGATCGAATACGACGAACATATCTGGACATCGCCCGAAAATGCGTACAGCATCATGCACGAGATCGCGCTGGAGCTTTATAATGTTGCCCCCGAAGCCCTCGGAAAGCTGCAAGGCGCGGAGACAGCGGTTGCCGTTGATCTGGAAGCTCTCATGCATGAATACGAGGAAGTGGCTGCCAATGCCAAGGGCGATACACTGGTGTTTGCCGACCGTTTTCCGTTCCGCTATCTCACTGACGCTTATGACTGGAACTACTTTGCGGCATTTTCGGGGTGCAGCAGCGATACCGATGCTTCTGCGGCAACGCTCTCTTTCCTTATCTCCAAAGTCAAGGAGGAGCAGATCGGCACGGTGTTTTATCTGGAAAATTCCACGCAGAAGATTTCGGATGCGGTTTGTGAGGCGACGGGCGCAAAGGCTGTGATGCTGCAATCGCTCAACAATGTGTCGCAGGCAGATTTTGACTCGGGCAAGCATTATCAGGATTTCATGCGCGAGAATCTTGCGGCGATCAAGGAGGCACTGGGCTGAACATGGCACTTTTGACCTGTGAAAACATCACGCTGCGGTATGAATCGCTGACGGTGATGCAAAATCTGAGCTTTGCCGTGGAGCAGGGAGATTATCTCTGCATTGTGGGCGAAAACGGCTCAGGCAAAAGTACGCTGATGAAATGTCTGCTGGGGCTGAAACCTGTTGACGCGGGCAGGCTCTTGCTTGGCGATGGGCTCAGACGCTCGGAGATCGGGTATCTGCCGCAGCAAAGTCAGATTCAGCGTGATTTTCCTGCATCGGTGCAGGAAGTGGTGCTGTCAGGCTGTCTGAACAGTCGGGGGCTGCACCCGTTTTATACGAGTGCCGATAAAAAACGTGCAGCCGAGCAGATGGATTGTCTCGGCATCACGCCGCTTGCCAAACGCTGTTACCGCGAACTGTCGGGCGGGCAGCAGCAGCGCGTGCTGCTGGCAAGAGCATTGTGCGCCACGAAAAAGCTGCTCCTGCTCGACGAACCCGTGACAGGGCTTGACCCCGTTGTGACCACCGAATTATACGGCATTCTGCGGCATATCCATGAAGAACACGGTATTACGATCATCATGGTGACGCATGATGTGGAATGTGCGGTGCGCCATGCGAAAAAAATTCTGCACATCGGCAAGGGCGAAAGCTTTTTCGGCACCTGTGAGGATTATGTGCAGAGCAGCGTGGGGCGGCATTTTCTCGATGCATCCGGACATTCCGAGGGCGG
The DNA here is from genome assembly GCA_045617625.1 of Oscillospiraceae bacterium. Classification (GTDB taxonomy): domain Bacteria; phylum Bacillota; class Clostridia; order Oscillospirales; family Ruminococcaceae; genus Firm-04. The sequence continues at coordinate 69,958 of JAZLJA010000012.1, read as the reverse complement.
AGAAAGCTGTACGCATCATCACGGAGAGGAGGCGGCACAGGCATGACGGATCTTTCTGCAATTCTCACGCCTGAATTTGTCGCGGTGATCTTGCTGCCTGCCCTGATCGCAGGCGTGGCGGTCAGCCTTTGTTCGAGCCTGCTTGGCGTCTCGCTGGTGCTGAAACGCTGCTCGATGATCGGCGACGGGCTTTCCCATGTGGGATATGGTACGCTGTGTGTTGCCGTGGTGATGGGCTGGGCACCCATGCAGGTGACGATTCCCGTGGTCATTGTCGCCGCCTATATTCTTCTGCGGCTTTCCGAAAGCGGCAGCGCACGCAGCGATACAGCTATCGCCATGTTTTCCACTTCCGCACTGGCGATCGGCATTCTGGTTTCCTCAAAGGCGCATCTCACCACGGATGTCAGCGATTATATGTTCGGCAGCATTCTCTCCATGAACCGTGCCGATGTGATTCTGAGCGTGGTGCTGAGCGTTTGCGTGCTGCTTGTGTATCTGCTGTTTTACGACAAGATCTTTGCAGTGACCTTTGATGAGAATTTCGCGCAGGCAACGGGTTTGAATGTCCGCTTTTACAATCTGCTGATCGCGGTGCTGACGGCTGTGACGATCGTGCTGGGCATGATGATGATGGGCGCACTGCTCATCTCCAGCCTGATGATCTTCCCTGCCGTGACTGCCATGCGCATCTGCAAGAGTTTTCGGCGCGTGGTGCTGACTTCTGTGATCGTGTCGGTGAGCTGTTTTCTGCTCGGGCTGTTTCTATCGCTGTGGTTGGACACGCAGGTGGGTGCAAGTGTGATCGTCACGAATCTTGCGGCGTTTTTGATCGCAACCGCGATTTCGGCTTTGCGTGGAAGGTGACAGCGGCAATGTAACCTGTTTTGAGAAGAAGCTTTATGCATTTGAACGAGATTGAACGGAGGGACACATTATGCAGGAAACGGTATCAAAACTGAGCGATTATTTCGCAATTTCCGAGACGGCAGTGGTCATCATCGGCGCGATCGTGCTGATTATCTTCGGCAAGCGGCTGATTCGTCACATTGTGGGCAAGATCATTCTGGCGGCAGTGGTCATCTGCGGCATTTCCCTGCTGATCACGCGTGTTCTGCCCATGCTTTCGTGAAGCATATGGGAGAAAAGCCGAAAAAAGCCGTGAAGCGTGCGGCGGCAGAGAAACTCGGCGTGAAACGTGAACAGCACATCGACGAGACGCTTTCCGTTTCGGATGCCGAAATGCATCTGGATATCGGCAGACAATGAGAATGATGCGGTCAGAGTACGTATCACAAAGGAGCAATGCAGGATGAAATGTCTGAAAGAAGCCGTGTACGGCTTTGCAGTGGGCGATGCACTCGGCGTTCCGTTTGAGTTTCAGAAGCGCGGCACGTATCAGTGTCTCGGCATGATCGGCGGCGGCACATGGAGCGAACCCGAGGGCACATGGAGTGATGATACCTCCATGCTGCTTGCCACGATGGATTCGATTCGGGAAAAGCGATGCATCGACCCCGAGGACATGATGCGGCGGTTTCACCGATGGGCAGAGGATGCGGAATACAGCTGCAACGGTCATGTGTTTGACATCGGCATGACGACCCGCGCGGCGATCGCACGCTATGGCGGCGGAGTGCCCTCATTTTTGTGCGGTGCCGAGGATGACCGCAGCAACGGCAACGGTTCGCTGATGCGCATTTTGCCGCTTGCGTTTACGGCGGCAACGGATGATGAGATCAACGCGGTGTCGGCACTCACCCATGCGCATGAGCTTTCAAAGCTTTGCTGCCGACAGTATGTCGCGGTGGCGAGGTATATCATCGAACGGCACAGGATCCCGCACGAATGGGCGGAGCGAATGCAGGTGACGCCGCTTGAAAAGGTGCGTTCCACAGGCTATGTGGTGGACACGCTTGCGGCAGTGATGTGGTGTCTGGTCAACACGGAATCCTATGCGGATGCAGTGCTGACAGCGGTCAATCTGGGCGGCGACACCGACACGATCGCTGCGCTGACAGGCGGCTTGGCAGGCATTCTTTACGGGATTGGCGACATTCCCGAGGAATGGATCGGAAAACTTCGCAACTGTGCGGAAATCGAACGCTGCCTGTTCTGAGGCGCAGGCTGCGGAAAATCTGCGCGGATGTCTTGTCAAACAGCGCGGATTGTGCTATAATATTACGGTATGATTCTCCGCAAAAATGCGGCTTTGAAAGAGGTTTTTGCATGACTTTTTCCGAATTGCGGGCGCAGTATCCCGTTTTCACATATCATGGCTATCGGGTGGAAACATCCGCTGATGCGCTGCATATCGAGTATCATTTTTCGATCGGCGGCTTGTGCGAATTTCACCCGACATGGCGGATCCCCTGCACATCTCCTGTTCTTGATGCCACCGTGGAGCGTCTGATCTTTTCTCTGGGCATGACAGAACTTGTCAGCTATTGGAAAATCACCTGTTCGCCCACCGTGCGCATTCTCTGCGGCGATTTGTCCGCACAGTGGCAGAATTGGTGGAAACAGCTTTATTTCGGCGGGCTGGGCGAATTTTTCTATCGCAACGGCATCAACACCGATTTTGACGCATTTATGCAGTTTTCCTGCGAGGGCAAGCCGCTTGACGATACCCCCTCGCCGAAAAAACTTTCGGGCAGACTGATTCCTGTGGGCGGCGGCAAGGATTCCATTGTGTCGCTGAATCTGCTGAAAGATCAGCTTGCCGATGCGTCTGCCTATTTCATCAATCACCGCGATTCCTCCGAGAAAGCCGCGCTGCTTGCAGGCATCCGAAAAGAACGCATTTACGAAGTTTCCCGTACCCTTGACGCCAATATGCTCGAATGCAACAAACAGGGCTTTTTGAACGGACATACGCCCTTTTCTGCAATCGTTGCGTTTTCCGCAGTGCTGACGGCGTATCTGCACGGGCTTGACACGGTGGTGCTGTCGAATGAATCCTCCGCAAGCGAAGCAACGGTTTCGATGTCGGCGCAGGAGGTCAACCACCAGTATTCCAAAAGCTACGAATTTGAGCAGGATTTCTTCCGCTACGAACATGATTTTTTACGCGCAGGTGTGCGGTATTTCAGCTTGCTGCGTCCGCTCACCGAGTTTCAGATCGCACGATATTTCGCAAGCCTGCCCACGGTGTATCACGAGACGTTCCGCAGCTGCAATGTCGGTGCGAAAAAGGATTGCTGGTGCGGGCACTGTGCGAAATGTCTGTTTGTCAGCGTGATTCTGTCGCCGTTTTTGCCGCAGGCTGAGATCGCACGGCTGCTGGGCGCGGATATGTTCAATCTCCCCGAACTGGAGCCTGTTTTGCAGGAACTCTGCGGGGCACTGCCCAACAAGCCGTTTGAGTGCGTCGGCAGCCGAAAAGAGGTCAATGTGTCGCTTTGTCTGGCAATCGCAAACATTGAGCAGGCAGGCGGAAAACTGCCGCTGCTGCTGGAAAATTATAAGCAATCGCCGCTTTATGCGCAGTATCGTGACATCGCTGCGGAGTTCGGACAGGAGTGGGATTCCGCCCATCATCTGCCCGCCGATCTGGAACAGCTCGTTCGCCGCGAGTGCGTCGAGAAATTCGCGTAACTGCGGGATTATTATTTCGTGAAAGGAGAACGCAATGGCTGAAATCCATGTTTTGCCGAAGGATATCTCCGAGCTGATCGCGGCGGGCGAGGTGATCGAACGCCCCGCATCGGTGCTGAAAGAACTGACCGAAAACGCGGTCGATTCGGGTGCGACACACATCACCGCAGAATTGAAGCACGGCGGTGTGATGTATCTGCGTGTGACGGATGACGGCTGCGGCATTCCTCCTGCGCAGGTGCGAACGGCGTTTCTGCGTCATGCCACGAGCAAAATTCAGGAAAAGCATGATCTGGAGCGCATCCTCACGCTTGGCTTTCGCGGCGAGGCACTGGCATCGGTTTGTGCGGTTTCGCGAACTGAATTGCTCACACGCCGCAAAGATTCGCCGTATGGCACACATTACGTCATCGAGGGCGGCGAGGAGGTCACGCTGGAACAGTCCGGCTGTCCCGAGGGCACCACGATCGTCGTGCGTGATTTGTTTTATAACGTGCCTGTCCGTGCGGGATTTCTCAAAAAGGACACCGCCGAGGGCAACGCTGCCGCAACGGTCTTTCAGAAAATTGCGCTTTCGCATCCCGAGATTTCGTTTCGGCTGATCCGAGAGAACAAAACCGAATTTGTCACCCCCGGCGACGGAAAGCTTTTTTCCGCCATCTACGCGATTTTCGGCAAGCAGTTTGCCAACGATCTGATTCCTGTGCATTATGAAGAATCGCCTGACGAGGGCGGCATTGTCGTGGATGGATTTGTCATCAAGCCGCTTTATGCGCGGGCAAATCGAGCGATGCAGCTGTTTTTCGTCAACGGCCGCGCCGTGCGTTCGGTGACGCTGTTCAGTGCGCTCGAGGAAGCATACAAGACGCTTGTCATGACGGGAAAATACCCTGCGTGTGTGCTGCAAATGCAGATTTCGCCGCGTGTGGTGGATGTCAATATGCATCCGACCAAGGCAGAGGTGCGGTTCTCCGATGAAAAGCGCGTATATTCTGCGATTTACTTTGCCGCGATGAGTGCGCTGTCGAGCAATCATCTGGTCTATGAGTTCCAGATGCCGCAAAACACGACGAAATCCGCGCAGGAGCAGGAAAATCAGCCTGCCGCGCCTGCGCCTGCCGTCACGCACAGTGCGCTGACATTCACCCCCAAAAAGCCAAAGGTCGATTGGTATGCACCCGTTGCAGGACAGGATTCCAACACCCCTGACTTGTTGTTCAAACATGAGCAGATACAAGAAAAACAGGAGGTTTCAACATCTTCGGAACCTGTAGTTCGGTTTTCCACAGAAGAATGTGGAAAACCCGTTGAAAGCGTTGAAAACGTCGTGGAATCGCCCGTTCCGACTGTGCAAAATCTGCCGCCGCTCTCACCGTTCCCGTCGGATGCCGATGCACCGCCAACGCGTGAAGAAATCGTGCGCGCGGCGTATCCCGCACTGCACGCACAGCCTGTCATCGCCCCTGAAGAGCCTGCCGTAAAAGAACCTGAAAAGAACGAAGATACTGAAATATCCGCGTTGCAGGCAAGCCCGATCCGTGTCATTGGCGAACTGTTTGAAAATTACATTCTTGCGGAGGCAGGCGATCAGTTTGTGATGATCGACAAGCACGCCGCCCACGAGCGTATTTTGTTCGAGCGGTTTCGCAGCCGCCAATGCAAAGACAGGCAATCGCTGCTGACCCCCGTGGTGCTGCTGCTGACGGGTGACGAATCCAGCGCGTTGCAGGAACAATCGGAAATGTTGGAAAGCATCGGATTTACGTTTGTTTTCGATGAACTGCCGCTGGTCAGACTGACAGGCGTGCCGCTTTCCTGCGCGGAACTTGATCTGGACAGCATCGTGCAGGAGCTTGCTGATTGCTGCAAATCACAGTCGGCGCAGCCTGACGCCCATTTGCTGGATGACTATTTTCACACACTTGCCTGCAAAGCCGCGATCCGCTCCGGCGATTTTTCCACTCGCGAGGAATTGCAGTCGCTTGCCGAGCAGGTGTGGCAGATCGACGGTGTGCGGCATTGTCCGCATGGCAGACCTGTGCTGTTTTTGCTCTCGAAGTACAAGATCGAGAAGCAGTTCCAGCGCATCGTCTGAAATCGACAGGTGACGAAAATGACTGAAAATACGAAGAAAAAGCCGCCTGTTCTCGCTGTTGTGGGGGCGACGGCATCGGGCAAAACGGCACTGGGCATCGCGCTTGCAAAAGCTTATGACGGTGAGGTGGTCTCTGCCGATTCCATGCAGCTTTACGAGGGTCTGGACATCGCCACGGCAAAGCCCACCGCCGAGGAAATGCAGGGCATCCCGCACCATCTCATCAGCGTGTTGTCGCCCGAAACACCGTGTTCTGTCGCGGATTACACCGCACGCGCCGAGCAGGTCATTGCTGACGTTCATGCACGCGGCAAACTGCCGATCGTCGTGGGCGGCACGGGCTTATACATCGACAGCCTGCTTGACCACATCGTGTTTCCCGATATTCCTGCGTCTCCCGATATTCGGGCGCGGCTGGAGGAGGAATCCGAGACACTCGGGCGCACCGCCTTGCTGGAACGCCTGCGTGTCTGCGATCCCGAAACCGCTGCGAAACTCCACGAAAACAACCTGCGGCGCATCATCCGCGCACTGGAAGTCTTTGAACTGACGGGCATTCCGCTTTCCGAACACGCACGGCAGAGCCGTGCAGTGCCGCCGCCGTGGGAGGTTTTACGGTTCGGCATCGGATTTCGTGACCGCGAATTGCAGTATGAGCGCATTCGCAGACGCGTGGATATCATGCTGGAACAGGGGCTTGTGGATGAGGTGCGTGCCGAATACGAAAGCGGCAGACGCCGTGAGACAGCCGCAGCAGCCATCGGCTATAAGGAACTGCTGCCCTTTTTGAAAGGGGAAATGCCCCTTGCCGACTGTGTCGCCGCGATCAAGCAGGAGACTTGCCGATATGCAAAACGGCAGGGAACATGGTTTCGTCGAAATGAGCAAACGAACTGGATTTTCAGAGATGATATTCGTGATAACGACGAAATTTTAGAGAAATGCCAAAAAATGATAGAAAGTCACAGTATCCTGTGATATAATAGACATTGAGTAGCCGATTTGTGATAATTCTGCATCACACAGCGAACAGATGTTCAGAAATACCGCAGAAAAGCCCTCTTTGGAATCCCCAAGAAACATATGAAAGAATGAGGCAATGACTTATGACGAAAGGTTTGAATCTTCAGGACGTTTTTTTGAATCAGGCACGCAAAGACCGTATGCCGCTGACCATTATCCTCACAAACGGATATCAGTTCAAGGGCATTATCCGCGGTTTTGATGCCTATATCGTGATTCTGGAAACCGAGGGCAGACAGCAGCTCGTGTTCAAGCACGCGATCTCCACGCTGGTGCCCGCCCGCCCGATTGCAATTCTCGATGCAATCGAAAAGGAAGATGAGTAATTCATGAACGAAATTACAACGCGGATACTGGACTATCTGGTTCTGCTGTTCGCCGTTGTGCTTGCGTCCAGTATCATCTACCATTTGTTCAATCAGGATTATAAAACAGAAACCGCTATCTATGCAGAGGTCAGCGATGTGTCACAGTTTCAGGGCGTCTATGTCCGCTCGGAAACCGCAGAGAGCTACACAGGCAGCGGTGCAGTCCGTTATTGCGTTTCGGATGGTGCAAAGCTCGGTGTCGGCAGTGTCATTGCGGAGATTTATCCGAATGAGGAACAGATCGACCTGCGGCGAAGCATCGCGGAAAAGCAGGCAGCCCTTGATTTGCTCACCAAGGTGGAAAATCCGGGCACCAGTGATAACGCACAGCCCGCAAATCTTTCCACGCTGATCGAGGAGCAGTATAAGAAAATGCTCCGTTTCCGCGAACTGGGCGATTTTCCCTCTATGGCGGAATCCAAGCAGGAGCTTGCGGTTCTGATGAGCACTTATAACCGCATCACGGGTAATAAGGACGATCTCGGCGCGAAGATCTTGTCGCTGCAAGACCAGATCTCGATGCTGGAACTGCGCCTGACCGAGCCCGAACAGAGAATCGTTGCCGACAAAAGTGCGTATTTCGTCAGCTATGTGGACGGATACGAGCAGGAGCTGACCCCGCAGAACATGGAGCAGCTTTCCGCAGAGGAACTGGCAGCAGTCTCGGATGTGGGCATGACGGCAGAAGGGCGTGACCCGAATGTCATCGGCAAACTGATTGACAGCTACGAATGGTATATTGTCGGCGTGTTCGATAACACCAAGCTGCGCCTTTCTGACGGCGATACCGTCACGGTACGGCTGGAATCGGCAGCGGATGATCTGCTTGCGGAGGTCAAGTCACTGGTTTCGGCAGGCGATATCACCCAGACCCGTATTGTCCTGCGCTGCAAGACCCTCACCTACGATGTGGTGCAGCACCGCACCGAGCGTGTGGAAATTCTGCGCAAAACCGTGGACGGTGTGAAAGTTCCCCGTACTGCGATTCGTTTCCAGAAACTGCCTGTGCTCGATGAGGAAGGCAAGGATACCGGTGAAACGGAAAACTGCATGGGCGTTTACGTTTTGGTGGGCGAAAATGCGGAGTTCCGCAAGATCAGCATTGTGTATGAGGATGAGGAATATTACCTCTCCAAGCTCAATGCGGGCAAAGGTTATGTTTCGCTTTATGATGATATTATTGTGAACGGAGTGATGGCGGATGGCAACTGAGTGTTCGCCCGAGATCCGTGCCGCAATTCTCTCACGCATCAGCGCAGTGAAGGAGAAAATGGCATCTGCGTGTCAAACGGCACAACGCAGCATGGATGAGATCACACTCATGGCAGTGACCAAAACGGTACCGCCCGAACAGGTGAATGTCGCCGTGGAGGCAGGCATCACGCTGCTGGGCGAAAACCGCGTGCAGGAGTATCTCTCCAAATGCGGGGATTATGATAAACGCGCAGAAGTACAGTTTATCGGGCATCTGCAAACCAACAAGGTCAGGCAGATCGTCGGAAAAGTATCGCTGATTCATTCGGTGGACAGCCTGCATTTGCTGCAGGAGGTTCAGAAAATCGCGGCACAGCAGGCATTGGTGCAGCCGATCCTGCTGGAAGTCAACATCGGCGGAGAGGCATCCAAATCGGGTGTCGCGCCGCAGGAGCTTCCCGCATTGCTCGAAGCCGCCCTTGCATCGCCAAATGTCGATACCCGCGGTCTGATGACCATACCGCCGCCGTTTGCCGCTCAGGCAGAAGCGGAGGAATGCTTTTCCCATATGCAGGAACTCTATGAAACGATGCGGAAAACCGCACCGCAGCTTGGGATCTTGTCGATGGGAATGTCAGGGGATTTTGACACCGCAATTCGCTATGGTGCCACGCTGATCCGGCTTGGCAGTGCGCTGTTCGGTGCGAGAGTGTATCCCCCGAAAACACAGGAAACTCAATAATCTCGGCATACATACCGGTCCCCCTTTTGTGCGCGGACGGTGTGAAAATAAAAATGATGATTTCGGTTCGTAAAAAGGAGAGCTTAACATGAAATTTTTTGATCAATTGCTTGGATTCTTTGCACCCGAGAGCGATGACGGATACGAGAATGAACCCGTGAGAGACAGAGAGCCCCGTTATGAGCGCAAGGAAATCCGTGATACCAGAGAGATCCGCGAAGTTGAACGCGAGACCCGTGAGGTTGCACCCAGAGAGTCCTATCGCAGTGAGCGTGAGGAGATCGCAGCACCCAAGCAGGAGCGCGGCAAGGTCGTCAATATTCAGGCAACAGCACAGCTTCAGGTGGTGCTGGTGAAACCTGAGGTGTTCACTGACGCAAAACAGATCGCAGATCACCTCATCTCCAAGAAAACAGTCGTTCTGAACCTTGAAACTGCTTCTGCCGAGAACAAACGCCGCATCATTGATTTCCTCGTGGGCGTTGCGTATGCGAACGGCGGCAGCCTCAAGCCTGTTGCAAATCTGACCTATATCATCACACCTTATAACGTCGGCTTCATCGGCGAGGATCTGGTGGGAGAACTGGAATCCAACGGCGTGATTATGTAAGCTTTGACGCATTATCCATAGAAGAAAGAAGGAATTCGGCATGATGACTGCAAAGGACATCCGCAAGTCATTCGAGAAAGTCAAGTTTGGCTATCAGGCGGAGGAAGTTGATGCATTTCTGCGCAAAGTCCAGGTGGACTACGCAAAGCTGGAGGAACAGCTTGCAGAAGCGAACGGCAAAGTGATGGTGCTTGCCGATAAGATCAACGAGTATAAAGATGGCGAGGAAGACCTCAAGAATGCCCTGCTGAGCGCACAGAAACAGGCGCGTCAGATTATCGACGAGGCAAAACAGAAGGCTTCGGAAATCGAAAACAATGCGAAATCCACAGCAACCTCTGCGGCATCTGCGGCAAAGGAAGAACAGGAAAAGCAGCTTCAGGATATTTCCGCGCAGCTGGAAAAGGAAAACCGCGTTCTTGTGGAGACACAGCGTCAGGTGGCATCATTCAAGAAATCGCTGTTCGATATGTACCGTGCGCATCTGGAGCAGATCTCCAATCTGCCTGATATCATCGACGAAGAAGATGACGACGACGAGGATGACGATGCGGACGAAACTGCGGCAGCAGAAACCACCGCTGAGACTGAATCTGCTGCGGAAAACAGCGTGAGCGAGCCTACTGCGGAAATCACCGAACCCGTTGCACCCGAAGTTCCTGCGGCACCTGCCGAGCCTGAGAAAGATCCGTTCAGCGAAGTGGAGTTCTCCGAGCCGAAAAAACCCATTTCCCGCACTGCCGAATTTGATACCCGCTATAAGGATATCCAGCACGGCAATCGCGGCGACAAGAAAAGACGCTCATAATCTCTGAAAAACGAAAAGTAACCTGCGGCAGGTGCTTGTTGTGCGCCGTCTTGGGTTACTTTTCTTTGTATGTACGTATGTATGCGAAAGGATTGCGAAAATGACGATTTGGTTTGTGATTGCATATCTTGCCGTGATCGCACTGACGGGCATCGACCAGTGGACAAAAATCTGGGCAGTGAACAATCTGCGCGGGGAAGCAGCGAAGCCGTTCCTGCAAATCGGCGATTTTGACTGGATGCACCTGTGGTATGTGGAAAATGACGGCGCAGCATTCAGTATGCTGTCGGGGTCGCGGTGGTTTCTGGTCGGATTTTCCGCGCTGATGATCGCCGTGTGCCTTGTGCTGATGCAGAAATTATCGCGGCGGCATAAGTGGCTGCTGTTCACCATGCCGCTGATCGCCGCAGGGGGCTTGGGAAATCTCATCGACAGACTGTTTCGCGGTGGCATGGTCGTGGATTTCTTCGATCTCCAGCTTTTCCGATTTGCAGTGTTCAATTTTGCGGATATCTGCGTGTCGGTGGGTGTCATTCTCACCGCAATTTTCCTGCTGTTTGTCGAAAAAGATGAACCCGAAGCCAAAACGCTGAAATCTGCGAAAAAAGCCGAACTTGCTGCCGTGCTGCCCGATGCCGCGTTGCTGAATGAAGTTGACGAGGCAAAAATGCTCGATGATGCGGAAATGCTCGAGGAAGCTGCAAATGCCGAGGGCGTTGCCGATGCGGAGGAAGCTCCCGATGCCTGAACAGTTGCAGATGATTGCGGAACGGGAGGACACGGGTGCCCGACTGGATGCGTGGCTTGCATCGCGTGACGAGATTGCCCTGACGCGCTCTGCGATTCAGCAGATCCTCGAAAAAGGCGGCGTGCTGCGAAACGGGAAAACGCCGAAGAAAAACGATCGTGTGCAGGCGGGCGATGTGATCGTGCTGACCATTCCCGACCCGACCCCATCCGATGCGCAGCCGCAGGATATCCCCCTTGACATCGTGTTTGAGGACAGTGAACTGCTGGTGGTCAACAAGCCGAAGGGTATGGTGGTGCATCCGGCACCGGGGCACGCCGACGGCACGCTCGTCAATGCATTGCTGTATCACTGTGAGGGGCAGCTTTCGGGTGTGGGCGGTGTGATTCGTCCGGGCATCGTGCATCGCATCGACCGCGACACAAGCGGCTTGCTGATCGTTGCCAAAACCGACCGTGCGCACTTGGGGCTTGCGGCGCAAATTGCGGAGCATTCATTCACCCGCGAGTATGAGGCGATCGTTTGCGGCAGGATGAAAGAAGAACGCGGAACCGTCAATGCGCCCATCGGCAGAGATCCGAAAGACCGTCAGAAAATGTGCGTCATTGAGAAGAACAGCCGTTATGCCGTTACGCATTATGATGTGCTTGCCAATTTTGCACGATTGTCGCATATCTGCTGCCGTTTGGAAACGGGCAGAACGCATCAGATCAGAGTACACATGAAGTATCTGGGGCATCCGATCTATGGCGATGCGGTGTACGGAAAGGCAGTCAAGGGTGTGGAGGGGCAGTGTCTCCATGCGCGAAAAATCGGATTTGTGCATCCTGTCACGGGAGAAAATCTGTTTTTTGACAGTCCGCTCCCCGCATATTTCACGCAAATACTGGAAAAAGCAGAAAGAGAGCAGCTATGAGAAAACCATACGAGGGGCTTGCCCTCATCACTGATCTGGACGGCACTTTGCTGCTGCCCGATAAAACCCTGGCACCCGAAGATGCGGCGGCAATCGCGGATTTTCGGGAAAAAGGCGGATTATTCGGTATTGCAACGGGGCGCGGCGTGCAGGCGGCGCAGGAATATATCGACCTGTTGCAGCCTGATTTCCCTGCGATCGTCTATAACGGCGTGATGCTCTATGACGGAAAAACCGCGCAGGTGCGCAAATGCAGCCGATTACCGCAATCGACGAATGCACTGCTTGCCGAGCTGATGGAGAAATTTCCTGAAACGGGCGTGGAACTGCTCAATGAGCATGGCGTATATGTGGTTCAGGATAGCGAATATGAGCGGTGGCACTTGAAAATCACGCACATCACCCCGACGATCTGCAAGCTGGAGGAATGTCCCGCGGAGAAATGCTGCAAGTCGCTGTGTGCGGCGGCACCCGAGGTTGTGGAGCGCATGATCGCGTATGTGGCTGCAAAGGATGATCGGGAAGTGACGTACATGAAATCCGATCCGCAATTTCTGGAATTTCTGCCCAAGGGGGTATCCAAGGGGAGTGCTTTGGACGCATTGCGGGCATATTTGCCGCAGGGCACAGTGATCGGGGCAAGCGGCGATTTCGACAATGACATGGTGATGCTTGCGCATGCAGATTATGCGGGATGTCCCGCCGATGCGCAGGAATGCGTGAAAGATGTGATCGCGTCGGTGAATGGGTATTGCTCTGCAAAAACCTGTGAAAACGGTTTTTTCGCAGATTTTGCTGCGGCGTTTGTGCGAAAGCATCGGTAATATAAAGATCAAGTTCTGCGAAGCGAGACACAACGTAAACAGCAAAATACTTTTTTGTTCGACAACATCAGGAAGAAAAGTAAGGGGAACCCTTTGATAGGGTTCCCCTCAGTCTGTTGAAAAAGTATGGGGGAACCCCTTGGTAGGGTTCCCCATGCCTCCTCCTGACCTGTTGTAAGGAGGGAGGGTATTTCAGCGTCTGCGGACGCCGACCAAATCGAGTAAAGCTTTTCATATAGAAGCCTTTTATTTCTGCTTCAATCATGGGAGCTCCATTATAAATCCATCGCAGATACAACTTTATCGACAAGCTGAAGTTTCGCGGGACGTATTACTTCTTCTCGATCGTTGTGCCCTGCCGCGTTTCACGAATCTCCCAGCCGAGTGCCTGAATCTGTGTGCGGATCTCATCTGCTTTCGCGAAATCTTTCGCCTGACGCGCCTCTTTACGCGCTTCCACCAGTGCCAGCACCTCTGCGGGAATATCCTCCGTTTTTTCCTCTGCCGCAGACTTCGCCGCATCCAGCAGACCAAGCGACAGCACCGTGTCCATTTCCTCGATGCACGCAAGCTTCGTTGCCGCCGATGTATCCGCTTTCAGCACATCGTAAAGCACCGTGATCGCCTGCGCAGTGTTCAGATCGTTGTCCATCGCTTCACGGAATTTGGCAATCAGTTCGTCTTTCTTTGCATTGTCGATTGCGCCGCCCTCTTGCAGCAGCGTGCGAATTTTCGACACCAGTTTCTGATATGCCGATGCTGCATTATCGAGGTTTTCGTAAGTAAACACGAGCGATTTGCGATAGTGCGACTGCAAGCAGAAGAAACGGTAAGCGAGCGGCGCATAGCCCTTGCTTTCGAGCAGCGAAACGGTGAGAAATTCGCCTTTCGATTTGCTCATTTTGCCATCGTTGGTGTTGAGATGCAGCACATGGAACCAGTGTCCGCACCATTTGTGCCCGAGATAAGCTTCGGACTGCGCGATTTCGTTGGTGTGATGCGGGAATACGTTGTCGATGCCGCCGCAGTGCAGATCGAGTGTTTCGCCGCAGTATTTCATGCTGATGCAGGAGCATTCGATGTGCCAGCCGGGGTACCCGAGTCCCCACGGGCTTTCCCATTTCAGTTCCTGATCGTCGAATTTCGATTTGGTGAACCACAGCACGAAATCGGCTTTGTTGCGTTTGTTGTCGTCAGCGTCAACGCCCTCGCGCACGCCGACTTCCAGATCTTCCTCCTTGAAATCGAGGAACACGTAATACTGTTCCAGCTTGGAGGTATCGAAATAGATGTTGCCGCCTGCTTCGTAAGCATAGCCCTTGTCGAGCAGCACCTGAATCGTGTCGATGAACTCCTGAATGCAGCCTGTTGCGGGCTGAACGACCTCAGGGCGGCGAATATTGAGCTTTTTGCAGTCGTCAAAGAATGCATCGGTATAGAATTGTGCGATTTCCATGACGGTTTTATGCTCACGCTTTGCGCCCTTGAGCATTTTGTCGTCGCCGGTGTCGCCGTCGGAGGTGAGGTGCCCGACGTCGGTAATGTTCATGACGCGCAGCACATCATAGCCGATGTAGCGGAGGTAGCGGTCGAGGACATCCTCCATCATATAGGTGCGAAGGTTGCCGATGTGGGCATAGTGGTAGACCGTGGGACCGCAGGTGTACATTTTCACCTTGTTGGGTTCGATGGTCTGAAATTCTTCCTTTTTGCGGGTCAGGGAATTATAAAGCTGCATAGCGATTTCCTTTCTGTTGCCTGAATTTGTTCCGTACTATTATAACACAGACTTTCTGCAAAGTCAAGGAAAACCGTGCATGCGGCAGAAATCAAGAGAAAAACTCCTCCCAGAACATATGCACGATAAAGGTGTCCCCTTTCAGAACGGCAATCAGAAAGATGGCACTCAGCACCAGACACACCGCCGCGCCAATGCCGCAGCTGACAGATTTTTTCCTGACGGCGAGTGTTCCGACCTCTGCGGTGCAGCCGACAAACGTCAGCAGCAGATACGGGAAAATATCCTGATGCCGCAAAACGGCAAGGATCAGCAGAAACATCGTCGTCAGAACCGTTGCGATGACCGCAGCGGTTTCTGCAAGCAAGTGGGAATGCTTTTCCATTTCATCACCATGCTTGTTTTCTTCGCGGGCTTTTTCAAGGATCATTTCCTTATCCATAACTTTTTCTCCTTTAAAAATAGAACAAATCTTCAAATTTCATGTCAAGTGCGATACAGAGGATGAGGGCGAGTTTGGCGGTCGGCTGATACTGCCCTGTTTCGAGTGAGCTGATGGTATTTCGTGAAACACCGACCATTTTTGCAAGATCCGCCTGTGAGATCTTCTTTTTTGTCCGCACTTCTTTCAGGTTGTTTTTCAGTACCAATGCGTCATTCATTTGATTTTCTCCATGCCTTTGTCATATGAATCCTTCCTTTCGTTTTGCCAAGTGTACTTGGCTTTCATTGATGCCATTATAGCATTGCCAAGCGCACTTGTCAACCGATATGCCAAGTTTTCTTTGCAAGATTGTGAATTCTTCCAAGTGAAAGTAAATTGTTTCCTTGATATATATGCATCATATACAAATCACGAGACAGATTGCAGCGTGGTGTCGGGATAATAGTGTGCGAGAATCTCCTGATAGCTGCTCCCATTCTGCGCCATTGCATTCGCCCCGTACTGGCTCATGCCGATAGTGTGTCCGTAACCTTTGGTCGTGAATTGCAGCAGGTTGTCCGCGAACTGCACCGAAAAGCACGCCGAACGCAGTCCGAGCGTTTCCCGAAGCTTTGTGCCGCTCATTACAGTGCTGCCGCACTGCACGTTCAGTACAGTGCCTGCATCGCTTGTGCCAAGCACCGTGCACCATTGTGCAGGATCGTCGGGAAATGTCACATCTGGATTTTCACGCAGAATCGCCGTTTTGAAATCCTCCGCCGAGAAAGAAACTGTTTCCTGATACCGTGGGGCATTGCGGTCGCTTTGCGAATCCACCGAAACCAGATAGGCAAGCGGCTCGCCCCAGACTGTTTCGGCACTTTCGGTTTTCCCCGATGAAATCGCATGAAACGCGGCGATGATCGGTTCACCGTCATAGCAAAGCAGCAGATCTTCCACCGCATCCACGGCGGTTTCGATTTTGGCGCGGCAGGTATCGTAAGCGTCGCCGTAAGCGGCATGAAGCTGATCTTCCGTGTAGTATGCCTGATATTTTGCGCTGTCGTTGGAAAAATCCGCGCCGAGGAGCGACGGGTCGGGCGTTTGACGGTTTCTGGTGCGAATCCGTTCGGCGTAAGTGTGAACGGCGACTGCCTGTGCCTTGAGGGCTTCTTTCTCGAAGGTCGCGGGCATTTCGGCGCACACCGCCCCGATGAGATAATCGCGGACAGGCACGGTGAGAATCTCGCCCGTAGAGATGTCCAGTACGCGGTATGGCTCGTTTGCGGCGGATGGGGCATCACGGCTTGTCTCCGCGTGCGATGCAGGGGCGTCGGGCGTGCGGAGAACGGCTGCCGCAGGGAGCAATAGCATCGCGGCGGCGGTGAATGCAAAAAATCCGATGTGCTGTTTCATGTGCAGACCTCCCGATGAGTGTGTATCGTTTTGCGCTTTGAGATGCAACTGTGACATTTCTTTCGCAGAAAACCCGTCATTATCCCTTGACAGAGATGGAAAAAAGCGGTATAATAACTATAAGTGTATATTCACGGCGCAGAGCCGTATTCTGTCATTTGAAAGGATCATTCATATGAATAACTCCGAAAACGCTGCTCTGATTCAATCTTTATGCGAGGGATTGCGGGATTATTCCGCGATCGACCCGCAGCTTTATGACAAATTCCATGTCAACCGCGGTTTGCGCAAGCCCGATGGTACGGGTGTTGTGGCAGGGATCACCAAGGTGTGCAATGTCCACGGCTACGTGCTGAATGAAGGCGAACTTGACCCCATTGAGGGCGAACTGATCTATCGCGGATATCAGATCACCGACCTTGTCAGGGCGGTGGAGGCTGAGCAGCGGTTCGGCTATGAGGAAACGGCATATCTGCTGTTGTTTGGCAAGCTCCCGACGGTTACGGAGCTGGCGGGATTTCGCCGCCTGCTCGCGGAAAGCCGCGAACTGCCTGACGGCTTTGTCATCGACATGATTGCCAAAGCCCCCTCCAACAATATTATGAACAAGCTTGCACGCTCTGTGCTGGCTCTGTATTCCTATGATCCCGACTGCGAGGTGCATTCGCTCGAAAACGAGGTGCGCATCGCCATTTCGCTGCTTGCCCGTCTCCCTGTCATCATGACTTCCGCCTATCAGGTCAAGCGGCAGCATTTTGACGGCGAGAGCCTTGTTATGCATCCGCTGCGCCCCGAGGAAACCAATGCGCAGACCATTCTTTCGCTGCTGCGTCTGGATCGTCAGTACACTCCCGAGGAGGCGCATCTGCTCGATGTCTGCATGATGCTGCACGCAGAGCATGGCGGCGGAAACAACTCGGCATTTGCCTGCCGTGTGCTGACTTCATCGGGCACCGATCCTTATGCGGCATATGCGGCTGCGATCGGTGCGCTGAAGGGATTCCGTCACGGCGGCGCGAACCTCAAAGTCATCGAGCAGCTTGAATATTTCAAGCAGAACATCAAAAACACCGAGGATGAGGGACAGGTCGCTGACATGATCCGCAAGGTGCTGCGCCGCGAAGCAAACGACGGTGCAGGTCTGATCTACGGCATGGGGCACGCGGTTTATACGCTCTCTGATCCGAGAGCCGTTTTGCTCAAGGAGAAGGCATTCAAGCTTGCGGCAGGCAAGGATATCGAAGCAGATTTCCGTTTGCTTGACACCATTGAACGTCTGACGCCGCAGCTTCTCGCTGAAAAATCGGCGCGTGCCGCTTCCAAATGCGTCTGTGCCAATGTCGATATGTATTCAGGGCTTGTGTATCGGATGCTGGGCATTCCCGAAGAACTGTTCACCCCGATGTTTGCCGTTTCCCGTATCGCGGGCTGGGCGGCACACCGCATCGAGGAGGTTCTGACAGGCGGCAGAATCATTCGTCCCGCCTATAAGTCCATTTCCAAAACCGATGGCTACACGCCCATTGACAAACGCTGATCTATCAGATGATACGTTCAAAACTGATATTGAAATCCGCTGCCTTGCTGTTTGCGCTCGCCCCTGAGTGGAGCGGCTGCAATCTGACGGCAGGCATCGACACCATGCTTTCCGCGCCGCGCCTGACTGTGGAACAGGAACAGATCTATCAGGCATTGCAGCGGGCGGCAGGTTCGGGCATCAGCCTGAAATATCCGAAATCGGGGGAATATCTCTCGGCATTCACCGTGGTCGATCTGGATGGCGACGGCGACGACGAAGCAATCGTGTTTTATGAGATCTCAGGTGCGTCAGCGGAGGAAAATCCCCTGCGAATGTGCCTGCTTGACCAGAAAGACGGCGAATGGCGCGATGTGAAGGATTATACCACGGCAGGTGCGGAGGTCGAACGGATCTCCATTCAGAAGCTGGGGGATAATCCGCGCACCAACCTCATCGTCTGTTACGGCATGGTCGATGGTGCGAAATATTCTGCGGAGATCCTGCACTATGAGGACGGCGGTCTTCAGCTTTCACGCTCCACACCGTATTCCGTGATGGATGTGCGTGACCTTGATCTGAATGGTTCGCAGGAACTTCTGGTGGTCAATGCGGCAACGGTATCGACAGCTGCCACGGCAACGGTCTATGCGCTGGATGCGTCAGGCAGCTATTATCAGTCGTCGGTGGAACTTCCCGATGTTTTCACGGATTTCAGCGGTGTGCTTTACAGCAAGCTGCCCTCCGATGATCCGCGCACCGCAAACAGCGGGCTTGCGGTCTATATCGACGGCACAACGGGTGCCACCACCATGCAGACAGAAGTTCTGACCTATGCGGATCATAAGCTTTCGCTGCAATATGCCGACAACGCCGAACGCTTTACTTCTACAACGCGTTCTGTCGGGTGCCCCTGCATGGACATCGACAGCGACGGCGAAGCGGAAATTCCTGTGCAGACCGTATTTTACGGCTATTCGTCGGCGGAGGAATCCGAACAGGTGCCGATGACAAGCTGGTATATCTGCCGCAACGGTGCGCTGATCCGCAAGAAATCATCGTATTATGCAAAGAGCAGCGGCTATATTTTCCTGCTGCCCGAGATCTGGGAGAAAAAAGTGACTGCGATGCCCGCCGCCAATGAAGTGGTGTTCTGGGAAATGGACACCGAGGCGGCATCGGAGGATGGAAAACCTGTGCTGAAGCAGCCGCTGCTGCGCATCGCATCGGCGACAGACAGCGAATCGGCGGCAGAACTGGAGAAAAACGGGTATCTTCTCCTGCGTCAGCGCGGTGATCTGCGCTGCTATGCAAAAATTGAGGACAACAAATCCGCATTGGGCATTTGCAAAAGTGACCTTCTGTTTGCCATGCGGTATCTCTGACAGCGTTCGATACGCCCAATTTTGAAAGGACGGTGCTTATATTACATGAAACGAGTTTTGGTTTGCGAGGATGAAGAAGTCATCCGCGATTTTGTGGTCATCAACCTCAAGCGAGCTGGCTATGATGTTATTGATGTGGACTGCGGCGAAGCCTGCCTGCAAATGTTTGAAAAGGAACACGGCAATTTCGATATTGTGCTGCTGGACATCATGATGCCCGGCATCGACGGCTTCACGGTTTGCAAGCGTCTGCGCGAAAAATCATCGACCATCGGCATCATCATGCTCACGGCGAAATCGCAGGAGATGGACAAGGTCAACGGGCTGATGATCGGTGCGGATGATTACATCACAAAGCCGTTTGCGCCCTCTGAACTGACTGCCCGCGTGGATGCCATTTACCGCAGAGTGTGCATGAGCTTCATGAAAAACGAGAAAACCACGGTTCTGGAATCCGGACCGTTTGTGCTGAACCTCAAAAGCCGCACCATCACGAAAAACGGTGAACTGATCGACCTGACGCAGGTTGAATATCAGATCCTCGTATATTTCCTCAACAACAAAAACACCGCGCTCGACCGTGCCAGCATCCTGACACATATCTGGGGCGAAAGCTACTACGGTGACGACAAGATCGTGGATGTCAATATTCGCCGCATCCGCATGAAGATCGAGGATGAACCCTCGAACCCGCAGTATATCATCACCATTTGGGGCTACGGCTACAAGTGGAATGAGCCTGTGTAACGCGGGAACATGGCAAAGCGAAGCATCACACGGCGCTGGTTCACCAACAATCTGGGTGTCATTTTCCTGATCCTCATGGTGATCGAGGTCGTGATGATTTCATCGGTGCAGAATTATTACTACACCTCGGCGCAGCAATATCTGGTGTCGAAACTCAACGCCGTGAAAAGCCTGCTGACCCGTTATGCTTCCGATGCGGGTGCAAACCTGAGCGCAGAGCTTCGTGCCATGCTGGAAGGCTTTTCCGATAAAGACCGCATGGAGCTCATGGCAATCGACTATGAGGGCAGAATCGTGCTGACGTCATCGGGGTTTTCTTCCGAGACACTCATCAGTATGCCCGACTACGACAGTGCCATGAACCGCGTCAACGCTTACGGTTACAGCGTTTCGCACACACCGAACAATGAGCATATCATGGCGGTCTCTTATCCGATCACCGATATCAGCAGCGAATACAGTGCCATTCGTGTTGTCACCTCACTGGAGGCGATCGACAGCGCCGTGACGGGTTTTGTCATTGTGCTGACCTGCCTTGCCGCGGCGATTCTCGCGCTGCTCGGCATCACGGGAATGTACTTTGTGCGTTCGATCGTTCGTCCGATACAGGAGATCAACGAAAAAACGCAGAAATATGCAAAGGGCGATTTCAAAGATCACATCAACCAGCGCAGTGAGGATGAGATCGGTGAACTGTGCGTGAGCATCAACCACATGGCGGAGGAGCTCTCGCACATGGAGACGATGAAAAACGATTTCATCAGTTCGGTTTCACATGAACTGCGCACACCGCTGACGGCGATCAAGGGCTGGGCGGAAACCCTCACAGATGTGGATGTTGACCCGCAAACCACGCAGAAAGGTCTGCGCGTGATCGTGGGCGAAACAGAGCGGCTTTCGCAGATGGTGGAGGAACTGCTCGATTTTTCCAGAATGCAGAGCGGTCACTTTACGCTGCAAATGGCAACGATGGATATTCTGGCAGAGCTTGGCGATGCGGTGCTGATCTATATGGAGCGTGCCAATAAAGACGGCGTCCGTGTGACTTATGACGAGCCGGAAATGCTGCCGTTTGTGTATGGCGACAAAAGCCGTATCCGTCAGGTGTTCATCAACATTATTGACAACGCCATCAAATATTCGGAGCGCGGCGGATTGGTGGAGGTCACAGCAGATTCGCCGAAGGATAAATGGGTGCGCATCATCGTGAAAGATCACGGCTGCGGCATCAAGGCGGCAGATTTGCCGAAAATCAAAACGAAATTTTATAAACCGAATCACACGAAGCGCGGCTCGGGCATCGGGCTTGCGGTGGCAGATGAGATCGTCACAATGCACGGCGGAACACTCGAAATTGATTCGGAGGAGCAGGTCGGTACCACAGTCACCATCACACTGCCTGCGGAACAAGCAAAAACATGAGATGAGAGGATAAACCAAATGGCGGAAGAACAGAAGAATACGGAGCAGAATGCAGCAAAAGCGGAATATGCGCACAAGTCGAAGATCGGCGGACAGGCACTGGTGGAGGGCATCATGATGAAAGGTGCGTTTCGCGGTGCGATGGCTTGCCGTCTGCCAAGCGGCGAGATTGATCTGGAAACATGGGATATCCCCGCGAAATTCGTGACAGATCCCGAAACGGGCAAACAGCGTCTGGTGCGCCCGTGGTATCAGACCATACCGCTGGTGCGCGGCTGCGTGAACTTTATCTCATCCATGATCGAAGCGTATCGCTGCATGATGAAATCGGCAGAAAAGCAAATGGATGAGGAACTCGACGACTATTGTCTCTGGAAGAAAAAGATCAAATTCGACAAGCTTTCGCAGGAGGAGCAGCAGGAGAAATTTGCGGCTTGGCTTGCGGAATATGAGAAGAAAAAATATCAGGAAAAGGCAAAGGAATCCAAAACCGAACTGCCGCCGTTTGAAGCCCCCGATGCGGAGACTGTCACCAAGCGGTTTGCCTATCTCGAAAAGGCAACCGAGCATTATGAGGCAGAGGAGCCTTCCAAAATCGAGCAGTGGATCGACGATAAATTCGGTGATGCCATCTATAACGCGATCATGGTGCTGGTGATTATTCTGAGCGTTGCACTGTGCTTTGGACTGTTTCTTTATCTGCCGCGCTGGGTGGTCTCGTGGATCAAGCCGCTGACCACCAATCATGTGATTCGCTCCTGTGCGGAGGGACTCGTGAAAATGGCGTTGTTTGTGGGATATATGGCACTTACGGGACTTTCCAAAAGCATTCGCCGCACCTATGAGTTTCATGGCGCAGAGCATAAGACCATCGCCTGTTTTGAGGCTGCTCTGCCGCTGACTGTCGAAAATGTGCGCAAACAGGTTCGTTTCCATCCTCGCTGCGGCACAAGCTTCATTTTTCTCGTGCTGATCATCAGTATTTTCGTCGGCTGCTTCAACCCGTTTGACGGTACATGGAAGCGTGTGGCATTCAGCCTGCTGCTGCTGCCGCTGGTCATGGGCATTTCCTATGAGCTGATTCGCCTTGCAGGCAGAGCCGATAATACCTTCACGCGCATTTTGTCTGCGCCCGGTCTCTGGGTACAGCGCATCACCACAAAAGAACCCGATGATGAGCAGATCCGTTGTGCGATCGCGGCGATCACCCCCTGCATCCCCGAACATCTGGAGGATGACGAGTGGTAAGCCTGCATGAGACTCTGACGGAGATCCTGCGCGGCGGCGGCATTGAAGATGCGGCTTTGGAAGCGCAGTGGATCCTTGAAGATGTGCAGAATGCTGAAAAAGCAACGGAAATCGCGCAGAAACGTGCAAATCACGAGCCGCTGCAATATCTGCTGGGCGCGTGGGAATTTTACGGGATGCGTTTTTTGGTGGGTGAGGGTGTTCTCATCCCCCGTGCCGATACAGAAACCCTTGTGGATGCGGTCTTATCGCGTCTGCCGCGGGGGCAGCACATTTGTGCCGCAGATCTGTGTACGGGGAGCGGCTGTATCGCGCTGGCACTGAAAGCCCATAACCCCGCTCTGGACATCTGCGGGCTGGATTTCAGTGAGCCGGCACTCGCATATGCAAAGAAAAACGCGCATCTGCATGATTTGAATGTGCCGATGCTTTTCGCCGATGTGTGCGATCCTGCCGTGGCAGCCGCACATCAGCAGCTTGATCTGATCGTCAGCAATCCGCCGTACCTCACGGGCGATGATATGGCATCGCTGCAAACGGAGGTCACGTTTGAACCGCGCATGGCACTGGCAGGCGGCACGGATGGTCTTGATTTTTACCGCAGCATCACGAAAAACTGGTCGCATTCGCTGCGCATCGGCGGGATGCTTGCGTTTGAGGTGGGGATCCATCAGGCGGCAGCGGTTGCCGAGATCCTCACAGATGCGAACTTTACCGATATCGAAATCATTCCCGACCTTTGCGGCGTCGCTCGCGTGGTGCTGGGATATCGCCGTGAGCAGAAAGGATAACAGTATGGCAAAAGCAGAACTCAAGAAAAAAGCGGCAGTGGCGGTTCCGAACAACTCGGAAGACCGCAAGAAAGCCCTTGAAAGCGCGATCGCGCAGATCGAAAAGCAGTATGGCGCAGGTGCGGTCATGCGTCTGGGACAGACCAAGACGCTCAACGTGCAGGCAATCTCCACAGGTTCCCTGACACTGGATATGGCACTGGGCATCGGCGGTGTGCCGCGCGGCAGAATCGTGGAGATCTACGGACCTGAAAGTTCGGGCAAGACCACGGTTGCCCTGCATGTCATTGCCGAGGCGCAGAAGCTTGGCGGCGAAGCGGCGTTCATCGACGTGGAACACGCGCTTGATCCTGTTTATGCCGAAGCACTGGGCGTCAACATCGACAATCTGCTGGTGTCGCAGCCCGACAGCGGCGAGCAGGCACTTGAGATCGCCGAAGCATTGGTGCGCTCGGGCGCGATCGACGTCATCGTCATCGACTCCGTTGCCGCCATGACCACACGCGCCGAGATCGAGGGCGAAATGGGCGATTCTCATGTCGGTATGCTGGCGAGACTGATGTCACAGGCGATGCGCAAGCTGACGTCGGTCATTGCAAAATCGAACTGCGTTGCCATTTTCATCAATCAGGTGCGTGAAAAAATCGGCGTGATGTACGGCAACCCCGAAACCACCACGGGCGGCAGAGCCCTCAAATTCTATGCCTCCGTGCGTATGGAAGTGCGCAAGGGCGAGGCACTCAAAAGCGGTGCAGAGGTCATTGGCAACCGCACCAAGGTCAAGATCGTCAAGAACAAGGTCGCACCGCCGTTCCGTGAGTGCGAATTTGATATGATGTACGGCAAGGGTATCTCGAAAATCGGTGAGCTCCTCGATCTGGCAACAGAACTCGACATCGTTCACAAGAGCGGTTCATGGTTCAGCTACGGCGAACGCAAGCTTGGTCAGGGCAGAGATGCCGTCAAGGAACTGCTGGAGCAGGAGCCCGCGCTCTGCGAAGAATTGGAAAAGAAAATCGTTGCGCAGAAGGAAGCCATTGTTCTCGCCTCGAAGAAGAACAAGAAGGCGGCTGCGGTCGATGCGGCAAAGGCGAAAGCAGAATCGGCAGTGCAGGCTGCGGCAGAAATCGCACTGAATGCCTCAGAGGATGACGAGTTCGAGGAATTCACGCCTGAGGAGGCGTAATCAGGCGGCATGATGCGGAAAATCACCGCCGTGACGCCGGAAAAGGGCAAGCTTTATCGCGTGGAGCTTGACGAGGGCGGCCCGCTGTGGCTGCATGAAGATCTGGTGCTGTCCGAGCATCTGGCGGTGGGCAAAACGCTTGATGAGGCTGAAATTGAGTCGATTGCGCATCAAGCCGCGCTGCACCGAAGCTATGAGTATGCGCTCTATTGTCTGGAGCGGCGGGCGTATTCCTATCGGGAGCTGTATCAGAAGCTGATGGGTGCGAAAAACGCCGAGGAACAGGCAGTGCTGGAAACGCTGGAAAAGCTTGTGCGTCTGGGATTTCTGGACGATGCGAAATATGCGCAGTCGCTTGCACGGATGTATGTCGAATCGCGGCACTACGGGCTGCGGAGGGCAGCATTTGAAATGAAGCAGAAAGGGCTTTCGCAGGCGGATATCGACGCAGCACTGGAAGCTTATGACAGCGAGGCGATCGGCACGCAGCTTGCGGAATTGCTGGAAAAAAAGTATGCGCGGCAGCTCACCGATCCTGACGATCGGAAAGCCATTGAGCGCGTGACGGCATCGCTTGTGCGCCGCGGATTTTCCTATCAGGAGATTCGTTTTGCGCTGGAAGATTACTTTGCAGAGTGAGCGCAGATGTGCCGTCGGCGCATTGACATCGCCCCTTTGCAGGCGAAAAAACATATGAATCAATAATTTGGAGGCAAATACCCATGACTGTCAGTATGGTATCCTTGGGATGCGCAAAAAACCTTGTCGATTCGGAGCGTATGCTGCATCTGCTGCGGCAAAAGGGCTATGAATTGACTGTGGAGCCCGGAGACGCAGATGTTGCGATCGTCAACACCTGCGGATTCATTCAGGCGGCGAAAGAGGAAGCGATCGAGACGATTCTCGAACTGGTGCAGCTCAAAGCGGAGGGCACCCTCAAAGCGATCGTCGTCACGGGCTGTCTGGCGGAGCGTTACAAGGAAGAAGCTGCCGAGCTGTTTCCGGAAGTGGATGCCATCGTCGGCATTGGTGATGAAACGGAGATCTGCACGATTCTGGAACGCATTGAAGCCGGTGAGCGTGTGGTACAGTTTGCCCCGAAATGCAATATGCCCCTGACAGGCGGCAGAATTATCTCGACGCTGCCGTTTTTTGCTTATCTCAAGATCGCGGAGGGCTGCTCAAACGGCTGCACCTATTGCGCGATTCCGCAGATCCGCGGAAAATTCCGTTCGGTGCCGATGGACGATGTCCTCAGCGAAGCACGCTGGCTTGCTGAAAACGGCGTGACCGAACTGGTCGTCGTGGCACAGGATACCACCCGATACGGCGAGGATTTGAACGGCGGGGTCTCCCTGCTGCCCGAGCTGCTGCGAAATCTCTGCAAAATCGACGGTTTCCACTGGATTCGTGTGCTGTACTGTTATCCTGAGCGCATTTCCGATGCACTGATCGACGTCATTGCGAGCGAGCCGAAAATCGTGAAATATCTCGATATTCCGATTCAGCACTGCAACGGCGCGGTATTGAAATCCATGCGCCGCGAGGGCGATGCCGCATCACTGCGCGAGCTGTTTGCAAAGCTTCGCGCACGCATCCCGCAGATCACCCTGCGCACCACGCTGATGACAGGCTTCCCCACGGAAACGGAAGAAGCCTTCACGGAACTCTCGGAATTTGTGCAGGAGCTGAAATTTGAACGTATGGGTTGCTTTGCGTATTCTGAGGAGGAAAACACCCCCGCTGCAAAAATGGAGCCGCAGATCGACGAGGAAATCAGACAGCATCGTGCGGATGTGCTGATGGAACAGCAGATGAATATTGCGGCGCAGCAAAATGAAAATCGCCTCGGCACTGTCACCGAAGCGGTCATTGAGGGATATGATAAATGGGGCGAGTGCTGGTTCGGCCGCACCGCCGCTGACGCGCCCGATATCGACGGCAAGCTGTTCATCGCGGGCAAGCCTTCTGACGGCTATGCCATCGGACAGTATGTGCAGGTGAAAATCACGGATATTCTCGATTATGACTTGATGGGTGAGGTGATCTCAGATTGAATACGCCGAATAAGCTGACCATTGCACGCGTGCTGATGGTTCCGCTGTTTGTTCTGCTCTATTATCTTCCGTTCACGGGGCATTATCTCGCGGCTACGCTGGTGTTTATCATCGCTTCGATTACGGATGCGGTGGACGGCAAAATGGCACGCAAATACAATCTCATCACCGATTTCGGAAAATTTCTTGACCCGCTTGCCGATAAGGTGCTGGTCATCGCGGCGCTTGCTTGTCTGCTGCATACGCAGTGCATTCACATTGTGTGTTTTCTGCTGATCATCGCCCGTGAATTCATGGTCGATGCCCTGCGGCTGGTCGTGGCAGGCAAGGGCACGGTTGTGCCGGCAGGATTCGCAGGCAAACTCAAAACCGCATTTACAATGGTGGCGATCATCACCTATCTCACTGTTATGTCGTTCCGCAAGGATTTTGGTGCATTTTCGCTGCCGATTTCCGATGCCGTCTGGTCGGGCGTGAACATTTTCCTCCAGATCCTGTTCTGGATCGCCGCATTCCTGACGGTATATTCGGGCGTCAAATATCTGATCGGCTACTGGAAGGACATCAACCCCAACCGTTGAGCCGAGCGTTTCTCCGCATTTGGACAGGAGGTTTTCCCTATGCTGAAAGAACTCCGCGAGGAGGTTGCGCTGATTCGTGACCGCGACCCTGCGGCACGCAGTTCGCTTGAAGTGATCCTGACCTATTCGGGTCTGCACGCGATTGCCGCCTATCGGCTTTCGCACAAGCTTTTGAAAGCAGGTTTTCCGACACTTGCCCGTATCGTTTCGCAGGTTGCGAAGTTTTTCACGGGCATTGAGATCCACCCCGGTGCCACGATCGGCAGGGGCTTGTTCATCGACCACGGCATGGGTGTTGTGATCGGTGAGACCACCGTGATCGGCGACAACTGCACGCTTTATCAGGGCGTGACACTGGGCGGCACGGGCAAAGACCGCGGAAAGCGTCACCCGACACTGGGCAACAACGTGACCGTTGGTGCAGGTGCCAAAGTGCTTGGACCGTTCAAGGTGGGCGACAATGCGAAGATCGCGGCAGGTGCCGTGGTGCTGAAGGAAGTGCCCGCCAATGCAACGGCTGTGGGTGTTCCCGCACGCGTGGTGAAAATGAACGGCGTGCGCGTCCCCGATCTGGATCAGATCCACATTCCCGACCCTGTGCAGCAGGAGCTGGAAAAGCTCAATCGCCGCATCAAGGTGCTGGAACGCAGAAAGTAAGGATGATCGGCAAATACGCAAACAAAAAGCGTGTCGAGATTGCTCCCGACACGCTTTCGTATGGATTTGGTGCCGCTGAACTCACATGGAGTGGCTGTTCAGCTTGATGGCGGCGCGTGCTTTGTTGACAATGGTCTTGTCATTTTCGTAGGTCAGCATATGCGTTGCACGGACAATGTCCACCCAGCGGATCTCTGCGATTTCTTCCTCTTGCGGCACGAAGTCGTAATTGCGTGCAAACGCGAGGAAATACACGACGACCTTTTGGGTGTCGCGTTTGGGGGAATAGGTTACGGTTTCGCGGAATGTCTGGTCAAGAATGACATCCAAGCCCGTTTCCTCTTTGATTTCGCGCCGAGCCGTTTCCAGCTCAGTCTCGTTGCCCTCCACATGACCCTTTGGGAATGACCAATGACCGCTGTTGATGTGCTTGATCAGCAGAATCTCGATATTGCCGTGAAACCGCCGATATACGATTGCGCCGCAGGATTTTTCATGCAGCATTTCGGATTTCCTTTCTCGAAAATTTTGCAGCGGGTTGTTTGATATTATTATATCACAAATGAAAGCTTTTGTAAACCCTTTTTGATACATTTTCGTCAATCAATTTATTGCGGAGTATTTCCGCAGAAAGGCTGGTATTCTTATGAGTCAAACTTCCAAAACCGCATTCAGTGCAGCGGAGATCCTGCTGCCGAAGCAGTCTGCCATGTCCGGGGCGTGGGCTGTCTGTGCCTGTGACCAATACACGGGCGAGCCTGCTTACTGGGCGGAGACTGAGCGTCTGGTGGGCGAAAAGCCGTCCACACTGCGTCTGATCCTCCCCGAAGTGTATCTCGAGGATGCAGACGTTGCAGAACGCATCGAGCGCATTCATGCAGCAATGAAGGAGTACATCGAAAAGGACGTATTTGAGACATATTCCGATGCAATGATCTATCTGGAACGCATCCAGAGCGACGGCAAGTGCCGTGCAGGTCTGGTGGGCAGGATCGACCTCGAACAGTACGACTACACCAAGGGCTCGACCTCGCTGGTGCGTGCGACGGAGGCGACTGTCGCCGAGCGTATCCCTCCCCGTGTGAAGATTCGCCGCGGCGCACAGATCGAATTGCCGCATATCATGATTTTGCTCGATGATGCGAAGAAAACCGTCATCGAACCGCTGGAAGCACTGAAAGCACAGATGAAACTCGTGTACGACACCGAACTGATGCAGGGCGGCGGCTCGATCAAGGGCTGGCTGGTGCCTGCCGATGCACAGGCAAAGATCCTTGATGCCCTGACTGTCCTCGGCAATGCTGAAAACTTTGAAAACGGCGTCGCACCGCTGGTTTATGCAATGGGTGACGGCAACCATTCTCTTGCAACGGCAAAGGCATTCTATGAGGAATGGAAAGCTGCAAATCCGGGTGCCGACACCGCAAACTGCCCGATGCGTTACGCGCTGGTGGAACTTGTCAACCTGCACAGCGAGGCTTTGCAGTTCGAGGCAATTCACCGCATTCTCAACGCAGTCGATGCAAAGAAGCTGCTTGCCGATATGACGGCTGCCCTTGACCTTCGCACCGATGCGGAAGCTGCACAGGCAATGGAGATCATCATGAACGGCAGCAAGACCACCTATTACATCCACAAGCCGACCTCGAATCTGACTGTTGGCAGCGTGCAGTCGTTCCTCGATGCATGGCTGAAGGCAAACGGCGGCAAAATCGACTACATTCACGGCGCGGATGTTGTGGAAAAGCTTGCACAGGCTGAAAACAGCATGGGCATTCTTCTGCCCGATATGCAGAAATCCGAGCTGTTCCCCACGGTCATCAAGGACGGTGCTTTGCCGCGAAAGACATTCTCGATGGGACATGCCGCAGACAAGCGGTTCTATATGGAGTGCCGCAAGATCGAGGGCTGATGCAAAGATGCAAAAAAGCAGGGACGACCGCTGCGGCTGTCCC
This sequence comes from Oscillospiraceae bacterium, assembly GCA_045617625.1. Lineage (GTDB taxonomy): Bacteria > Bacillota > Clostridia > Oscillospirales > Ruminococcaceae > Firm-04. The sequence continues at coordinate 39,910 of JAZLJA010000012.1, read as the reverse complement.
TGCTTTCTCACTTCTGAAGCGCGAAAAAAAACGCGGTGATTGCTCACCGCGTCGTGGAAGAGGAGTAATTTTTTTATCATCATCTGTATTATACACCCATTTAGCAAAAACTGATTGCATTTTTCTTCAACTTTCTGTGAATAAATTGTAAAGGATAGAAGCTATGTCATTTACTATTTTTGACAGTCATTCGCATTATACCGATGCTGCATTTGATGCCGACCGCCGCGAAGTATTGGCGGGATTCAAAGAAAAAGGCATTGTGAAGTGTATGGTTGCCGCGTCTGATTTGCCCTCTGCCGCCGACGGCATCGCGCTTGCCGAGGAATTTCCCGATTTGCTGATCGCCGCAGTCGGCGTGCATCCCGAATGTTCCGATCCGCCTGCTGATTATCTGCAAACGCTGCGGAACATGGCATCGCACAAAAGCGTCAGGGCAATCGGCGAGATCGGGCTTGATTACCACTATGAGGGCTACGACAAAGATGTGCAGATACGCATTTTCAGGGAGCAAATGGCGTTGTCGCAGGAGCTTGACCTCCCCGTGATCCTTCACTGCCGTGATGCAATGGGCGATATGCTGGAGATCCTGCACACGCTCGCACCGATCAACGGCGTGATGCATTGCTTTGGCGGCTCTGCGGAGTCGGCAAAAGAGGTGCTGGCGATGGGAATGTATATCGGTTTCACGGGTGTTATCACGTTCAAAAACGCGAAAAAGCCGCTTGCCGCCCTGCGTGAGGTGCCGCTTGAACGTCTGCTGCTGGAAACCGATTGCCCCTATATGGCACCTGTGCCCTATCGCGGGACGCGCTGCGACAGCACCATGCTGACAGAGACGGCGGCGGTCATGGCGCGGGAAAAAGGCGTCACGATGGAAGAAATCTGTAAGATCACGGCAGAAAATGCCGCGAAACTGTTTCGATGTGAGGTGTGATCATGGAAGAACATAAGCCGCGCAATGCGTTTGATATCCCGAAGGTGTTTTATTTCGAGGCAGGAAATGTCCACACAGGCAGCCGCGGGCATTTGCGTTATCGGGTGAATCCTGCGGACAAGCAGCTGAAAGTCGAGGTGTGGCGCAAAGATCTGTGCTACGAGCTGGTGCAGGATGCGATCGAGGCAACAGCGACCTTCTCACAGGATGAGGAGGGATTTCAGCAGATGCTTGATTTTTTGCAGGCAGAGTATGAGAAAAAAGTGTCTGCGGGCGAGTGACAGCGTTCCGTGCCGCGTCCGATTCAGCGATGGATAAAAAAATAAACGCCCCGTCAAACGACGAGGCGTTTTTGGTGAGGACAAATGGACTTGAACCATCGACCCCCTGCATGTCAAGCAGGTACTCTAACCAACTGAGCTATGCCCTCACAACGATAAATAGTATAGCATAAAACGGAGGATTTGTCAAGGCGATTTTGCAAAAAAATGCAAAAGGCGCATTGTGCATAAAATTCGATTTGCACCGCGCTGCAAACACAGCATATTTTACGGATACGGAACACACAAAGCACACAAAAAAGCCGATGCGCGAGGCATCGGCTGATTTTATTACATATCAAAGAAGAGGTTCCGCCGTACACGGGATGGGCGGTTGATATTACGGCTCGCTGACCGCGAACCCATCTCATGGTCGTACATCGGGAACACATCCTTTCTTTGAAAATTCGTCAAGTTGTTCTGGGCTTCAACCCATTGGAAACACATCCTTTGCGCACATTTTTGTCCGTTTAACCATAACGCGAACCCATTGGAAACACATCCTTTTTCAAATTGATTCTGATACGCTCCGAACATCCGTTTTGTGATTGTGCCGAAGCTGGGATTTACCTACCCATTGGGGACACATCCTTTCGATATTTTACTCTCGTATCAAATTCCCTGTTCTTTTCTATGTCTATATAATACCACAAACTTCAAGAAATGTCAATAGGTTTTGTACTAATTTTATATATTTTTATTTTTTATCAAATTCGGCGCGCAGGGCATATGATCCGACTTCGCAGGAATACCGTGGGTGCGAGGGAAAGCAGCATCCACATGAAATATAAGCAGAAAGGAGTTTTTTGATTTCCGGAAAGAGGAAGCAAAACTGTGCAAAGCGATAAATCACCCCTGCATTTCGTTTTCTGATTGTGCGAAATAGATAATTCGAGAAAAAAAGCTTGCATTTTGTACGAAATAATGTTATAATGCCAATATGTATAAATGTCGCAGTGGCTATATCGGTATTTGTGTCCGCGCCCTCGCGTCCGTCCAATTGCTGATGTTCTGGAACGGTCTCTGCGTCGAAAAAGGTACATAAAATTCTACTAACTAAGGAGAGGTTTGAATGAACAAGACACTTTTTAAGCGTTCCCTCGCAACGGCAACCGGTGCACTGCTCGCATTTGGTCAGACCGTTTCCACTCTTGGCGTGGTTACAGCAGCTAATGCTAGTCTGACCATCGACAAGAACTTTATTCTGGATGCAGAAATTGATACAAAGGCTCTGCCCGCTCTGCCGGCTGAAGTCGCTGCTCCCGAGTATGCGTTCGCTACCGCTGTGAAGATCGGCGAATCCGACTGGAACAACGATGTGGACTCCTTCCTCAGCACCACCGCTGCTGACGGCGATGTGACCAAGGAAGTTTCCCTCGATGCTGCAAAGGATCTGCTCGAATCCGCAATTGCAAAGACCAAAAAGCTTGACGATGAACTCATCCAGAACGTCATCGACAATGTTTCTGACGCAACTGCTGTTTACTCCAAGAATGCGATTACCGTGAGTGCAAAGCTGAACGATATCGGTCAGATCATCGCTCCGAAGATGGTTGAACTGATCAACAAGTCCGGCGGCAACCTGGCCGGTAACTTTGATTTCTCCAAATTTGAGATCTCCGGTTCCGTGGAAGCCGTTGTTGATTTCGGCGAGTTCGACAAGAACATCGACGTGACCGTGACCTTCACCGATGAAGCCGGCAAGAAGTACACCGTTGCAAATGATCGCGAAGATATCTTTGATTACACCGGCAAGAAGTACAACGAGCTGGTTGACATCGCAAAAGCTCAGGCTGACCTCGGCATCGTTGAAGCAAACATCAAGAAGTGCCAGGATGCGATCGCAAACACCGTTGAATACATGAAGAACGTCGATGCTGCACTGGCTAAGGTTTCCTTCAGCGGCACCAGCTTCGATGGCACTTATGAGGGCTATGCAAAAGCTGCTCTGGCTGCAATCAAGAGCGTGGATGATTCCAAGCTTCTGGACGCTGCAACCACTTACCGCGACAAGGCAATCGCTAAGATTCCTGCTTCTTGGCAGGATGGTCTGACCGATGAGCGCACCCAGAAGGGCTATGACGCTCTGGCAAATCTGCTTGCTGAATTCAACTGCACACTGAGCCTCACCACCGACGATATCATCTCCATCGCTGCTGATGCTGACGCAAACAACGAAGTGAAGATCGACATCAACGGCTATAACATTGACGGTTCCTTCGTCATCGAGAGAGGCGCAAATGCAGACGCTCTGGCTGCTTGCCAGGAAGCTTGGTCTGATGATCTGGCTGCAAAGAACCTCGCACTCACCGGCGTTGATACGCACAAGCTGGTTGAATTCTCCGAGGAAGGCGCAGAGCTCGCATACTACAATGTGACCCTGTTCATCGACAAGCTGTACTTCGAGGAGATCCCGGAGACCACTACCACCACCACCGAGACCACCACGACCTCTACCGAGACCACGACCACTTCTACCGAGACCACTTCCACCTCGACCGAGACCACGACCACTTCTACTGAGACTACTTCCACCTCGACCGAGACCACGACCACTTCTACTGAGACTACTACCACCTCGACCGAGACCACCACGACCTCGACCGAGACCACTACCACTTCTACCGACACCACTACCTCTACCAGTGAGACCACTACCACCACTGCTGCAGTGCAGATCAACTTCGATTTCGCTGCTGAAGATGGCAGAATCGGTTACTACTGGACGGAAGAGACCACTAAGTTCGCAGGCGTTGACGCTTTCAAGGTTGTCATGAACGTCTATAAGGACGGCACTCTCATCGGCGAAGAGATCTCTCTGGATCCTTCTTACTTCGTTCTGGGCGCAACTTCTGTTGCTGACCTCAAGGACATCGATCCTCTGAAGTACTATGCAAAGTACGACATTCCTGTCACCCTCACCGATGAAGGCGTTGAAGCAATCAATGCAAAGCTTGCAGAAGTTGGTTCTGACGAGAAGGTTGAAGCTGGCAAGAACGTTTCCAACCTCTATGTCACACTGGTTCAGCGTGGTAACTCCATGTTTGATGACGGCGGCGAGATTTTTGCAGCTGATGCAACCGCAGCTCTGAAGTACTATGTTTATACCAATTCTGGTATCATGGCTCAGAACTATATGCGCCAGTCTGTTCAGGTTTGCCTGCCTGCATCTGTCACCGACTATGCTGGTGTTTACTACGCAATGGACGTTGATGCAAACGGCGTCATTGATGCTTCTGATGCAACAGCCATTCTGCAGTACTACGTTTACAACACCGTTATGTCTGTCGAAGGCTCCACAGTGTCGCGCACATTTGATCAGCTGACTAAGACTGAGGATGTCCACGAGGAAGTTATGCACAAGAATCCGTTCTACATCATCGAAACCTGGGATCAGAACAAGACTGCTCCGATCGAGGAGAACACCGAGGCTTAATTTGTTCCCAACAAGTTGATGCACAAGCAATCAAAAGGACACGGTTTTACGACCGTGTCCTTTTTTGTGTGCTGATTCGATGATGCGAATGGCGATCGCAAAAAAAGCGGCACCGTATCAAACGATGCCGCTTTTGCGTCATATATGGGATTTTATTTATCCTCTTGGGCTTCTTCCACGACAATGACAGCATCTGCTGCATTTTTGCGGACACTTTCCACGCCGTTCATGCACGCCTGCTTGGTGTTATATCCCTCGGAAACGGCAATGATCTCGCCGTTCTTTGCTTTCAGGCGGAAACGGAATGCGCCAATCTTGTCGGTGTAGATCTCGAATTTCGGGTTGACAACAGCGGCAGCATCGGGGTTGGTGGTGTCCAGCAGATTTGCGATCGGGGCGTTCTTTTCCACGCTTGCGATGCCCTTTCGGCAGGCAGCTTCACCCGTATAAACCTCAGAAGTCGCAATGACTTCACCGTTTTTTGCCTTCAGGCGAAAGGTGAAGCCTGTGGGCACTTGGCGAATGACGAATTTTCCCATGGGGATATCCTCCTTTTAATTTGAATTCAAGCGGTCAAAACCGAATGGTGAACGTGGATTGGTCTTCGTTCCAGTGGATGTCCTTGAACGGATCGTCCTCCGAATCGGCGGAAGCGGCTGCGGAATCGGGCACGCGCGGCTCGTCGGGAATGTCGGGTAGATCATCCAGAAGTTCTGCACGATGGCGGGCTTTGGTCTCCTCGGGGGTTTCGTTTGCACGGAGTTTTGTATCACGCTCCTCAGGCAGATCCGGCAGATCATCGAGCAGACTCGCGCGGTGTCTTGCCTTGGTTTCCTCGGGTGTTTCCTTCTGACGGCGGCGCATCTCAGCGGCTTCGCGGTCTTCGGGCAGATCGGGCAGATCTTCCAGCAGGCTCACACGCCGACGCTGCTTGGCTTCTTCCTTTTCCTTTGCCGTCTTGGCTTTGTCGACTTTCTCTTTGCGGAGCTTCTTGGGTTTCTGCTGCTCGACGGTTGGTTCCGGAGCCACAGGCGGCAGGACGGGCAGCGGTGTATTTTCGTTGACAGGCACGGATTTTTTACGTGCTGCTTCGAGTTGTTCTTTCACACGCGCGGCATAATTCGCCTCGTCATCTTCAAAACCTGCGAATTTATGCGGTTCCTGGGCGCGGGGCGGTTCCACGGCGGGCGTCGGCGGCGCAATCGGTGTGCGGGATGCATTTCCGCGGCCTGCAAAACGCTCCTGTGCCTTATAGTCATCAGCGGCGCGTTCCTGCGCTGTTTTTTGTTTGATGGATTCAATCTGCGAGTTTTGCGAGTCGCTCGGCGCATCAAGTGCTTCAAGCGTCGGCATATTGGCAATCGGTTCGCGTGCGCGTTGTTCGCCTTGTTCTATCTTGGTGAAGAAATCGGCGGTGACAGGCTTTTGCTCGACAACAGGCGGCTCGTCCATCGGGGCGAGCAGAGCATCGGCGGCTGCCTGCGGCACGGGACTCGGAATATCAGCGGTATCTACGGATTCTTCCGTATCTGCTTGCTTTTTACGATCATCAGCGGGGATATCATCGACCGACCAGAAACCCTCCTCAGATTTGATTTCGGGTTCTGCGTCAGCTTCGTCGCCTGCGGGGATATCATCGACCGACCAGAAGCCTTCCTCAGATTTGATTTCGGGTTCTGCGTCAGGTTCGTCGCCTGCGGGGATATCATCCAGCGACCAGAAGTTTTCGTCGGGTTTCGATTCGGCTGCGGTTTCTTCGACGCCAGCCTGTTCCGTTGCCGATTCTGCCGCATTGACTGCATTTTCGAGCGCAGCCAATCCGTCAGCAAACTGCGCTTCCGATGCCGCATCGGCAACCGATTCGGGCACGCTTGGAATCTGTTCGGGTTCATCGACGCCAGCCTGTTCCGTTGCCGATTCTGCAGCGTTTGCTGCACTTTCATGCACTGCAATTTCGTCGATCGACCAGAAATCATCGGCAGATTTTTCGGCAGGTTTGGGCTGTTCAGCAACAGGTTCATCCGACTGCATCTGCATATCAGCGGCGCGGTCGAAATTCATTTGCTCTGCGAGTGCGTCAAATGCCGAGATACTCTGCGGCGGTGCGGCGGGCTCGTCTGCTTCGACTGCTGTCGGCGCAGCCGCTTGCGAAATGCTCGCATTTTCGTCGATTTTCGTTTCGACGGGCGCGGGCGCAGGCTGTATGGGCTGTGCAGGTGCTATTTCCGATGCAGGAGCGGGTGTATGCATTGCGGTGAAAGGCTCAACAGGAGGCGGTGCATCCAGATGTGCAAAGGGGTCTGCATCGGCAGGTGTATCCGCTTGCTGTGTGGGAACAAACGGGTCTGTCGCTTTGAAATGCGATTGCACAGGCGCAGGGGCAGCCTCGGGTTTTGCGATGGGCTCCTCATTGCGCTTGGGAATATTCGATGTGGATTCCGACTCGATGAAAATGATTTTGGGCTGCTGCGGCGGCTGAACAGGCTTTTGCGGCTGTGCAGCGGGCTGCTGCGGCTGAACGGGTCGGAACAGGAAATCGGGGTCGTTGTGCAGAGGCGGAGGCGGAGCTGCCGCAGGCTGCGGGATAGTGGGCAGCGGTTCCGATTCCCGCGGAGCGATGGCTGCTTCCAGTGCCAGCATTTCGTCCATCGAGAGCGGCACATAGAGCATCAAACCCGGGTGCTGCTTGGCGTAACGCTCTGCGTAACTGCCTTCCTCGGCGTGGATGCGGAATTTCGGGCATTCGGTGAACGCATTCTCGGCGATTTCCTTCACGGACTGCGGAATGGCGATGTCGGTGAGATTGTCGCAATGGCTGAATGCGGATTGTCCGATGCGCGTGACGCCGTCGGGGACAATCATTTTTTCGATGCCTGAGTGATAGAACGCTTCGTTTTCGATTTCGGTGATGGTGGAGGGCAGGCGCACGGATTTCAGGCTGACACAGCTGCTGAACATCGCGTGACCGATTTTCTTCGTGCCTTCAAGGAAATTCACATTACGAAGGCTGGTGCAGTTATGGAACACATATCCATCCACATCACGAAGCGTGGAGGGCAGGTCGATTTCTTCGAGACTTTCGCAGTACGAAAATGCGCCGTGCTGAATACGGGTACAGCCTTCGGGAAGCCGCACTCTGCGGACAGGAAGCTGTGCAAACGCAGCAGGGCCGATGGCACGCACGCCGAGCGGAACATTCACTTCATCGGTCTGCAAATTGGCGTGCAGCAAAATGTTCGCACCTGCGATGGTAAACGGTTCATGGCGGCGGGTCAGCCATGGGGTATAGGCAAAGGCATCCACGCCGATATCGGTGACAGATTTCGGGATTGCGACTTCGGTAAGAATCCCGCAGTTTGCGAAGGCGTTGTCGCCGATGGAAAGCACGCCGTCGGGAATGATCGCCGCACGCAGACCGCCGCGTTCAAATGCGCGTGGACCGATGCGGTGAACGCCTTTGGGGATGGGACTGTAACCATCCGAGCGAATGAGAAAACGCCCGACGATATAATGGCCTGCGGTCATGCGGAACAGCGGGGTATCGGCGAAAGCGTTGCCGGAGATCTCAAGGATACTGTCCGGAACATACGCTTCACGAAGGCTGCTGCATCCGCGGAATGCATTTTGCTGGATATATTTGGGGCCTTCCGGAATGACCACTGTGCGCAACGATGAACATCCGCCGCAAACGGCATCGGGAATCATTTCCAGTTTGGCGGAGAAACGCAGTTCTGTCAGGGACATACAATCCTGCAATGCCTCGGTTTCGATTTTTGTGACGGTGTCGGGCATATAGAATCTGCGCAGTGCGGTGCAGCTTTGGAAAGCGTTTTTCTCGATGACCTCCATGCCCTCGGGGAGAATGGCTTCGATGATGGGGCAGTCGCGGAATGCGAACCGCTCGATTTTTTTCAGGGTGGAGGGGAAATAGACGCGCTGCAAATTGCGGCATCCGTTAAAGGCGTAGCTTCCGATTTCCATGACGCCCTCGGGGATGACCACAGAGAAAATCTGTCGATTCTGTTCAAATGCGTGGTTTCCGACGCGGATGACGCCGTCAGGGATCATCACATCGCGCACATTGAATTCCTGCACGTATTTGCGCAGAATGCCGTATTCGATGTAAAATGCGGGATTGACACCGCGGAGCTGCGCCGCTTCTTTTTCGGTATAGCACATGATACCGTGTTCGAGTGCAAACTGATAAGCGACACTGCCTGTTGTGGTGGTGATCACGCGCACATTGGAGTTGTTGCCGAATGCATAGGGGTGCAGCTTGGTCACGGAGGGCGGGATGATCACGGTTTTGAGTTCTTCGCAGCCGGCAAACGCATCCTCGCAGATCTCGGTGACGGTTTCGGGAATATAGATTTGTTTCAGCACCGCGCATCCTGCGAATGCCTCGCGCCCGATGGAGCGCAGCCCTGCGGAGAGGGTGACGGTTTCGAGGGATGTGCAGGCATAGAAAGCCCTTGTGTCGATATGCTGAACAGACGCAGGGACGGTGATCTCTTCAAGGCAAAGGCAGCCCGAGAACATTCCCCGCGGGATACTTTCAAGTGTTTCGGAAAGCTTGACATTCTTGAGGGCACAGCAGTTGCAAAACGCCCAGATGCCGACAGTCTGTACGGTGTCGGGGAGGGTGATTCCACGCAGCAGGTGGCAGCCGTCAAACGCATTGGGGCCGATTTCACGCAAGCCCGAAGCGATTTCGATGGATTCGAGGTCTGCGCAGAGGGCAAACGCCTTTTCACCGATGGATTGCACCGATGAGGGGAGTGAGACGCTGTTTACGTTTGTCATGGTAAAAGCTTCGTCCTCAATTCGGTTGACGCTTTTGGGGACGGAAACAGTTTCTCCAGCTTTGCGGATACCAAGCCGTTCAAGTGTGCCAACTTCCTCATATTTCAGCAAAACGCCGTTTTTTGTTTTGAATCCCATTTGTTGCGCCTCCTGAAAATGTGGATTGGCAGAAAATCATATTCCTGCATATTACATATTATAGCATATGGGCGGCTAAAATTCAAGCGGAATTAAGTTGACGGATTGTAGAATTATTCCCGTTTTGTTTGTTAAGAATGCACATATTTGACGATTGATTGACAAAGAGGAAATGCGAAATGTTGAAAAAGCTCGGAATTTGGCGCAAATGATATACATAGAAAATGAGGGCGTGCTGCGGTTTCTATCATGGGACAGAATTCCTTTGGCAGGGGTTTGGGGGACGGAGTCCCCATGAGAAATCCACCGCTCAAAAAATAAAAGCGACCGTCTGAAAACGGTCGCTTTTGCGTGAAAAATCATTCAACGAGCTTGTTGTATTCTTCGAGGAAGGAATCAATGACGGAAGAAGCCGCCGAAACGCACTCATTCCACTGATACTGTCCCTTGGAGGTTGCGCGGATGCCGCCTGCCTCGTTGCTGTCGAGGATGTTTGAAATATCGGACGAAACAGCATTGAAGAAGTCGTAGTGCGGATTTGCCTTTGCGAGCTCGTGGCACTTGTGCAGCATATCAATCTGTTCCTGCGACCAGCCGTAATCCTTGACCATCTGCTCGGTTGCGATTTCGGCAGCGCGCTCATTGGTGATGGTCATGCGCTTGCAGGCTGCGAATTTCGCAACGCCCTCAGGATTCTGTCCGCCCTTGACCATGAGATAGCCGTCCAGACCGCAGGGAATGTAATATTCGGAAGATTCGGGGTCTTTGGGCATCGGCACGAACATCATATTTTCACCGAATTTCTCGACCCACTGGGATTTTTCGGAATAGACCGCCCATGCGCCGCACGGATAGAACAGCGTTTTGCCCTCACCGATGTAGTAATCCTTTGCTTCCCAGCCGTAATCGCCCACGCCGATTGCGACGCAGTTGGTGGTGCCGAGTTCATACATCCAGTTCTGGAAGCGTTCGATGTTGGCATCCTTCATGTTGTTGACGAGTTTGCCGTCTTTCATGCCGATGTAAGGCACGCTGCATGTGCCCGAAAGACCTGCCTCAAACCACCAGCCGTCGATGCCGTACTGATCGTTTTCGGGGTCAACGAACTGCTGAAGCTGCTTTTTGAAGGTATCCCAAGTCCATTCGCCTTTTTTGAACAGCTCAGCGGGATCTTCCAGACCGTTCTCCTCGAAAGTGTCGCGGTTATAGATGACGACGCAGTTATCGCCGGTGATATCGTTGACGATGATATAGTGCTTGCCGCCCCACTGGAACAGGTCAGCCGCTTCCTTGACATCGGCGAACAGCGGGTCATTGAAGTCGATGTAGTCGTCGATGGGGACGAACATTTCTTTCATGGCACCTTTCGGGAAGGTATCCAGATCGCCTGCGGGATAGAAGTCGATGCCCTCGCCGCCGTTGATGGCAAGTGCGAGCGCGTCGTAGCGGGCATTCCAGTCAACGGGGTGATATTCGACCTCGCCGCCGTAGCGCGACTGGAAAATCGCAAGTTCGATCGGGGTGGCTTTGCCGGTGCCGTCGGGGTTGATGTCCCAGTTTGCCATCCACTTGATGGTTTTGTTTTCAAGTTCGCCTGTCAGACGGGAATCGGCGGCAGCAACTTCTGCGACCTCAGCGGCTGTGGCGGAATCGAGAGATTTATAGCTGGACTGGTTGTTATCGCAGCCTGTCATGGACATGGATGTGGCAGCGATGAGCAATGCAGCGATGGCTGCTCTTGTTTTTTTCATGGTAAGTCCTCCTAAAAAGCAAATTGTTCCGTATTTGTGTGGAGTCTGCGCGGATTTGTATCTGTAAATGCGCAGAACTCTCTAATCCTATTATACCAGAGAAAAAAAGGGATGTCAATGTCGAAAAAGCCGAAACACTGCCAAAGAATCTTTTAAAATACTGTAGGCTTGCACAAAAATAAAGGCGCGATGTGTGAGAGACTTGGATCTATCCTTGCAATTTTGGAGAATGTTGCACAGTGCTGTACAACGCTGCACAATCTTACGCGGCGCGGAATATACTATTATAATATATGTGAAAATGAGGGAGAAATCTTTCGTCTTGCAATCGGCTCGGATTTGTGCTATACTATTTATAATGGAAGGTTTGGCAACACACGCGAATCTGAGTCAAATCCATTCAGGCATCATGATTTATGATAGAAAGGAGCCGTTCTCATGCCGAAATTTTTCGAGGACAGCTTTTCCCCTGCATCCCCCTATCTCAAAGGCGAGCACGCACGCCATATCGGTTTTTCGCTGCGTATGCGGGTTGGTGAGCCGCTGACAGTCTGCGCCTGCGGCATCGACTATCAGTGCGAGATCGAGGATATCACCGCGGACACCGTTTCCCTGCACATTTTGTCGTCTGAGCGATGCTGCGCAGAGCCGACCGTTTCCGTGACGCTGTTTCAGGCACTGCCCAAAACCGATAAACTGGAGCAGATCGTGCAGAAAGCGATCGAACTGGGCGCGACGGAGATCGTGCCGGTGCTGACAAAGCGCTGCATCTCGCGGCTTTCTCCTGCGGAGTTCGAGAAAAAGCGGGTGCGCCTGCAAAAAATCGCACAGGGGGCGGCGCAGCAGTCCGGCAGAGGCATCATCCCTAAGATCGCGCCGCTGCACACACTTGCGCAGGCGGCGGAAAAAATGGAGCAGCTTGACTATTCCATCGTGTTATATGAGGCGGAGGGCGGCATTTCGTTTGCCGATGTTCCTCCTGATAAAGCAACATACGGCATGATGATCGGTGCAGAGGGCGGCTTCGATTCGGACGAAATTGCGGTGCTGCAATCGCACGGCGTCACACCCGTCTGGCTCGGCAAACGCATCCTTCGATGCGAAACTGCCCCACTTACTGCACTTTCGGTTTTGATGTTTCGCACAGGAAATTTGAACTGAATTTGAACAAAGAATGAAGAATTCGCAAAAAATGGTGAAAAGACGCTAAATTTTCGCAATTTCCTGCTTGTAATACCGTATGGACTTATGGTAATATAAAGATGTTGAAAGGGACGAGAGAGGACAGCTCAAGACCCTGACAATAGCATGAGGGTTATTTTTAAAAAAAGGGAGGATTTTTATGAAACGCAAATTGATTGGCGCATTGACAGCTGCGATGATGTGCGTCTCGACAGTGCCGACTTTGTCGGCTTCAGCAGCAAGTGTTGGTGAAAAGCTTTCCGTCGGCGGCGGAACGACCCAACATAAAGGTAACTGTGATGGCTACAGCTACGAAATCTGGCTCGACAGAACCGGTGGTAGCGGCAGCATGACACTCGGCAAGGGCGCAACCTTTAAAGCGGAGTGGAGTGCATCTGTCAACGCAGGTAACTTCCTTGCACGTCGTGGTAAGGACTATGGCTCCAGACAGAAGGCAACCTCTTACAACGGCATCGGCATGGACTACAATGCAAGCTATAAGCAGACCGGCAGTGCAAGCGGTAACTCCCGTCTTTGCGTTTACGGCTGGTTCCAGAACCAGGGTGTCGGCGGCGGCGTTCCGCTGGTTGAGTACTACATCATCGAGGACTGGGTTGACTGGTGCCCTGACGGCAACGGCAAGATGGTCACCATCGATGGCGCACAGTACAAGATCTTCTCGAATTCCCACACCGGTCCTTCGATCAACAACGGCAGTGAAACTTTCCAACAGTATTTCAGTGTCCGTCAGTCCAAGAGAACTTCCGGTCACATCAGCGTCTCCGAGCACTTCAAGGCTTGGGAGAGCCAGGGCTGGGGCATCGGTAACCTCTATGAAGTTGCTCTGAACGCAGAAGGCTGGCAGAGCAGCGGTTACGCTGATGTTACAGAACTTGATGTTTACGAAGGCGACAGCCCCAATCCCGGCACCGATCCCGGCACCGATCCCGGCACCTCCGGTCCCGAGGCTGATGCAAACGGCTACTACTTCAATGAAGGCTTTGAAAACGGCGTCGGCGATGCCGGCGGCAGAGCTTCCGAATCCGTCACTTCTTCTTCTGACTGCGCATACAGCGGCAACAAAGCTGCTTTCTGCACCAACAGAAGCGATGACTGGAACGGCGTGCAGATTCCTGTGAGCCTGACGGCTGGCGAAACTTACAGCTTCGGCGCAGCAGTAACTGCTAAGACCGCTCTCGACTACAAGATGACAATCGCTTGCAACAACGAATACACCGAGATCGCAACCGCATCCGGTAAAGCAGGCGAATGGACAGCAATCGGCAACACTTCCTTTACTGCTCCTTCCGGTGCATCCAGTGCAACTGTTTACATCGAAACTCCGGGCAGCACCGCTGATTTCTATGTCGACGATTTCTTCTGCGCAGTGAAGGGCAAAGAAAACGGCGCGAAGACCGGCGGCGGCGCAAAGAAAGTGACTGCTGATCCCACCACCACTTCTACCACTACCAATGGATCTACTCCTCCGACAACTGGCGAAAACAACAACAACAATGCCGGTGTTCCTGAACACCAGAACAAGAACTACACCTACACCAAGGGCGGCGACGGTTACAAAGATCACGCTGGCCCCATGTGGCGCGTTGGTACTTCTGTTTCCGGTATGGAGATCACCAATTCTCAGGCACAGAACTTCATCAAGAAGAACTTCAACTCCATCACCTGCGAAAACGAAATGAAGCCCGATTCTCTCTGCAACCAGCAGGCTTCTTCCGGCGATAACATCGCAGTCAGCCTGAACAGCGCAGCGAACATCCTCAAGTTCTGCGAACAGAACGGTATCGCACTCCGCGGTCACACCTTCGTTTGGTATTCTCAGACTCCTGAATGGATCTTCAAAGAGAATATGCAGAGCAACTCCGGTAGCTTTGTATCTCCTGACCGTATGAACAAGCGTCTCGAGAGCATGATCAAGAACACCTTCGCAGCTCTCAAGAGCCAGTATCCGAACCTGAAGGTTTACGCTTACGACGTCTGCAACGAGTTGTTCGTCAATGACGGCGGCGGAATGCGTCCTGCAAACAACTCCAAGTGGATGCAGTGCTATGGCAATGACAGCTTTGTCATCAATGCATTCAAGTATGCAAGACAGTATGCACCTGCAGACTGCAAACTCTATCTGAACGATTACAACGAGTATATGGGCGCAAAGACCGATGACCTTTGCAACATGGCTAAGAAGATCATGGCAGAGGGCGATTACATCGATGGTATCGGTATGCAGTCTCACCTTGATTCCAGATATCCTGACAAGAACACCTACGAAACCGCTATGAAGAAGTTCATGGCTCTCGGTCTTGATGTTCAGATTACTGAGCTTGACATCACCAAGGACGGCGGCGAAGCTGCTCAGACTTCTCTGTGGTCTGATATCTACGACCTCGCTTGCAAGTACTACAAGAACATTTCCTCGGTTACCGTTTGGGGCACCACGGATGAAAGAAGCTGGAGAAGCAGCGGCACTCCGCTGATGTTCAGCAACTACAACCCGAAGCAGTCCTACAACAACGTTATCGGTATTCTCGATAAGTATGCAAAGGATGTTCCTGCTGCAACTACGACAACCACTACCACAACAACTACCACCACTACTACAACAACAACTACTACCACAACTACCACCACAACTACCACTACCACCACGACCACAACTCTTCAGCAGCCGACCGTTTCTAAGCTTGGCGATGCAAACTGCGACGGCAAGATCACTGTTTCCGACGCAATCATCGTTTCCCGTATGTCAGTCAGCGACACCACTGTCGATGTGTCTGAACAGGGCAGGCTGAATGCAAATGCAAACAAGGATGCATCTATCTCGTCTGATGACGTGACGCTCATCCTGAAGGCAGTTGCAGGATTAATCACGCTTTAACTTCATATCTCTTTCCTTTTTGGGCATCACCCTGACCGCCTAGCGGTTGGGGTGGTGTTCTTTTCTTTGTTTCGGGGATGTGCAATATTTTGCACATCCCCATTTTCGCCTCTTGACATTTCTCCGAAAATATGCTAAACTAGAAATATAGGAACAAATGTTCTTATCGTGGAATTTCGCAAGCAGTCACCCGAATCGGACACAAGGAGGATGGAAAGTGGAAACGACGTATCAAAAAATGCTGGAAAGCTATGAACAGGCGGTGAATGCCGCAGTGTGCCGAAAGGAATATCTGAAAGGGGAATTGAAAGCCGCAGCCGAAACCCGCTATGAATCGGCAGAGGCGGGCAAACGCTATCATTTGTTGGAGGAGCGCATTGATCTGCTGACAGAGGAATGTTCGGAACTGAAAGCCATGCTGCGCTGCATCACACCGTATGCCAGACAGGAGGTGGTTCGTACATGAGCCGACATCAGTACGTGAAGTATCGACGTGTTTCGGAGTCGGCACTGGAATTTGATCCTGTATGGATCGCCAAATTGCAGGAAGAACCCTGTGAGGGCATCGACAGACGGCTCAAAAACGCTGTGCATTATGCATGGCTGCACGAACTGACCGATGTGCAGCGGCGATATTTTCAGCTCTATTACGGTGAGAAACGAACGCTTCGCGAGGTGGGCGGGCTGTGCGGGGTCAGCGAAAGCACGGTTTGCCGCACTCTGAACCGCGCCCGCCGCAATTTGCGGCACTATCTGCGGTTTTACTATCAGCCGAGGGAATGACTGTCACGCACCGCACGATTTGACAGGCGAATATCACAATTCCCTATTGCAAAAGCCCCCGATTTGTGGTATCATGAAACCATACCGACAAAGGGGGATTTGTTATGCGTATGATGAAAAAAATTGCGGCACTGCTGATGTCAGCGGCGCTGCTTTGCCCGAGCTTTACGCAGCCGAGGGCAAAAGCTGCCGAAATATCCGATTTGACGTATGCGGGCGTCGATGTGTCATCGGCGATTGCGCTTGAGAAAAGCGGCGTTGTGTTTCGTGACAGGCAGGGTGAGCCGTCAGATCTGTTCGCGGTGCTGAAAGATGCGGGTGTCAATCTGATTCGTGTGCGCATCTGGAATCAGCCTGCGACAAACAGCGGTGTGACCTATGGCGGCGGCGCGAATGATGTCAGCTGCGCCGTGGAGATTGCCAAGCGATGTGAAGCGGTCGGGCTTTCACTGCTCGTCGATTTCCATTATTCGGATTTCTGGGCAGATCCCGGCAAGCAAAAGGCTCCGAAAGCGTGGGAGAATTACAACGTCGCGCAAAAAGCCGATGCAATCTATAACTTCACGAAAGACTCGCTGCAAAAAATCGGGGCAACGGGCGCGAAAATCGAAATGGTGCAGGTGGGCAACGAAACCACCTCAGGAATGTGCGGCGTGCTGCTCGACAGCTATAACTGGAGCGATGCAGGCTGGCGCGATGTGTGCAGTCTGTTCAGTGCAGGCAGCAAAGCCGTCCGCGAATACGACAAAAACATTCGCGTGGCAGTGCATTTCACCAATCCCGAAAAGTCAGGGCATTATGCGTATCTGGCAGGCAAGCTTGCCATGTGCAATGTCGATTATGACGTATTTGCGTCGTCTTACTATCCATACTGGCACGGCACGCTCTCGAATCTGCAAAGCGTGCTGAACGAAGTGGCAAACAAATATCAGAAAGATGTGATGGTCGCGGAGACGTCCTGGGCTTACAGTTACGACGACACGGATTTTTACCGCAACACCATCGGCAACGCCTCTGCGCTGGGCAATTATGTCAAATATGATGTCAGCGTCAACGGGCAGACGCAGTTTCTGACAGATCTGTTCCGCACGGTGGCGAACACCAATCGTGGCATCGGCGTGTGCTATTGGGAACCTGCATGGCTGACCGTCGGCGGTGATTATAACGGCAATCTGCAAAAATGGGAGCGCGACGGTTCGGGCTGGGCAACGAAAGCCGCGCAGGAATATGACGAATCTGCGTGGGAATACGGCGGCAGTTCGGTGGAGAATCAGGCGTTGTTTTCGCCTGAGGGCAAGCCGCTCGATTCGCTTTACGTGTTCCGACAGATCACGGGCGACAATGGCGGAGCACCGTCACAAAGCACGAATCTGCTGAAAAACGGCGGATTCGAGACGGACGGCGGCTGGACAGATGCACCGTCCGGATGGAAGCGCACAAGCACGGTCAGCGGCAGCGGACATTTTGATGTGCGTGCCGAGGATGTGTATGCAGGCGGCTGTGCGCTGCACTGGTATGCGGAGCAGGCATTTTCGGGCTGTGTAATGGAAACATCGGTGCAGGTGCCTGAGGATGGCGTTTATGCGTTCTCTGCGGTGATGCAGGGCAATGACAACAGCACCATGACGCTGCGTCTGCAAAACAGCGCAAACGGCACGGAGCAATCGACAGTGCAGCAGGGCAAGGGATGGTCAGAATGGCAGAATCCCAGTGTGGAGCTTGCGGCAAAGTGCGGCGACACCCTCACTGTGCAGATTCTCGTTGACGGTGCGATGACAGGGCAGGATACGACGATTTACGGCTCTGCGGATGACTGCAAACTGGTGCGTGTCGGGGATATCCCCGCAGAATCCACGACTACATCAACCACCACAACCACATCGACCACAACAACGACAACCACGACTACGACGACCGAAACGACCACCACTACCACGACTACGACCACTTCCACCACGACATCGACCACAACCACCAAAACCGACCTGCCTGCGGTCATCGACATCATGGGCGATGCAAACTGCGACGGCTTGGTGACAGTGTCTGATGCGATTCTGACCTGCCGTGCCGCGTTGGAAGATTTGACGGTCGATATCTTGTGGCAGGGGCGTCAAAATGCCGACTGCGACAAGGACGGTGCGCTGACAAGCCTTGATGTGAGCCTGATTTTGAAATGCGTGGCGAAACTCATCACGCTTTGAGGAAATTTGCAGTATAATTTTGTGAAATGACTTGCAATTTTTGCGGATTTGTGTTATACTGATTGCATAGCCTGCGATGATGCATCGAGGCTGAATGATTGACACGAAGGGAGCATATTGCTATGTTTTTGCAGGAACTCGGAAAAATTGAAGCCGAAGCCTTTTTGACACTTGCCTCCGAAATGATTGAGGATGATAACATTGTGACCGCTGAAGAAGAACAACTCATGGAAAAATACATGAATGAATTGCGTGTTCCTGATTTTTCCTATGATGAGGCGGCTTGCAACGCGGCGCGTGCTCTGCTTTCGGAACTGGACGACGTTCTGAAACGAAAGGTGTATATGGAGCTTTATTCCATTGCAATTTGCGACCATTTTGAGGATGTCACCGAGCGTCTGACGATGAACAAGCTGCGTGATTCGTTCGGGTTTGATGACCATATCTGCTGTGCGCTGGAGACTTGTGTGTGCGACCTTTACAGCGTCTATGCGGAGATCGACAATGCACTTCAGGTGCCGCCCTCTCCGATCCATGTGGAAGTATAAATGATGCCAAAAGCGGATGAAGAATGTTCATCCGCTTTTGTTTTTCGATAGGGGGTGTGTCTGCGATGCATTGCGCATAGAGCACCCATGAATCGCAAACGTGCCGCTCACAGACTATACCAGATCACACCGCAAAGTGAGACACCCAATGCCGCAAGCTTTTGCCACGAAAACGCCTCCTGCGCCGAACCGAGCCACCCTGTTACGGAAAGCAAGTATGCGGTGAGCAGCTGCGCCACCACGATAAACAGCTCTGCTTTTGCCGTGCCGAGCTTGGCGATCGCAAAAACCACCGTGCCTGTGATGAGTGCTCCGAACACACCGCCCAACAGCAGATATCGCGGACGTACATCCAAAACCGATGCGAAATCGCCCTGTTTGCCGCTGCAAAGCCAGATCGCAAAGCAAACCACGGCGGCAGTCAGCGATACAAACGCGCCCGTCACCCACAGCCCTGCCGTGCGTGAAAGCCCCGTGTTGCACACGCCCTGCACGCTCATGAGCGTCCCTGAAAGCACCGCGATGAGAATACCGAGTATCAGCATAAAAAACACGCTCCTTTCCGCATATTTTGCGGTCAGGAGCGTGTGGTTATGTCTGGGAAATACTGGAATTTGCAGCGGCGATCTTCGTGCCGTATTTGACGACGGTTTCAGCGTTTTCCTCGCTGTTGCGAAGAATCTGCGCATCGGGTGTGATGACGTCTTTTTCGGCGAGCATGACGATCGTGGAGCCGCCGAATGCGAAATAGCCCTTTTCATCGCCCCGCTTGACCTGCGGTGCGTGCGGGTGATTCACAATGCGTCCCACCAGCATGGCACCCACCTCGATTTGCAGCAGGTCTCCGAAATGCGCGGAGTGCAGCATGGTTATGGTGCGGGTGTTTTCGTGATAGACCTTTGTGTGCGCATTTGACACGGGATTGACCGTGTGCAGGATTCCTTCGATGTAGCGCGTTTTTCCGACCTCTGCATCGTCAGGATAGCAATAGCGGTGGTAGTCGTCGGGGGTCAGGCGGAAAATCATGCACCAGCCGCCCGCATATCGCGCTGCAAGCTTTTTGCAGCCAAGAAAATGCGGCAGGCTGTATTCTGTCCCCTTGACCATGAAGCGCAGATCCTCAGTGACGGGCAAAATGGTGAGTTTTGCGTCGCACGGGCTGATGAGCGCGTCGGGCGACGGATCCAGCGGACGGGAAGCGGGCAGTGCGGTGCGTGTGAAGAATTCGTTGAAGCTGCGATATTTTTGCGGCTCATATTCCTGCATGGGGATATGCTTTTTCGTGACGAACAGGGGGATCAGCGCGGTGGAAAGCGGATGCTCCAGCAGTTCGCCGACAAAATCCGAGACGATTGGTTTGGTGAGCACTTTCAGTGCTTTCTGTCCCACGCCTGTGCCATACAGAAATGAGAGCAGTTTGCCCTGTTTTTCACAGGTGTCGGCAATCGGGTTGCCGTCGCGGTCGCAGATGCGGATGGTGGAAGTTTCTTCAGCCATGATGACGGCACTCCTTTCAAAATCGACGCTTTTGCTTATAAATCAATCAGGCGTGAGCGTGGTGTTTTGCCTTGCAGATGAGCATGACCAGTTCGATCGCACCCAACAGGATGAACAACAGCATTGCACGCATCTGCGGCTTTTTCAGGGTGAAGCGTGTGATGAATGCAATGGCGATCAGCGCATAGACGATCGTGGCGACCAACGGGAAATATTCGCCGAGATCGGTGCTGAAATAGAACAGCAGCGGGATGATCAGCGCGGTGGATGTGACAGGCAGTCCTTCATAGACTTTTCGGCGTTCGGTCGTGACTTTCTGACGCTCCTCCTCGGTGACGTTGAAATACGCGAGACGAATCAGAGCAGCAAGGCTGAAACACGTAAATACGACCTTTTGCACCACACCGTTGAGCCCTGCGCTGAAGCCGATCATTGGCGGAAGAATGCCGAAACACACCATGTCCGAAAGTGAGTCGATCTGGATACCAAAGTGTTTTTCGGGTTCGGTGCGATCTTTTTTTGTTTTTGCGATCTTGCCGTCGAACATATCACAAAGACCTGCAAGCAGGAGCATAAAAATTGCAGTGGTGGTTCTGCCCGCTGCGGCGAAATAGATACCGATTGAGCCGCAGGCAAACCCGATATATGTCAAAATTACGGTGTAATTATAAAATCCAATCATCCGACTGTCTCCTTGCTTTGTGAATCTCATCAATCTATTATAGCAGATTTTCATCTGATTTGCAAGGGCTTTTTGAAATTTTCGCATGGTTGACGAAAGCTGAAATATATGCTATAATGTTTGCAAATGTCGCTAGAGGGTGAGCAGATGGGAAAAATGAAACAAAAACTTGATCAGATTTTTCCGAGTGCCGCAAGAATCATTTCGTTTTATCGTCGTCAGCCGAAGCTGCATCTGGGCTTGAGCTGGGGCTTTGCCTGCTTGTGCGGTGTTGTCATCACGCTTTTGACATATCAGCACAGGGCATTGGGATTCGGCTGGCTTGCGGCGATATGGCTGATGCCGTTTGTGGCGATCGGTACTGCGTTTTCATATTGTTCTCCGATTTATCGTTCTGTCAACTGGTTCCCGAAAATTGTGCTGATCGCGCTGAATGCAGGTGTGATGTATTTTCCTGTTCGGCAGTTTATGCGCGGTTTGGAGCAGGACACGGCATCTTATGGCATTGATATTGCGTTTTGGTTCGTGCTTTGGCTTGTCTGGCGTATTGCGGTGCAGTTTGCTGTCCGGATGAATAAAAAGCTGCGTAACAACACTGTGTATCAACGGGTGGCAAAAGTGGCGCGATATTATACACCGATGCTCCCAAGCGGAAAAACAAATGAGAAACTGCCGCTCAAACGGTGGATTCTGCTGGCAGTCTGTATTCTGCTGCTTGTTTTGTCCTGTGCGTGTGTGATTACTTCCTATGTGATCAAGGAGTATTTCGGCGATATGCAGCTTGTGGCGATTCTTGTGACGCTGAAATTCGCAAATGGCGATGTCAGTGAGATCGTGCGCCGCATCATCATGATTGCCGTTCTGATTGCGATTTTGCTTTGTGCTGTGACGGCAGTGATGTTGTACTTTCGTCTTCGTGCTGACAGGCTGTGCGCCAAAACGCTTGACCGAAAGAAAACTTTTCAGCTTGGCGAATCTGCACGGCAAGGCCGATGGCTGCTGCCGACCTTCCTGTTGGTTTTGGTGATTTCGGCAGCTTATATGTCAAAGAATGTCGGTGTTGCCGATTTCATTCGCAATCGTATGACACGCTCCACCATCTATGAGGATTACTATGTTCCGCCCACGGCGGATGTGCTGCAATTCCCCGAAAAAAAGCGCAATCTGATCTATATTTATCTGGAATCCTACGAAACGTCGTTCACCTCCAGGGAAAACGGCGGTAACAGCGATGTGGACTATATGCCCGAGCTTTCTGCGCTTGCGAAGGCGAATGTCAGCTTTTCCAATACGGAAAAACTCGGCGGGCAGTTGGTGATTGCGCCTGAGTTTTCCTATACGATGGCGTCTACTGTCGCGCAGACTGCGGGAATCGCGTTTGGTCTGGTTGCGACACAGATCAACGAATATCAGGACCATGTTGTTACAGAGTTTCTTCCCGGTGTTACCAAACTGGAGGATATTCTCCATGAAAACGGATATCAGCAGCTGTTTTTGCGCGGCGAGGACACCGAATTTGCAGGTTATTGTAATTATGTTGCGCGTTATGAAAACAGCCGCTTGTTTGACCATTCCACGGCGATTGAAGAAGGTCTGATTCCGCCCGACTACAATGAACTCTGGGGCTTTGAGGATGAAAAAATGTTTGCATTTGCCCGCAGCAAACTGGCTGAGCTTGCGGCAGGGGATGTACCGTTTTGTCTGACACTCTACACAGCTGATACCCACGGACCGGAAAACGGTTTTCTCTGTTCGCAGTGTGACACATCTATTTCTGACAGCTTCGCAAGAACCGTGCGATGCACCAGTCATCAGGTGGCTGATTTCATCGCGTGGCTTTCGGAACAGGATTACTTCGAGGACACGGTCATCATTCTCAACGGCGATCATTTAGCCGCCATCTCCTCTGACCGCACGATTCTTGCCAAGGATGATGATTATGTCCGCACGGATTACAACTGCATCATCAACGCGGCGAAAACGCCTGTCAACGTGAAAAACCGCACGTTCTGTGCGATGGATTTCTTCCCGACGACGCTTTCTGCGCTGGGCGTGACGATCAAGGGCGATCGTCTGGGGCTTGGCACGGATCTGTTCTCGGCAACGCCGACGCTCTGCGAAGAATTGGGCGTTGAGACGGTCTCTGCAGAGGTGCAGCGGGATTCGGTCTATTTCAACACGCATTTCCTCGAAAAAGAGGAGTAACGACACACAACAAGGAGGATGCATATGCAGCAAATCGCACTGGCATCGGCGGACGAAATGGATATCGTCGCGGAAATCGTCAGACAAACCATAGAAACCGTGTATCCGCATTATTATCCGTCGGGGGCGGTGGCATTTTTTCTGCATCACCATCAGCCCGATGCCATTGCTGCGGATATCAGCAAGAAAATTGTGTATCTTCTGAAAAATGACGATACTCCTGTCGGCACGGTGACGATGCGCGACAATGAAATATGCAGGCTGTTTGTGCTGCCGCAATATCAGGGACAGGGTTTTGGCAGGGCATTGCTGGATTTCGCTGAGGACAGTATTTTTCAGCATTGCAGCGAGATCGTCATCGACGCCTCACTGGCGGCAAAGTCGATTTATCTGCGGCGCGGCTATCACGAAACCGCCTATCACAAAATCGAAACGGAAAACGGGGATTTCCTGTGCTATGACTTTATGGTGAAATCCCGCGATGCAAAAGGAGGCAGATCATGAGCAAATTGAATGTCAAGGGCAGTGCAAGCGTTGAATATCCGACGGATGTGTTTCGGATTTCAGCGGCGATCAAGGCACAGAGCCAAACATCGGGCGAGGCGATCGCAGAGGGAAAGCGAAATGTAGAGCGATTTCTGCAAAAAATGAATACGCAGCTTGGCATCGCACCGGAAAATTTCGTGCTGGAATCGGAGGGCACGGAGCGTGGGTATCAGGAGAATGCGCCGTACCGATATACCAAACGAATTGCGATTCAGCTTGCAGCAGATCTTTCAGAGATCGAGAAAATCACGCAGATACTGGAAGAACTTACGGATGTGGAATATCACATGGAAGCAAAGCTGAGCGATTCGGCAGCCAAGGAGCAGCTTGTGATGCAGGCGGCACTGGATGATTCGCGCCGAAAGGCGGAGCAGCTTGCAGCCATGCTGGGAGAGAAGATCACAGGCGCAGAAAAGGTGAATTTTGAGTTCTCGGAGGAAGCGGCGACGGAGAAATTTGCGCGGTGCATGAATGGCGCGTGTGCGGATTCGATGGCGGCGAAACTGCAAAATCCGCGGCAGACGATTTCAAAATATGTGGAAGTGACATGGCTTGCGGAGTGACCCTTTGGCGAGGTTTGGGCGGCATATTTGCGAAGCGAACTGCCATGTTCAGTGCATCGCACATCACAGATACCATTATTTTCACGGCAAACAAAATCGCGCAAGCCTTTTGAAAGGCTTGCGCGATATTTTTGTGATGATTTCTGTTTATCGGTTTGCAACACCGCGCAGAATCGCTGCCATCAGATCAGGATACTGAATTTCCATTGTGTTGCGGTTGAGCAAACCGAAGTTTTCGCCGCTGCCGGTGAAAGCGTTGTTATCCCACCAAACACACGGAATTCCATACGAATCCGCTGCTTTCAGGTAGTATTCCACCCATGCCGCACGATACGATTCGTTGTTCTTGTTCAGCGCACCAAATTCACCGATGATGACAGGAATGCCCTTGCTGATGAACTTGCTCTGTGCAGCCTTCATGAACTGATGGATCTCGTAAGAACCGGTGCTTTCGCTCCAGGTGTTTTCACCTGCGGTGTTCAGTGCGAAGTTATACGGACGATATGCGTGAATCGAAACGATGATGTGGTCATCGTCAGGAATGCGGAGATCATTGAGGGTCGCGTCGTCAGGTGCTGCTGCATAGGGCGGGATCATGACGAAACGCTTTGCATTGTTGCCGCCCGTTGCACGGATCGCTTTCAGTGCGGTCTCGTTCATGATGTTGACACATTCGCGAGCTTCCGCGTCGCCGCCTGTCCACTCGGTCGTTTCACCGACAAGACGCGGTTCGTTGAGCGTTTCAAAAATGAGATGCTCGTCATATTCCGAGAAACGATTTGCGATCTGCGTCCACAGTGCAGTGAGTTTCGGGGTCTGCGAATCCATCACGGATTTTCTGGGCTTCTGCCAGTCGGTATCGTGGTGGCAGTTGAGAATGCAGTACATTCCGTCGTCGATGACATAATCGACAACTTCCTGCACACGCGCCATCCACTCGTCGCTGACCTTGTAATCGGGAGCACCGCCCATTTTCTGTCCCCACGAGACGGGCACACGAACGGTATTGAAGCCTGCCTCTTTGATCTTGTCGATCATTGCCTTGGTGGTGTAGGGGCAGCCCCATGCGGTTTCAAATGAATAAACAGATTTTGCGGTGTCGCTGAGGGAATCGAGCGTGTTGCCCAGATTCCAGCCGACCTTAATATTTGATACAAATTCCATAGCTGTTTGTGAGTCGTCCATCGATGCGGGATTCAGCAGTTTGCGCTTCAGAAGTGTCAGATCTGCTGCGTTGACGGTTTTGTTTTTATCCATATCTGCGTTGGCGGGTGAAGCAAGTGACTTGCCCTGTGTCAGAAAGCTGACCAGTGCAACGGCATCGGCGATGTTGACGGTTTTGTCGTCGTTGACATCGCCCAGACGCGTCGGCATACCCATACCTGTTCCGGAAGCTGTTTTCAGGCCCACGGAATTGACGGTCATGGTGTCGATATCGCCCCACCAGTGCTGCACGATGAACTGATCGGGCAGCGGGTAATCTTCAGGCAGATCGAACACCACGGTGCCGCTGCCTTCTTTGATGGCAAGTCCCTCACAGTACCAGCCGTCCTCGTTGTAGCCGGGTGCGGAGTAGCCGATGGCGGGCATGACGTTTTTTCCTGCTTCGCCGGTATAATTCACCCAGATCTGCGTGATGACATCGGAGCCTTTGACGCCGATATCGGAGCAGGAGAGATCCACCTGAATGGGCAGTCCGTTGGTTTCGGACGCATCGGAGGTGGTGATGACCTTGTTCACTTCGACGACATAATCGCACTGGGAGATGTCCTCGGCGGTGAAGGAAGGTTCAGCGGATGCGGGCATGGCAGAAAGCATGGTGCTCATCAGCAGCAGCGATGTGAAAAAGCCGCCTGCGCGGAAAACGCTTGTTTTTTTCATGATAATACCCCCTATCATATCATCGGGCACCGAGAAAAAGGTGTCCGTCTGATTTGATTATAGCAGGAGAGAGACGCTGTGGAAAGGTATTATATTGCTGCATTCTGTGATTATATTGCACCTGTTGGCAATATGACGGAAACGCACCTTACTTTTCGACATTTGACCAGCGTTATCGCAGTATTTAAGCGGATTTAATCTGGTGCGAGAGATCTGTTTTTTAGTAATATCCTGCGATTTTTGGCACACGATTTTATGCGAAACGCAAGATAATAATAAATCCGGCGAAAATCGTGGGCATTTCATGGAGAACCACCGTAAAAACAGCGTATCTTCTTGGATAACGGATGTCATCAGAATACGGGCGGCAATCCGCGCGAAGTGCAAGAAAAAGGATGGGGGAACCCCTTGGTAGGGTTCCCCCATGCCCCCATTTCGCTTTGCGAAACATGGGAGCCTCATGATGATCGCCGAAGGCACAACGATGATCCGGCTATCGTCCCATTGCCTGCTTGAAACACGATTTGTCAAACGATGTGTTGAATGCATACGCATTCATCGGATACGGTGATTCGTGTGCCACCTTTTCCTGAATCATCCGCAGACCCTCACCAAACCGCTGGAAATGCACGATCTCACGCTCACGCAAAAACCGAATCACATCCCGAACGTCAGGGTCGTCTGCAAGCCGCAAAATGTTGTCATACGTCAGGCGTGCTTTTTGTTCTGCCCCCAGATCTTCGCTCAGATCAGTGATGGCATCTCCCGTCGATTGGAGTGTCTCCACCGAAAACGGCACGCCTGATGCGGATACGGGATAGATCCCCACAGTATGGTCGATGAAATAATCGGCAAAGCCCTGTGCTTCCAGCTGTTCGGGCGTCAGCCCTTTTGTGAGCTGATAGACCAGCGCGGATACGATCTCCATGTGCGAAAGTTCCTCCGTGCCGATGTCCGTGAGCAACCCCTGCAATTCGCGCAGCGGCATCGTGTATCGCTGATTGAGATAGCGCATGGATGCACCGAGTTCGCCGTCGGGGCCGCCAAGCTGCGAGATGATCGCCTTTGCCAGACGGGCATTGGGTCGGCTGATTTTCACAGGATATTCCAGCGTTTTTTCGTATTGAAACATGATTCACGCCTCCTTTTCCCACGGGAACGGGGTTTTGCTCCATGCCGCCCAGCCATCGGGAGAAAGCGGAACATCACATTTCCGCAGCGCACCAAACCGCGCTGCATATGCGGCAATCGCCTGTTCGAGTTCCTCGCTGTGGCTTGCATAATGTTTGAGGGCGGTTTCGTCATTGTCGTGTGTGTCCAGATATAGTGCCAGATCCGCCATTGAAAATTGCAGTTCGCGGATCCTGCACAGCAGTTCATCCTTTTGCATCTGCGAAAAAGACGCTTCTGACTGCATTCTCATCCTTGCAACCTCCTTTCCCCATCATGAACGGCATCTCCAGCGAGGGAAACACAGTTCCTGCCCGTAACGCTTCTTTCGGCATCATGGGTGTTTCCCACGCCTGCATCGGCACATATGCCTGTGCCAGTGTCAGTTCCTGTTCTGCGGGGAATGCCTGTGCGGCGATCCCTGCATCCAACTGTCTGCGCATCGCTGATGCTCCTTTCTGTGCGATTTGTGGGGCGGCATCACCGCGCCCGTGATATAAGATATGCAGATCCGTCAGGATTCGACACAACGGGATGAGATTCGCAGAAAGCTTGACAGGAGGGCGTTTTCATGGTATAATGACACATACTATATTATTACGGCATTTGCAAAATGCCGAGAAGGAGCGTATAATCATGGCTGATGAACTGCGCAGCAATGAAAATGAAATGCAAAACGAACTCGATGACGATCTGATCGTTCTGGAGGATGAGGACGGCAACTGTATCGAATTTCAGTTTCTGGAGATGCTTTGGACAGACGGCAAGCCCTATGCCACACTGATGCCGCTGGATGAGGATGACGAGGATGCAGGTGTCGTGTTTGTGGAGGTCGTTGATCTGGGACAGGATACCGAACATTACGACGCTGTCACCGATGATGCAATGATCGACCGCCTGTTCAATCAGTTTATGGAGGAATACGGCGACCAGTACGGCGGGGAGGATACCGAGGAGGCGTGAGCCGCCCGTCGCCGATAATTTGCGGAATGCGGAACAGAAGGAGGGGTGCTGTTGAAACAAATATCGCATTTTTGGAAAACGCTGCGGGATTTTATCGGGCACATCTTTCTGTGTGTCACGGGATTCCTTGCCGGATGCGCTGCGCGGCTTTGTCCGAAGCCGCTGAAAGTGTTCTGGAAAACGCTCACCGAAGTGACGAAGAAGTTCAACAACGACCACCTGCCTGCATTTGCAGCCCAGTCCACATTTTATCTGATGCTGTCATTTTTTCCGTTTGTGATGCTGTTTTGTATGGCATCGCGTTTGCTGCCGATGGAGGAGGATACCCTTTTGACGGTGGCACGATTGGTGCTGCCTGAAAATTATCGTGAGATCGGCGTCGATCTCATCGACGGCTACTATAACGAAAACATCACATCTGCGAGAATTGTGCTGATCGCATTTTTGATCTGGATGGCATCGCGGCTGATTCAGGCGCTGATCAACGGGTTCAACACGGCTTACGGTATTGTGGAGACGCGTCCGCAGACCACCATCCGTTTCATCAGCTGTATCTATATTGTGGCACTGTGTGCGCTGATGCTCGGCGTGCTGCTGATGTGTGCGCTTGGTTCGCGGCTGATCCACTATCTGACGAGCGCATTGCCTGTGGGGCTTTGGATGGATCTGCTGTTCAGTCTGGTGCGAAATCTGGCGAGCCCGCTGCTGCTGCTTGCGATGTTCTGGCTTTCCTACGTGATTTTGCCGAGCCATCAGGTGCGGCAGCGCGAACGGCATATGTGGCGCGACGAACTGCCCGGTGCGTTTCTGACGGTAGTTGTCTGGCGCGGCGCGGCGGAGGTGTTTTTCATGGTGATCGCCAATTCGATGCAGCGATATTCCTATGTGTACGGAAGTTTGTCCTCCGTGATTCTGGTGCTGGTGTGGCTTTACACGGGGGTATATTTCTGGTTCGTGGGTGCCGAGCTGAATGCCTATCTTCAGCGGCGCAAGGATGGGAAAACTGATGGAAATTTATAATGGGATTCCCAAGGGTATTTCATACCCTTGGGCGAGGTTTGGAGCGGCACGTTTGCAAAGCAAACTGCCCCGTTATAAAATCCATTCCTTTATCGACATACAAAGCGGACGACCTTTTTGAGGTCGTCCGCTGTTTGTTTTGTGTATTGCATTTTTTACTTTACAAAGTTCGAGAGCCCGATGCCCAAGCCCTTGATGCCGTTGCTCACGATTTGTGCAACCGCTTTTGCACCTGTTTCGGTGAAGTGCGTGAAATCGGTGCCGCCATCCGTCGTCGAACCCATATAATAGCGATAGACCGTGTTGTAATCCATGTTGTTGAAGCTGTTTGCCATCGCTGCACCAAAATCAAAGTAGGGGACTTTATACTTGTTTGCAAGCTGCTTGCAGGCGGTGTCGATGTTGCGGTAGCCTGCGGAGAACGGCTGCTTTGCACCCTTGATGGAAAGCGGAGGGCTCATGAGAATCGGTGTGCCGCCCTTGGCGAGCGCACCCTCGATGTAGAATTCCATGTAGTATTCAAACGAACCCTGCTGGGGATTGTCCACATAGCCGCAGCACGGAGCATAACGCTCCTCTTTGTTGTATGCGCCGTCGTTGATGCCGAAGCAGACGAGCATGAAATCGCCGGCTTTCATCTGGTCGAGGATGGTTTGCAGTCTGCCGTTGTCGTAGAAACTCTTGGAGCTTCTGCCTGCGATCGAATGGTTGCTGACGGTCACGGCATTGGTGAAGTAGTCGGCGAGATAATAACCCCAGCCCTGCTGCGGTGCGTAGCTTGCGTTATAGGATTGCGCGGTCGAGTCACTTGCGATGTAAACGACGGGATTATTGCTTGTGACAGGGGTGCCCGGATTGCTGCCCGAACCGTAGACTTCCGCGATGGGTTCATCGGTCAGCGAAAGGGTGATGTAATCGAGGTTCGGCGCACCTTCACTCATATATGACTGGAATTTGATCGTGTTTTTGCCTGCCTTGAGCGGAATGACAAGTCCGCGGAATTCCCATGTTGTCCATGCGCCCGTGGTGAGGAAATCCTGAAGCCACTGACGGTCGTCGCCGCCGACGGAAATCATCATCTGGCGGTTGTTTGCCGAGCCGTTTGCGGTGCGGATCGCCATATAGTAGTTGCCGTCCTGTTCGACTTCCACGGTGAACGTGACATTGCTTGTAGTATTGTTGCCAAGATTGAGGTATGCTCTGCCGGTGAATCCGGCGTTGGTGGTTTCCTCGATGCCGTCGGTGAAATCGGCGTCAATGGCGAAATAACGCTCCTG
Source organism: Oscillospiraceae bacterium (assembly GCA_045617625.1). GTDB lineage: Bacteria > Bacillota > Clostridia > Oscillospirales > Ruminococcaceae > Firm-04. Next base: position 9,114 of record JAZLJA010000012.1, on the reverse strand, counting down.
CACGGGGAATTTCTGAATCTGTGCTGTGAGATACTGCACGAACAGCACGAGGTCTGCCATTGAGACACTGCCATCGGAATTGAGATCGGCAGCTTTTCGGGTAGCGGTGTCGGAAAATTCGCTGAGCATTCCGCGCTTTGCAAGGGTGAGGTCAGCGGCGTTGATCTTTCCGTCGTTGTTCACATCGCCCTTTTCGTAGACGACTTCGGGCTGTGGGGGTTCCGTGGTGGCAGTGCCGCCGCCTGCATTGAAATCGACATTTTCCGCAACAAGCTTTGCCAGAACCGTAGCGCCTGCGCGGTTGGGATGCAGGGTGTCGCCACTCTTATACAGTGCGGTGGTGGCTTGCGCACCGATGCTCAGGCAGTGATTCTGCCAAAGCGTAAAGAGGTCAAGCACTTCGATGTTCAGCGATTTGCCGATCGAATCGAGCGCACCGCCGAACCATCTGCCTGTCAGCAGCGGATTTCTCTGACAGTCGCCGTCTCTGCCCTGCTGCTTGACGAGGATCACGCGCATGCCCTTTGCCATTGCGCGTTTTGCCATGTCGGTGACAACGGAGGTGTATTCGGCTTCGTTGGAGTAATTCGTGTCGTTGATGCCGATGGAGATGAAGTAGATATCGCCTTCATGACCAAAGGTTTCGATGGGGGTGAACTGTCCCGCATCGACAAAGCCCTTTGCAAACTGACCGCTTGCTGCAAGATTGCGCACCTGCCATTTGCTGCCGTCGATGACGGAGGGGAGCATTTGTCCCCAGCCTGCCTGTTCGGAGCTGTTCAGCGGGTAGTAATTGCACACGGTCGAATCGCCGCAGATCCAGATGGTCGGATTTGTGACGGGGTTATCGGAGATCTTCTTGATCTCCAGTGCCGAGAGCGTGTAGGCATAGCCCTCCTTGCCTGCGCAACAGCAGATATTGAGCTGACCGTCTTTGACAGGAATCTGGAAGGTGTCATAAGCACCGTTGCCTGTCAGGTTGATGAGCTGATACATGCGTTCTGCCGCGACGCTTGTGCGGTTGGTGTTGCCCAGCCACACCGAGACCTGATAAAGTCCGTTGGGCACATCGGCGCAGAAGGATGCCGTGCCCGTGTTGGTGGAATTTTTGAACTGAACGGCGTCGCTCAAGGCACCTGAGCCTGATGCGCTCACATCGGCGACCGAGCAGTCGCTCGAAAAGCCGTAGCCTGTGCTGCTGTTATATTTGGTGGATGCGGAAACGCCTGTATAGCCGCCCTGCACACCGCCCGAACCGAAATCGAACTTCCAGTAATCGGAAGCGGCAGATGCGGTGGGTGACGGCAAAGCGGGCAGCAAAGCCGCCGAGAGCGTCAGGCTTGTGAGCACCCCCGCGAGCTTTCGGAATATGGATCTCATAGGTAGAATCCCCCTATCATATATATTTATAATTGTATGATAACATGAGGGGAACATAAAGTCAAGAACGCCGTGTATATATGAGAGAATCAGACAGAAAAATGAGACAAAAGTACATTTTTATGAAGAAATGTCTTGTTTACAGAAAGCTTTCATAAAGTTCACGAAAAGTTCAAAATAACTTCAGGCAACTTTAAGAAATCAGAGATATACTGTAACTGAGGTTAAGATTAACCTTGTTTCAAATCCCCCAATCCCCTAAACGATGTTTCTTTTGTTCTGTTTGCATCGGATTGTCATCTGCACGCATTTTGTGAATGAAACGAAACCTCTTCTAATTTTTCTTGTGCGGCACTGCAAACGTGAAGGCAATGCCGTTCTTTTTTTATCTTTTTTCAGGTTATTTTAATATTTGGGCTGTAAGATAGGATTAGGTTAAGGCGAACGTATTAACCGATGTTATTCAAACCCCATTTTCCCAATTTCTTATTTCCCAATTCTTCTGAAATCATCTCTTTCAAGGGCTGTGCGGCAAGATTCCGCATAGCCGATTTTTTTTGCCCTTGTCATCAAAAGCCGATGCACACAGCAGATATTTCAAAATTTGTGTTGACGAAATGCTTTTTTTCTGGTATAATATAACTGTGTATAAACTTTCGTTTTGACAAAAGGGCTTTTTGCTATGAATAAATATAAGAAACTTGCATTCAACACGGTGATTTTTGCGATCGGCAGTTTCGGCTCGAAGATCTTGTCCATCATGCTCACAAGGTTTTATACCACATATATGTTCTCCGAGGACATCGGCACCAAAGGGCTTGTGGAAATGTGCGCGAATTTTCTGGTGCCTGTGGTCAGCTTCAGCATCGCCGATGCCGTGATCCGATACGGCTTGGATGAGAATTATGATAACCGCAATGTGTTTTCCAATGCGGTCGTGATTTTTCTGTTCGGTGTGATCGGATTTTTGCTGCTGTCACCGCTTTTGCTGCTTTATTCCGATATCCGCCCGTATGTCTTTTTGCTGGCGGTGTTCGTGTGTACGTCGTGTTTCCGACAGCTTTCCACGCAGTTTGCCCGTGCAAGGGGATATGTCAAGCTTTATGCCGCTGACGGCATTGCGTGTACGTTCACGCTGCTTTTGTTCAACATCCTGTTCATCAGCATTCTGAAGATGGGTGTCACGGGCTTCATGCTTGCGACCATCTGCTCCGATTTTTGTTCGGGCGTGACTGTCTGGCTGCTTGCAGGACACAGCAGATATTTCTCGCGCCGCTATGTGGACAGAGAACTGCTCGGAGTCATGCTGCGGTTTTCGCTGCCGCTGATCCCCACCGCATTGCTCTGGATCATCACAGGCTTTTCGGACAGAGTGTTCATCCGTGAAATGCTCCCGAACGGCGAATCGGCACAGGGCGTTTATGAGCTTGCCGCCAAGGTGCCGAACCTGATCTCCGTGGTGTCCACGATTTTCTATCAGGCATGGAACATGAGTGCCATTGCAGAGGACAACTCGAAGGAGCGGCATTCGTTCTATACGCAGATCTACGGGGCATATACGTCGGTGCTGTTCATGGCGGCGGCGTGCGTCATTGCCTTGGCAAAGCCGATCTCCGCGATCCTCATCCGGCAGAAAACCGACCCTGCCTTTGAAACCGTTTATCTTTATACTCCGGTGCTTGTGATCGCAGTACTGATGATGTGTCTCAATCAGTTCTTGTCGAGTATTTACACGGTCTCCAAACACACGAAAAACAGCTTCTGGACAAGCGTGCTGGCAGCGGGCATCAATCTGCCGCTCAATGCGCTGCTGATTCCGAAATACGGCATTCATGGCGCGGTCGCAGCCACGTTTGTAAGCTATTTCATCAGCTATGTGGTGCGTGTCGTGGATGCAAGACGGTTCATTTCGTTTGATATCAACCATCTGCGGTTTGCGGTGAATCTGGCAGTCTTGTTTGCGCTTTGCGGCGTGGTGACACTTGCCCCCGCCCACAAGGAACTTCTGCTGACGGCAGGGGTGCTCTCAGTGTTTGTCCTCAACTTCAACCCGCTGATGGAGACAGCAAAAAAACTGCTCAAACGATAACACGCGAAAGCAATCATTTATCAACGGCGATTTGCAGATACTGTGAAAGAATGTATCTGCTGCAAAAAAGATTATAAATTCTGGAGGTACCTTATCATGCATCTGAACTTTGATTCCCGCACACTGCTTTTGTCGATGCTGGTTCTCATCTTTTCGCTGGTGGATTATGCCATTCTCCGCGATATGATGTACGGCATTCTGCTTGGCAGCCATAAGAAAAAGACTGCGGACAAAATCGTGGGAGAGCAGAAATTCTTCTCGAAATTCACGCAGAAATATGTCGGTGAACACATCACCAAATATGAGGACGTTTATCAGAGATGGAGCACGGTCAAGCTTGTGCATTTCATTTTCTGTGTGGTGCAGCTGATCGGTTTTGTGCTGCTGAGCCTGTTCAGCCCTTGGAGATTCTGGGTCGTCTGCGTGGTGCTTGCAGTCATCACAGTGTATGACATCGTGTTGTTTGGGCTGATGATGCGTCACACTGCAACATCTGATTACAAGAAATCAACAAAAGGCTCTCCGTGGACATTTGAGCAGTAATCTGCGGCATTGGCGCACCAAAACGTAACAAACTGCGTTTGGATGCGCCTTTTTCGCATATTTTGCATAGACTGGAGAAGAAGATGCAACAAATCAGGAAATGCCTTGACCGTGATACGCTCAAGCTTGTCACAATGGGCATGATGCTGTTCATCCATCTGCTTTCGTGGCTTGACCCGCCCGCCTATCCCGAGTATCCGACATGGCTGCTTTTGCTGAGTACGCTTTGTCTGCTTGCGCCGCCTGCCATGTTCTGGTTTCTGGCAGATGGTTTTCGGTTCACAAGATCGCGGAAAAAATATGCGCAGCGGCTGTTGATTTGTGCGTGCATCACGCAAATCGGGACATGGCTGCTGTTTGCCGAATCGGATGGCTGGTGGCAGTTCAATGTTCTGTTTACGCTGTTTTTCGCGCTGCTTGCGATGATGGCGTGGGAGAGCGGCAAATCGCTGAAGGTGCGCATCACGCTGGTGAGTTTGTGCTGTCTGGCATCCCTTGCACTCCGGTCGGATTGGCTGGTATTCGGGGTGCTGTATCCGTTTTTCCTGCACGTTTTCCGCGAAGATCCGCGCAAAAAGCTGATTGCATATACCACGCTGACGACGATTCATGCAGGCATCATGTTTGCGGCGAACGTCGGCAGAATGCGGCTGATCAGCGGCGTGGGCGAGTTTTTCGCGCTGATGGCGGCTTATTTCGTGCTGAATTACCTCTACAGCGGTAAAAAAAGCACACGTTTTCAAATCCCCGGATGGGTGTTTTATGCGTTCTATCCTGCACACTGTCTGTTGATTTTCGCACTGCGCTTTGTACTGCGATGATTACACAGCTTCGATATTTATCAATGAAAAGGAGATTTATCATGGCAATTTTTGACAACCCGATGAACGATTTGCAAGGTCTGTTTGACACTGCGGCGGTAAAGACCCGCGAGGCAGTGGAAAATTCCAAGGGCTTGGTGGAGCGTGCAAAGCTTCGCAACGATCTGAACGACAAGTATCGTCAGCTTGGCAAAGCCGAATTTGAATATGCAGTGGGCGAAACCGACGACACCGACACGATTGATATGCTGGTTGCCGAGATTTCCGAACTGCGTCAGGCATATGCGGATATCAGCAAGGTGCTGCGCAAAAACGAAACGCCGACCTGTACCCGCTGCGGCAGAAAAAATGCGGCAGGCAATTCCTATTGCTCCAACTGCGGCGCAAAGCTTTACGTTGACTGATTGAACGGCATGAAGAATCAGACAGAGATACCCGTCCGGAAAAATCAGTCGGTGACGTTGGAAATCACGGGGCAGACCGCCGAGGGCAATGGTGTCGGGCGGTATGAGGGCTTCGCGGTTTTCGTGCCGCAGACTGCTGTTGGCGATACGGTGCAGGCAAAGATCGTGAAGGTTGAAAAACGATGTGCCTATGGGATGATCGAGGAGGTCATCACCCCTTCGGCTGACCGCATCGAGCCTGATTGCCCTGTGTTCCAAAAGTGCGGCGGATGTGTCTTTCGCCATGTGTCCTATGAGGCGGAACTGCGATATAAGGCAGGGTTCGTGGGGGACACTTTTGCACATATCGGCGGCTTGACTCCCAAGGAATTTCTCCCGATTTTCGGAGCGGAGATTCTGGATGGCTACCGCAATAAAGCGCAGTATCCCTGCGGGAGTGATGAGATGGGCGGTCTGCAATTCGGGTTTTACGCGGCGCGATCCCACAGGCTGATCCCGCACAACGATTGTCGGCTCCAACCACCGATTTTCGGCGAAATTCTTCGCAGATGCGCGGAATTACTGCAAAATTTTACACCCTTTCACGAGGAATCGGGAGAGGGTGTGCTTCGTCATATCTATTTGCGGCAGGGATATCACAGCGGCGAGATCATGGTCTGTGTAATCGCCGCAAAGAAAATTCTTGCCCCGCTGAAGCCCATCGGAAAGACGCTGATGCGTGAGTTTCCGCAAATCAAATCGGTGATGCTGAATCTCAATCCGAAGCGCACGAATGTGATTCTGGGCGACAAGACCGTGTGTGTCTGCGGCAAATCCACCATTGACGACGTTTTTTGCGGGATCCCTGTGTCGCTCAGTGCGCAGAGCTTTTATCAGGTCAACACGGCGCAGGCGGAGCGGCTGTTTGCTGAGGCAAGACGACTTGCAGATCCGCAGAAAAATGAGCTGCTGCTGGATTTATACTGCGGCACAGGCGTGATTGGCTTGTCGATGGCTGATGCGGCAGGGGAGGTCATCGGTGTGGAGGTCGTGGCGCAGGCAGTTGCAGATGCGAAAGAAAATGCGAAGCGTGCAGGGATCGAAAATGCGACGTTTTTCGCAGGCGATGCGGGTGAGATCGCAGCGGATTTCGCGGCAAATGGCAAAAAGCCTGATATTATCGTGCTTGACCCGCCGCGCAAAGGCTGCGATGAGCGTACCCTTGATGCCTGCATTCAGATGTCGCCAAAGCGGATCGTGATGGTGTCGTGCAATCCCGCCACCGCCGCCCGCGATGCGAAATTCCTCGTTTCACACGGCTTTTCTCTCGATGTGCTTCGCCCTGTCGATTTATTCCCGCGAACGGGGCACGTTGAGTGCGTAGTATTGATGTCAAGAAACGAAAGCTGAAATTTCCCTATTTTACGATGGTTTTCGAGATAGCAACAAAATCGCACACGGGTGTCAGATATGCTTTTTGCTGTATCTGGAAAGACATCTACGCACTAAAATCGGCTGACAACATTTCTGCACACTGAGGTTAGTGCGTCAAAATGATAACAGGCGTTTGAGAGTGCGTCAAAATGTTGTCATGTGCTGAAAACGCCGTAAAATCGAAGAATTTAAGATTTATCAAATGTTGCGATTGCAAAATATGGTTGAGTGCGTGGAAATGTTGTCATATGCCATTGAACCAAAAACAAGAGAAGACATCATGATATTAAAATGAAAAGCTGCATGGTATTGCACCGCCATTTAAAACTCGCCAAATAAATGAAGTCTATGCATGTCTATGCAAAAAAACAATATGGGAGAAACCTATGTTATCGAAAATCATACTTCAGATCGTGCTGATCCTGTTCAATGCGATCTTTGCATGTGCTGAGATCGCGATGATCTCGATCAACGATGCCAAGCTCGAAAAACTCGCATCCAGCGGCAATAAAAAGGCAGTGACACTCCGAAACCTAACCTCCCAGCCTGCGCGTTTCTTGGCGACGATCCAGGTTGCGATCACACTCTCCGGATTTATCGGTGCCGCTTTTGCAGCTGACAACTTTGCCGATTACATTACCGCATGGGCAGTGAAGGTCGGGATCCCGGTCGCTGAGAGCACACTCCGCCCGATCGCTGTTGTGCTGGTCACGCTCCTGCTCTCCTACCTGACATTGGTATTCGGTGAGCTGGTGCCGAAGCGCATCGGTATGAAGTATTCCGAGAAACTGGCGCTCGGCATGGCGGGGTTGATCCGTTTCATCCAGATCATCTTCGCACCGCTGGTCGCGCTTCTGAATGTATCAACCAACCTTGTACTGCGTCTGTTCCGCATTGATCCCAATAAGGAAGAAGATGCTGTGACGGAAGAAGAGATCATGATGATGTCCGATGCCGGAGAGGAGAAAGGTACGATTGATTCCGACGAGAACCAGTTCATCAAGAACATCTTTGCCTTCGATGATCTGACAGCCGATCAGATCTGCACGCACCGCACGGATACCGTCGTTCTGTGGATGGATCAGTATGACAGCTGGAAACAGATCATTCACGAGACCCGCCACTCCTGCTATCCGGTCTGTCAGGAGGATGTGGATCATGTGGTCGGTATGCTCAGCGCCAGGGATTACTTCCGTTATTATGAGGAGGGTGCCGAGGCGGTGAAACAGAATGCTGTCAGGGAGCCGTTCTTCATCCCTGAGAGCATGAAAGCAGACAAGCTGTTTGAGCAGATGAAGCAGAAAGGCGCATCGCATTTTGCCGTGGTGCTGGACGAGTACGGCGGCATGAACGGCGTGATCTCGATCACGGACCTGCTTGAAGCTCTGATCGGTGATTTCGACGGCAGCAGCGAGGCTGAAGCAATCAAACAGGTCGATGAGCAGACATGGATAATCCCCGGCAAGGCGCTCCTGACTGATGTCTGCACAGAGCTGGATATTACGCTCCCCGCTGAGGATTTTGATTCGTTCAGCGGATATGTGATTTCTCTCATAGGCTCTATCCCGAATGACAATACGACCACAGTACTTGAAACGGATATACTAAGCATTGAGGTTCAGCGTGTACGGCGCCACCGCATCGAGATTTGCCGTGTGAAAAAGAATCCTTAACCTGACTGAACGCGGAGCTGTTATTACGCACAAATATTAAATGCCAAATCAACTCTGCAAGATCTTTGTGTTTGCATGAGTTGATCAGGGCATCTGCTTCTGACAGGGCAACATCTAATCCCCGCTTTCAAACCTCTCGTTTCTCTGATATGAATATCATTCAGACATCAATGTCGGGCTTCCGGGGCACGTTGAGTGCGTAGTTCTGCTGACAAGGCAGGAATTCCTGCGGAAAGGAGAGAAGCATGGAACTGATATTTGAAATACTATTTGAACTGATTATTGAAGGCAGCCTGAATGCAGCTACGGATAAAAAGATCCCCGTGATACTGAGAATCATAGCAGCTATTATCTTGATCGTTGTTTACGGCGGCTTGATCGGGCTATGCTTTTTCTGGGGCATTCACGATAATAGCATTGCACTTCTGCTGACCGGCATTCTGATTCTTGTCATAACAGCATTCGGAATTTGGAAAACATATCAGAAAAACAGACAATAACCCCCGCATCGCTGAAACCGGTGTTTGCAAAATAGCGTTGAGTGCGTGGAAATGTTGTCACACATACTATATATAAAAACAGGCTGCTATGAATGATCTGTTCGGCGGTTGATCGAACGTCAGGAACAAAAAATTTTATGGAGGAACTTAAATGGAAAAGCTTGAAAACATGGAAAAAATCGAAGCCGCACAGGCGGCACTTGGTGAATGTCTTGTCAGCATGATGCCCGTTTCGTGGAAGAAAATATGCTACTACTATAAAAAAGTGGGCGGTTCATCAACGCATCGTTA
>JAZLJA010000011.1:0-31914 GCA_045617625.1 Oscillospiraceae bacterium | reverse complement strand
ATCGGGCGTGATGCAAGATGTGTTGGAAATTATAATCTTATCAAGCCATTTGATGATTTCAACTGGATAAAAAAACAAGGCATAAACGGTCCGATTTTTGCCCTGATTGCTCTTGATACAAATAATTATCAGACCACAGACTCAACGATTCGTCAGCAGTGTATTGAATTCATACTGAGCAAAGAGCTTGAAAATGGTGGCTGGGCATTATCGGGGAAAAATCCTGACCCTGACATTACATCAATGGCATTGCAGGCACTTGCACCATACAAAAATGATGAGAATATAAAGCCTGTAATTGAACGTGCAGTTGCGGTACTGTCAACAATTCAGAACGAAAACGGCGGTTATGCTTCATGGGGAAGCGTGAATGCTGAAAGTATAGCACAGGTCATAACAGCCTGCACAGCACTTGGAATCAATCCAAACACAGATGCTCGTTTTATCAAGAACGGCAATTCGATTGTTAATGCACTTCTTGCCTTCTATAATGCAGATACAAAGAATTTCAGCCATGTGATAGGTGACGGTGGAAATGCTATGGCGACTGACCAGTGCCTTTACGCTCTGACTGCTTATCAGCGTATGAACGAGGGGAAAAGCTCTCTCTATGATATGAGTGATGTTGAATTTATCGGAAATCAGGCTGAAATTGCAGGTGTTTCACTTGATATTGACAAAAAAATCAATGTGAATTTCTATTGTGATGTTGACGAAAAGGTTCTGGAAGATGAGACAGTAAAAATGCAGTTCACACTTCCGAACGGTAAAAAAATCAGCACACCTGTAAGCGAAGCTGTAAAAACAAATGAAGGCGGAAAGCAGTATTTTGTATTCTCCTGCGGAGTTGCAGCAAAGGAAATGACAGCAACAATCACTGCCGAAATTCTTTCCGCAGACGGCAAAAGCTACGCTGAATACAGCTATTCTGTGATTGATTATGCAAAGGCAATTTTAAACGGAGATTATGATGAAAATACCAAAACATTCGTGAAGTCCATGCTGAATTACGGCGGATATTCTCAGGAATATTTCGGCTATAATACAGAAAATCTTGCGAATAAGGACATTGATGGTACGCTTGGTGAGGTTGACGGCTCAAAAATTGAGGATAAGAAAAGTGTCGGCTCATTACCTGACGGAATTACCTATTACGGCACAAGTCTGCTTCTTGAAAATGAAATCATTGTCCGCCATTATTTCAAGCTGACAGACAACTCTCTTGCAAAAACATATAATCTGAAAGAAAATCATATCGGTTGGTATCTGGACTGCAAACCTGTTTCAGCCGCGAACCTCGGAAAACAGATTACAACAAAAATCGGTAATTACACCATTACATACAGCCCGATGAACTATGTGAAATTGGTTGCTGCCAATACAGAGGATACAAAACTCAAAAACGTCTGCGCAGCACTTTACGAATACTGGCAGGCTGCCGAACAGCTTGGAGGTGAAATTTAATGGAATATGCCGCACCTGAAATCCAGATCATTGTTTTCGATTCTGAGGATATCCTCACAACAAGCAATGAATTACCGCTTGAAAACTATTAAGATAGTACTTGATAAGTTGATGAATTCTCAGAAGCCTGATTAGAATAAAAGAATGAAAAAGGCAGATACCTCTTGTAGAAGTATCTGCCTGTTTCGTTTAATAGCCCGCTGTATAGGTCTTAACATAATAGTTGCTGAAAAACTTCTTTATGAGTACCGACCTAACGACAGAGCGTCTTTTGTTTTTGAGAAGAATTACTTCAGCTCGATGGTAGCGCCAGCTTCTTCCAGCTTTGCCTTCAGCTCTTCAGCCTCAGCCTTAGCAACTGCTTCCTTGAGGGTGCAAGGTGCGCCTTCAACAGCAGCCTTTGCTTCTTTCAGGCCCAGACCAAGGATATCCTTGACAGCCTTGATGACGCCCATCTTAGCATCACCGAAGGAGGTCAGAACAACGTCAAACTCGGTCTTTTCAGCAGCAGCCTCAGCACCGCCGGCAGCAGGGCCAGCAGCAGCGACAACAGCGGTAACGCCAAACTCTTCCTGAATTGCCTCGACCAGCTCAGCCAGCTCGAGAACGGAGAGTGCCTTGATATCTTCGATAAACTTCATAGTCTTTTCGGAAGCCATGATAAATCTCCTTTACATAATAAAAATTAAAATTCGGGTTTACGAATGTTGAGGCAATTACGCAGCCTCGGAGTTCTTCTTGTCCACGAGAGCCTGCAATGTTGCAGCCAGCTTCTGCATCGGACCCTGCAGGGAACCGAGGAGCTGTGCGAGCAGGACATCCTTGGAAGGAATCTTGGAGAGAGCCATGATCTTTGCAGCATCATAGACATCACCATCGACAAATCCGCCCTTCAGGGAGAACTTGCCTTCGGACTTCTCAGCAAACTCACCCAGAATACGGGCAGCGACGGTCTGGTCAGCGGCAGAAACTGCGATTGCAGTGGTGCCTTCGAGCATACCATCAAACTGATCGAAGCCGATGTTGTGCATTGCAAGGCGGATCAAAGTGTTCTTCTGAACCATGTAGGTCACGCCTGCCTCACGCAGCTCCTTACGAAGCTTTGTGTCGTCAGCCACGCTGATGCCCTTGTAATCGACGAGGACACAAGCGGAAGCGTTCTTGAGCAGTTCGGTGAGAGCCTCAACCTTTGCCTGCTTGCTTTGCAGTACCTTTTCACTCGGCATGAAAATTTCACCTCCGTCATGATAAGCTTGCGATGCTGAAAAAACAGCGAGGCAAACCATTGCGAGGATATGCAATGAAACCGCCTCTCCCGATGATAAGGAGAGGCGGTTGTATCATTCTATGAAAACAATCGGCACTCCTCGGCCGGACTTCCAACGCATCAAATGCGAATGCCGACTGTCTATGGAATACGGGAACTGTTACATTCAAATCACAGCATAGAATAGTATAGCACACTGTTTGCGATTTGTCAAGGGGTTTTTTATAATTTCCGAAAAAACATATCATTTTGTGGATTGCTGCAATCTGCACAAGAGGGCGGCTTGCAATTTGTTCAATGATACAAAATCATTTCTTTCATATTGACTTTAATATTATTTAGGTATATACTAAATAATGTTAAAGGAGGGATACCGATGGCGATTGAACTTGTTCCCGATTGGATGGCTGGCCTTGAAGATGAGGACGTCGCATTTATCAAGCGGTTTCTGCTCGCATCAGGCTCACTCAAAGAGGTCGCACGGCAATACGATGTCTCCTATCCCACAGTGCGTCTGCGGCTTGACAGGCTGATCCAGAAAATCCAACTTGCTGAATCCGCCGAACAGGATCCGTTCGTGGCAACCGTCAAACGCCTTGCCATCAGCGACAAACTGGACTTCGACACTGCAAAAATTCTCATTCACGAATATCGCAAGCAAAAGGGCAGCCCGTAATCGGACACTGCCGCACAGAAAGGAGTATCTTTCATGGATCTGATTGTTCTTCTACTTATGGTTGGCATCATTGGCGTGTTGGTATATTGTCAATGCCGCTTGTGCAGCCACAAAAACGGCAGAAAGTACGGATTGTGTCTGCCGATCATCACATTTGGGATATCACTGTTGCTCGCTATACCTGCGGTTTTTTTAAGTGCGGTTAAGGGAGTGGGATCGACCACTGTGTTGGATGAAAGCACCAATGAAATCGTTGAAATTCCGAACGAGAAACCTGAACCGACAACGGCAGGCGACATTGTACTAGTGGCCGCACCTATCCTGCTGTTTTGTAATATCCCAACAGCGGTGTTCATGGTGGAATACGCATTGTTTACAACGAAGAAGCGCGAGGATCAGGAAAAAGAACTTGACAAATCGCAAATTGTCGATCTGTGAATCGGTGCCTGCGGCGATTTTTGATTGGAGCTCCGCTTCATCATGAGATTCCAAAGGGACAGTGTCCCTTTGGCAGGGTTTGGGGCTGAGCCCCATTATCAATAACAACTTTATCGACAAATGAAATCGCTCAAGCCCGTAAAAAGGCTTGAGCGATTTTTGATTATGCTTCGCGGAGAATGAAAATCAGCTTTGAGGGCTTATCGCCATCCGTCACCATGAAATCACGCACCTGACCGTTGCGCTTCACATCCTTGACCCATTCGCCCTTGTTGCAAACTTTCAGCTTTTTATCCACAAACCACTGATTCAGATATTCATTCGCCGTGCGCTTTGCCACGCCCAGCAGATCTGCTTCGATCTCGCCCACAGGCATTTCATCCGTGAACTTGTTGACATCCAGCTTTTTGATATAGGTGATCGCGTACTTCATGATAATTCCTCCTCTTATTTCGATGTTGCAGCGGCAAAATCCTTGCCGTCATACTCGATGGTTGCTTCCGAGAAATATTGACCGTCTTTGCAAAGCGTGAACGACACTTTCTGATTCAGCATGATGCCGAATGTCGTGCTGCTGCCCTCGCCCGTGTTGCCGTAAAGCGTCAGGTTCAGGCTGCCGATGTTGCCGACACTGTAAGGCACTGCAATGCGAATCAGCGTTTCGCCCTTGCTGCTTGGCAGAGTGTCATAGACTGTTTCCATCGTGATCGTTTCCGCAGCCTTAAAATCGGTGACATCCTGCTTATAGTGCTTGCCTGCAATATCCATATTCAAAACGGGTGTCACATCATCCGAAAGCACAATGTTCAGATAGAACGGACCTTCGGGCTGTTTTTCCTTGAGTGTCTGTCCGCCGCCGCTGCTTGTCTGGGTTGTGCCGCCTGTGCTTTCGCCCTTGTGCGGATTCAGGTCATCCAGCGTGATGAGTTTTGCCACATAGCGCAGCACCATTGCGGTATCCTCAGAATTCTTTGCGCCGTCGCCGTTCACATCGGCATTTTCCAAGCCCTTTGCCGAAACATCCACTGTGACATCCTCGGCAGAAATTCTGCTGAGGAGGATCGCATCGGAGACCGTCACCTGCCCATCCTCGTTGACATCGCCGTAGAGGTGATCATCGGGAGCAGTGGTCTGCTTCGGAGTGCTGCCGGTGTCGGTGTTGCCGCCATTGCCGTAGAAATCGTTGATGGACTGACCGTTCTGACCAAGCGGAACTTCGTGGTCAAGGCTGATGAACACGCCGTTGTCATCCTGCCAGAGTGCAGGGCGCACGAGTTCATATTTTTCCTCATCCCACTTGCCGAAGTTGTCGTACACCAATCCACCCGTGTCGCCCGAATTTTCGTTGAAGCACCAGAACGTATGGTGAATGTGCATCTTGATCATGTAGTCGCGCAGAAGTGTCATCCATCTGCGGTTTTTGCCGTCCTTGTCGTGTTCGTCGATGAAACCGCCCCACTCACCTATCAGCAGCGGTGCGATGTGTTCCTCGGCGATGAATGCCCATGTATCATACCAGTAGTCATCCAGAAGCGTCTGGGTGGTGAAATCCTTGTTGAACCATGTCTGCTCGTAAACCAGCGGACCGTAGTCGTGCGGCGAATATACAAGCTGACTCTGATGCTCGCCCAGATTGACGGGATCTTTGCGGACACCGCGGAAGTTGCCGCCCCACCATGCACCGTAGTAGAACTCGGTCATTGTGGTGTAGTCGATCGCAGGAGCCGTCCAGTCATAGCCTTCTTTTGGGTAGACCTCGTTGCCCTCGACCATCACCAGCAGATTGGGGTTCGCCTTCATGACAGATGCCGCTGCGACCTCTGCCGCATACCGCCAGTTGTTCGCATCGGAGGAGCCGTCCCATTTCGCCATGTTGTTCGGGACATCCGCCTTGCCGTGGGGTTCGTTTTTCAGGTCAATGGCGATGATCGTATCATCGTTCTTGTAATAATCCGCGAACCAGTAGAGTGCGTCGCACCAATCCTGCGTGCTGTACTTGTCGGTGTACCAGAGATTGACCTGATGTCCTGCGGAGTCCGTTGCCGCAGAGTGAATGTCGATCATGATCTTGATGCCGTTTTGCCGGCACCACTGCACCGCCTTGCTCCAGATCGTGAAGCTGTCGAGAATGGTACCGCCCGAAACGCCCTCAACGGTCAGTTCGGGGTTGCAGTATTGGTTGACCTTGGGTGTTGCAGGATCTTTGCCGCCGTCACGCCACTGAAGAAGGATCTGGGTGGACATCGGCACACGCAGCAGATTGAAACCGTGGTCTGCGATCTGGTTGAGCATCTCGTGCATATTCTGCGACCAGACACCGTCAAACACCTGACTGCCGACGTTATAGCCGAACCAGTTGCAGCCTGTCAGCCACACCTCGTTGCCGTTCATGTCCACGATCTTGTCACCCTCGACATGCAGCCAGTCATCCTGCGTGTTATATGTCACGCCGCTTTCCTCGTCGTAAACCTTGTTGCTTTCTGCCGCCGAAAGCGGCACGGCATTGGCACTGAGCAGTGAAGCCGTCATCAGCCCGCTGAGCAGCACCGCCGTCATTCGTTTGCATTTACTCATCGAAAAAGCCCCCTCTTTCTTGAATTTGCACTATTTCAATATCCGTAGACCTCGTCGCGTTTCGATTTGATCACGAATACGATCGCCAGAATCAAACACAGCACCGCCGCCGCACCGCAGCCAATGCCCACATAGACCATTGTATTGATGCCGTCAAACTCCGAAGAACGGAGCATCAGCATTTCACATTCGGATTCAAACACGCTGCCTTCATATGCGGCATATTCATCATACCATTCCTTGAAGTAGCCGACGATATCCGAGGGAATGCTCACAGCCTGCCCCTCAAACGACATTGTGCTGACAGGCGGGGTTATGCTCTCGTAATCGACCTCCTCATCCACCAGCTGCTCAAAGTATTCGATCGTCTCGTCATACAGCGTGTCCAGACGGCGATACTCATCCTTGTCAGAGGTGCAAAGCACCATATACTTATCGTTGTTGAGCAGAATGACATAGTAAAGCTTATCGCTGGATTTGGATGTGCGGATGCCCCAGTTGGTCTTATACTCCTCCGCGCAGCAGCCCACGCAGCATTCGATCGTGCCCTTGACCAGATCACCGCTTTGATAGTTGCCGTCCTCGACATCCTCCATGCTGCGGATATCGCCGCTTTTGATACGGTTCATGGAGGGAATGTTCATCAGCCCGATGGCAGCAAAGCAGCCGAGGACCACAGTAAGCAGAAAGAATAAACGTGTCTTCTTCATGATGCTTGTTCCTTTCGATGCGGTCAACACCGTCAAGTCTTCACGTTTGCGGTGTCATCCTTATTTTTCCATAGAGGAAACGCGCAGACGGTTCAGGGCACGCTGCAATTTCGCCTCAGCGCGTTCCATGTCATGAGGATTTTGGCTTTGCTCACGTCGTTTTCTGGCATCTTCCTCCGAGCGTTTGGCGTGTTCGACATCAATGTCCTCCGCCCACTCGGCTGCATCTGCCAAAATGACAGTTTGTGTTTCAGATACCTTCATGATGCCCCCCGACACTGCCGCAAGCCGCTTGGAACCGTCTGCAGCGGTGATTTTCAGCGGACCCGCAGGCAGGCAGGCAACATATTTTTCATGTTTCGCAAGGATACCCGCATCGCCTTCGGTGGTGTGAACGATGATCCGTTCCACATCCCCCTCGAAAAAGGTATCCCGCGGTGTGAGAATGCGCAGCAAAAAGGTACTCACTGTGCGCCCTCCTCCGTTGCCTTTGCCTTTTCAATCACGTCGTCGATGGTGCCTGCAAACAAAAATGCAGATTCGGGCAGATCGTCGTGCAAGCCCTCGATGATCTCACGAAAGCCGCGAATCGTCTCGGCAATCGGGACAAACTTGCCCTCCATGCCCGTGAACTGTTCCGCGACCGTGAACGGCTGTGAAAGGAATCGCTGGATCTTTCTCGCACGGTTGACGGTCAGCTTGTCCTCATCGGAAAGCTCATCCATACCCATGATCGCAATGATATCCTGCAATTCGGTATAACGCTGGAGAATGGTCTGCACCTTGCGGGCGACTTCATAATGCTCCTGCCCGACGATATCGGGGTCGAGGATACGGGAGCTGGATTCCAGCGGGTCAACAGCGGGATAAATACCCAGTGATGCGATCGAACGGGACAAAACGGTGGTCGCATCCAGATGGGCAAATGTCGTGGCAGGTGCAGGGTCAGTCAGATCGTCCGCAGGGACATAGACCGCCTGAACCGAGGTGATCGAACCTTTGGAGGTGGAGGTGATGCGTTCCTGCAAAGCACCCATTTCGGTGGCAAGCGTCGGCTGATAACCGACGGCAGAAGGCATTCTGCCGAGCAGTGCCGAAACCTCAGAGCCTGCCTGCGTGAAACGGAAAATGTTGTCGATGAACAGCAGCACATCCTGTCCCTCATGATCGCGGAAATATCCCGCCATTGTCAGACCGGACAGTGCCACACGCATTCTCGCCCCGGGAGGTTCGTTCATCTGCCCGTAAACCAGACAGGTTTTTTCGAGAACGCCAGATTCTTTCATCTCGTTATAGAGGTCGTTGCCCTCACGGGTACGTTCACCGACGCCCGTAAAGACCGAAATGCCGCCGTGCTGGTTTGCGACGTTATTGATCAGTTCCTGAATCAGCACCGTTTTGCCGACGCCTGCACCGCCGAACAGACCGATCTTGCCGCCCTTGAGGTACGGTGCAATGAGGTCGATGACCTTGATGCCGGTTTCCAGCACTTCTGTCGATGCTGCCTGTTCCTCGTAGGAAGGTGCATCGCGGTGAATGGGGTGACGCTCCGCGGTTTGCGGGGCGGGCTGTTCATCCACGGGGTCGCCCAGCAGATTGAACACTCTGCCAAGCGTTTCACGCCCCACGGGAACGCGGATCGGGCTGCCCGTGTCGATCGCGTCGATGCCGCGCACCAGCCCGTCTGTACTGCTCATGGCGATGCAGCGCACCACATCGTCACCGATATGCTGTGCCACCTCCAGCACCAGCTTTTGCCCGTTGTTATCGCACTCAATGGCGTTCAGCAAACGGGGCAGCTCGGATTTCTGAAAGCGCACGTCCACGACTGCACCGATGATCTGCACGATCTTGCCGATGCCGCCGCGCTTTTCTGCTTCATTCGATTGCATATATGCAGCTCACTTTCATTGTTGTTATTCTGTTTTCTGCGTGAAAAAGGTATTTCGCTTGCTTGATAAGGGGAACACCGTGGAGGGAGCCCCTTCATAGGGTTTCCTCGACCCTGCAAGCCTTTGAAAAGGCTTGCCCGAAACTTTGATTTCGCTTCGCGTGTCATGCCTTATTTATAATGGGATTCCAAAGGGATAGTATCCCTTTGGCAGGGGTTTGGGGCGGCACGTTTGCGAAGCAAACTGCACCGTTTCGCTTTGCGAAACATGGGAGTCCCCTTTACCAATGCGCCGCAGGCACACCTATCATCCCTGTGCATTGGCACCGCTGACGATTTCCGTCAATTCCTGCGTGATCGCCGCCTGACGCGCACGATTATACCGCAGTGAGAGGTCGTCGATCATTTCCTGTGCGTTGTCCGACGCATTCTCCATCGCCATGCGGCGTGCCGCCTGCTCCGATGCGTAGGTATCCACGATCGTGCAGTAAAGAATACCCGAAAGATACTTCGGGATGAGGCTGTCAAACACCGCCTCGGGGCTCGGCTCATATTCCGTCAGACTTTGCACGCCCTCGCCTGCCTGTTCCATATTCGGCACAGGAACGACGGTCATCTGTCTTGCCTCCTGCAAAAGCGGCGACACCATGTTCGTGAAGAAAACCTCCACCAGTGAAAGATGCCCCTCCTTGAACAGATGCAAAATCTTTTCCGCCATCGTCAGGGTTGAATACGTCGTGACGGTTTCGCCGATGTCCTCAAAATGTGCCAGAACACGGTTTGAGAATTTCGCGTAATGCTCCGCGGATTTTTTGCCGATCGTCATCAGAATAACTTCTCTGCCCAGCGATTCCAATTCCTTGATGCGGGCATCGGCACAGCGAAACACATTGAGATTGAATCCGCCTGCCAGACCTCTGTCACCTGCCATGACGATCAGCAGTGCCGCGCCGCTTTCGCGCAGCTCCGTGAATACGGAACGAAACCCGTTTGCCTCGGCGGTGATCTCGCTCATGGTCTGATAGAGCAGATCGAAATAGGGCGCAGCCGATTCGGCACGCTCCTTGGCACGGCGCAGCTTGGAGGATGACACCAGTTCCATTGCCTTAGTGATCTGCATGGTGCTTTCCACGCTTTTGATGCGCCGCTTGATTGCTTTCATGTTGGATGCAGCCATGTATCAAGCCCTCCTCTGTTCAGACAAAGCTCTGCACAAACTCGGTGATGACGGTTTTGAGCTGCTCCTCGATCTCGGGCAGAAGTTTGCCCGTTTCTTCAATGGATGCGATGATCTCGCTGTGGCAGGCGTCGATTTCCTCGAGCAGCGCGGTTTCAAACTCGGCAACGCGCCCGATGGGCACTTCACGCAGCATATTGTTGACCACCGCGTAGATGATGCACACCTGATGCGCTGCGGAGAGCGGACTGCTCTTGCCCTGTTTCAGCACTTCCACGACACGTTCGCCCTTTGCAAGCCGCTCCTTGGTATCCTTATCCAGATCGGAGCCAAACTGTGAAAACGCCTGCAATTCGCGGTACTGCGAATAGGTCAGCTTCAAAGAGCCCGACACCTTTTTCATCGCAGGGATTTGTGCGGCAGAACCGACACGGGAAACCGAGATACCGGGGTTGACCGCAGGACGCACGCCCGCATTGAACAGATCCGTTTCAAGGAAAATCTGTCCGTCGGTGATGGAAATGACGTTGGTCGGAATATAAGCTGAGACATCGCCCGCCTGTGTTTCGATGATCGGCAGTGCGGTGAGAGAACCGCCGCCGTAATTCTCATTGAGACAGCAGGCACGTTCCAGCAGTCTCGAATGGAGATAGAACACATCGCCCGGATAAGCCTCACGCCCCGGAGGACGCTTCAGCAGCAGCGAAAGGGTACGGTAAGCGACTGCGTGCTTGGAGAGATCATCGTAGATCACCAGCACATCCTTGCCCTGCTCGACGAAATATTCGCCCATCGTGCAGCCCGAATAGGGTGCGATATATTGCAGCGGCGCAAGCTCTGAAGCCGTTGCCGAAACGATGATGGTATAATCCATCGCGCCCGACCTGGTCAGTGTCTCGACGACATTTGCAACCGTCGAACGCTTCTGTCCGATGGCGACATAGATGCAGATGACATCCTTGCCGCGCTGATTCATAATGGTATCCAGTGCAATGGTGGTTTTGCCCGTCTGACGGTCTCCGATGATCAGCTCACGCTGACCTCTGCCAATCGGGATCATGGAGTCAATTGCCTTGATGCCTGTCTGCATCGGGGTGTGCACCGATTTTCTTGTGATGATGCCGGGTGCGATTTTTTCGATCGGCATGGATTTTGTTGCCATGACAGCACCCTTGCCGTCGATCGGCTCGCCCAGTGCATTGACCACGCGTCCGAGCAGTTCATCGCCCACAGGCACCGACACGATTTTCTTCGTTCTGCGAACCGTGGAGCCCTCTTTGATATCCTTATCGGAGCCGAGCAGCACCGCGCCCACAAAATCATGTTCAAGGTTCAGTGCCATGCCCGAGATGCCGCCTTCAAATTCCAGCAGTTCGCCCGACATACACTGTTCCAGCCCGTGAACATTGGCGATGCCGTCGCCCACGGTGATGACCGTGCCGACATCCGCAAGGTTCAGCTTTGCCTCATAGTTTTTGAGCTGCTCCTTGATGATGCCTGTGATTTCATCAGGTCGTAAATTCATATTTCACCTTCTAAATAGTTCCTGTCATTCAGATTATTTGACCGCAAGTGCTGTTTTCAGCGAATCGAGACGCGTTTTGAGGCTGTTGTCAAGGCGTGTGTCGCCATACTGCACCACAACGCCGCCCAAAATGCTGCGGTCGATTTTTTTCGTGAGCCACACGCTTTTTTGCAGTTTGCGCTGCAAGCTTGCAATCAGCTTTGCCTCCTGCGAGTCTGTCAGCGGCACTGCCGATATCACCTGCACCTGCACCATATTCCGTTCTTCGAGCATCAGCGCGTCAAACGCATCGGCGATTTCGCCCAGAAACGTGACTCTGCCGTGATCAATGAGCAAAAACAGCAGGCGGCAGGCAAGCCCCTCCTCACCAAAGATCTTCTTTGCCGTGGAGAGACGTTCCTCCACGGAGAGGGTGGGCAGTGAAAGCAAACGCGGCAGATCGGGATGCAGCGAAAACAGCACTGCGCACTCGCGCAGATCGGAGCGTGTTTGCTGCAAAACCGAATCGCCCTGCTCTTTCGCCAGCGAAAACAGCGCATTTGCATAAACCGTGGTGATCTCGTTACTCACTCTGCATCACCTACCGCGTCGATAAATTCGTCAATCAGTCGTTTATGATCCTCGGGTTTGACCTCACGCTCCACGACCTTTTCCGCCATCATGACGGCAAGCTCGGAGACCGTGCCGCGCAGTTCGTTTTCTGCTCTCCGCTTTTCGCGTTCAAGCGATTCCGTATTCCGCGCCATAATCCCTGCTGCTTCCTCCTTTGCTGCCGCGACAATCTCATCCGAGCGCTGCTGCGCCTTTTTCGTTGCCTTTCGGAGCATTTCCGCGGATTCCTCCTTGGCGTTGGAAAGCTTCTGGGTATATTCGGTTTTTGCAGCTTCTGCTTCGGTTTGTGCATTTTCAGCCGCTGTGATGCTCTGGTCAACCATCGCCTGACGCTTTTCCAGAATGTCATTCACCGGCTTGAACAGAAAATGCTTGAGCCCGAAAAACAAAAGCAGCAAATTGAGCCACGAGAACAAAATCGTGCCGATATCAAAGGATAAAAAATCCAGCATATTCTCGCCTTTCTTCCTGTTATGTTCTCAAATGCCGCCGAATATCAGGTGAACGGCTTGAGGAGCATCAGCAGAAGAGCGACAACGAAGCCGTAAATACCGGTGGTTTCCGCAACGGCACAGCCGACGAACATCGTTCTGGTGACAGCACCCGAAGCCTCAGGCTGTCTTGCGATTGCTTCACAAGCCTTGCCGACGGCGTAACCTTCACCGATACCGGGACCGAAACCCGAAATCATAGCAAGTCCTGCGCCGATTGCCGAACCTGCGTAAATCAATGCCTCTGCAATATTTGTGGTGTCCATAGTTAAAATACCTCCAAAAAAATTTTTTCATGAGAATCAAAATGAATGAACATACGGGATCATCATGCACTGCTTCCGTCATCCGCAGCATTGCTGATGTAAACCATCGTCAGCATACAGAAAATGAATGCCTGAATGAAATCGGAAAACAAATCGAAATAGAGCGACAGCACCGCGGGAATACCCACAGTGAAAATCGGGATCTGCAAGCCGACCAAATGGCTCAGCCCTGTCAGACCGCAGTAGACCAGTGCCATGATGACGCTGCCGCCTGCGATATTTCCGAAATGACGGAAGGAAAGCGCAATCGGGGTCGCAAACTCGCTCACGATGTTCATGGGGAGCATGACGGGGATCGGGTCGAGCATTCCTTTCAGATAGCCGCCCACGCCGCCCGAGCGAATTTTCGTTGCCGTGATTATCACGAACGAAACAATCGCCCATGCAAGCAGCACCGAATAATCGGATGTCACCGCACGCAGACCTGTCAGACTGAGCAGACTGCCGCAGATGAGGAACGAAAACTGTGTGGCGATATACGGAGTATAATGTTTCCACTGCGAACCCATCGAATCGGTGACGAGATTCGTGATCGCTTCGACAGCCCATTCTGCAATCGCCTGCCGCTTGGAAATGCCCCTGACTTTCAGATTGCGCGTCAAAAACCATGCCGCGAACAGAATCGCTGCCATGACGATCCACTCAAGCACAATGGTTTCGGTGAAGTTGATGGTCACGCCGAACACGTCAAACGAGGCAATGATTTTAGGACCTGTAACACTCAGCTCCGAAGAGCCTTTCAGGAACTCTGGTAGTTTCATAGATGTTGTGTCTCACCTCCTATTGCTGTATCTTGGATTTGCAAAATATACCCTGTGCTGTATAGATCAGTTTGGGGTAGCATACAGGAATTGCTGCGGCGATCGGAGAGACCGCATCGGAAAAGAAAAGCGCAAGACCGAATCCGATGCAGAACACAAGCTGCCGAATTACATAGTATTTGTTGTGCAGCTTCATATTCGCCTTGCCTGTCCGCTTTGCCTCTGAAAGCACCAAAGTCAGCCCGAACTGCAAGATCCACAGATTGATGAGCATGACCGCTGTGCCGATCAGCAGCCCAAGCGCAAACCGCAGCGTGAAACCATAAAAGAATGTGCTGATGAAATAGGCAGCCGCATCCAACAATATCCCCCACAGCAGGAGCATCTTCCACTCCGCCATGAATGCCGCTTTGTCCACCGCCGCACCTCCTTGATGATATTCATTATTTATTATAGCACATCTCCCACAAAAAAGCAATGGGAAACCGCAAAAAAGTTCTGTTCGGGCAGCGATTTTTGCAGGCAGGATTCGTCATGCTGCACAGCAGATGATGTGACAAATACATCACCTGTTGTGCATTCATCCAAAAGTGATAAATTTATCACTTTTGGGTTGACATTTCGATTTTTATGTGATATACTTGTCACATGAGGTGAGAAATACATCACCTGAACAAACCACACGGAGGACGATCTGATGAAAAAATCAAATATGGAAGAACTCGAAAAAATGTTTATGGTATCGCACCCCGATGCCCGCCCCGCATTTCCGCTGCGTAAATTGAACCTGATGGCAGCCGTTGCTGAGCTGCTCATTGCAGTGCTTTGCTTCTTCGTGACATTCAGCAACGGCTTACGCAAATTGCTCGACACCCCGTCCGCGCCCGCGTTCATTATCCTCGGCATTGCATTTGCGGCAGCAATCGTATTTTTCGTGTATATGTTCCGCATCCTGAAGAAATACAAAATGCAGGGGGAAGATGAACTTGCCCGCGAAATTCGCCTGAAATCCAACAGCATGGCATCGGGCACGATGTTCTTTCTCGGCTGGGTGCTGTTCGTCGTCATGACCTGCATTGACATCACATTCACGATTCACAGACAGCAGGTTCCCACGATCATTTTTATGCTGTTTTTCCTGAAATCGGGGCTGCAGAGCCTGTTTTACGTCATTCTGGACAAACCCGTCATCGGTGACGACGACGAGTAAAATATTGAGGAGGAATAATCATGAACACCACAAACAATCAAACCAGCACCAAAACGTCCGATTCCAAGCGTTTCCCGATCCAATTATCCGCAAAAGCAAGTCTTCTCGTCGATATTGTATCTTCTATGCTTGAAATCACATTGCTTCTTTTGGCGATTCTTTCCCCGAGCAAGCTGTTCTATTTCTTCATGTTCTTCTGTCTGGTGGAAAGTCTGAAAAGCCGCCTGTTCAAGTTTGAAAAGCCTGACGAACTGGTAGAGACTCGTCAGAAGCGTGCTGTTTTCGCAGTATTGCTCGGTGAAATCGGCTTCCTGTGCTTCTGGGGTCTGATTGGCAAGAGCCTCACACTGTCACCGATCGTTTGCTTCGTCGCAGGCATAGGCTTGTTTGTCGCTGTGCGCATTCTGGAACTCGGCATGGAGATCTACAATGAGCTCCAGCTCAAAAAGCTGCTCAACGAGGAAAGCGAGGGTGATGCGGATGCCTGAAGCACAAATGCATACGAAACTCAAGGAATATCGTGCAAAAACAGACATGAAGCAGGGCGACCTCGCAGACTTGGTTGGGGTGCGCCGAGAGACCATCATCCGTTTGGAGAAGGGGCTATACAATCCTTCGCTGAAGCTTGCGATGGACATTGCGAAGGTATTTGGTGCCACGGTAGAGGACATTTTCTTCTTTGATTGAGAAATGCCTGCCGCATAGATAGGGCATGACAGATTTTTCACAGCACAAAAAAGCGGATGACTTTGCGAGTCGTCCGCTTTTATGTTTCTGCTTTGATATTATGTTTCGCTGCCCCTCGACCCTGCAAGCTTTTGAAAAAGCTTGCGCAAAACTTTTGTGATGGACGCCGTTTATCAGCGCGGCAGGCACCTCTGTCATTCGATCCTCTCAACTTTCATAAGATTCGTCGTGCCCTCAACGCCAAGCGGCACGCCCGCCGTGATGACCACCAGATCATTCGGCTCCACATACCCCGCCTTGCACGCCGCCTCCACTGCATGATGGAACAGCGCATCTGTGCTGGTTTCTTCAGAGATCACCAGCGGATGCACACCCCACGAAAGATTCATCTGCCGCTGCACCATCGGATCCATCGTGCAGGAAATGATCGGGAACAGCGGGCGATATTTTGAGATCAGGCGTGCCGTTTCGCCGCCCTTTGTCACCGTGACGATCGCCGCCGCATCCAGATCGTGAGCCGTTGTGACCGTCGCGTGCGAGATCGCATCGGCGATGGTGACCTTTGCCCCCATGCGGTTCAGGAATTCGCCCTTATAGTCGATGTTGCTTTCAGTGGTCACGGCGATACGCTTCATCGTGCGCACTGCCTCCACGGGATACTGTCCCGCAGCAGTCTCGCCCGAAAGCATGATCGCGCTCGTACCGTCATAGATCGCATTTGCCACATCGGTGATTTCGGCACGGGTCGGACGAGGATGTGCGATCATCGAATCGAGCATCTGTGTCGCGGTGATGACCTGTTTGCCTGCTTCGTAGCCCTTGCGAATCAGTTCTTTCTGGATCGCAGGGATCTGCTCAAACGGAATCTCCACGCCCATATCGCCGCGTGCGACCATAATGCCGTCAGCGGCATCGAGAATTTCGTCGATGTTGTCCACGCCCTCGCGGTTTTCGATTTTTGCGATGATACGCACGCCATACCATCCGAGACTTTGCGTGAACTTCCGCAGATAGCGGATATCCGCGCCCGTGCGTGCAAAACTTGCCGCGATGAAATCGAACCCGAGCTTTGCGCCGAATTCCAGATCGTTCATATCTGCATCGCTCAGATACGGCATGGAGAGGTTGACGCCGGGAAAATTGCAGGATTTGTTATCCCGCACCGTGCCGCCGTGAATGACCTTGCAGGTGATATCCGTTGAGGAAACGTGTTCGACGCGCAATTCCACCAAGCCGTCGTCGATCATCACCGTGTCGTTTGGCTTGATATCGTTGGTGAGGCGCGAATAGGTCACGCTGCCGATTGCGGCATCGCATGCTACATCGCGTGTGGTGAGCGTATAGGTATCGCCGTCATGCAGTTCCACGGGGCCGTCGGGAAATTTCCGCAGACGCACTTCAGGACCCTTGGTATCAAGCATCGTGGCGATCGGGAGTCCAAGTTCTTCGCGCAGGCGCACGACCTGCTCAAAACGAACTTTATCCTTTTCATAATTGGCGTGTGAAAAATTGAATCTTGCGACATTCATGCCTGCCTGCATCATTTGCCGCATGATCTCATCATTGTCAGTGGCAGGACCGACGGTACATACGATTTTGGTTTTGCGCAGATATTGGTTCATTATTGTGTTTCCTCCGTGATGTAATTGTTTATAGAATCAGCATGGCATCGCCAAAACTGAAAAAGCGATAGCGTTCTTCCACCGCTGTATGGTAAGCCGCCATAGTGTTGTCATAGCCGGCAAATGCCGACACCAGCATGATCAGCGTGGATTCGGGCAGATGGAAATTGGTGATCAGCCCGTCGATGCACTTGAAATCATAGGGCGGATAAATGAAGATCCCCGTGTCACCCTCGCAGGCACAGAGTTCGCCGTGTGCCTGAAAAGCACCTTCCAGTGTGCGGCATGAGGTCGTGCCGACGGCAATGACGCGTCCGCCGTTTTCCTTGGTTCTGCGTATTTTTTCGGCGGTTTCGGCAGGCACGGTATAATGCTCGATGTGCATATGGTGGCTGCGGATGTCGTCTTCCTTGACAGGTCGGAACGTGCCCAAGCCCACATGGAGCGTCACAAATGCCTCGTCGATGCCTTTTTCCTTCAGCGATGCGAGCAGTTCAGGCGTGAAGTGCAGCCCTGCGGTCGGTGCGGCAGCAGAACCGAGTTCCCGTGCATAGACCGTCTGATAGCGTTCTTTATCCTGCAATTTTTCGGTGATGTAAGGCGGCAGGGGCATTTGTCCGATCTCATCGAGCACCGCATAAAGACTGCCCTCGCATACAAAGCGCACCTTACGTCCGCCGTCCTCAGTGATGTCCAGCACCTCCGCCTCCAGCTTGTCGCCAAAGCGGAACTTCGTGCCGATCTTCGCCTTTTTCGCCGGCTTGCAGATGATCTCCCAGACCTTTTCACCCACGGGCTTGAGCAGCAAAAATTCGATGGGGGTGTTGTTCTCGGTTTTCACGCCGTAAAGCCTTGCGGGCAGCACACGCGAATCGTTCATCACGAGCAGATCGCCCTCGCGGAGAAAATCGCCCAGTTCAAAAAAATGATGGTGCGCTACGGCACCCGTTTTTCGGTCAAGGCACAGCAATCTCGAAGCACTGCGGGGTTCCACAGGGGTCTGTGCGATGAGTTCCTGCGGCAGATCGTAAAAATAAGTGCTTCGCTTCGTAAATTCAGGTGACATTTTCTGCTTCCTTTCGTCTCAAAAAGCTCCAAATCTATCCATGATACAGTATAGCACAAATCGCAGCATTTGTCCAGTCGAATTTTGCGGTTTTGCATTCCTTTGAAAAAATCGTGGGAAGCGTTGTGTTTTCGGCAAAAATCGCACGGAATGCCTGCTACAATACTCTTGTGGAACAACAGAAAACAGGAGGCTCTGTCATGGCAAGGCATCAGAAATTTATACGATTCTGCGCGGTTTTTCTCGCGTTTTTGCTGTTTGCGGGATGCACCGCACATACATCATCGCAAACAAAAAACGCAGGCTATTCCCCTGCGGCATATCGCGAACAGACGCTCACCCACCTGAAGCAGTGCTTTTCGGCACAAAGCGGCATCGAGCGAATCTGCGCAGATACGAAAATAATCGCAGCATGGCTGCCCTATATGCTCTACGATACCCTGTTTGCCTCGCAGGACACCGCCCTCTGCCGCAGCATGGTGCGCGACTATCTGCAAAAGGCGAAAGCACTGGGCATCAACACGATTTTTGCCCATGCCTGCGCCTTCGGGGAGGCGTATTTCACCTCTGACCTGCTGCCGAAAGCCGCGCTCCCCTGCGCCGCCGACCCGATGCAGATTCTCTCGGAGGAATGCCGCAGTCTGGGGCTTTCGCTGCACGCATGGCTGAATCCGCTTCGCCTGCAAACCGCCGCCCATATGACGGAACAATGGCACGGCGACACACTTGCAGAGCGTTGGTATCAAAGCGATGAAAAGCGGCAGAAATCCATGATCCTATGGGAAAATCGCTGGTATTTCAACCCCGCTGACGAATCGGTGCGCGATTTGATTTGCCGCACCGCCGCCGAACTTCTCAACCATTACCCCATCGACGGCATCCACATCGACGATTACTTCTATCCGACCATCGACACTGCCTTTGATGCCTCGTTTTTTACGAAGGCAAAGGCAAATAATCTCGCGGCATGGCGCAGGGAGCAGATTTCGACCCTCGTATCCCAGCTCTGCGGCACTGTGCATAATATTGCAGCAGATGCTGTATTTTCGATCAGTCCGCAGGCAAGCATCACGAACAATCACAACAAGCTTTTCGCCGATGTCGGGCTGTGGATCTCCGAAAAAGGCTACTGCGACTGGATGATTCCCCAGCTCTATTACGGCTATGCCAACGACAGTATGCCGTTTGCCGATGTGCTTGCAGGCTGGCGTGATCTGCCCCGTGATGCGTCGGTTTCGCTGATTATCGGCATCGCCACTTACAAAGTCGGCGCGGTGGATGTCTATGCAGGGGGCGGGGCAAATGAATGGCTGGATGATTCGGGCATCCCTGCCAAGGAAACCGCGCAGGTGCTGAAAAATCCGAATTTCGCAGGTGTTTCGTTATACCACATCGGCACCACGCTCACCCTCTCTGACGCGGAGGCGCAGGCACTCTCCGACGCCCTGCGCTGAGATTTCAGATTCATTTTATCTTCGCATGATATTCTGTGGGTATCAACGAAAAAGGGGGTACACCAGTGGAGATCCTGCTGATTGAAGGCAACACCATTCTTCGCCGCGATATCCTGGCGCGGCTTTCAGAGGATGGCTATCAGACCACCACTGCCGCAAGCGGCACGAAAGCCTTGCAGATTCTTGATTCACCGCGCTTTGATGCGATTCTGCTCAACACCACGCTGCCCGACATCACGGGGCTTGGTGTGCTGCGTGAACTGCGCACCCGCGGAATTGATACCCCCGTTTTGCTCATGAGCCCGCAGAATTCGGTCTCCGACTGCGTGCAGGGGCTTGACAGCGGCGCGGATGATTTTCTGCCGATTCCATTTCACATCGACGAATTGCTTGCGCGTATCCGCCGAATGGCGCGGTCTTATCAGCGCAGTGATGTCACCCCCGACAACGGCATCCACTGTCTTGCCGATTTGACCGTGGATACCAAGCGTCAGATTGCGACACGAAGCGGAAAACGGCTGCCGCTTTCTGCGAAAGAATATGAGATCCTCGAATATATGATCTGCAATCAAGGGGTGACGCTCACCCGCGAGAACATTGAAAGCCACGTATCGAAAGAGATTATGACCAAAAGCGATACGCTCATCAGTGTGTATATCCATTATCTGCGGCGAAAGGTGGATGACGGTTTTCCTGTGAAGCTGCTCCACACGATACGCAATGCGGGCTATGTGCTGCGAGTGGACACGCCGAAGAAATTTGTGCACTCGTGAGAGTGTCTGCGGCGCATTTTGATTTTGCTCTGCCCATATCTGCCAGAGGGGCATCCCACGATAAACGGCGTTCAGAATATAATAAAAGTTACGCTCCCTGAATACAAGGTACTCGGGGAGCGTAACTATTATTCACTTATACTATGAGTGCCGCTTTGTTTTGGGGGCAGCACCCCCATTACAGTGCCGCAGGGTCCGATTTACTCTCCGCGCTCCATGACAATGTCAACCAGTTCCCCGACATTCTTCATGCCCGAAACCTCACGCATCTGAAACCGCATCTTGAATGCCGCCTCAACCTCAGAAATCAGATTGAAATGCTCAACACTGTCCCAGCCCTCAATATCAGCTGCGGTGGTGTCGTCATCCAACTCGATCTGATCATCGTCAAACACATCCTGAAAGATCTCGGTCAAACGCTCGTAAACTTCTTCTCTGCTCATGGTTTTTCCTCCTCAATTCTCCGTATCTTCTGAAATTTCACTGGGTTCGGATCTGCTCGATCTTCTTGCAGTTGCCGCCCGTTGCACTAAAGGTATTCATCACAAACAACACATCCGTCGCGCCGACATCTTTCAGATATTGAATCGCATTCGGCTTGAAATAACGGATGTCGATGACATAGATATCCTCAAACGAGGATGTGAGCCACGGTACCAGTGCATTGCCGTAACTATCCTTGAAAATGGCGAGTTTACGTCCGTTTTTCACATTGGTGTTCACATGGGTCACACGCTCATCGGTGCCGATATACACGAGATACCAGCTCACGGGCTTTGCAATTTTGTCGATGTCGAGCAGCAGACTGCCCTCGTAGCCGCCCTCCAACGCAGGGGTATAATATCGGGTGGTGTATTCGGCTTTCGGGACATAATAGAAGAATTCCTCGGGGTTATTTTTCAGCGTGATATCCCCTGAATAGCCGTACATCGTGCCGACATAGCCCTCTCTCGCAACGCGGTCATACTCGGAAATGCGTGCAAACGGCACTCTTGCCGCCGCCGAAAATTCTTCTGCCGCATAAAACGCGCCCATCGCAGACCAGTGATGGTCGGTGCGCATATAGATCTGCTCGTCGGTGTGCTTTGCAAGCGCAGAGTAGGCATCGACGGGAATGACGTTTTCCAAGTTGCTGTTGATGTTTTCGATGTTGTCCCACTCACTGCCGATGAGATATTTGAACTCGTCGGGCGTATAGAACGAACAAGGAGTCGGAATCACCATCGAATAAATGCTGACGTTGTCGCCCAAATCGCGCTTATACTTATTGAGCGAATCGGCGTAAGTGCGCCCCACGGCAAAACTGCCGCCGTATAGGGAGATCGCACGCTTGTCCACGATCAGAATGTTGTTGCTGAGTTCTCCGCCGACTTCCTGTCCCTCATTTTCGGCGGCGGTGGTTGTCGTGGATTTTGTGGTGGTGACATCCACAGTCGGGTCAACAGTGGTCACGGTCGTGGTGACAGCCGTCGTTTCCGCAGGGATATCGGTGGAAACGGGTGTGACGGGCGCATTGCCGTGGAATGTCACGCCGCCCTCATCGTGCCAGCCCATATATTTGCGAATCGACGCGGTGAGATTTTTGAATGTCGAACGCATGGGCACGGTATCGTTATAATAATTCGCAACACCCTCGGTATATTCGCCGCTCAAATACGCATCGACGGAAAATTCGGGCATTGTTGCAAGGTTGCGGTTTTCGATTTCCGACATCGTGGGGCGTTCCAGCACCACCATGCCGACGGCGATCGTGCCTGCCAGCAGCAGGCAAACCGCAGTGTTGATGCCGCCTGTCAGCTTTTCTGCATGCGGAAGCTGTTTGTTTGCAGCAAACGCAGATGCGTCCTTTTTCCATTGCTTATCGCTTGCGCGGCGCAGTTTTTTGACATCGTGCTTTGCTGCCTTTGTCGCCTCACGGTATGCAGCCGTTGCCTCGCCCTGAATCTTGTCGCGGCGTGCAATGCGCTGCTTTTCGAGAATACGTGCTTCTTCCGCCTCATGCACGCGCTGCAAAATATCAGGCTCTGATTTTTCTTCTGCCGCCGCAGATTCGGCTGCGCGTTTCTGCTCTGCTTTTTCGCGCTCCGCCATACGTTTGCGTTCGTCGGCTTTTCTGCGCTCATAGCGTTTCTGTGCAGCTTCTTCACGACGTTTTGCACGGGCGTTTGCAATCGCCTCCAGACGGTTTTCATGCGGTTTTGCAGTTTTCCCCGCCGATTTCCGAGGCTTTTGTGCAGGTGTTTCGTCTGCCGCCTTGGGTGTTTCCTCCGCAGGCAGATCAATATCTATTTCCTTGTCGGCATTGCCGAGCAAATCAGAATCCGTCATCGCTTGCCACTCCTTTCATCAGAATCGGAAATAAAGGAACGGATTGTTGGTGGCATCCACCAGCAAAATACTGCTCACCAGCAGCAAAACGGCATTGACAATGACCTGCCCCGTGCCGATGACATACGCTGCCCCCTCTTTTTTCTGCTTGAGGCTTTGCAGACCGTTGTAGATCGGGAAACAGCAGATCACCGCCGCTGCCAGAAGGAAACAATTATCCTTCATGGAAAGCAGCAGGAAGTTATCATAAAGCTTGCCGCCGCCCAATCCAACCAGATTTTTGAAGAATTGCAGCAGCTTTCCGAAATTCTCGAAATAGAAGATACCAAATCCGATAAAAATAACGATTTTGCTGTAAATATGACGAATCACCAGCGGGATTTTGCGAATGCGTTTTTTGCCGATGAGCTGTTCGATCAGAATGAACACGCCGAAGTACAATCCCCAAATGACGAAATTCCAGCTTGCGCCATGCCAAAGCCCCGTGCAGAACCACACGAGGAACAATCCGCCATACTTGCGGCGTTTGCCGAAGATCGGGACATAGAGCAGATAATCGCGGAAAAACGTGCCCAGCGAAATATGCCATCTCTGCCAGAATTCAGAGATATCCTTGCACAGAAACGGATGCTTGAAGTTTTCGTCAAAGTGGAAACCGAACATATATCCCATGCCGATTGCCATATCGGAATAGCCTGAAAAATCAAAATAGATCTGCATCGCGTAGACGATCACCGCATACCATGTTCCCGCGACGGTCAGGGTGCTGATATCGCCGCCGAAAAAGCCGTCTACGATCGTGGAAAGGTGGTTTGCGAGGATGACCTTTTTTGCAAGACCCATAATCAGGCGGGTGAGACCGTTGCTGAAATCGGTGAGGGTGACATGGCGCTCACGGATCTCGGCTTCGATTGTCGAATAGCGAACGATCGGACCTGCGACAAGCTGCGGAAACATCGAGATATACAGCAGGAATCGGAACGGATTGCGCTGCCGCTCGACATTGCCCCAGTAAAGGTCGATGATATAGGACAAGATCTGGAACGTGTAAAAACTGATGCCGATGGGCAGCCGCAGATGCGGAACAGGCAGCTGCACAAAGGGTATCAGGTTGAGGTTTTCGACGATAAAGGTGCTGTATTTGAATACACCGAGCAAACCGATGTTAAAAATCAGCGAAAAGGTAAAAATCGCGGTGGAAAGCTTGGGTTTCTGCTTATCCTGACATTTTCCGATGCCGAGACCAAGCAGATAGTTGACCAGCACGCTGCCCAGCAGCAGGAGGATATAGAACGGCTCACCCCAAGCGTAAAACACGAGGGAAAAGAGGATCAACACCGCATTTTTCAGCCGTAAAGACGGCAAAAGCCCGTAGCACAGCAGGCATACGGGCAAAAAGAGGTATAGAAAAAACAGGCTTGAAAAAACCATTTTGATGCTCCTACCTTTTTCAATTTGCTTTTGTTCTGTGCTTATTTTTCTCTATTTTACGCAGAGAAATACGCAAGGGCGCACTCTCCACTTTATGATCTTTCGCTATTATACCGCATTTTTCGACAATTTTCAAGGGGGATTTGTGATTTTCTTTGATTTTCACAAAGAAAGCGGCAAAAAATCCGTGAATTTGTACAGTGATTGAAACCCATGGCAGAAAAATGAAGCACGCACCGTTTTTATTATGGGATTCCCTTGTCGCGCAAGCGAGACAAATGGAAAAGTGTCTCTTTGGCGAGGTTTGGGGCAGAGCACCATTATGAATGTATCGCCGGCACATCCTGTCGATAAAATATGGGGAAACCCCTTGGTTGGGGTTCCCCCATGCCCCCTCCTGACCTTATGTAAGGAGAAAGGGGATTTCGTCGCCGCAAGCTTTTGAAAAAGCTTGACCAAAACTTTTAATATGATAGCCGCTTATCATGGGAGCACCATTTCAAATGCATCGCAGATACAACTTCTCAATAGCTGATTTTGTTATAGACCTCGGGATGCGTAAACACATCGAAAAACTCACCCGCCGCCTTCACAGCAGAAAGCTTGTTGTTGTAAAGCGTCTGATATGCCGCCGCCTTATCCGCAGGCAGATCGTTCATGCCGATATAATATGCCAGAATCACCGCGTTGTCCGTCTCAAAGGTTTCGGTATCGCCTGCTTTGCGGTTGGTATCCATCGCCCAGTCGCGCAGCTGTGTCCCGTAATCCGTCGTGTTTTCTGAAAATCCGATGCACAGACCACCGTTCGCCATCTGATTATATGCCACGGTATTCCGCTTGGCAAGCTCTGCAAACTTCGCCTCTGTGCCGCCCTGACTTTTCCAGTCATCGAAAATCAAGCCCGCGAGTTCACGCGCCGTTTTCTTGTCATCGCCTGCTGAAAGCTGAATCATGCGCAGATCGACGGTTTTGCCCTTGTCAGTGACAGGCAGTGAAGTCAGCATATACACCTGCGTGTATTTGTCGCTCTCCGATTCGATCGCGTAAGTCTCGTTGACCTTTGCGCCTGCCGCGACCCAATCTGCAATTTCCACCAGTGCATTCGCACCCGTCATATGCATATCAGCGGCTTTGACCATTGCATCCACCGTCGCGGAATCCTTTTTGCGCACATCTGTGAGAATGCGCCGCATCTCCCCGCGGAACGCATCAGGCGTCTTGGCATTTTTCAGCGATTCGATCTCTTTCTGCGCCGCGTCGTAAGTCAGTGTCGGCTCAGTGGAATTTGCATCGCCCTCTGCCCAGCTCACACTGAAACAAAGCATCTCCCACTGGGCATAATCGGTGGAATGCGCATCAAAATAGCTGTTCAGTTCATCGCTGCTGACTTCGATATGCTCTGTCGCATACTGCTCATAATCTTTCGCCAGCCGTTTCAGCCGAATGATCTCCGCGGCATCCGAAACCTGCACACCGTCGGAAAATTTCGACATATCCAGCGCATCGGCTTCTGCCTGACATTCCGCAGCGGCTTCATCGGTGAGAGTATAACCCGCATCATATGCCGCTTCGCACATTTTGAGAGTTTTCTCCAGTGTATAGCAGGAGACTGTGGTGAGGTATTCAAACCAGGTCTGTCCCTCGCCGTAGTTCTGCTTCTTGAACGATTTGCCCTTAATCGGACGCTCTGCCGATGTATTGCCCTTGACGCTCTCCAGATAGTCCTGATAAGCGTTGTCGATGCAGTAATTCATCATGGCATTTGTGATCTTGTAATGGTCGGATTCCACGGCAATGCCCCGCAGATGCGCACCCGTGCTGCGGTAGATCTTGAACACCGCATAGGATGCCGCACCGATGACCACTGCACCCGCACAGCAAAGTGCCGCGATCTTCATTTTCGTCTTTCGTTTTGCCTTATCCTTTTCCTGCTGCACGGCGCGGGCTTTTTCCACCTGCTCCGAGATATAATCCGTGCTGACTTTCTTCGGTTTGCTCATTTCGCAATATCCTCTCTCATTCTTGGTCGGGCAGACATCACACGCCCTTTCACAAGTATAACACACAAGCGGCGGTTTTGCAAGCGTTTTCTCCCAGTTTTCACAAGATTTCAAAGAACCTGTAACATTTTGCAGGGCACATCCGCGAAGGATCGCAGGCAAAAACGATATTTCTCGGCATCATTGACAAAATGCCCGATCAATTCTTGTACATCCCGCCGATTCGCTGCTGCTGCCCATCTGCCAACAGATTGACAGCCCCCGCCGCACATGGTATAATAGCAGCAGGGAGGTGAACTGCGTGCTGCAAACAATCCTGCATTGGATCTGCAAACAAATAACATCCGATTCAGTTTCATTTCTGATTGCTCTTTGCATTGTGCTGTATCTGTTTTTGCTGACAATCCTGCATTTCCGCGATATCAAACACGGCAAAAGCGCAAAACTGCTGCACATATTCTACTGCCTGCCCTCGCTCTGCATCCCCTTGGAACTTGCCGCAACGTACTATCACGGCAATTTCGGAAAATGGTTCTTTGTTTATCACGGGTTCCTGGCTGCTTGCTTTTTCTGCGGTCTGATTCCCCTGCTGTGGCACGGCAAAAAGCTTGACCGCATCGGCACGGCTGCGGGATTTCTCGCGGTGACAGGCTGTTTTTATTACTTCTGCTTCTGGACAAACAGCGAGCAGTTTGTCACGGCGAATTTCTCGGGGCAAAGCCGCACCGAATCATTTCTCTCGCTGACAGAGGAAATGGAGCGCAATTACGCGCTTTCGGAGTGGAAACAAATCGACTACCCCGCCCTGCGCGAAAAATATCTGCCGCTGATTGAAAAAGCCGACCAAACCAATGACGACACCGCTTATCTTGACGCACTGTATCAGTACATCACGGAATTTCACGACGGACACGTCAACATCTTCAACGGCAGATCCGAAAGCCTGCGTACCTATTTCGATTATCTGAGCGATAGCACCGACATCCCCATCCATTTCGGTGCCATGCGGCTTTCCACAGGCGAATATGCCGCGGTTTGCAGCGAAAATGCCCTCACCCCGCGCATGAAAAAACTCGGTCTGCGCAGCGGCACCATTCTGACCCGCTGGAACGATATGCCCATTGCCGACGCCGCCGCACAAATCAAGCTTTCCCCGCCCGCCGCAGGCGATCTCGGACTTTTGGAAAACGAGGAGTTCATCAAGCCGCTCTATCTTTCACAAACGGCAGCTTTCACAACCAAAATCGGATTTCTGGATGCAAACGGCATCGAGCGCAATCTGCGCATCTGCGATTTGTTTGAATGCAATGAATTTCAGGAGGATGCAGAATCCGCATTCAGCAGCTACCTCATGACAAATGTGACGAATCAGTATCTCTCGGATGAGGAGCAATGCGTCGCCATGCTGAGCGACTGCTGCGGCTATCTGTGCATCAACCACGAATCAGAATCGTTCCCGAAGCTGCGGGAGGAGCTCGAACGCCTTGCGGCAAACGGCATGACGAAGCTGATCCTCGATCTGCGCAACAATGAAGGCGGAAAACTGCTCGTCGGCGCGGAAATTGCCTCGCTGTTTTCACCTGAGAAAAAACTGCTTGCCGAGATCGACGGAGAAACGTATGAGATCACGGGCGAATGCATCAGTGATTCGCTGGAGATCGCAGTGCTTGTGGGAACGGGGTGCATCAGCTGCGGTGAGGAGATCGCCTATGCACTTGCGCCGTATGAAAACATCACGACAATGGGTCTGACACCGACCAACGGAGCATCACAGCCGATCGGCGGCAAGGTGCTGCTCAGCAATTCGGATTTTGTGGTGTGCTATTCGATCTATCAGAATCTTCAGCCTGACGGAACACCAAAAATCGACTGCGATGCAGCGCGTGCGACACGATTTGCTCCCGAAGTCCGCATTCCACTGACGAAAGAGGCTCTCGAACAGATCGACCGGAGGGGCGAAGATTACGCGCTGTTCTATGCATTTGAATATCTCGGGGAAGATCTGAACAAATATCGGCAGCAGAAAGAACTTGACGAACGAATGGAATTCATTCGGTGGGAACAGGAATTTACCGCCTATACGAACGAACCCGACGCAGAATAAAAAAGCGACGCGCAAGCCGTGAAAAAGCCTGCGCGTCATTTATATATTGTTATGCACGTTTACTCTGACGCTTCATCAGCATCATCCGCCTCATCTTCCTGCATTTCCATTTCCTTGAAGCGGTCATAATCCATCATGCCCTTGGCGATCATCAGCAGCTTGTCGTTATACGCATCCACCAGATTTGCCGCAAAAAACAGCAGATACTCAAATGCGCCTTTTCCAAGCAAACTGTCCATGTAGGGCAGACACAACCGAAATACCACCTTGCACGAAACATCCGAGAAATCGAAACTGCCGTTGGGCAAATGGTCGTTGATGAGCGAAGTCGCAAGAGCCATATCCATCACGCGCTCAGGTGCAACAGTGAACGGCAGTCTCGAATACAGCGTGATCAGTTCACGTTCAGGGTTAATAAAAATCAGCATATCCATCGGGATATCATCGCCGTGGACCGTCAGCTGAACGATCAGCTTTTCTTCATCCTTTTCGTAGGTAAATTCGTGTGCATCCAAGGTGCTGCACAGCATATCATAATTTCGCTTTGCAACCTTGATCTGAGCTTCCGTGTTCTGTTCCATATGTGTTCCTCCTCAATCAAAATCCGATGGTGCGTTTTTTGCCCACCGCTGCCTGAAATTCATTATCGGTCACAGCAAGCCTGAAATCATCGACCGTCAAATCACAGCATGGCTGATTCTGCATCTGACAGCGCAGTGCCGCCTTGCCCCATGTCCGTTCATACAAATTGCGCACAAATCTGCCGTTGCTGAATTCCTTCGACGTGATCACTTCCTCCGACAAAGACCGGAAATAATCCCGCACGGCGTTTGCAAAGGTATCGTCGTATCGGAAGCTTTTCTGCGCCATGTGGAAAAAGATCTCCGTGAGCTGCTGACGCGTATAGTTCGGAAATTCGAGCAAAAA
The DNA here is from genome assembly GCA_045617625.1 of Oscillospiraceae bacterium. GTDB lineage: Bacteria > Bacillota > Clostridia > Oscillospirales > Ruminococcaceae > Firm-04. The sequence goes on along the minus strand of JAZLJA010000011.1, from coordinate 2,400 downwards.
CGGCATTCTGCTTTTCAGCCCCAGATTGCCCTGCATCAGCGTATCCATTTCATCGGGATATCCCGCCATGATGACCATGAAATCACTGCGGTGATTTTCCATTTCGGCAATCAGCGTGTCGAGTGCCTCGCGCCCGTAATCGTTTGTGTTCTGGTGCGTATCGCGGTAAAGCGAATATGCCTCGTCGATGAACAGTACCGAACCATAAGCATCGCGGCAGATCGCAGAGGTTTTCGGGGCTGTTTCACCGATATAACGTCCGCAGAAGTCTCTGCCGGCGTGTTCAAAAAAGCTGCCGTTGCGCAGAATGCCTTTCTCTTTCAAGATCGTGCCAATGATGCGTGCCACCGTGGTTTTGCCCGTGCCCGGACTGCCCACAAACCGCATATGCAGACATGGTGATTCGATGCCGTCGTTTTGCAATGCAGTCTCGATCTGCGCCACGATTTCCAGCACCTTCTTCTGCACATTCTCCATCCCGACAAGTTCCGAAAGCTGCTGCATACCGCTTGCCAATGCATCATAATCGACATTTGCAAGCCCTCGGATGTCGGAATCAGTGATGCACTTGTCATCGCTGTCGTTTGCACAATCCGAAAGCTGTTTGAGATAGAGTGCCTCCAACATGATTTTCTGCACGGTGTTGACGCCGTAGAACCGCCCATCGTTTTTCTCCTCGATGATCCGCGCCTGAAACAATCTGCGTGCGGCATCGGTGAGAGTGAATCCGCGCTCGGCAAATGCTTTCTCGGCAAACAGCATGAGTTCGTCGTTGGAAAACGGTACGATTGAAAACGATTTCACAAACAAGATATCATTGATGTTGTCACGAATATCACTCAGCACATTCCGTTCGACAAACGGCACGCGGAAAAACACGATATTTCTGCCCGCGTGTGCTTCGATCGCTTTCAGGAAATTGCGGAAAGCGACATCATGGGTTTTGGTCATCCACTCGGAAATGTCGATGCAGATGATTTTTTGCGTCGATTTCTCGGAAAAAAGCATCAAAGCGGCGGCAAAAACCGTATCCGTGTTTGTTTTATCGCTCGGGGATTCCAAGCGCACCTCCACGACTTCCTTGCTGCCGCGGAACGAAAACAGTTTGCATTCGGCAATGAGTTCGGCAAACAGTCCAAGATATTTGGTAAGCCCGCATCCCTCGTTCACCGAAATTAAATATGCGCGCTGTGTGAAAGCATCCAGCAGATTGTTGCTGCGCAGCCGCGGTGCAATATTGCAGCATTCATCGGCAATCTCCTTGAACTCGGCTGCACCGATGAGGTTGTGAATACGGTCAAGCGCAGTTTCGCGGTCGGGATCTGGTTCATTTTCCAAGCAGTCGATTTGCGGAATGCTGACGGATTTTTCGAGTGACTGCTCGAGTTGTGCAGTCGAAAGTTCTCTGCGCTGCATGACAAAAGCATCCGTATCGTCAGCCAACTCATATTGCTCGCGTAAAAGTCTGCCAAGCGTCGAAAGCGTATCGTCAGCATCGTGTTCGGAATCCACATCCATGATGACAGAATACTCCTCCAGCGAACAGGTGTAGGAAACGATCATTGACTCAAATTCCTTCTGTGCGCGAGCACAAATCCAATCTGATGGAAGAACGTCATTTTCGCGTTGTGACATGAGCCACTGCGAATCAAAAGTGATGATAAACTCGTATTTCATAACTGCCTCACATTATGTAGACTTTTTTATATTATACCGCGAAACCGTCAGATTGTCAACAAGATGGACAAAATTCTGGACAGAATGTCGAAATAGGAGTGTCATTTTCGGCAAATCGACGAAAAACAGCCTCACTGATTTTTCGTCAGCGAGGCTGTTTGGTTGGGGTAGCAGGATTTGAACCTACGAATGCCAGAGTCAAAGTCTGGTGCCTTACCACTTGGCTATACCCCAGTGTTGATATTATATCACAGTTCCCTAAAAAAATCAAGTGAATATAGGAACAGCCAGAGAAAAATCTCTCTGGCTGAGTGTCGGCATCGATCTATTTTCCCGGGACGTCTCCAACCAAGTATTTTCGACGCGAATGAGCTTAACTTCCGTGTTCGGAATGGGAACGGGTGGAACCTCACTGCCATTAACACCGACTGTATTCCTACATCCTTTTTTGGTACCCTGAAAACCAAACAGCAAGCATAATGGATCGCGTAATCTTCATTCACTTTTGGAAAAGCCCTCGACCGATTAGTACGCGCTGGCTGAACATGTCACCATGCTTACACCTTGCGCCTATCAACCTCTTAGTCTTTGAGGGGTCTTACTCACTTGAAGTGATGGGATATCTTATCTTGAGGACGGCTTCACGCTTAGATGCTTTCAGCGTTTATCCGATCCGCACGTAGCTGCCCAGCCGTGCCATTGGCATGACAACTGGTTCACCAG
>JAZLJA010000010.1:0-14518 GCA_045617625.1 Oscillospiraceae bacterium | reverse complement strand
CTAGTCATTACGATTCACTCGCAATTACTTTTTCGTTTTATACTCTTTTCTTGAGTTGAGATTACTCGTTTCCTCATAATCTCGGAATCTTCAAGGGTTTCTTGTTGAAGCATTGTTCAATTTTCAAGGTGCCGTTTGGTTCTTCGCTCAACTCGTGAGCTTTTTTATTATAGCACATTTCCTCTCGTTTGTCAAGAGGTTTTCAAGAATTTTTTCACATTCTTTTTTTCTGCGCTCTGTCTCTCTCGAAACAGCTTATCTATTATAGCACACTCAATCCGATTTGTCAAGTACTTTTTTGATTTTTTTCAAAATTTTCTTTCCCGTCTCTTGTCGTTTGTGCCATCCGTTCGATTCGCTCTCTCGAGGCGACTTGTATATTATAGCACCGCTTCCCCGAATTGTCAAGCAGTTTTCGCTCATTTTTCCGCTTTCTGTGGAATGCACAAAAACATTTCAGTCAGTCAAACAAAATCATGACGATTTGTTCGTAGTCATCGGGAATGTAACGGAAATAACTGCTTTCACAGTATGGTGATATCGCTTCTGCCACTTCTCCGCCGTTCTCCATATCCTCCGTCACGGCACGATATACCTCTTTTGTCAGACAGTAAAACTCCATATAGCCATTCGCTACCGCCTGCTCTGCCCATCGTCCGCAATAGTCTCCGATCAGTGTCGCCTCATTGAGAATCATTCCGTTCTGATGATACACATTTGCAACGTCCTCCGTGCAGTTTGGCGGAATAAACCCCTGCCTGTCAGGCACATGCCCCTCGAAGCGGCGGTCAGGAATGGCAAAGCACCGATGCGAAACCACATCACGAAACGCTGCGTTGTCATCCCATGTCACATCTATATTATAGTATGCCCCGTCGATCTCCGCGATGTTCCATACGTGCTTTTCGCCCTCATCGGTAGTGCCTGTCACGCACATGACATCGCAGCCAGCCTTTCTTGCCAGATAGCAGAACGCCTTTGCATAGCCCTCGCACAGCGCACTCCCCTCGCACAGACAGCCGTATGCATTCGATGTATTATCTCCGCTTTCATAGCTGCAGTTTCGTGCGATCGCATCGTGGATCTCCGCCAGCTTTTCCGCATCGCTCATGCTGTCATCGAGCGATGACGTCAGCCGCACTGCCGCCGATTCCAGCATCGCCTGACAAGCCGTCAGCTCCGCGCCTGTCATCAGATATTCGATCTCCGTTTCGCGCATCACATCGGCAAGCTGATAGACTTTCGAGACATAGAAAAACTGCGGCTCCTGCATCGTCATCAGGAGATATACCTTTTCATATTCATCCGCAGTGTAGCTGTCAGGCAGTGAGATCGTGCGCTGACACGCGCTGACGCCCTCGTAAAGCGCGGTATATAGCTGCTGTTCGCGCTCGGTCAGCTGCTGATACGGATAGCGCAGAGCCGCCTCCTCCTTCGGGAGAAAACTGCCCTGCGCTCTCTTTTTTCCGAACATTCCCGTTTGCAGTACCAGAGCACCAAACAGTACGACCAGCGCGATGGCAAACACAGCCACGATTTTTCCCTGTCTCTGCATGATGCTCCTCCAATCTCAGCTTTCCTGCGGTTCCGTTTCTTTTTTCGGAAGCACCTCTGCCTGAATCCGCCGGATCCAGTTATCCTCGCAGGAAATCAGTGTATAGCGCACGCCCTGCGCCTCGGCAACAGGCTGTTCACCCTCAGACGGGATATGCCCCAGCAAGCCGACCACATAGGCACTCATGGTGTCAAAATCGCCCGCTTCCTCGGGGCTGACCCCAAGCCGCGGAAAAATGTCCTCGGGGTCTGCCTCCCCGTCGATGGAATACACATTGGCACGGATTTCCGTGATCTCAGCTTCTTCCTCCGCATCGAATTCATCCTGAATGCTGCCCACGATTTCTTCGAGCAGGTCTTCCATCGTTACCATGCCCGCTGTTCCGCCGTATTCATCCGTAACGATCGCAAGCTGATTTTTCTCGCGGCGCATTTTCTGGAATACATCGCGGCACTTGGCAGTCTCGGGCACGAACACCGCTTCACGCATCAGCTTTGTCACGGTGCAGTCCTCCGCAATGCCCACCAGCGGCAGCATATCTTTCACAAGCACCACGCCCACGATCGTATCCACACGCTTTTCGTACACGGGAATACGGGAGAAACCCTCCTCCATCGCAAGCTTTGCCGTTTCCGACGCCATTGCCGTATCGGGCACAGCCACCATATCCTTGCGGTGCGTCATGACCTCGGACACGCTGACATCATCAAATTCAAAGATGTTGTTGATCATTTCACGCTGACTTTCCTCAATGCCGCCCGTTTCGTTGCCCGCATCCACCAAAAGCCGAATTTCCTCCTCCGTGACAACTTCCGCTTCATCGGTGCAGGAAATACCGAACGGTTTGCAGAAAAGCTTCGTCACGGCAAACCCGAACGCTGCACAGGGCGTCATCAGCCAGATCAGCAGCTGCACACTCGGCGCACAAAGTTTCGCAAAGCGTTCAGAGGAATGTGCCGCAAAGCGTTTGGGCAAAAAATCGGTGAAAATGGTGAGCAAAAACGTCGCGGCAGCCGAAAGCAGCAACGCTGCCGCGAGGGTTCGCCACGAGAACGAAAACCACGCAGATACGGCATCGCCAAACGCATAAAACGTCAGAATGCCGAGCCACACGCCTGAAAAAATACGGTGAACCGTGAACGTGCGCAGCAGCTTTGTCGGCGCGGAGATCAGGCGGTCAAGCCGCTGCATTCCCGCATCGGCGGATGCCTGTGCGTGAACCCTTGCATCACTCACCTCAGTGAGTGCCTTTTCGCAGGCTGAATACCATGCCCGCAGCAGTGCAGAGATAATCAGAATTGCAAGCAAAAGCCACAATCGGCCTTCATCAGTGTCCATGTAAGAAATATTCCTTTCTTTTGCCGCATACTATAAATATGGTATGCGTGTTGTTGTTGTCTTTTCATGATACTGATTATAGAGCATTTTACGCAAAAAGTCAAGCGGTTTGCAAAAGATGCGGAAAAACTGCATCTTTGCCGTATAAACGATGCAGAAACAGGGCATCCTCACAGCATATAAAAAGGAGGATTTTTCCATGATTCTGCAACATGATCTTCTCATTCCCGAGGAAGACGGCACACTTGGCGGCACGGCTTCTCCCGAAAATCTCCTGCGTTTGGCGGCTGCGGCAGTACAGGCATCCGCGCGCATTCTCGTCGGCACGGAAAGTGACAGCGGCTTTGCCCGCGCCGCGGCAGATATTTTCTGCGGCGGCGTTGCCGCTATGGGCGGCACGGCGATTTTTGCACCGAACACCACACTCCCCGCACTTTCCGTCGCCTCGGACGTATGGGACACACCTCTGCTGCTGCATATTGCGGACAATCGCCTGCGCCTGCTGGAGGCAGGACTGCTCCCGCTTTCTGCAAACGTACAGCACAAACTGTATCAGCAGTCATCGCCGCAATGGCTTGCCCCCGTGCAGTTTGGCGACATCATCACCGCTGACGGCATTCAGGCATTGTTTGCTGCACGCATCCGCGAGCGGCTGCCAAGCACCATTCCCGTGCTGCCCGAAATCGGCACGGGCTCGGCGGCACTCGAAGCCGAAATGACCCGCGTGCTGCGCGGCGGTCACGGCGAAATACTGACGCTTCAGTTTTCCTCGGACGGGCGGCGGCTTGCGGTATTTTCCCGCGATTGCGGCTGGATCTTCCATGAACGCTTGCTTTTGCTCATCTGCGCCGAATATTTCGCGCACGGCAAAGACGTCGCGCTGCCCTACTGGATGCCCCATGCTGCCGAACAGCTCGCGGCACAATATCACCGAAACGTACTGCGCTATGCGTCATGCTCGGACGGCAGTGATGCGGCGGCACGAGATCTCGCAAAACAGCAGGGCTTCACGCTCAGTGCCGCTTTGCTTTGCGCTGACTTGCTGCGAATGCTCGCGGAGAAAGACACCTCGCTGACTGAACGGCTTGCCGCCCTGCCGCGCTGTCATACCGTGCGGCGCATTGTCAGCGTGGCAGGTGACGAAAACAACGCAGACACAGTCAAAAAGTGGCAGAACGCACATCAGGCACAGCAAACCGATGAGGGCTATCTTACCGATGAACCCCGCGGTCGTGCGCTCGTCAGACCATCACGCTCAGGAAAAACCGTCACCCTGCTCGCCGAGGCGGAAAGCATGGAGGCGGCATCGGAACTGGCAGGCAGCATTTGCGCAGAACTGGAACGTCTGCGGACAGAAACGTGAAAACAATTCAGTTGCGGTTCAAGCCGGATATTCGTGTGCAAAACCGTTCTTTGAAAAAGGTTTCTTCCTCGATTGCTTCTTTCTCGCTGATATGGAGCGGAAGCACTTTCAAAATAAACCATTTGAAGCCGTCCAGATAAGCTTGGTCGTTTTGCTCTTTGATCCTGATCAGTTCCGCATCATCACCGTGAAAGGTGTTGGCATAATGTTTCCATCGCGCATATAAACCGCCGTCTGCGGTGTAAGTGCTGCCGATATATTGCTTTCCCGTTTTGCTGTCCACGATCATATAGATCGCGTTGATGCTTGAAAGCGGGTGCTTCCAGTCCTGATATTCATTCGCTGCAAGCTCCTGAAGCTGCGGATAGGTCAGCTCCGTTTTGTCGTATGATACAAACGGCGGAAGCTTGCGGTGTCTCTCATCAGGATAGATCTCTGCAATTCGGAACGAGTCACCCGAAGCATTATAGAAATGCTGCCCGCTCGCTCTTTCCACCAAAAGCCTGCCTGCAAAATCATCCAGCGGGCAGGCAGCGTTTTTGAATTCACATTCCGCATTACCGTTTGCAAAACGGTTCACCTTTTCAATGCGCACCGCACATTCATATACGCATTTGAACGGCGTCACCCCGCGAAAACACAAAAACAGCTTCTCACGGCAAGTGCCGCCGTCATCAAACGACTTTCCGTGCAGCGAAGCCGTCGGTGTCACCAGAGAATGTGCAGCATCGAACAGTGCCGCCCCGCCATTTTCACCATACCATAATATATAGTAGTCTTTGATTCCAAGTGCCTGCAAAAACTGTGTCAGCGTCATGCCGCGCATCACCGTTCCTTTCCTGTGATATGCCTATCATAACACATCGCAGGAAAAGTGTCAAGGCTGACAAAAGCCCCCGAAAATCCGCCGTTTCTCCCCCTACATATCGCCCATATGGAGCCAAAACGATTTTTTCCTTGACATTTCTGGCGTTTTGTCATATAATGTATCTGTATAGGTATGCCCAAACACATGATGCAGACACGTTACCCTGCATCGAGAAAGAGAGGTCATCAGTTGAACAGAACCCCAAAACAAGGCGGTGCCCGCGGCAAACGCAGCGGCATCCCGCTCACTTCCTTCGGAAGAAAAATTCTCCCCTCGGATATCGTTTCTGAAAAAATCGAAAAAAAATCCGCAGCAAAGCAGGAGAAAAAAGAACGTGCGCCCAAGGAACATCCCGTGAAAGAGCGCAAAAATGACGCTGCACCCGTAATTGCAAAAAAAGTTTCTGCTGAAAGTGCAGCCGCCGCGGACGCAAAACAGCTCCGCGCAAAAAAGCCTGTCCGTATCATTCCGCTGGGCGGGCTTGGCGAAATCGGCAAAAACATGACCGTGATCGAATGCGCAAACGATATGTTCATCATCGACTGCGGGCTCGCATTCCCTGACGCCGATATGCTCGGCGTTGATCTCGTCATCCCCGATTTCACCTACGTTGAACGCAACGCCGATCGTCTGCGCGGCATCGTGCTGACACACGGACATGAAGACCATATCGGAGCCCTTGCATACCTGCTCAAAAAGGTCAACACCCCCGTTTACGGCACACGCCTCACCCTTGCTCTTGTCGAATCCAAGCTCAAAGAGCATCAGATGACAAACAAGGTGCAGCTCAATGTGGTGCAGCCCCGCCGCACCGTGCGCATGGGCTGCATGGCAGTCGAATTCATCCATGTCAACCACTCCATCCCCGATGCCTGCGGACTTGCCATTCATACCCCTGCGGGCGTCCTCGTCCACACGGGCGATTTCAAGGTGGATTATTCCCCCATCAACGGCGGTATCATCGACCTCGCAAGATTCGGTGAACTCGGCTCCCGCGGCGTGCTTGCCCTCATGGCAGATTCGACCAACGCGGAAAGAGAGGGCTTCACCCCCTCGGAGCGCAAAGTCGGCGATTCGTTTGACAAGCTGTTTTCCACCGCCGGCGACCGCCGTATCATCATCGCAACATTCTCCTCGAACATCCACCGCGTACAGCAGATCATTGACTGTGCGGAACGCTACGGCAGAAAAGTGGCGGTGTTCGGGCGCTCGATGGTCAACGTCATTTCGATCGCCGTGGATCTCGGCTATCTGAAAGTCAAGGCGGGCACACTCATCGACATCGAGATCATGAATCGCTTTGCTGACGAACAGATCGTCCTCATCACCACAGGCAGTCAGGGCGAACCGATGTCTGCCCTCACACGCATGGCAATGGGCGACCATAAAAAAGTCAGCATCACCCCGCATGATTTCATCATCATCTCCGCAACGCCCATCCCGGGCAACGAGAAATACGTCACCCGCGTAGTCAACGAGCTAATGAAGTCAGGCGCATCGGTGGTCTACGAAAGAATGTATGAAGTCCACGTTTCGGGACACGCGTGTCAGGAAGAACTGAAACTCATGCTGGCACTGACAAAACCGAAATTCTTCCTGCCTGTTCACGGCGAATATAAGCACCTCAAAAAGCACGCTCAGCTTGCCCTCTCGATGGGCATGGCACAGGAAAGTGTCATTATCCCGGAGCTTGGCAATGTCATTGAAACAAACGGGCTCGATATGAAAGTCGTTTCGCAGGCGCCCGCAGGCAGAGTTCTCGTGGACGGCCTTGGTGTGGGCGATGTCGGCGCGATCGTGCTGCGCGACAGAAAACACCTCGCACAGGATGGTCTGATCATCGTGGTCGTCGGCATCGACAACGCCGAAAACACCATCGTTTCAGGCCCTGAGCTCATCTCCCGCGGCTTTGTCTACGTCAGAGAAGCTGAAAACATGATGGAAGAAGCACGCATTCTTCTGACAGAAGCCCTCGAAAGCTGCTCCGCCGCAGAACTGCGCGACTGGAATGCACTCAAGGGCAAAATGAGAGATGTCCTCTCCGATTATATCTTCTCAACCACCAAGCGCCAGCCGATGATCCTCCCGATCATTATGGAGGTATCATAAGGCTTACAGCGACGGAAGGAATGATAAACAGTCATGCAGATAAAATCGCTTTGGCGGCCCCTGACAGCACTGGTTCTGATTTGTGTCGGCGCAGCGGCTGCGCTTTTCCTTGCATTGCTCCGCATCTCCCACCTGATCCCGATTTGCATTGCGGCGGGTATTCTGACGGGAGGTGCCGTCTTTCTCTGCCTGGAAATCCGCCGCATCCGAAAAGAATCCTACCTCTACATCGCAGACATGAACCGACAGCTTACCGAAACCAGCCAGAGTGTTCCCGAACATATGACCATGCCCGTGGCGATCCTTAATCAGGCAATGGAAATCGTCTGGTATAACGAGGTGTTTGAAAACGCCATCGCACAGGGCAAAGATTACTTCGGGAAATCCATCGACGAGATCATCCCGACACTGAACAAACAGTTTGAAGAACGTGACTATGCAGACGTTCTCGTGGAGGATGCCGTCAATGAAGCAGTGAAGCGCAGCTACCGTGTCACAAGGGCAGACTGCCAGCGCACGGGCGGACAGACTCATATGCTTTTTTTCCAGGATATCACCAGTTATAACGATTTGCGCAAACGGCTGTTTGATACGCAGACCTGTGTGTTTCTTGTTTCCATCGACAACTACGAGGACCTCATGGGCAGTGTCAAACAGAGCGAACGAACTGCCGTGCTGGCACAGCTCGAAGAAGCGTTTGACAAGATGCTTGAAAACAAAAACAGCATCTTTTACCGTCTGGAAGAAGACCGCTTCATCATCCTCATGGAAACCCAATACTGCCTGCAAATCGAAAAATCACATTTCACCATTCTCGATGATGCGAGAAAGATCATCGTGGGCGGCAGATATCCTCTGACGCTTTCCATCGGTGTGGGCAGAGGCGGCACAAACCTTGCCGTCAACGAAACCTACGCACATCAATCGCTTGACATGGTGCTTGGCAGAGGCGGCGATCAGGCTGCCGTCAAAACCGTTTCAGGCTTCTCCTATTACGGCGGTGTCACCAAAGCCGTGGAGAAAAAATCCAAGACACGTTACCGCTCCATTTCCATCGACTTCAAAAAGCTCGTGGATGCGTGCGACAATGTTTACATCATGGGGCATCGCTTCAGCGATCTGGATGCTGTCGGAGCAGCCGCCGGCACGGCGTTCATCGTCGAAAGCTTCGGCAAAAGCGCACAGATCATCGTCAATGCACAGGCGACCCTTGCCGCTTCCCTGCTCACACAGCTCGATACCGTTCACCCCGAATGGTTCATCTCGCCCGAGGCGGCAGCGGCGGCTTTTCAGGAAAACGACCTGCTCATCATCGTGGATACGTATAACAGGGATATTCTGGAAGCACCGGAAGTCTACCGCATGGCAAAGCACCTCATGGTCATCGACCACCACCGCAAAATGGAAAATTATCTCGATAATACCACACTTCTGTTCCATGAGCCGAATGCGTCCTCCGCATCGGAACTTGTGACAGAGCTGATCCAGTATCACGAATGCCGCGATGATATGCCGAAGTTCTGCGCCGAGGCACTGCTCGCGGGCATCATGCTGGACACAAAGAATTTCGTTATGGAAACAGGCGTGCAGACCTTTGAATCCGCCGCCTATCTTCGCACCCGCGGCGCAGATCCCATTGTGGTGAAATTACTGTTTGCCGCGACAATGGAGGCTTACCGTCAGCGGTCGCTGCTGGTGAGCGAAGCGCAGCTTCACGGCCGATTCGCCGTGGCTGCTGCAAAAGAATTTGTTCCTGACATTCAGATCATTGCGGCACAAACCGCCGATGATCTGCTGGGCATTGAGGGCGTTGACGCCGCCTTTGTCCTTTATCCGCGTGAATCGCTTGCGTGTGTGTCGGCACGTTCACTCGGAAAGATCAACGTGCAGCGCATCATGGAAAAAATGGGCGGCGGCGGACATCAGACAATGGCTGCCGCACAGCGCAAAGACTGCACCATCGAGGAACTGCTGAATGATCTGCTGGTGCTCCTCGAAGAAACGGAAACCGAAAACAGCGCGGAGGAACTCCGCGAATCACAGAAAGGATGAAAGACATGAAAGTTATTTTTCTCAAAGACGTAAAAGGCTCGGGCAAAGCAGGCGAGATCAAAACCGTTTCCGACGGCTATGCAAGAAATTTCCTGCTCGGAAAAGGTCTCGCAGTGGAGGCAACCCCGAAGAATCTCACCGAATTGCAGGGCAAAAAGGATTCTGAACAGCACAAGATCGATGTGGCACGCGCTGATGCACAGGCGCAGGCTGATAAGCTGAACGGCAAGACCGTCATCGTCAAGGCGAAGGGCGGACAGGGCGGCAGGCTGTTCGGTGCTGTCACGCTGGGACACGTTGCCGATGCCATCGAAAAGCAATTCGGTTTTTCTGTCGAAAAGCGCAAGCTCTCCACAGATGTTGAAATGAAGAACATCGGCAAATATAACGCAGAAGCAAAACTTTTCAACGGTGTCGCGGCAAAATTCACCGTCTCTGTGGAGCTGGAAGAAAATGGCTGAGCAGGATTTCGGCTCGCTGCGCGACAACTATGCGGAGCAGACACAGCCACACAGCGTCGAAGCAGAGCAGTCGGTGCTGGGGTCGATCCTTCTCGCACCCGAAACGCTCACCATCGCGCTGGAAATGCTCACCCCCGAACATTTCTTCATCCCACAGCACGCCGAGTTGTTCCGATTGCTGCAAACCATGTTCAACTCGGCACAAAGCGGGCAGCTTGATCTGGTCGTTGTCCTCAACGAAGCGGTGCAGCAAGGCATTTTTGAAAACTCTGCCGAGGGCAAACGCTATCTGAACACACTGGCTGACAGCGTGCCCTCTGCGGAAAACATCGCAAGCTACGCGAAGATCGTTGCGGAAAAATACTGTGCCCGCTGTCTTGCAAATGTCGCAAGAGATCTGCTCAAGGAAATCGCTGAGGGCTCGGAATCCGCATCCACTTTGCTCGATTCCGCAGAACAGCGCATTTACGATATCCGTCAGGGACGCGATATCCGCGGACTGATCCCGATCCGCGACGTCATGGTCAAAACTTACAAGCATCTGGGCGATATTTCAGGTCCCGACCGCGATAAATTCGTCGGCGCAAAAACAGGCTATCCCGATCTGGACGCCATCACGGGCGGCATGAACAACTCCGACCTCGTGATCCTTGCGGCCCGACCCGGCATGGGCAAAACCTCGCTGGCACTGAACCTTTCCGCGAATGTCGCCAAAAATTCGGGACGCTCCGTCGTCATCTATTCCCTCGAAATGGGCATGGAACAGCTTGTCTCCCGTATGCTTTCCACCCACGCGCTCGTCGATTCGCACAAACTGCGCACCGGCAGGCTCGATGCGAAAGAATGGGGCAGAATCGCGGAATCGGCGGATGTGCTTTCCAACATGGATATTTACCTCTCGGAAGCAAGCGGCATCACCGTTTCCAAAATGAAAGCGCAGCTTCGGAGAATCAAAAATCTGGGCATGGTGGTCATCGACTATTTGCAGCTGATGGACGCCCCCATGAAATCCGATAACCGCGTGCTGGTCATCTCTGAGATCACACGAAGCCTCAAACTGATGGCAAAGGAACTCAACATCCCCGTGCTGCTGCTGTCGCAGCTCAACCGCGGCGTTGAAAGCCGTCCCGACAAGCACCCGATGCTCTCCGACCTGCGTGAATCAGGTTCGATCGAGCAGGATGCCGATATCATCATGTTCCTCTATAACGATTATTACTATAACCGCGAAAAAGCACTGAATCCCAACATCACCGAATGCGTGGTGGCGAAAAACCGTCACGGCGAAACCGCGACCGTCAACATGGTCTGGGATGCGCAATATACACGATTCTCCTCCCCTGAGCGCAGTGAGGCACCGCCGCAGTGATGTGGACAGAACAACTGACTTCGCGCATTAAAAGCACGCATCTGCTCGATAATGCATCGTGTATCACCATGGCGCTTTCGGGTGGGGCTGACAGCGTCGCGCTGCTTTTGCTGCTGCGGGAATTACAATCAGAATATAGGTTTGCGCTCTCTGCCGTTCATGTGCATCACGGCATTCGCGGTGCAGAGGCGGACAGAGATGCCGATTTTTGTGCGCAGATATGTGAAAAATACGGTATCCCGTTTCAGCTTGTGCGAGTGGATGTCCCGACCTTTGCAAAGGAACAGCATCACTCGCTGGAAACCGCCGCCCGCATCCTGCGCTATGAAGCACTCGAAAAAGCCGCACCGCAAGGCTTGATCGCGACTGCACATCACGCAGGCGACCAAGCCGAGACCATGCTGTTTCATCTGGTGCGCGGCAGCGGACTGCGCGGTCTTTGCGGAATCCCCCCAAAACGCGGCAGGATCATCCGTCCGCTGCTGGAGATCCCAAAAGAAAACCTGCTCGCCTATCTCAACGAATGCGGACAGGATTTTGTCACCGATTCGACCAACCTGCAAACCGATGCAAGCCGCAATCTGCTGCGCCATGAAGTCATGCCGCTGCTGCAAAACGAAAATCCGCAGAGCATCCCGCACATGGCTCGCACGGCAGCACTGCTTGCCGAGGACGAAGCCCTGCTCACTGCGCAGGCACAAGCGGCATTCAATGCGTGTCTGGTGCGTGATTTTGCAGACGGTACTGCATTTTCATGGCTGACCGATTATCCCAGACCCATTCGGATGCGGGTATATCGGCAGGCAATGTGGGGCATTCATGACCCCTCCTACGACAAACTCCGTGCCATCGACGACATTTTGCTTGCAGGCACAGGCAAAACCGAGATCACCACAGACTGTTTTGTGCAGGTCTGCCGCGGTGTGCTGTACTTTGTACGCCATGCCAAACCGCCCTGCGATGATCTCTGCGTGCCGCTCGATTTTCCCGCAGCAGATGCCTATTCCCTGTTCCCGAACAAATCGTGCCGCGTGGAAATGATTGCCGCAGACGGTTTATCACCCAAGATTCACAATTCGTTCACCAAATTCACGTTCGATTATGATAAAATAATAGGAACACCTTATTTTCGGCAGTGGAAAGCATCTGACCGCATCACCCTGCCTGCAAGGACATTTTCCTCATCTCTGAAAGCATGCATTCAGGCGGCTGTGCCCGCTCCCGAGCGGCGCTGCCTCTATGTGCTTTACGACGACCTCGGCTGCATTTTCTGCGAGAACGTCGGCATAGCCGCAAGGGTCAAACCCGACGCGGAGACATCAAGATGCCTGCGCATTCAAATTCTGCGCGGCGAACAAAAGAAGGAGTGATTCAATTTGAAGAAAAGCAACGGTCTCTGGTCGTATCTCCTGGTTGCAATGGTCTTTATTGTCGCAATCGGATTCCTGCTTCCCACACTCACCGGCCAGCAAAACAAAACGCAGTATTCCGATGTGATCTCACACTTTGACAACTATGAGGTAACTGAATACACCCTCGACCTTGGTACCGGTGAACTGGAATATAAGCTGGAAGGCGACGAGACTGACTACTACTACGAGGTGCCGAACGTTAGCCTGTTCCTGACCGATACGGAAAACTATCGTGTGGAATATAATGAGACCCACGACACCGAACTCTCACAGGACTACTTCAAAATCAAGGATAATTCGTGGCTGATCACCGTCGTACCCACACTGATTCTGCTCGTGATGGGCATTGTGCTGTTCGTGTTCATGATCCGACAATCGGGCGGCGGCGGAAAGATCAATTCGTTCGGCCGCGTCAACCTGCACAATGCCGCCGACACGAAAAAGGCAACCTTCGCCGATGTGGCAGGCGCAGACGAGGAAAAAGCCGAAATGGCTGAAATCGTCGATTTCCTGAAAAATCCGAAAAAATACGACGAGATCGGTGCAAGAATCCCCAAGGGTGTTTTGCTGCTGGGCCCTCCCGGTACGGGCAAAACTTTGCTTGCAAGAGCCGTCGCAGGTGAAGCAGGCGTTCCGTTCTTCCCGATCTCGGGTTCTGATTTCGTCGAGATGTTCGTCGGTGTCGGTGCAAGCCGTGTCCGCGATTTGTTTGAACAGGCAAAGAAAAACGCGCCTGCCATCATTTTCATCGACGAGATCGATGCTGTCGGCAGACACAGAGGCTCGGGCTTGGGCGGCGGCCACGATGAACGTGAGCAGACGCTCAACCAGCTCCTCGTTGAAATGGACGGCTTCACCGGAAAGGAAAGCGTCATCGTCATTGCGGCAACCAACCGCCGCGATATCCTCGACCCTGCACTGCTTCGTCCGGGTCGTTTTGACCGCCAGATCACTGTCGGCTACCCCGATGTCAAGGGCAGAGAAGATATCCTCAAAGTCCACAAGGGCAAAAAACCGCTGGGGCCCGATGTCGATCTGCACGAGCTTGCCAAGGATACACAGGGCTTCACGGGTGCGGATCTGGAAAACCTGCTCAACGAAGCGGCGATTCTCGCAGCCCGCGCCGACCGAAAGGCAATCGTCAAATCCGATATCGAGGAAGCCACGATGAAAGTCATCGCAGGCCCTGAGAAGAAATCACATATTCCCACCGAGCGCGACAAAAAAATCACCGCATATCACGAGGCAGGTCACGCCATTGCTGCATATCATCTGGAAACCCAAGACCCTGTGCAGCAGGTGAGCGTCGTGCCCAGAGGCATGGCTGCCGGCTTGACATGGACGCGCAAGGATACCGAGGACAACCACATGACCCGCACACAGCTCCGCGAATCCATTGTGATGATGCTGGGCGGCAGAGCGGCAGAATCCATTGCACTGGACGACATCTGCACAGGTGCTTCCAACGATATGGAACGTGCGACAAAGCTTGCACGCAATATGGTCACACGCTGGGGCCTTTCCGATGAGCTCGGACCGCTCGTGTACGGCTCGGACAGCGATGAGGTGTTCATCGGCAGAGATTACGGTCATGTGCGGGATTACTCGGAGGAAGTCGCCGCGAAAATTGATTCGGAGATCCGCAAACTTGTGGAGGACGGATACACCCAAGCAGTGGCTATCCTGAAAGAGAACCGCAATCAGCTTGACGCACTTGCGTCGTTCCTGCTCGAATTTGAGAAGGTTGACGAAACGGAATTCAAGCAGATCATGAACGGCACGCTGACGGTGGAATCACGCAAAGCGGAAGAAGCCGCAAAGAAATCTGCGCAGGAGGCAGAAAAGGAAGAAGCTCCTGTTGAAAGCGCAGAGAAACCCACAGAAAACGAATAAAAATCATGGCACCGCTGATGGAGACATCGGCGGTGCTTGTTTTGTTGTGCGTGCGGCGCATTGTAATGGGGACTCCGTCCCCAAACCCCTGCCAAAGG
>JAZLJA010000009.1:0-33917 GCA_045617625.1 Oscillospiraceae bacterium | reverse complement strand
GCATATTATAGAACAGCCAGCTGCAATCGGCAGGGGCAATTACCTTTCCGCCTTTATCAGCCCAGATATACATAATGCCTGAAGTGTCATTTGCAGGACCGGCGACAATTGAACCGTCGCTGCTGACAGAGCCTGCAGTACTTACAGTTCCGTTTTCCGGTTTGTGGTCGAGAAATACAACAGAGCTGATTGCCCATGTTTTCGCTGCATCATATATTTCGTGTTTATCCCACTGTACAACGTTTGTTTCTGCGCTTGCAGTTATAACATTGCTGTCAAAATACTCTGCAATCGGTGAAACAGGCATTATGCCTGTCATAAGTGATGCTGCCATAACAGCAGCTAAAATCCTTGCTTTTTTCATATTGACCTCCTAAAAGTCAGTTTGTATTGGCTTCTTTTACCAACTTGCTTATATCATAACATACTTTTCTGAAAATTGCAATATAAAATGGAAAAAACGGTAAAACGCTAAAATATAGATGAAAGAGCAACAGCAATATTACTGTTGCTCTTTGTTGTAAAGAGTCAAGTAAAACAGCTCTGCGATTTGATGAAACACGACCTGAATGAAATCATATCGTGTTCCCTACCAAGGGCTTTCCAAATACTTTATAGAAAAATAAGGCACGAGACGAATCTCGTGCCTTATTTTGGTGCCGCTGACCGGGCTTGAACCGGTACGATCGCAATGATCGAGGGATTTTCGTACTACTCTATGTTGCCATAGCCACACGAAATGTGCGTTGTAGTCTGGACTTGGTCTTTGCCATATCCATTCGGACTTAGGCAGTCGGTGTAAAGTCTCTACACTCACCCTGACGAGTTAGCACGGCGTTCTGTTTGTGCCTTCGCCGTTTTAGCCGACTTCTACTCCACAGATTTCTCCGTGGGCACTCTCTGCGGAAATACCACAGACGCATATTTCTATGCGTACAAACATCAAAGTCCCTTGTGTCTGCCAATTCCACCACAGCGGCAAATTCAACTTTATAATTATATCATAAAATATCAGCAATGTCAAGAGCAGACAACCACAATTTTTTTGCATCCCGCAGAATCGGGCTGTCTGCTGTGAACTTGATTATCACGTTGCATGATGAATTTTCTCAACTGTGTCATTCAGAATCTCATTTCGCAGTTTAGTGAGCCAAGCAGAAAAAGCGACTGTGTCAAAGGCATATGTCTGGTTCAGGGAAAATTCGTTCTCAGACCATGTGTCAAGCGGCGATTCATTGTGTTGAATCAATGCTTCGAGTTTATCAAGTGCCTTATAGAGTTTGGATTCCGTTGACTGCTGTGCATCCATTTCCTGATAAAGCGATTTCATTTGAGCGGACAATTCAGCCGGAAGCGTATCCACCCACTGTGCCAGCAAAGCATCTTCTGTCGCTCTGTCGGAATCTTTCTTGGAAAATGTTGGGATATCGCCTGTAAAGCATTCACCCAAATCGTGAATCAGGCACATTGCAATGACACGGCCAATATCCAGATTCGGAAATTCATCTTTCAGAAATAGCGCCATGAGCGCAATTCGCCAGCTATGTTCTGCAACGCTTTCAGTACGGCGGTTCGTTGTTGTGCAGTGCCGCGGCGTATCTTTCAGGCGTTCAGCAATGTGTAAAATCTCCAGAAATTCTCTCGGCGTCATTTGGTCCTCCTGCATTTGAGATGCATTTTTCAGCGTGACTGCTTATCTGCAATTTTCTTCTGTTCGATGAAAGACATAAATTCCGAAATTTCTTTCTGGAACTTGCCCCGGTTCTTGATGTCGATATCCACGCAAGGTGTACCATCTGCAAATTCGACATTGATGAAAATGCCGAATTGCCGTCCGTTTGATGAAACAGCATTGGGTGTGAAAGTGCAATATTTCTGAAACGAATCAAAGAATATAGTCGCTCATCTTTCAAATCTTCATTCGGATCATTCATGTATATTGCAGATTACATCAAGAGCCGACTTTATTGTCGGCTCTCGTGCAATCACATTCTTATTTTGCTTTGGTTGCAACCTCAGTGATGAGCTTGCTGAACAGCTCGTCGGCTTTCAGGAGACCAAGTTCGCCCTCTTTTCTCGAACGAACCGTGAAGCCGTTTTCCTCAACTTCCTTGTCACCGATGATGACCATGTAGGGGATACGGTCAAAACGTGCATTCTTGATCTTTGTTCCGATATTTTCGTCCTTTTCGTCCACGACAACGCGCATACCTGCGTTGGTGAGCTTTTCAGCAAATGCCTTTGCGTAAGCAATATGCTCCTCGCCGATGGGCATCAGGCGCACCTGTTCAGGAGCGAGCCAGAGCGGCAGCACACCTGCATATTTTTCAAGCATATATGCAAGGGTACGTTCATAGCAGCCAAGCGAAGTTCTGTGGATGATGTACGGGAGTTTTTTCTGACCATCTTTATCAATGTAGTACATACCGAACTTTGCAGCAAGCAGCATATCGATCTGGATGGTGACGAGGGTATCCTCTTTGCCGAACACGTTCTTATACTGGATATCCAGTTTCGGACCGTAGAATGCAGCTTCATCAATACCGATGCTGTACTTGACACCCAGCTTGTCGAGGATGTTGCCCATAACGCGCTGTGCTTCTTCCCACTGTTCTTTTGTGCCCTCGTACTTGTTCTTCGGGTTGGCGGGATCCCACTGCGAGAAGCGGAAGGTGCAGTCTTCGAGCAGACCGACAGTATCCAGCATATACTTTGCGAGTTCGAGACAGCCCTTGAATTCTTCTTCGAGCTGATCGGGGCGGAGGATATAGTGACCTTCGGAAATGGTGAACTGACGCACACGGATCAGGCCATGCATTTCGCCGCTGTCTTCGTTACGGAACAGTGTGGAGGTTTCGGTCAGTCGCATCGGCAGTTCTTTATAGGAACGCTGTTTGTTGAGGTAGACCTGATACTGGAACGGGCAGGTCATCGGGCGGAGTGCGAAGCATTCCTTTTCTTCATCGTTGGGATCGCCCATGACAAACATTCCGTCGAGATAATGATCCCAGTGACCGGAGATCTTGTAGAGGTCACGTTTTGCAAAAAGGGGAGTCTTGGTCAGCATGCAGCCCTTTGACTGTTCGACATCCTCGACCCAGCGCTGCAAAAGCTGAATGACTCTTGCGCCCTTCGGAAGCATGATTGGCAAGCCCTGACCGATATAATCGACGGTGGTGAAGTATTCGAGTTCTCTGCCGACTTTGTTGTGGTCGCGTTTTTTGGCTTCTTCCAGTTGCTCCAGATGTGCAGTGAGCTGTTCCTTTTTCGGGAATGCCACGCCGTAAACGCGCTTGAGCATTTTGTTGTTCTGGTCGCCCTTCCAGTAGGCGCCTGTGCAGGAAGTCAGCTTGAATGCCTTGACAAGCCCTGTTGCGAACAGGTGAGGACCTGCGCAGAGATCAGTGAAATCTCCCTGCTTATAGAAGCTGATGGTTTCGCCCTCGGGAAGTTCCTCAATCAGTTGTACCTTATAAGGTTCTTCGCGTTCCTGCATGAATTTGACAGCTTCCTCACGAGAAAGCGTGAAGCGTTCGAGTTTGATGTTTTCCTTGACGATTTTTTTCATTTCGGCTTCGAGTGCGCTCAGGGTATCCGCAGTGAACGGTATCTCAGAATCGAAATCGTAGTAAAAGCCGCGCTCAATGGCGGGACCGATGGTCAGCTTAACTTCCGGATAAATCCGCTTGACTGCCTGTGCGAGAACATGTGCTGCGGTGTGCCAGAAAACATGCTTGCCTGCTTCATCTTCAAAAGTGAGCAGTGTGACGGTGCAGTCCTTTTCGAGCGGGGTGGTGAGGTCGCAGGAGACACCGTCGATCTGTGCTGCAATGACTTCGCGGGTGAGAACACCGGCTTCTTTTGCCGCATCATAGACCGTCATGCCTGCAGCGGCTTCAAAAACACCGTTTGCAAATTGGATTTTCATAGAAAAAACTCCTTTCGGAAATATAGAATGATGGTTCGCCTGAATGCGAACATAAAAAAGCCCGCACCCAGAACAGCTTGACCTGTTCGGGGTACGGGTTTGTTCTTTTACAACAAACACGCACGGTTCCACCCGAGCGTTTCACTCATTCCCGTTGACTGCGAGCGGCAATGGTGGTACCGACGACGGATTCCGTTCAATGCCTTTCAGCGTATCAGCATTGTCTCTGGAAACGGATGACCGAAGCGACATATCCTTTGCTTTGAAAGCGCACAGCCTTCGATTACCATTGATTATACAACATCTGTGTGAAAAAAGCAAGGGCGAAATGTAAATCGAAAATAATTCGTCGGTTTGCACAAAAATTACTCCTCGTTTTGCTTTTTCCGACGGCGGTATTCCGTGGGCGTGATGCCGACGATCTTCTTGAACTGATGCATGAAATGGACGTAGTTGCTGTAACCGCTCTGGTCGGCGATATAAGCAATGCTGTAATCGGTGGATGAAAGCATACGTTTGGAAAGTTCGATGCGCGAGTTGATGACATCCTGCGTGAAGCTGATACCGAAGCAGCGCGTATAGAGTTTCTGGAAGTAACCGCGGCTGAGGATGAGGTCACGGCACATAGTGTCGA
This sequence comes from Oscillospiraceae bacterium, assembly GCA_045617625.1. Taxonomy (GTDB): domain Bacteria; phylum Bacillota; class Clostridia; order Oscillospirales; family Ruminococcaceae; genus Firm-04. Next base: position 29,355 of record JAZLJA010000009.1, on the reverse strand, counting down.
TGCTCCAGTCCTCCTGCGGATTGCTGTAAATGCGTTCCCGCAGATTGACAAATTCGCGGTAGTAGGGGGAAGCTTTTTCGTTTTGGCGAAGTGCGCGGCTTTCCTCGATGCGGCTGGATACAAATTCGCTGATGTCTTCCAGTTCCATGTCCTCAGGAATATAATCGCAGAAATAGCCGAAACTTGCGGTGATCTTATACGGCTTCAGCGAGCTTTGATTATAATGCTCCAGATAGCCTGAAATCGAGTTGACAAACCGCAAACCGGCATCAATCTCGTAGTCCTGATAGCCCATGATGGCAAATTTTGCGTCTTCGATGCGGGCGCAGCGTTCATAAGAGGTGCAGCTGTTGTTCATCGCATTTGCGAGAACGGTCACGGCACTGTCGCCCTCGGTGTGTCCATAGGTTTCGTTGATCTGCCGCAGTGAATCGAAACTTGCAAACAGCAGGCAGAAGCGGCGATGTTCGCTTTTGGCTGCATCATAACATTCGCGGGAGAACTTGCGATAGCCTTCATTATTATAAAGTCCTGTCAGGGAATCGCGGATGGATGAAAGGTAAATGCGGTTGTTAAAGCGTTTGAGATACGTCTGCATCCGCACAAATTCCAGTGCTGTGTTTACAAGTGAAATCCAGCGGCAGTAGAGATCGTCGTAAGTGTCAAGCTTTTCACCGAAACTCAGCACCGAAACACCGAAGAAACGGTCATCGTGGTGAAGCGGCGCAAAGAAGAACGCACCCGGTTTATCACGTTCATCGTGGAGACGCGGCAGCATCTTTGCGGTGGGAAAAGGCTTTGTGACGATGGCATTTTCCTCCTGATTGCAGAGAATTTTGAGCAGCATATGCTGCGGAAAGCCTTCTCGGCGGTATTCAGCAGGATTTTCGAGTGCGCCGCCGCCCTCCCAGTCTTCGCAGAGACAGAGATAGTATTCGGAGATGCCGCGGATGAGGTAGGAGTTATTTCGTATTGCCTCCATGCATGAATCGAGTGTTTCTCTTGACGTAAGATGCACACTCATGTTGCTGGTACGAAACAGTGCAGTATAGAGCTCACGTTCTTCAATCACGCGAATCTGGTGTTTCAGGTAGTCCATGTCCACGCCGCAGCCGCATGAATCGCCTGTGATGACCTCGATGTGTTCCATCTTGCAGAGTTCGCAAGTCTTTCCGGTCATCATCTCGTAAAGTTTTGCAGCACCTCTGACACCCAGTCCGAAATTTTTGCGGACAAAGCTTGTCAGGGAAACGAGCGTGGGAGCTTCAGTCAGAGAGGCATCATATCCTGTGACACGGATTTGTTCAGGGATGCGGATGCCGTAATCAACGAGGGTGTGGCAGAGACTTTTCGCCATGGCATCGTTGGCGCACACGACAGCCTGCGGCATTTTGCGTTCGCCGTTGATGAACGAAAGTGCAAGCTGCTGCGCGGCATCCATCCAGTAGTCACCGTAGATGATGTAATCTTCTCGGACAGGAATGCCGTGGGATTCGAGAGCGTCGCGGTAGCCAAGCACGCGCTGTTCAGAGGTATAATGCCCCTCAAAGCCGGTGAGGCACAGAATATCATTCAGACCGTGAACGTCAATGAGGTGATTGGTGATGGCCGCCATACCGAAACGGTCATCCATCATCATATACGGAAACTTGTCTGTTTCGTCATCGAGCACGAGCACAGGTTTACGCTGCAACAGCAAAAAGTCGTCGAGAATTTTCTTTTCGTCCTCAGAATGAATGGAATTACGGAGGTAAATGGCTCCATCGAGCGTCGAAAAATTCATATAGTTGAAGAGATTGAATTCTGAGCGCTGGTGCGGGGTCAAAAGAATCTCATTTGTGATACAGGAAAAAACAGCAACGTCGATATCGAGAGAAAATGCTTGTGCCATGATGCCTTTGATGAGTCTGCGCTGCATGAGGTGCTCAGTTTCACAACCGATGACGCCAATCATAAGCCGTTGTTTCATGATTTCCCTCCGTTCTGCTGTATTTGTGATAATCGGACAATAAAGGATACAATATTACAGTTACAATATACCACACAATCCTGTCAATGTCAAGCATAAACCGAAATCTCATGCATATTCCATAAAATCAAAAGTCTCCCTTTGTGTAAAAGGGAGACTGTTTTGTATAGTCAACTTAAATTAAATATGCCGTTTTCGCAGGAGGAGAAACGCAGTGGTGAAGGTTGCGACAACTGCAATCGCAAACGGAAAAATCCAGCTTTGTGCAAAAGGCAGTCCCGTGTTCATCCCGTAAAAACCGAAGATGATGTTCGGGATCTCGATGATGACGGTGATGATGGTCAACCGCCACATGACGGCATTCTGATTGTTCGCAATGACATATGAGAAAGCGTCCATCATTGCGGTGAGAATGCCTGTGTAAATACTTGCCATCTCGATTGCCTGTTTGAACTCGATCGTCACATCGTCCATGAGGTCTTCGTCCTCCTCATAAAGCTTGACGACTCTGCCGCGCTGAATCTTCTCGATTGTGGTGAGATTGGCTTTCAGTGAGGTGGAGAAGTAGACGAGAGATTTTTCAAGCCCCATGAGCTGAATTAGTTCGTGATTTTTCATTGCACCGCTGAGTTCCTGCTCCATTGAATACGAGATCTTATCAATCTGTTTCAGATAGGTGACGAACCCTGCTGAAATCTTCATGAGGATCTGCAGGATGAAGCGGGTTTTCATCTGGGTGTTGATATTGGTGATGAGTCCTTCGGCAATGCCTGCGAGAATCTGGTTGCGGCGCAGAGAAATGGTGAACACGTAATCTTCAGTGGTGATGATGCCGAGCGGCACAGTGTAGTAGACGAGCGTGTCACTTTCCTTTTGCTTTTCTGCAACAGCGGTGTCCACGATGATGAGGGTCTGACCGTCCTCCCGTTCTACACGCGAGGATTCTTCCTCATCGAGCGAGGAGCGCACAAAACCTACATCCAAGCCGTAATCGTGTGTAAGGCTTTCGATTTCTTCAGGCGTTGGTTCGTAGACAGAAATCCAACAGCCGATTTCAGGCTTTTCGAGGGCAATCAGTTTTTTGTTCTCGGATTTGTAGAAGTGAATCATAGGCACATCTCCCCGTGAAATAAGATTTTGTCACAACTTACGGGTTAAAAGTTGCAGGAGAATGACAAAGCGTTCTCAATTTGTACGCAAAGCATTTACAGTTTTCTGAAACGCTTGCTTTTTCGCGCGGGTTATGATATTCTGTATGCAGGAGGTCAGACAAGAGCAAATGCGAGTCAGGCGCAGGCGCGACGGAATGACGCTCCAACAAAAGTGGAAATGCTGGCAGATTTTTCGTCTTTTTGTTACATCAGAAAAACCATATTGCAGGCTTTGCCGTTCACCCGCGGCAGAGCCTCTTTTTTGTCTTTACGCGAAATAGGCTTCGATTTTTTCTTTGGTGGCTTGCACTGAGCCCTGAATCATCGTATCCGATCCGCCGCCTCTGCCGCCGAGTGCTGCATTGAAATTTTTAGACCATGCTCGCAGCGGCGTTGATGCACTGCCGATGATGTAGCGGTAACCGTCAGTGTCGTTGCCGAGAAATGCAGCACAGATGCCTCCGCAGAGGGGAACGCCCGCATTGACCAGATTGCGCAGACCGTTTGCGTCGAGTTCGTCATCAAAAATGACTAGGTTACCATCGGTTTTTTGAAGTGCGGAGATTTTGCAGTCAAGCAGCGCGCGGCGTAGCCTGCCGATTTCTTCGTGCTCGGTCTGCATCTGTCCCATGAGACGTTCTACAGCAGCTGCCGATTCCAGCTGTTTGACGGACAGCAGGTTCGAGATGCGCAGGGTGTTTTCATAGCGTTTGCGATAGTCGTCCAGTGCATCCAGTCCGCAGAGCATATGCAGACGCACACCGCCCTTCCAGCTTTCGGAATCAAGCAGCTTGATGCCGCCCACCTGACCGGTGGAATCGACATGGGGCGCACAGCACGCACACACATCCCAGTCTTCAATGGTGACGATACGCAGTCCCTCTGTAATATCGAGCTTTGAACGATATTCGAGAGCCGCGGCTTCTTCAGGGGTGGGGTAAGAAATGGTGACGGGTTTATCCTGCGCCACCACGCGGTTTGCAATATATTCGACAAAGGCGAGTTCTGCGTGTGTCAGCAGACCATCAAAGTCTACCGTTACACCGTCTCTGCCAAGATGAAATCCGACATTGTTGAACCCAAACTGCTGATGCACGATGCCTGAGATCAAGTGTTCGCCCGTGTGATTCTGCATTTTGCGCAGTCGCTGCTCCCAGTCGAGGAGCCCCAGAACCTGTTCGCCGACCGGCAGGGGAACATCTGTATAATGAATGATCTCGCCGCCTACTTCCTGCACATCGGTGACGACGGCGTTTCCGAGGTTTCCGTTATCGGCGGTTTGTCCTCCTCCCTCAGGGAAAAATGCAGTCTTATCGAGAATGATGCCGAATGCGGCACCGTCTTCACGCTTTTTGGAAGTTTCGAGTGGTTCGCACTGAAGCACAGTTGCGGTGAATTCGCGGATATAACTATTGTTTTCATAAAGTTTTTCGGTAAGCATAGGAATCTCTCCGTCAAAATGGGATATCGGGCGGCGTATCAGCCGTTCATTTCTATAGTATAGCACAAAAATATTGGTACGTCAATCCTAAAGTGAAACTTGTGTGAAAACTTATATAACCCTATTGACAAATTCTATAACCGTGCTATAATGTTATTAACAAGGAAAGGATGTGATACCATGAACAAAGCGGTTTACAGTCTTGTGCTTTCAGAGGACGTTGTCGAGGCGGTTGACCGTATGGCATATGCGCGTGGGACGAGCCGTTCCAATCTCATCAACCAGATTTTGGCACAGGCGGTGGGGTATGTCACGCCTGAACGCCGTATGGCAGAGATACTGCAAACGCTCACTGCGCAGATGGATGGGCTCTATCAGCTTCAAGAGCAGGCATCTGACGGAATGCTGACGATACGCAGTCCGCTGCGGTATCGCTATAAGCCGACGATCCGATATCGTGTGGAGCTGCATCGACAGCCCGAACGTGCTTTGGGTGTGCTGCACGCATCGTTCCGAACACAAAGCCGTGCGCTGCTTGATGATGCCAATGCTTTCTTTGCGCTATGGGCAAAGCTGGAAATGGAAAGTGGTGTCTGCGGCAGAGAAGATTTCCGTCTTGGGGACGGAACATGGTCACGGGCGTTTGTTATGCCCCCTGAGCTTGCAGAGGACACTCAAAAAGCCGGCGAGGCAATCAGCGCATATATCAAGCGTGTTGACAATGCCCTGAAACAGTATTTTTCAGCATTACCAGATAAAAATGATGCGTCTGCGCTGGTTGCAAAACTGTTTGCGCAGTGATGAGAAAGGGAGATGTATGATATGAATGCAAATCAGATGACACAAAAATCCATTGAAGCCGTCCAGAACGCCCAGTCGCTCTGCCGCGAATATCAGAACAATGCGGTCGCTCCGATTCATGTGCTTGCGGCACTGTTGCAGCAGCCTGAAAACCTTATCCCGCAGCTTTTGCAGCGCATGGGCATCAATGACAAAGCGATGCTCGACACGTCAATGCGAAAAATCGCTGCAAGGCCACGTATTTCGGGAAGCGGCTATCGACCTGATGCGGTCTATATTTCGACGGCAACAGAACAGCTTTTCTCTGATTCGGAGAAGTGGGCAAAGCAGATGCAGGATGAGTATATCTCGGTGGAGCATTTTTTCCTTGCACTTGTGGAACTGAAAGATACCGCCTTGCAGGATATATTCCGACAGTACAGCGTCACAACAGAGAAAGTGCTTGCTGCGCTGAAGGAAGTACGCGGCAATACGCGAGTGACAAGTGAAAGCCCTGAATCCACGTATGATGTGTTGAAAAAATATGGAACTGATCTGACTGACCGCGCACGTCGTCATCAGCTTGATCCTGTTATCGGCAGAGATGCGGAAATTCGCAATGTTATTCGTATTTTGTCACGCAAAACGAAAAATAACCCCGTGCTGATCGGTGAGCCGGGTGTTGGAAAAACGGCGATCGCTGAGGGGCTTGCTCTTCGCATCGCACATGGAGATGTTCCCGAAAGTCTCCGCGACCGTACGGTTTTCTCGCTTGATCTTGGAGCACTTGTTGCGGGAGCGAAGTATCGCGGCGAGTTTGAAGAACGATTGAAAGCCGTTTTGCAGGAGGTCAAGAAATCCGATGGCAAGATTCTGCTGTTCATTGATGAGCTGCACACGATTGTCGGGGCGGGCAAAACTGATGGCGCGATGGATGCGGGTAATCTGCTGAAACCGATGCTTGCCCGCGGCGAACTGCACTGCATCGGTGCGACAACTCTCGACGAACATCGCAAGTATATCGAAAAGGATGCCGCGCTGGAACGTCGTTTTCAGCCTGTCATGGTCAATGAGCCGACCGTTGAGGACACCATCTCGATTCTTCGCGGCTTGAAAGAGCGTTACGAGGTATTCCACGGTGTCAAGATCCACGATGCGGCACTGATTGCAGCAGCGACGCTTTCCAACCGCTATATCTCTGATCGTTTTCTGCCGGATAAAGCCATCGACCTTGTGGATGAAGCATGCGCTGTCATTCGCACCGAAATGGATTCGATGCCGACGGAAATGGACGAGATTTCGAGAAAGATCATGCAGCTTGAAATCGAAGAAGCCGCCCTCAAAAAAGAGGAAGATGCTGTGTCCGCAGCACATCTGACAGAGTTGCAAAAAGAGCTTGCTGATCTGCGAGATCGTTTTCAGAGCATGAAAGCGCAGTGGGAAAACGAGAAAGGCGGCATCAGCAAGGTGCAGGAACTTCGTGCGGCGATGGAAAAGCTGCGCGGCGAAATTGACACCGCTGAACGCGAATATGACCTCAACAAAGCGGCTGAACTCAAATACGGAATGCTGCCTGCGCTTGAAAGTGCGCTGCATGAAGCCGAGGAAAACGGCGACGGTGCTCAGCTGTTGCGCGATTGCGTTACCGAAGATGAGATTGCACGCATTGTCTGCCGTTGGACGGGAATTCCTGTGGCGAAGCTGATGCAGGGCGACCGCGAAAAACTGCTGCATCTCGATGAGACGCTGCACGAACGTGTGATTGGACAGGATGAGGCTGTGGAAAAGGTGACGGAAGCGATTCTTCGTTCACGAGCCGGCATTCAGGATCCTAATCGTCCAATCGGTTCGTTCCTGTTTTTGGGCCCCACGGGTGTAGGAAAAACCGAACTGGCAAAATCGCTTGCCGAAGCACTGTTTGATGACGAAAAGAACATCGTGCGTCTGGACATGAGCGAATATATGGAGAAGTTTTCCGTCAGCCGCCTGATCGGAGCGCCTCCCGGATATGTGGGATACGAGGAGGGTGGTCAGCTGACAGAAGCTGTGCGCCGCAAACCATATTGTGTCGTACTGCTGGATGAGATTGAAAAAGCACATCCCGATGTATTTAATCTCCTGCTGCAAGTGCTTGACGACGGCAGAATTACCGATTCGCAGGGCAGAACCGTCGATTTCAAAAACACGATTCTGATTCTGACATCCAATCTGGGTGCCGATTATCTGCTGGATGGCATTCAGCCTGACGGCACGATTTCGGAAGAAGCGCAAAATCAGACACAGACATTGCTGCGTCAGCGTTTCCGTCCCGAATTTCTCAATCGTCTGGATGAGATCATTTGCTATAAGCCGCTGACGAAAACCGAAATCGGCAAGATCGTTGATTTGCTGATTGGCAATTTGCAAAAGCGTCTGGCAGAACAGCAAATCAAGATTACGCTGACTGATCGCGCCAAGGAAGCCGTGATCGAGCAGGGCTATGACCCGAGTTTTGGTGCACGTCCGCTGAAGCGTTTGATTCAGCGGAAAATCGAGACAATGCTTGCCAAAATGTTGCTGACATCCCCCCTCCCTGTCGGCACGACGCTCTCTGTGGATTATCAGAATGACGCCTTCTGCTGTCAGCCTGTCACAGAGAAATAAGACAAACCGCCGCAGTACCGATCGTGGTACAGCGGCGGTTGACTTATATAGTATTTCGCATCACGTAATTATTGTATAAGTGATTCCAAAGGGGATTACTGCGTCTTGAAAATGAATCAGGTATTATCACTGATCGAAGCAGCATTTCCTATCAGAGATAGGAGAGACGAAGCTGTTCTGCAACGATCGTGATGAACTCACGGTTGGTTGGACGTGTTGTTGTTTGTGTGATGGCACGGACATCACTGTGATTTTTCCATGCATTGTCAATGCACAGACGAATGCTGCGTTCTATGGAAGATGGGCTTTTTCCGTATTTTTCGGCAAGCGCACCATAGCAGTTATCTGACATATTCTGTGTGTAGGTACTGTCTTCAATTGTATGACAGATCGCTTCGGCGAGAAATTTATAGCCCTGCATATGCGGTTGGATGCCTAGATTCAGCAGCTTTGTGCAGACGATGCGCTCCATGTTGTTCAGGGCAATGGCACGGAGTTGTTCCAATGTGCATTCTGCCAATTCTGTTCTGATACGTTCGCGTTCGTCATCAGGCATGATTTGCTCGAACATTTCGAGAATCTTATCTTTTTGGTGGTCACTGTAAAACATAAATATCTCCTTTCGGACATATGATTTTTCGTTTCCAGAGTGTTATTCATCTTGGCTGCAGCCTTTTCATTAGCGTACAGGAAAAAGAACCTTTTGTCAATAAATGAAGGTACACTTTGTAGTTTTCGTTTGTTCGCGACACGTTTCGACGCAGCTTTCCGTCATTATGACAATTTCCGCGAAATAAATTGTCGAATAATGTTGATAGAAAACCGCTTGCCTTTCCATGAAAAAAGGAGTATAATAGAAAAAGCAGCAATAAGGGGGTGAGCGAATGTGAAATCGACGGCTTTTTTCATGCTTCCCGCGATGATGACCGCAGCTCTTTTTGGCAGTGTCATGTACGCAGGCGCTTCTGATGATGATATTCCGGTTTCAGACGGCATTCAGGCGGCTGATGCTTTGGCAGCAGGGAAAACGAAGATTTCTATGTCGGCATCGGCAGAGGAGAAAATTTTTCGGGATGCGTTTCTGATGCGTCCCGAACTCGGATTCACCTATAAGGGCTATTCAGGCTATTCGGAGGGCGATACGCTCCACCTGACGATTTCTTATCAGGATTATGGGACGGCACCTGTCCATATTGTGACTTCGCCTGAACAGCTTTCTGATTTGCTTACGGATGCTGTTTCTCTCACTCAACCATCATTGAATGTTGTGATTCTCGATTATGGCAAGCAGAAAGACAGTTATGATGTCTCTGCCGTTATGGAGGATATGATTCGTTCTCACCCACTGACACGATCTTTTTTGACACAGCAGGCGTGGAATGGCTGGGAGCATTCCTATTCGGATGACTGTTATTTGCAGTTCACTTTCACTTATACGGAGCCTACAGAGAAGTCTGTCTTTGATATGAAACAGGAGACCGAGCAGGCAGCGTATTCACTGGCGGCAGGTCTGTTTATGGATACTATGACTGATGAGGAGAAAGTTCTGCTTGCACATGATGCTGTTCTTGAACGCTGCGCTTACGCAAAAGAACGCACCGATGCTGTTTTTCACACGGCGTATGGCGCACTTTGTCTGGGTGAGGCGGTTTGTGAAGGCTATGCCGAGGCGTTTGCCTTGCTGATGGAAATGGGCGGCGTTCCGTGTCTTGTGGTGACAGGTGATGCTGAAAACGGCGGACAGACTGAGCATCATGCATGGAATCTTGTATATGTCAACGATAAATGGTATCATGTCGATCTCACTTGGGATGACGGTTTCATCACAAAGAAACACACGTATTTTCTCCGAGATGACAGCTTTTTTGAAAAAGAACACACATGGGATCGTGATGCGTATCCTTCTGCTGAGGAGGACTCAGAAACATATACGCTGATTCTGGATGTTCTGCGTACAAAGATGGAACGAAATAACATCTGCGCACTAGACTATCTGCCGCAGTGCTCGGAACAGGCAAAAACACTGTATTTACAGGAAGAAGCTGAAATGCTGCGAAAAGCTATGCTACCATGTGCCGCACTTGATGATGCAATGGATGCGATGGAATCCGAAATACCGCAGCAGACGGGCTATGCAACTTCTTATGTGCCGCGGAATGTGAATCATGCTGATGATATGAAGCCGATGCTTGTAGTTTGGACGGCTGTGCTTGTGATTGCTTTGGTGGCAGTCTTTGCGAAAAAGCACGCTTGAAAATTCTTTGAGAAAATCTAAAAAAACACTTGCCATCTGCTGACAAAACGAGTATAATAAATATATTGCACATTTTATCTGACTGGAGGTAATATGCAGTTTTTGGAGGAGCTTCGGGCAGCGGAGCAGAAGTATGAGGAGCTTTCGGCTAGTCTGGAGGAGGGCAGTGCGGCGGCAGATCCGTCAAAACTTGCTCAACTTATGAAAGAATATAAACAGCTTACGCCCCTGATGGAAACCTATCGCGCATGGAAACAGTGTCAACAGGTGATGAATGATGCAGAACAGATACAGGCAGATGACGACTGTGATGCGGAATTTCGGGCGTTGGCACAGGATGAATATACTGCGGCGAAAAAACAGTCGGATACGTTAGCGGATGAATTACAGCGATTGCTGCTGCCGCAGGATCCTAACGGAAGCCGGAATGTGATTGTGGAGATCCGAGGGGGCGCAGGCGGCGAAGAAGCCGCACTGTTTGCCAATTCGCTTCATAGAATGTATTCGATGTATGCAGAGCACCACGGCTGGAAACAGACTATCCTGAACCTCAACGAGACAGAGCTTGGTGGGGTGAAAGAGGTGACTTTTTCGCTCTCAGGTGAAAATGTCTATGCGCGCATGAAATTTGAAAGTGGTGTTCATCGTGTGCAGCGTGTGCCCGAGACGGAATCGCAGGGCAGGGTGCACACCTCAACGGTGACAGTTGCAGTGCTGCCCGAAGTAGAGGCGGTGGAACTGGAGATCAACCCAAATGATTTGAAAATCGACACCTTTCGATCAAGCGGTGCAGGCGGACAGCATATCAATAAAACATCGTCGGCGATTCGCGTGACGCATCTGCCAACGGGCATGGTGGTGGAATGTCAGGATGAGCGAAGCCAGTATAAAAACAAGGACAGGGCACTTTCTGTGCTGCGTGCCCGATTGTTTGCGCAGAAACAGGCTGCGCAGGATGCGGAGATCGCATCCAACCGACGGGCACAGGTCGGGACGGGTGACCGTTCGGAAAAAATTAGAACGTATAATTTTCCGCAAAGCCGCTTGACAGATCATCGGATCGGACTGTCACTGTATCGGTTGGATGATGTCATGAACGGTGATCTGGATGATATTCTGGATGCACTTTCGGCAGCCGAACAGGCGGCGATGCTTGCGGAAAGGAAAGAAGATTCAAACGCATGAAAACGCAGCTTTTGGATGAAAACGGAATCGAATATGCGGCGAAGCTGATTGTGGAGGGGCAGCCTGTTGGGATGCCCACAGAGACAGTCTACGGTCTAGGCTGTGATGCGACAAATCCTGAGGCAGTCAGACGTGTGTTCGCGGCAAAGGGACGTCCGTCGGATAATCCGCTTATCGTACATATCTCGGATATCCGCGAATGGGAAAGCCTTGTGACGGAGATTCCGCCGCTTGCCAAAGAATTGGCAGCGCGGTTCTGGCCGGGCCCGCTGACGATCATCCTGCCGCGTTCGGAGAAAATCCCTTTGGAAACGGCAGGCGGGTTGGATACTGTCGGTGTGCGTTTTCCTGCGCATCCAATTGCGCAGAAACTGATCGCTGCCGCAGGAGTGCCGATTGCAGCTCCATCCGGAAATCGATCGGGCAGCCCGAGCCCCACAACATCGGCACATATGATGTCGGATATGGACGGTCGTATCCCCGCGATTCTGGAGGGTGGCAGCTGCCTTTGTGGGGTGGAGTCCACGGTGATCGCACTGGATGATGCTGATACTGTTCGAGTGCTGCGTCCGGGATTTATTACGCCTGAGAATTTGAAGACCGTCGCCAAACGTGTTATTGTTGATGATGCGGTTTTGGCACAGCTGTCGCCTGATGTTCCCGCGCGTTCGCCGGGGATGAAATATAAGCACTATGCGCCGAATGCGAAAGTGATTCTGGTCAACGGTGAATCGGCGGCTTTTCTGGAATATATGCGTTTACAAACGGGAGAGGGTGTTTATGCCCTGACGTTTGATGCGGATGTACCCGCGTTTGAAGCTGCAGGGATTCCCTGCGTTCCATATGGTGATACAGATGCGGCAAGAGCTGCGTCATTTTTTGCGAGACTGCGAGAACTCGATGAACTTGGCGCGAAGTGTGTGTATGTCCGCGCACCACGCACGGACGGCATCGGGCTTGCGGTTTATAATCGGCTGATACGAGCCGCGGGATATGAGGTGAGGACGGTTTGACAAACGGAATGGAAAATGCGCTGGTCGTTGGTCTGACAGGACAGACAGGCGCAGGGAAAACAACTGTCAGCGGGATATTTGCGAAGCGTGGCTTTGCGATTATCAACGCCGATAAGGTGGCAAGACAGGTGGTGGAGCCGAACTCGCCCTGTCTGAAAGAATTATGCGAATGTTTCGGCGCAGAGATTCTGCATGACGATGGCAGCATGAATCGTGCAAAAGTGGCGGAGATTGCTTTCTCTGATCCATGTAAAAATGAAATCCTTGGCTCCGTGATGTTCCCATATATTTTGCAGGAGATTCTGCGGGAGATTCAGCAGTACGCGGCAGAAGGCAGCAGATGGATTCTGCTTGATGCGCCCACGCTGTTTGAAAGTCATGCAGATGACTTCTGTCAGCTTGTGATCTCGGTACTGTCTGAGCCGTCTTTGCGGCTGTGCCGCATCATGCAGCGTGACGGCATCACGGAGGAACAGGCAAATAAACGTATGAATGCGCAGCTTTCTGAGGAATATTTCCGCACGCATTCGGATTTTGTTATTGAAAACAATGCAGACCCTGCTTATCTTGAGGCTGTGACGGAAGAAGTGATCGCCAACATCCGTGAGTATCATCATTTGCAGGGACATGATACTGAATAATCAACCAATCGGAGGTAGCACAAATGGCTAAGAAGCAAGATGAATCCAAAGAACTTGAGAACCTGAAAAAATCGTTGCTGACAGAGCGCAAAAACGCAGTTCAGATTCTCGATGATGCACAGATCGCGGAATGTGACAAATTCTGCGAGGGTTACAAAACATTTCTGGATAACGGCAAAACCGAGCGAGAAGCAGCAGCGTATGCTGTGAAGCTGCTGGAGAAAAAGGGATTCCGTGCATGGAAAACTGATGAGTCGTTGAAGGCAGGGGACAAGATTTACGTTTGCAACCGTGGCAAGGCGGTGGTTGCGGCAGTTATCGGCAAGAAACCGCTTGACGAGGGTATTCGCCTGACCGCTGCGCACATTGATTCACCGCGCCTTGATCTGAAGCAGTCGCCGCTTTATGAGGACAATGAGCTTGCGCTGTTCAAAACACATTATTATGGCGGAATCAAGAAGTATCAGTGGACGGTTTTGCCGATGGCGATTCACGGCGTCGTTGTCAAAAAAGACAGTACCAAAGTCGAAATTTCCGTGGGTGAGAGTGACTCTGACCCGATTTTCTGTATCACCGATCTGCTGCCGCATCTGGCAACGGAGCAGTCGAAGCGCACATTGGCTCAGGGCATTCACGGTGAAGAACTCAATCTTTTGATTGGTTCGCGTCCTTATCGCAGTGCATCGGGCAGTGATTTGGTCAAGCTGCGTATCATGCAGATACTGAATGAGAAGTATGGTATCACAGAGGATGATTTTCTGTCCGCAGAGCTTGAAGTTGTTCCGGCGGGCAAGGCGCGTGATTTGGGTTTTGACCGCAGTATGATCGGTGCATACGGGCATGATGACCGCGTGTGTGCATATCCTGCACTGGCGGCATTGATGGATTTGAAAACACCATCCCGCACGGCAGTGTGTATCCTTACAGATAAAGAGGAAATCGGCAGCGACGGCAACACAGGGCTTTGTTCTTCGTATTTCCATGATTTCATGAAGGATCTGGCAGCAGCATTTGGCACACAGGCACATACGGTGTTTGCCAATTCCAAGTGTCTCTCGGCAGATGTGACTGCAGCTTTTGATCCGACATTTTCGGATGTCAATGACCGCCGCAACTGCGCATATCTGAACTATGGCGTGTGCATGATGAAGTACACGGGTGCACGCGGTAAGAGCGGTTCATCCGATGCATCAGCAGAGTTTGTCGGCGAGGTGCGTGCGCTTCTTGACAAGGAAAGCGTCATTTGGCAGACGGGGGAGCTTGGCAAGGTAGATATCGGCGGCGGCGGCACGGTTGCTGCTTATCTTGCGAATCTCAATATCGACACGGTTGATGTCGGCGTGCCTGTGCTTTCGATGCATGCGCCGCTTGAAGTCGTCAGCAAAATTGATTTGTTCATGGCATATCGTGCTTTTGCAGCGTTCCAGAAATAAGATTTGATAAACAAAAGCCTCGGAGATTTTTCTCCGAGGCTTTACTCATATCATGAGAGAATCGTTTTCGATGCCGATGTGTTTGCATCAATTCATTCGCGATCCTTTACATATTTCTTGATGTTTTTTATCGTATGTTGTATCTGTACCAGACGCAATTCCACTATTTCTCGTATTTGCGAAAAAAGCACGGGCTGAGTTGTTTCAGTCCGTGCTTTCAATATTATGGGCTTGTTTCGGTTTCGAGCCATGCCTTTGCCGTTTCGTTCAGGGTGAACTGGTGGATACCCTCTGTAAATGATGTGCTAGCCTCGATGATGAGCGCATCTGATGCGATCGCACCGTACTGGTCAAGCAGCGTGACGTTTGAATGCTTTCTGACTGCTTGGAGGACCTCAGAGATCCGTGTTTCATCCATTCCGGACAAGCTGATTTGTGGATCTGGCACAAAGCATGGGATTTTTGCTTTGGAATCCCAGTATGCAGAGGAGACATAATCAGAGGTTCGGCTGACAGTGAAATCTCCAAGTGTGACTGCTTCAACGGTAAACGAGAGGCGTTCGCCGCCTGACATGTTCAGCAAAATGTCGATGTTTGAGAGAATCCCCGGTATCCAAACGGTCATTTCTGTGCGGTATTCATTGTCATTTGCCTGACGGAAAAGGCGGAGAAAACGGTCATTCAGGTTGCGGTTTCCGTCCCATGACATATCCAGTCGATAGTGACTATTTGTTTTGTCAAGGCCGTTTTCGCCGTGGTAGGTGAAATCCATTGTAAAGACTTCGACTGCATCTTTGTCGGCATCATTCATGTTGATGGGATTCGTTACCCGAAGAAGGAGTTTGTATGGATAGAAGCTGATTTCATCGCCGTGCTTTAAGTTTTGATTGATATCTCCGTCATGGGCAAGGAGAATTTTATCTAGCAGTTTGGGCATCATCACCGCACCATATTGGTCTCGCAGCAGTATATCGGGCTGATTATTTGTTTGCAAATCCAAAATGAGTCTGCTGACTTCCAGTTCTGTGAGGGCATTTGCACCATTATCAAGCAGATTCTCTGCATTCTGACAGACCGACGGTTCCATGCTGAAGCCGAGATACGCATCGGAGTCTCCATAAGCGGAAGAAACATAGTCGGTGTTGGTGTTAACCTGAATTCCGTTGCAGGTAACGCGTCTGACGGAAAACGAAAGGCGTTCGCCGCCGTCCATGTTGAGATGAATATGACAGTCGGTGAGCTTACCGCCCACCCAAAAATCAAATGAAACGTTTTGTGAATTATCGTTTGCACGGATAAAGTTTTTGCGGAGAAAATCGCTGTTTCTGTTGGTATTGCCGTTCCATGACATATCAAACCGATATCTTTGTTTTGCACCTGCGCCGTTTTCGCTGAGATATCCAAAATCGAAGAAGAAAGAACTGACGGCATCCTTGTCCATATCCTTTTCATTGCAGGGATTACTCAGTTCTGTTTCAAAATGATAGCAGTACATACCGGCTTCGGATTCGTGCGTTACATTTTGATCAATATCGGCAGCAGCAGTCTTCATCTTCGGTATCAGCAACGAAATTTCGGCTACTGTCATGCAGCAAAGCAGGGAAATGATTCGTTGTGTAATGTGTTTATTCATGCTGTCCCTCCTTTACTTGTTCGGTGTCAGATATATTTCGCCATACCGAGTGATTTCATCGCAGTGACCGCCAGTGATTCTGCCGCCATTCTTAATGGACAGATCTTCTCGCATAAGATACAGATACAATCTGCCGTCCGCGAAAACTTTCTCGTCGTCTGATTTTGTATAGCAGATCAAGCCATCATTGAGATTATAGCGTTCGCCGTGGTTCGTGAGCAGGTTTTCCCATCCCTGGATGATTCCGTTGTTGTCGGATGTATCAGGAATTCTGTCGCGTTCTGCAATGCCGAATTGGGCGATCGGGCTTGTGTTGTTGAGTGTTTTGCTGGTCTGTGTTGTGTAGTAAAAATACACATCATCACCTTGGCTTCCGATATTCATGGAAACTGCTTTATCAGGGGTGCTGCTGAACGTGTATTCGTCGATTGCACGAATGTATTTAATGTCATTCTGCGTAAAACTTTGCTGCGGCGGTTCTCCGACAGTTACCATGACATCACGCACGACATTTGTGCCGCGTTTATTCGCCTTACACATCGTATAGCCGATCAGGACAATATCAGCGTTGGTGCCGCGGTTGAGGTTGAACATAAAGGCGTTGTTGCAGCCCATCGAAAGCAGATTGCACATTGCTTCGTTGAGCGATTTGCCGTGTCCGAGATAGATAGACTGGAGGTTGGTGTAATTGCTGTCGAAGTAGATGTGCAGGAAGCTTGCAACATTCGCATCAGCAGTTAGGCTTGCAGTCTGTTCTTTGGTATCCAGTTGGCTGCCGGTGAGTGCGGTGGCTGCTCCCTTCGTGATAGGGAGGGCATTCATGTCGATCGCGGTGATTGGCACGCCGGGGTTTGCGCTTGCATCTTTTGTCGAATAGAGATAGTATTCACCTTCAACAGGGTCGATGATCTTGTCGCCGCAGCGATGATATTCAGCACCTGCGATCTTGATAGTATCATCGATGGTTTTGCCGGTGGGTTTATACTTGATGATGCCGGTGATTGCTTCTGTTTTGGCAGATGTTCTGGAAACACCGAGATACGAGCAGGTATCGGAAAGATAGTTTTCGTTATCATTTTGCCAGAGGTTACGATTTCGCTGCTTATCGTAGTCCCAGACGTCACGCTCCAGTTTCGATTCATATTCTGTCAGTCCGATGAAGCCGACAAACCATGACCAACCCCATTCCAGTTTCGAGCCCATCCAGTCTGCCCAGTCGGTGTTGTTCTCAAGTACATTGATGACATTGAATTTGCTGATGTCATAGGGCAGGATCTCATCAGTGCAGGAAGCAAACAGTCCGCAGACACAGGAGTCATCACCAATCTTGTTGATCTGCTCAATGGTATGATAGTTTACTTTATCGCTATTGAGTTCGGTTTGCTTGACTGCATCGTATCGGTTGAATGATACAACGGAAATCGCAGAGATATATTGTTTTTCCTCATGTTTGCCGCGCAGGAACAGATAGCATGCATCTGAAGAAATTGATTTGGAACGATATGCGAGATTGTGCGGAGAATCGGCGTTGGGGATTTTGATATCCTGTACTGAGACAAAATCTGCAGCATTGACCGACGTATTGTCAAGTGCCTGTACGGATTGTCCTTTTTCGCGTTCATTTTTCAGATCTTTGTTTGTCACGATAATGTCGTGTTCTGTCAGCGGTGATTTGCCTTCGACTTTTCCAAGCCCGTAAAGTGCCTTGCAGCGCACGTCGGAGGTTTCCCAGGTGACGGAGCATTCGGATTTGGAGTAAGGTGCATTCCAGTAGTCATCCATTTCAAAATCTTCAGGAAGCATGTCGTCCTGAAATTCTGCGAGGCTGTCGCTTGCGCCAATTTGCAGATTCAGATAATCGTGGGAGGTGGAACTACCGCGTTTGTGATAAGTGGCTATGCTATTGGTTCCATAGAGATCATAGATGACATCGAATGCAGCATAGGCACCTTTATTCTCAGATCCGATATACGGGAAACAGGATTGTGAAAGTGGTGCCGCAGTGTAGGATTTGATATCGTAGATTGCACGCGACGGGTTGGTGGTTGTTGTGTAGCAGAGATATGAAGCCATATTGTACTGTTTTTTGAACGATGCTAACGAGTGTGTGCTGCCCGATGAGATGTAGACGGTTTTCTGCATTGCGCTGTTAAGACTGCACGGCACGAGAGTGCCGCCGATGCTTTTACAGTATTGCTCAGCAAAGTTGCGGAAGGTTTTCGGGTCATCAGAGTCAGGACGCCCGACAAGCACAGAAAATCCTGCGATATATCTGGTGGCTGCTCCATCATCGGTTGTGTCAGGGTAAACAACTGAGGAGCGGAAGTAGACATAGGTTGCGTGATAGTCTTCGGGAGTGTAGTCCATATCGGCGGAGGACTGGTCGAAGTTGAACGGTGCGCCGCCGAACAGACTGATTGGTTCGTAGCCTTCCTTGGCTTCACTTGCGGAATGAACGACTTGGAAATCCGCGAGAATGGGATCATATGTATTTTTGTAACTGGTGTAGAACAACCCGTCACCGTTGAGCGATTTCCCGCTGCACGAATAGGATGCTTCACCGTACAGGAATTGCTCGCCGGTATAGCGGGAAGCTATGCGGATATCACGCAGTGCAAGATTTTCTTTTGTCGTGATGGAATAGCCAAGATAGGTGTAGCCTTCAGTTCTGTTGGGCGACAGATTGACGTCCAGCACCGAATAACCCGTGCGGAGAATATCGGCTTTGGCTTCGGTCTCGCTTTTCCCGCTTGCAAGCATGATGCCGGAGAGATATTGCGGTTTGTCGGTTTCGATTTCTGTGCCCTCGTTGATATGGATCTCAGAGTCCGCTTCGGTATGGTAATAGAGGTACAAGGCAGGGGCATTCTTGGTGCGAACATTGGCGTTTGTATTTGCGGTTGTGACTTCATTGAAGCAGTTGAGCGCAGTATAACCGCTTGGCAGGGTGCTGTTGTTTTTCTCAATGTGGAATACAATATGATCTGCATTGAGGCAAATGGGGCTTCCCACAGCACCGCATTTGGTATAGTAGAGGGTATTCCAGCGTTTTCCTTTGCTGCTGTTGAGGTCAGCAGGCTTGCCGTTTTGTAAGCAGACAGGTTCGTATTCGATGATGGTGTTCTGGTATTCGTCCATCACGAGTTCGGGAATCGGGAGTCGTTCCTGTTCATCGTCCTCACCGTCAAAAAGATCAACGAGCCACACGATCAGTTTGACGAGCAGTACAACTACCATGAATACGATGAGAACGATACTCAGTGCGATCAGTGTTGTGCCCAGCACACCGCCGATAAAGCCGATGACCGAGGAACCCTTTATTGCGGCAACACAGCTTGCGAAGGAAAGAGAAGTACCCGCCATGGATGTTGAAAGTGCCGCAAGTGTATAAACCGCACTGATGATCTCGATTGCCATGGAAAGTCTGGACATAATGCTATTCAGCTTATGATCCAGTGCGGATTCAGAAGTGAATTTTTCAAAAACGGCATCGGCATTCTGCTTGGCAGAAAGTGAATCAGTGGTGGCGACGACTTTTTGATAGATGGTTTTGTCCACGCCCTCCCAAACAGAAATGGTGTCTTTGCCATTATAGTCGTTGATGTCAGACTGTACTTCGCCAAGATATTTTTCGGTTTCTGTGATGACGGCATCTGTATTGTCCAGAAGTAAAGTGAGCGTTTCGATGCCGATGATCTTTGCGATGTAAGCCTGACCATCCGTGAGTGCAGCAACCAGCGGATACATTTCACGATAGTCCTCACGTTCCGAATAGTCGTGGGTGCCAAGTGAAACGATATATTCCGCAACCGATGTATTCGCGTTATAGCGATATTGGTCAAGGATCTCATACACCTTCAGATAGAGCAAATCCGCATCCGACACAGCCGGTGTGATGTTGTTTACTGCATTTTCAGCCAGTTCTTCCGGTACATCTTCAGGCTTGTTGGAACTTGTATCGGGTATCAGTGCATTGTCGCCGTGTGCGATTCTGCGTGCTTCGGCATCCTGATAATGCTCTGTGAAGTTGAATAGTGTTTCTTTGAGCTGATATGCGACACCATAGAAGGCATTGTCAAATTCTCTGCCGACTTCGTCCTGTTCGAGATATTGTACCATGCCGGTGCGTTCGATTCTGGAAGCCCAGTTGCCGACATCTCTGCCGCATTGCAGCACCAGCGAAACCTTTTCGGTTTCATCGAGTTCTCGCGTGGTTGTGGTGGTTTCGGTGGTCGTTTCGACAAAGGTAGTGGTTTCGATGGTTGTTTCGATCGTTGTGGTTTCGGTTTCAGAGAGCGTTTCGGAGCTTTCAGATGATGCTGATGTCGTTTCCGCAGATTCTGTGAGGGTAGTTTCCGTCTGCGTTGTTTCAGATACGGATACGGTGGTGGTTTCTGCGGGCAGTTCGTCCGAGAAATCCAAAGCTTCGGAAGCATTCACTTCCACCACGCGTGATTTGCCGTCAAAGGTAGTGTCGGGATTATAGTCGGTCACGCCCGCTGCCATTGTCGCATAGAGCATATTGACAAAAGCGGTGGATGACTGCGTTGTTAGCTTGAGAATAAAATCTTCATCGCAGTGGAATGAGAGCAGGTAATCACCCAGCTTCATCGACTCCTCATCGACATAATAGCTGTTGTAGATTTGATACGCCGCGATTGCCGCAGGGCTTTGCTTTTCGTAGTTGTCACGAAATTCCTCGACTGCATACATGAAATTAGAGGCGAGAAATCCCATGCGTTCATTCTGCGATTCGAGAATGGTGGAGTATGGGATTTCTTTATAGCCGAGTCCCATCTGCATCATGGAAATGTCTGTAATGGCATCGGCGCGGTTTGTCGACGTCTGGTAGCCGAGCAGCACGGCGGCATCGCTTGTTCCTTCATTCAAATCCTGCATGACGGGTGTAAAGCCGGCGTTCAGGCAGGCGTCTTTTGCATTCTGAAGAGTTCTCCCTTCAAAAATGCGGATCTCCGAGACATATTCTGTTTCATCGACAGCACGGATCAGGGTGTCGGAGGTGAGGGTGAAGCCCGTGACTGCGGCAAGGGCAGCCGCCAGCATCGGAGCAACAAATCTTCTGTAGATTTTATGATTTTTCATGCTTTTTCCTCCTGTTTGAAATCCAGATCGCGATGCCTGCCGCCAAAATGAGACTCAGACAGCCGACAATCACAAACACGAGGTTGCCTCTTCCGATGACGCTGCCATAGAACTTTTCAGCTTTTTTATATGTGTTTTTAGGCGTCAGGCTGCCGTTGTCGGCATGGAGATAGCTGAGTGCCTGTGTGATGCTGATGTCTTTGGCTGCACGAACTTCTCCGTCTGAGGTCGAGGAAAGATAGATGCTCGCGCCTTGATAAAGGCCGCCGTTGATGATGCGTGCCGTGGATGCCATACCGTCCTGGAGACAGAGGTTGTTGTTTATGCCGTTGACTGTATTATTCTGGATCACAAGGTCGCCCTGCACACCGATATCGGTGCGGCTGTTGACGAAAACGCCGCCGCCGTATTCGAGTGCGGTATTTCCGGAGATCGTTCCGCTGACGAGTACTGTCAGCCCGTCATTGACATAGACAGCGCCGCCGCTTTCGCCGCAGTTGTTGTGGGTAAAATCGTTGCGCCATAGTCTTGCGTCACATTCACAGTCTGTATAGAGCGCTCCGCCATTTTCATTGGCGTGATTGTCGAGGAACAGTGAATCCGCGAGACTGAATGCTGCTGTGTCTTCGGCTGCGAATATCGCACCGCCGTTATCAGTTGCGTGATTTCCGTAAAATGAACAGTCACGGATATCTGCTGACCCTTCCTCTATGAAGATCGCACCGCCTGAATCCTCTGAATCGTTTCCTTCAAAGGCGCAGTGTTCGATGTATGCTTTGGCGCCGCGGTCCAGATAAACTGCACCGCCGTAGCAGGAATCTGTGCTGTCACGCGTGATGTTGGTGTAGAATCCGGTGTTTTGCAGTGTGATGTTTTTGCTGGTGCAGGCAGCAATCGCTCCGCCGTGATATTGGCTCATGCAGCTGACGATTGAAATGTCAGAGATTTGCAGAGATGCCGAATCGTTGACCTGAATCGCGCCGCCTGTATTGCCGCTTGCACCGCCGCGCAGAATGCCGCCGCGAAGGTTGGAATCGGGATGTTCTGCATCAGAGCAAGAATCGACAATACTGAGGGAAGCAGAATCGTGCAGACAAAAGATGCATCCGTTGTTGGTGAATGATGTGAGTGCACGGTCGATGATATGTCCTTTCAAATCAAGCTTGATTTTCTGGTTGCCGTGCAGACAGATCATGCCGTTTTCAAAGGCAGGAGCCCTGTCGCCGAATCCGTTTTCCGAAGCAATCCAGTCAGTTCGCAGTTCCACGTATAGCTCGTCAGATGACTTGTCTGCTTGTTCCAGAATATATGCCCATCCGCTTGAAAAGTTGTCGAGAACAGTTTGTGTGTCTTCATCCTGAATGATGGCAAGGACCGTCGGATTGACGGCAGCCGCCTGTATGGGCATTGTATTCGCTGATGCGTAAGTGAGCAGGGAGGCGACAGTTATGCCGAGGAAAAACCGTTGTTGTTTCACAGAGATGTTCCTCCTTTTGAAGCGAAAACTGCCTTTGAAATATCAGAAAGGCAGTTTTCACTCGGGTATATGTTAAGCTTAAGCGGGTTGTTCTTTTTTCTTTTTCAGGCGGGAACCGAAAAATGCGCCGAGTCCGATGCCTGCAAGTGCGGATAGTCCGCCGACGATGGCAGCGGTGCCACCGGTGAATGTACTGCCGGTGAGTGTAGAAATACTACGTTTGAAATACAGATATGTGCCTTTTACGGAATCTGATTCGTTTGTGTATTCGTTCGATGTAAGGTTGACAGCTGTGGATTTGTTGAACAGCGAAACGCTTTCATATCCGCTCGGAGCGTTAGAAGAACCGACTACCGTTTTGAGGCTTGATTGAATCGGCTTGCCTGCTTTGGGGTCTTTGGTATAGTAAAGCATCAGCCAGCCGCCGTGACTGCAAAAGCCGTTGAGGTCGCCCTCTCTGCCGTCCAAAGCTTCCACAGCATGATACGTGATGAGGTCTTTGAACTGTACATCGCCATTTACGGTTTCTTCGTCGTAGTCCACGATCAGGTTCGGAATCTTTTCGTAATCAATGGATTGGGAATTTGCGATTATCGTTTCAACAAGTTTGGCAATCGTCGAAACAAACATCACAATACTGACGATAAAGCAGACTGTTCGCAGCATGAAGACGAAATTGACGAATGGACTGATACTGTGTTTGAATGTGAACATTTTGAAGAAGAAATCCTTTACACCTGAATAGACACCGATTTTGTTATAAATGAGTGGAACTTGGTTTAATTGAACTGCTTTTTTGACAGTACCTTGGACGAGGACACTTTCCAGTTTTTCTGCACAAAAATGAAGTGCGGTACCGACTGCAAGGAAAGAGGTTGTAACACCAAGATAAAACGCCCAGATTTTCCAACTTCCGCGTTCTGAATTGTTTTTTGAACAGATCAAGGCATCCTGCCATTTGTCTTCACTTGCATTATTATGAGCTGTTGCGGCACTGGTCAGCGCAACACTGTTTCCGAACAATCCCATCTCAACGCCGTCATATATCGAAATGCTCTCTATTTCCTTGAGCATATCCTGAAGCTTTTTCACGCCCTCAGTATCCAGATAATCTTTGCCGATGGCAGCATTGAACAACTGATAGAGTCCTGTGACGTCGATTTGTGCGATTTGTGCTTCGCTCAGGGCAGCAGCCAGCGGATACAGTTCATATGTTTCGATTTCTTCAGCAGGTCTGTTAAAGAAGTCGAGCAGTGTTCCGCCGTCGTAGTCGATGTCGTTCAGATACTCGTAAATGGCAATATTGCCCACCAACTGTGATTGCGTCCACGCTTGGGCAGATTCGATTTCTTCTTGGGTGGCATCTTCTTCGAGCGAGTTAGCGGCGATTTCTAGTTCTTTGGAGAGATCATAGCAGGTTTCCCCGTTGTCGCCTTTCTCCTCTGAGAGAAGGTCATTTTCGACGCTTTGCAGCATCGAATAGAATGTATCCCATACTTCAAGGATCTGTTCTGCGCCGTTTCCAAAATCAACGTCCATCTTGCTTTCTGCGATGGAGGGGTGGAGATATTTGTCGAGATACTGTTCTTCGAGGTCATCGTAGGTGGTTTCGGTCAGTCGTGTGATCCAGCTATCTTCAGCGGTATCCGATGCCAGTGCAAGAATCTCCTGAATGATCAGCACGATCTGCGTGTTGCCCTTCATAAACACATCACGGAGTTCGTTGCGTTTGACAAGATCACAACTGAGCAGATAATCACCCATGCCGCGGATGTTATTGTCGTCCATGTCCTCGACGATCTGATTGAGGGTGTCGTGGCAGAAAACAGCGGCTTTTGTCTTTTTTTGATAGTTTTTGCGATACTCCTCGATGGCAGGTACCAAATCGGCAATGGTTTCATCGACGGTGTTTTCATACCGTTTCAGGAGTGCCTCGTACTCTGCAAAGCTGTAATTGCCCGACATATTCATTACCGAAAGCCCTGTGATGGCATCAGCTGGATTGGTGGTTTCCTTATAGCCGAGATAAACGGGCTGTTCGAGTGTTGCGTTGAGGTTTGTACTGAGAACCTTGTAGCCATCTGCTGAGAGCAGGGCTTTGCTGGAAGCATAGTCCTGTCCGATACAGAGTTTGATATCGGAGAGGTAGCGTTCAGAAAGACTTGCGGCATAAGCACGCATGGGGTCACCGAGTGCGCTGACTGTGCAGATCGTGACAGCCAGTAATTTCAAAAGCGTATTCTTCATGGGTTATGCCTCCTTAACCGTCTGTTTTTTGCGAGGCTTGGCAATCAGAAAACTGACGGCAAATCCGATCGCTGCAGCAGTAAATCCGATAATTGTATAGATGCCGATGGAAAATGCCGAGCCCGTTGCGGCAGCACTGTCTGTCCGGTAGTAGAGGTAGATGCCGCCGACGTTGTCCTCAAAGGAGAATTTCGTATCAACAAGGTTTTGTGCATTGGAATATCCGAACAGGGTAAGCGGCTGGTAGCCTGTGGCCGCATTTTTGCTGCCGACAACGGCTTTGAGATTGGAACGGATTGGATTGCCTGCTGCTGTATCCTTGGTATAATAGAGCGCGAGCCATTCTTTGCCGACATCTCCGTTGAGATCGCCGTAATTCATCAGATCGAGATTGACATTGTCATCCTGAGTTTTTGCATTGCGGTTGCATTCCGTCACCTGATAGTAGGTAAAAGTCGGGTCAGCGTCTTTTTGCTCCTGCTTGTTGACGATATATTTCGGAATCTTGTGATAGGTGGGGTTATAGTATTGATAGAGATTATACAGTGCAACGCCAACAGTGAATGCCGCCAGCAAAGCCGCAATGACACAGAGTGCAGTACCGATATATTTCAGCACTGGAGATGTTTTTGCATAATTACTGGTACAGATGATGTTATCTTCTTCGGCTGCGCCTGCGTCAGCAAGATCATCCACTTCATCACCAACAAATTCGGACGGGCTCAATGATTCCATATATTCTAGTTTTGCAGCATCTTTGATTCTGCTTTTTGCGACATACAAACAAACCCCACCAGCAACAGCCGACACGCAGCTCCCGATGACGGCGGCTTTTTTCCACGCATTCCAGTCGCATTTATCATACCATTTGTCGAGATAGCTGATTTCGTCGCTGGAATTTTGAAGTTGCAGAGCGGTCTTTGTCATGGCAACATTGCCGTCAAACATATCAGTTTCGACGCCTTCATAAATGGAGAGCTGTTCAATATTCGTAGCAGTCTCCTGAAATTTGGTGAGCAGTTCTTCGTAGTCTTGGCTGCTCAGTGCACCTGCGATCATGATACGGTCGAGGGAAATGAGCTTCATTAAGGCTTTCTGTCCATCGGAGAAAGACTGCATGATCGGGTAGAGGAGCTCTCTGTCGTCACGTTCTCCAAGATAATCGCAGCTTTCGTCCGAGAGAAGATCAATCAGCGATGTGCCGTCGAATTGGCATTCACTGAGCAGAGAGACGACGGCAGCAGACTGTTCCCATGTACTGCGTTCAATCTTCGTAGCAGATGCAAAATAGTCTTTGATTTGTTCGAGAGGGCTTTCCAGCGTGACATCGTAGTTCTCATACTGTTCTGAATAACTGAGCAAATCAGGGAGGCATTCCGCGAACACCTTGGCGTCGCGGTCGTATTCCTTCGTCAGTACAGAGTCATAGGGGTAGCCTTCGTATTTCTCGTCATAGGGCATATAAAAGTTGTCATAGGTTTCAAGAGTTTCCAGACGGTTTTTCCAAGTGTCTGCAGCGGCGTCACAGCCAAAGATGAGATATTGCTCCATAGAGAGCAGTACACCCGTGTTGCCGAGCAACAGCATTTTGGTGACGTTTGCTGCACTGTTTTGTTCCTCTTCGGAGAGTTCTTCCCATTCCTCAACCGAATATTCTTCCCGCACAGGCGACAGCAGCAGGTCGCCAAGCCCGCTCATGGTATCCGAATCGTAAATTGTATTGAGCAGCATATACGCGTATTTTGCCTTTTCTTTGCCTTTTTTGTAGTTTTCACGGTATTCATCAAGGGCAGGGGAGAGGATACTGACGAATTCGCGTGCGTCATTTTCACGGCTTTTGAGCCACTCCTGATAATCCGTGTAGCTGTACTCACCGTTCATGTTCATGAGCTTGAGGTCGGTGATGGCTTCGGCAGGGTCGCGTGTGGTTTTGTAGCCGATGTAAACGGCTTGTGCAGAGCGCAGTCCTTCTGCTTTCTCGTTGAGGTTCTGGTCAAGGATTTTCCAACCGTTGTCGGTGAGCCATTGTTTGGCTTCATCCGCGCTGCTGCCATAGCTGAGAGTGATGTCGCTAAGGTATGTGGATGAAGTTGCGGCGAACGCCTGAAACGGTTGATTGCAGGCAAGAACCGTACAGGTTGCTGCGGCAATCAGTTTTGTCAGAATGTGATGCTTTTTCATACCGTTCTCCTTTTGGGTTTTGATTGGGTTATCATGATATCATTTTAACACATGAATAGAGACAAAAGAGAGACAAATCGTGATTTTTACAAAAAAGCCGAAGAGCGACACAAATTGTTCGTTCTTCGGCTTGAAACTATCTGTTTATTCAATGGTGAGAAAATTCTGAAAGCCGGTCAGTTCAAACACCTGCATGATCTCATCGTTGACATTAATCAGTTTCATCGTGCTGTTTCTTGCGTTTGCCGCTTTTTGCGCGGTCAGCAGCACACGAAGACCTGCTGATGAGATATACGAAAGTTCTTTGAAATTCAGGATCAGCAGATGCACTTCGCTGTTGATTGTCTGCATTTCAGCGTCAAATTCTTTCGATGATGTGGTATCCAGCCGACCAATCAGGCTGATTGTCATGGTTTGTTCGTCATTCTGTTCCTTGCGGATCTGCATGAGAAGTCCTCCTTATATGTGTGTTTATCAGTGTTCTTTGATTTCATTATACCGTGTTCTGTGTGCTTTGTCAATCCAGATCTGTATATAATTGGTATTTTCTTGAAGAAATTGCCGAAATCGCTTGAAAAAACAATTTATTGCGTGTATAATAGTATCAGACTCTGTGTTGAAGGAGGTTCGCCGCAATGGAATCAAAACAGAATGCTTCACTGGGCGAACGCGCAGTCAAACGCATTCGAAAAATCTCCCTGATTTGGAAAACCGCATTTGTCATTACTGCGATTCTTGCATTACTCACTACGGTATTGCTTATGTGCTGTATGCGGATCTATCGAACAAGAACCACGGATTTCTATGTTGAATATGGCAGAAATATCGCAAATACAGCTGCTTCCATGATAGATTGCAACAGGCTCATTCTATATCATTCGCCAAATCAAATCGACAGTGAGTATCAAGCGATGATTGACACGCTTGATAAAATCCGTATCGAAAACGGTGTCAGTTCGATTTATGCAATACGTTTCAACGATGCCAAGGATTCTGTCATTTATATTATGGATTCCTGTGACACGGATCCGTATCCGTGTGGCTTGATAGAACCGCTTGATGAGACTTCATATAATCTTCCGAACCAGCTTGATGGTGAGATCCCTGCTATCATCTATCATGAAAAGCAAGAGTGGTTTTGCATCGTTCTGACGCAGTGCTATTCGGACAGCGGAGAATTTGTCGCCTTCATGGGTGTGGAGATCCCGCTTGACAACATCGAGAAGGATTGTCTCAGCTTCTATCACAAATGCGTGTTTGTGGCGGCGATTATTTCGTTTCTGATGGTGCTGGTTTCGATTTATCTGATGAACCGCATGATTGTATCACGCATTGACAAGCTTGCACAGGCAGCTTCATGTAACATCAGCGACAAAAAGCTGACTGATGTGCAGTCTATGATCTCACAGCTGGACATTCACACGGGGGATGAGATCGAAACACTTGCGGAATCGCTGAAGAAAATGGAGCATGATACCAATGCTTATATTCGGGAACTGACAGAAGCCACATCTGAAAAAGAACGCATTGGCACAGAATTGAACGTGGCAAACCGCATTCAGTCTGCGATGCTTCCGAATACATTCCCTGCATTTCCGCAGATCACCACATTCGATATCTTTGCAACCATGACGCCTGCCAAGGAGGTCGGCGGCGATTTCTACGATTTCTTCCTGATAGATAATGATCATCTTGCGGTTGTTATGGCGGATGTATCCGGCAAAGGAATGCCTGCTGCGTTATTCATGGTCATTTCTAAGATTCTGATTCGCAATCATGCTCTGAACGGCACAGCCCCGGCGCAAGTGTTTAATAAGGTCAATGCGCAGCTTTGCGAAAACAATAAAGCAGATATGTTTGTGACGGCATGGCTTGGCGTTCTGGAACTTTCATCAGGCAAGCTGACGTTTGTCAATGCAGGGCACACGCCCCCTATGCTTTGCCATAAGGGCGGGAAATTTGAATATCGGAAAGCACCTGCGGGATTTGTGCTTGGCGGGCTTGATTTTATGCAATATCAGCAGCAGGAAGTATTGCTTGAACGTGGTGATATGCTTCTGCTTTATACTGACGGTGTTACAGAGGCAACGAATGCAAAATCAGAGCTGTTTGGCGAAGATCGACTCGAAATCGTCACAAACCGCAACCGCGATGTCTCGCCGAAGGATTTGATTACAGCTGTCAAGGAGGATGTTGATCGCTTT
>JAZLJA010000008.1:0-30288 GCA_045617625.1 Oscillospiraceae bacterium | reverse complement strand
TGTCCAGACCAGAACGCTCTTGTTCGTCGCATCAGCTTCCACCACACCTGCGATTGCCGACTTGGAGATATCCTTGCCGTCGAGGTTCGTGATGGTGATTTCTGCGCCTGCGATTTCCTTTTCGCCTGTAATGTCAGACTTGGAAAGTGTTACTTTGCTGATGACTTCCGCGTCGCAAATGGTGATCTTGTCACCCTTGCTGAACACGTAGCTTTCGGTTGCCTTGTCGTCCTTGGCGTCTGCGACTGCCTTGCCATCCAATGTCACCGATGCCAGTTTGCCGTCAACGATTTCAAAGTTGTAAGTGCTGCCGATTACGTCATAGGTCTTGCCGTCAGCTGCTGTGAACGATCCGCCTGTTTCCTCGAAGCTGTACTTGCCGTTCGGCAGGCTTTCGATCGTCACAGGAGCGCCTGTGGATGTCCAGACCAGAACGCTCTTGTTCGTCGCATCAGCTTCCACCACACCTGCGATTGCCGACTTGGAGATATCCTTGCCGTCGAGGTTCGTGATGGTGATTTCTGCGCCTGCGATTTCCTTTTCGCCCGTCAGATCGGTTTTGGAGAGCGTGACGGGACCCTTGGTGAGCAGTTCTGCGTCGCAAATGGTGATCTTAGAATCCTTTGCTGCAACGAAACCTGTTTTCTTGTCCGCATCGGTTGCCTTGGAAACATCGTCGATGACAGCTGCGTAAGTGTCGGGTGCGGTTTGCTTCTCGACCTTTACGTTCTTGCCGTCGATGGTGAAGCGATAAGCTGTAGTAATCACTGCATAGGTCTTATCGCCGTCAACGATCATGCCGCTGCCGTCTGCTGCGGATTCAACAAAGAGGTATTCGCCATTGGGGAGTCCCTTGATGGTGACATCCTCGCCGTTCGACACCCATTCGATCTGCTCGGGTGCGCCGCTGACCGACTTGATGATCGTGCCGTCTGCGACTGCGGAGATATCCTTGCCGCCGACAGCGGTAATGGTGATCTTCGCGCCCTTAACTGCATTTTCGCCTGTGATATCTTTCTTGGAGAGGGTCACTTCGCTGATGTACTGTGCGTCACAAATCTTGAGGGTGTTATCCTTGAGGAATGCGTAGCATTCTTTCGCGTCAGCATCCGCTGCAGATTTGATATTCGCGTCCTCTGTGGAGACGACACCGTTTTCCACCTTGAAGGTATAGACCGTATCGGTCACTGCGTAGGAAATGCCGCCAACAGTGAACACATCGCCGGTTTCTTCGAGGGTGTAAGTGCCGTTGGGAAGATTATAGATCTTCGCGGCAGTGTCGCCCGATTTCCATGTGATGATCCCTTTGTCCTTGTCGATTGCGAGGTCATTGTCCGCTTTGGTCACGCCCGAAACCTCAACTGCATCGGTGAATGTCACGCCGTTCTTTGCAGTCAGCTTGAGCTGTGCGCCTGCGAGTTCCGTTTCGCCCGTAATATCGGACTTGGAGATGAACACGGTGTTGATCTTGCGGTCGTTTGCAGTGATTGCAAGCGTGCCGTCAGTCATTGCTTTTGCGGTATAACCACTCTTGGATGTATCCGTGAGGGTTTCGGGTACTGCTGTTTTTGCCGTATCCTTGTACGTCACATCGCTGATGACACCGTATGCATCCACGGTAAATGTCATGTCAGTTGCGATGATCTCGTAGCCAAGATCAGCAATGAGAGAATCGGGTTCTTCACGCAGAGTATAGACGCCTGCGGGGAGTCCCGTGACGCTGCCCTGCTTCACACCGTCAGAAATCCATGTAAAGGAGTTGTCGGTGATCGTGGGCTTCACGCCGTCCAGACGAATGGCGTCTGTTGCAAGTTCACCCTCCCACGAGATGGTCAGCTTTGCGCCTTCGATTTCGGTGCTGCCGCTGATATCCTGCTTGGAAAGCAGAACCTTGCCGGACTTCTTGGCATCGCCGACAGTGATCTTGCCGGCTGCCATATCTGCGTAGTAATAGCTTGTTGTGCCAGCCTTTGCTGCTTCGAGATCGGATGCGCCGTTTTCGGTGCTGACGATTCTGCCTGCTGCAATTTCAAACACGAGGTCAGTTTCCACCACTTCGTAGCCGACAACTGCGGCTTCTTCATGGAGGATATATTTGCCGTCGGGGAGATACTTGACGATGACATCTTCGTCCAGCGATTCCCACGAAATGGAATCTGCTGTGATTTCGGGTTTGAATCCGAGCTTTTCGGGGGCAATCTTCACATCGGAGAGGTCTGCGGTGTTGCCGTCAGCCTTTGTGATGATGAGTTTTGCACCCTTGATCTCGTTTTCGCCTGTGATGTCATACTTTGTAATAGTGATGCCTTCACTTGCATCGGTCATGGTGATAATGTTGCCGGAGATTACGGGGTTGGCGTCCTTCGTCACCTCGTAGCCTGTTGCCGTTTCCTGCACGAGACGCTGGGAAACCTGTCCGTCATAGACCATGAACAGGATATCCTCAGCAACGAGGTAATCAGCACTTGGTGCTGCGACTTCATGCATCAGATAGATGCCGTTGCCGCTTACCTTATCGCCGAACTGATATGCCTCCTCATCGGTTTCATATGTTGCATTGGGTGCGAGGAGATTGACGGGTTCAGAAAGTGCTGTGATCGTATAGCTGTCATCCACCGCATTATAAGCGTCAACGGTTGCAACCTTGGTGAATGCGATTTCCGCACCTTTCAGAAGTTTTTCGTCAGCGTCCACCTTCTTGAACTGCATGAGAGAGTTGTTCTTGAGGTTCACGGTGGTGATGTTCTTGTTTTCCTTGGTGCCTGCGATCACCGAAAGATCATCCTTGCCAAGAACTTCTTCGACTGCACGATCGGTGTAGGGCGTTGCACCTACAGGATCTTCGCCCGAGTCGTAGAAATACACTTTGCCTCTTGCAGTGGTCACTTCAAAGTAGTAGGTCTTGACAGGTTTCGACCAGTCGCCCACGGAGAAGATGATCTTCGAGAGACCGATCGGATCCGAACTGAAGTCCCAAGTCACGCACTGTGTATCGGCATCATAGGAGTAGACGGAGGGATCTTTTGTGAGCTGCTCCTCACCGTCCTTGAATTTTGCGGGAACGTCTTTGTTGACACAGACATTTGCGGGTTCTTCCTCCACCACCGCAAGGATCTTTTTCACGTTGAGAATACCGAGCGTGTTGGATGCGGGAACGTTGGTGTTGTCATCGCCCATGAGTGTGCCAAACGGGTCTTTGATGGTGAAATACTTTTCAGCTTCAACGCCTTCCACCTTTTTTGCCTGACTGTAACCGGTGGTGATTCCGAGGTCAGAAGTGACGGTGAAGTAGAATCCAAACTCCGTAGACTTTTCTTCATAGCCTTCGGGAGAGGTGATTTCGCGGATGACGTAGTTGCCGGGCTTGAGGTAGCCGTTCTTCATGTACTCATTGCTGACAGCCTTGAATTGATCAAAGAAGTCGTAACTTCCCGTTGTGGAAGTCCAGATACTGTCTTTTGTATCCTTCGCCTTTGTTGCAACAAGCACATCACCCTTGTCTTCGGTGATGACTTTCAGTGCCAGCTCTGCACCTGCGAGATTCTTGAGGCTTGCCGCGTCGATCTTGTTGAACGCAAGCTTCACGCCTTCAAGCTTCTTGTCCGTCATCTTGAGCGGAACATCCTTGGAATCATAATCTTTTGCTTTGGTGTCGTATTTTTCCCAGCCTGCAGGAACCGTTTCCTTTTCAGAAAGTTCAAAGTGTGCAGGGGTATTTCCGCCGCCGCCAGGAAAACCCCCGGGGTATCCGCCCATGCCGCCTGTTGCAGCAACGAACTCATAGGTGAACGGATAATCCGTCGGGAGCGTGCCGCTGGGAACATGCGTCACATAGAGGTTTTTGCCGATCATCATCAGAATGATGTCTTCCGCGATGTCGTAGCCCTCAGGTGCTGCCGTTTCCTGAATACGGTAGATGGTCACTGCTCCTGCTGCGACCTGACTAGTGTTCCAGCCAAAGCCACCAAAGCCGTCAGATTTCGTGTTCACCTCTTTAGGCAGAACATCGGACATATTCGTCGTACCGAACGAGGTGGAGCTGTTCTTGACCGTCCAGTGCCAGTCCTTGAAATCTGTCGAATTTCCAACTCTGATGCTGTCCGTACCGCCGCCGCCGTACGGAGGCATCATGCTCGCGGAATGCACGAGGTCGAGGTCTTCCGCGGTCATCTGAATGTCAGCACCCGTGAGCAGCTTGCCGCTGACAGCGTCGAGTTTCTTGAACGTGAGTGCGCCGTAGGTGTTGACAAACTTCATGGGGTTGTCTTCGGGGATCAGGGTCATGTCGGGATAAATGGTTTCGCCGAAGTAAGTTGCGATCCACTTGTCATCGCCTTCGTGGCGGTAGAATTTGAAAGCACCGTCCGTGTTGTCAAAATTCACACCTTCACATTTGATGGTTGCACTTGTGGAGATCTCAGGGTGTGCACTTTCCTCAACAACATTCTGAATGGTGAACTCCTTGCCGTCGCAAACCACGGTCTGTTCATCCGTATAATCGTTTGCTACAGGAATGGTCGCGCCGAATGTCGTATCGGGAGTTGTGTAGGTATCGTCTGTGCCGTAGTAGGTATATATGATATTCTTTGCGTAGCTGACATAGTCATAAATTGTGCGGGTGCCATAGAGCGGCTTGCCGTCCGAACCGAGCTTGTAGTAATCGGTGGGAGCAGGTGCCGAATAGGTGTAAGTATCAGGAGTGATGAAACCGCCTGCCGGCGGGAAGCTGAACAGTTTCTCGGAATCGTTCTTGTAGATATCGAGGGTACCATTATTCGCGGAATCAGGAGGATCCTCATCGAGGATGACGCGGATCATGCCGTTGGCGTCATTTTTGTTGATACTTCCTATCTGATCGGTGCCGTTCGAGATCCAGCTCTTGATATTCTTGGCAACGCTCAGTTCCACGTAAGTATAACCTGTGCCGTAATCCTTCTTCTTGGTTAGTCCGTCGTAGATTTCCACATATTCACCGCTGTAAGGCGCAAGCTTGAACAAGCCGCCTGCGAGAATGTCGTTCTCGGTCAGCCTTGCGGTATTATTCGCTGCCGATGCGGTGATGAGGTAATTCTGCTCGCCAGCATTTCCGGGAACAACCTCCACCTGAACGTCGGTAAGCAGTCCGCTGTCCGTCTGGAGATAAACGTCACTGCCATCCTGCATCACAGGGGTGATGAGTTTTGCGGCAGCACCGCTGAGGGTGAATTCCACAGCGATCTCCGAAACGCCTTCAAAGCTTGTGTTGTTGTCCTGGAATGCATGAACACCGAGCTGAATGTTGGAACCGGGAGAAACGAACCAACCGTCCGAAAGCGAAAAGCCTTCGACAGCAGGAGCGGGACCATTCGAGATACCGGGAACATCAGGCGGATAAGTCTCGACCTTGAGTTCCAGCTTGGTCACCTTGCCGAAGTCAGGCAAATGGTTTTTGTTCACTTTGCCGTCGCCGTCTGCCTGTTCTCTGTCAAGCTTCACCCAACCGGAATCGATACCGTCCGCAGTTGTCACGCGTGCATAGGTGACGCTGACGGAACGGCCGGAATCCTTGATATTTCCTTTGCTCCATTTCATATCAGAAATGCTGAACGACGGAGTGGAAACTGCCGCGATGGTTGTGGGATCGAGTGCTTCCAGTCCAGCGCGTGTGAGATAAATATCCACATCGGTGGACTTATACTTCGAGGGGTCATCCACCACATGATACATGATCTTGCGCGTGGTGGGTTCCGTGCCTCGTTTAAACGAGTCGTATTTCACCTGACCATCGGGTTCGATGGTGAAGTAATAAGTGGAATCATCGAAGAAATAACCGTCAGGGGCGATCATTTCCTTCATATAATACTTTCCGGAGATGTTATCCTCATCCAGATCGAACTTGATGGCATCGGTCGCGCTGCCGCTGGATGTCACCGCACCGACGAGTTTATCGTCAGCGGTTCCCGCATTGCCGTCTGCGCCGACACTATATACGCTGATGACTGCGCCTGCCAGCGGTGTATCATCGCCCTTGACTTTGGAGATGTTCACCGTGTAGTTTGTTTCACCGAGCATATCAAATGTGCCTGTAAAGGGGCGATAGCCGATTTCCAGTGTACCTTCAAAGCTCTTTGCGAGGATCGCGCCCGAAATATGGCCGTTGTTGGGGCCCTTATCGCCGGCAGAATAATCGTGGACATTGCCGTCATTATCCGGAACGCCCGCCGCATCTTCAGTGAAGAAGAAGTTACCGTCGATGCGGGCATTGGGTGCGAGGATCGTACCGTTGAAGTTTGCGTTGAGATAAACAGCTTCCGCATCGGGCATATTATAAAGGATATGTGCCGAAAGCGGCTTGTTGTTATCCACACAGCCTGCCTCACCGGTGCGCTTATAAGTACCGTCAGACTGTTTTTCGAGCGGCGCGGTGTCATTGCTGATCTTCACGCCGTTGACATATGTCTGCACAGGCACGCCGTCGTTACGGATCTTGATGGCGTTTTCGGTGATGGGTGTTTTCGTCTCATCATCGTAGTCATCGGAGACCACATCGCCCTTTCCGCGCACGTTGACAACTGCATACGCGCCTTCGGGGATCATGAAGTGGATCTCAGCGATATTGAGCAGATCCTCAGGTGCCACATCGAAGTACACAGTGGAAAGGTCCGCATCGCCCGTATATTCGAGTTCCAGCACATCACCTGTACGTTCCACGCGGGTTTCCGGAGTGGAACGTTCTGCGATCATGGAACTGCGGTGACGGAGCAAACCAAACTGTTCCTTGACGTCAAGGATCTTGTCGGTGAACAATCCTGCCTTGCTGCCGTTATAATCGCCATACGGATAATTCGTAAACAGATCCATTTCAGGATTGTAAACGGATACCAGTTTTCCTTCTCCGACGCCGAGATAGCGCATATCCGTGCCGCCGACAAAGCCTGCGGCGAAACCGTCATTGTCGATCACCGTTGCAAGCGGGATCTTCGGAGAATAGTTACCTTCTGCAATGTTGTAGTCCCAGTTTGCGCTGATTTTTCTGCCCGGGTCTGCCGGACCGACCTCACCCGTCACGGGGTCGATCGCCAGGTTTTCCCAATCAGCTGCATTTTCCAAAGCCCATGAGAAATACTTACCGGTGTGGTTGATGAAGTCGCCGCCGATTGCCACACGGCCTTCAGCATCGGAGTCGTAAACCGTCATGTCGTCCTCAAGGAACACGCAGAACTGAGATGCGATACCGAGTGCATAGACGGCATTCGCACGAGCGATTGCCTCATCCGGGTCGCTCACTTTTCCGTTATTGGAAAGCAAGCCGTTGTTGTTGCCGACGAGCAATTCCACGTCCGTGCCGAGATACGTGCCGTCGAGCGCGTAGATCGGTGTGCCGCCGATCGGTTCGGGCGGTGTGGGTGCTGCGGCAGCAGGCAATGCGGTGAAGTACGGGAAAACGGATGCTGTCATCATGAGCATTGCCGTCAGCCCGCATAAAAATTTCTTGCTGTTATGCAGATTCATAAATTTCCTCCTCTCTTAAAAATGTCAACCGTACTTCTGCGAGGGAAGTGCAAAAGTATCGGAAGCGTTTGCAAATCCATCCAATTCATCCTTTCTGTGAGTGTGCATGAGAGAAATAGGTCTGTCCAATGGTCGCTGCGATCATGCCGAATCGCAATTTTTGGTTACCATTTTGAATCACCTCAAGTTGTTTTTTGTTCAATGAGTCTTGTCCGACTCCTTTGATTTTTCTATTATACCACACTTTTTCCAAAAAAGCTACTATTTTACTAAATTTTTCTTGTAGAATTTTGGAAGATTCGTTTGTGTATTTTGCACATCACACAAAATACATTGTGTGATATTCAGTGCGAATAATACATAAAGTTACATATTACACATAATACAGTGCCGCACCGCATATACTCCAGCAAAAACAAGGGGGGCATTCTATGCGAAAAATACGGTTTTGTGTGTTGTTCACAATCATCGCAAGCATTCTCTCAGGCAGTGCAGCAAAGGCGATGCTGATGCACGGAAAAGCAGCAGGGCATCATTACGCCTCGGTGCTGATGGAGGTGCAAAGCGGCATGATTCTGGGCGGCACCGATCCCGACACTGCGCTGCCCATCGGCAGTCTCACCAAGCTCATGACCGTTTATCTGGCAGCAGAGGCAGTCACCGAGGGAAAATTCACCCTGCAAACTCTGCTCGCTGCACCGCCCGACGCACAAAAGCAGCAAGGTGCAGTCATCTGGCTGACGGGCGGCGAAAAAATGTCCGCCGAGGATTTGCTGAAAGGCATTATCATCGGCAACGCCAACGATGCGGCATACACCGTCGCGTGCAAACTGGCAGGCAGTGAAGAAATGTTTGTCCGTGAGATGAACGCGGCGGCGTTTTCGCTTGGTATGCGGGACACAAGGTTTTCCGACTGCACAGGGCAATCCGAGGCAAACATCAGCACCGCCGCCGATATGGCACGGCTCTGCTGTGTACTATTAAAATATGATTTTCTGATTCCGATGTTCACCACATGGCGCACCTTTCTGCGTGAGGGCAAAACCGAACTGGTCGCAGAAAACAAACTGACGCGTACATACGAAAATCTGACGGGGTTCAAGGCAGGTCACGGTGATGCCTGCGGCTATACATTAGCGGCAGGGGCATCACGCGGCGGGCTTTCCTGCGTCGCCGTGATTCTGGGCTGCGATGACGAATCTGAACGATATACCTACGCGAAAAATCTGCTGGCAAACGGTTTTTCCAATTACCGTGTCACGACTCCCGATTTTGCAGGCGAATTTCTGCACCCCGTTGCAGTGCATGGCGGCAAATCGGGTGCCGTCACCGTTGAACCCGACACGCTCTGCGGCATCGCGGTAAAAAACGGCACGGAAATCACCTGCGAAACAGTGCTGCCGAAATACGTCAATGCGCCGATCACAAAGGGACAGAACATCGGTGTGACGGCGTTTTACTGCGGTGACAGTCAGGTTTATGAAGTCACTCTGCGGGCAGCGGAATCTGTCGCCAAACGAGAATTTGTTGATTCTTTTACGATGCTTTTAGAGAATCTGTTCAAATAAGGACACAAAATTTGGATATTTTCCCAAAAAAACAAGAATCGCTTGCAATCTGACGAAATTTATAGTAGAATATGATTGTATGAGTGGAACTTTCGCTAGTTGCAGATTCAGCTCATGCGGCAGTGTGAAAAACAAACATATTTGCGCTGTCTATCTCATGACTGGAGGATGTTTGGATATGGCTTTGAAGTTGAACAAAAGCTATCTCTCCGCTTTTCTCGGAAGCGAAGAACTGAACGGCATCAAAGTGCAGACGGAAGCCGCAGCAAAGGTCTTGCACGAAAAAAGCGGGCTCGGCAGCGATTTTCTCGGCTGGCTGACCCTGCCCACGGATTATGACAAGGACGAGTTTGCCCGCATTCAGGCAGCAGCAGTCCGCATTCAAAAGCAGGCGGACGTCCTGATCGTGATCGGTATCGGCGGTTCCTACCTCGGTGCGCGTGCCGCGATCGAATTTTTGAAGTCCCCGTTCTATAACAACATGAAGAAAAATACGCCCGACATCTATTATGTGGGCAACAATATCTCGCCGACATACCTGAATGAAGTTCTGTCGATTTGTGAGGGCAGAGATCTGGCAGTCAATGTCATCTCCAAGTCCGGCACAACGACCGAACCTGCACTCGCATTCCGCATTTTCAAGAAGCTTCTGGAAGACCGCTACGGCAAAGCAGGTGCCAAAGAGCGCATCTACTGCACCACCGATAAGGCACGCGGCACCCTGAAGAATCTTGCTGATGCAGAAGGTTACGAGAGCTTTGTCATTCCCGATGATGTCGGCGGTCGTTTTTCTGTCCTCACGGCAGTGGGTCTGCTCCCGATCGCGGCAGCAGGCTGCGATATCGCAAAGCTGATGGCAGGCGCAAAAGCTGCGCAGGATGCCTATAACGCACCCTTTGCCGAGAACGACTGCTACCAGTATGCCGCACTGCGCAATATCTTCTACCGCAAGGGCAAGCAGGTGGAAATGGTCGTCAGCTATGATCCCTCGTTCGCACTGATGAACGAATGGTACAAGCAGCTGTTCGGCGAATCCGAAGGCAAGGATAACAAGGGGCTGTTCCCCTCCTCCGCCATCTTCTCCACCGACCTCCATTCGATGGGTCAGTATATTCAGGAAGGCAGACGCATCCTGTTTGAAACGGTTGTCGATATCAAGCAGCCCAAGCAGGACCTGTTCCTTGAGCCCGATGCAGAAAATGCCGACGGTCTGAATTTCCTGACCAACCAGAACATGAGCGTGGTCAACCGCCGCGCACTGGAGGGCACCATTCTGGCACACACAGAGGGCGGCGTTCCCAACATCGTGTTGGAACTGGACGACACCTCTGAGGAGTCTTTGGGCTGGCTGATTTACTTCTTTGAAAAAGCCTGCGCAGTTTCCGGTTATATGCTGGGTGTGAACCCGTTCAATCAGCCGGGCGTGGAAAGCTATAAGAAGAATATGTTCGCACTGCTGGGCAAACCCGGCTATGAGGACATGAAAGCAGCCCTTGAGGCAAAACTGCACTGATTCCCCGCAAAACCACACAGCACCATCCCCCCGAACAGTCCCTCGCCGCCAATGACGGCGAAAGGGCGCAAAACTTCACTCACGAAGGGAGAAATTCACATGATTCAGATTATTACAGGCAAAAAAGGCTCCGGCAAAACCAAGATCCTGCTTGGCATGATCGACGACGCAGTGAAAGCGTCCACCGGCGATATTATTTGCATCGAAAAGTGCATGAAGCTCACATACAGCATCAACCACAAGGTTCGTCTGGTTGACGCCGAGCGTTTCAATATCAGCGGCTTTGATATGTTCTATGGCTTTGTTGCAGGCGTGATGGCAGGCAACTACGACATCAAAGAGGTGTTCGTGGACGGCATCCTGAAAATCGGCGGCAGAGATTACGAAGAACTGGGCGCAACCCTCAAAAAGCTGGACATCCTCACCGGTGATGATGTCAACATGGTGTTCACCATCTCCGAGGACAGCGAAAATCTGCCCGAATCTGTACTCAAATACCTGATTCCTGAGAAGGACTAATCAAAAATTTAGGCAAATCAGCGTAATTTGCCGCAAAGGAATTGACAAACCGCAGAGTATCCGTTATAATATTTTCTGTGATGCTCTGCGAATTTCCGAAAAGGCAGGTGGCACATATGCAGGAATCGCAACACGGCATGGATTATCAGATCTCCGTCAAACCGCTGCTCTATCGCATCGGCGAAAAAAAGGAGATCAGCCTCACCATTGATGCCGAAACCGCCAAAAGTTACGGCATCGCCTGTAAAGAACTCCCCCATGTGGAGGGAAAGCTCGAAAATCAGGCAGGTGTGCTTTTTTTGCGATATGATGTGCACTGTGTCCCCGCATTTGAATGCGACCGCTGCCTTTCTGAAGTGACAACTCCGCTGTCCGAGTCTTTTGAACACGTTGTCGTCACGGAAATCGCATCTGAACAAAACGACTCCGAGTATCTGTTGGCAACCGACGCTATGCTGGATATCGCGGAAACAGTGATGACGGATCTGCGTCTTTCACTGCCCACCCGCATCCTCTGCTCCGACAAGTGCAAAGGAATTTGCCCTGTGTGCGGCTGCAATCGCAATGAGCAGGAATGTACCTGCGAAAGCGGGGACATCACCCAGATTTTTGAATAGCCGCGAGTCGTGATGAGTCAAAGGAAACGCAAATCATTGAAGGAGGTGCCAACATGGCTGTACCAAAGGGAAAAACATCCAAGGCAAGACGCAATACCCGCCGCTCTGCTGTATGGAAGCTCGAAATGCCCGCAATGAGTACCTGCCCGAACTGCGGCGCAATCAAAGCGCCTCACAAGGTCTGCAAAAACTGCGGTTTTTACAAGGGCGTTGCAGTGCTGAAGATTGACGAGGAATAATCCTGCGCCAAAAAGAGCAAGAAAATGAGGAGAGCGGACAAAAATGCCTGCTCTCCCCTTTTTGTCTAAAGAAACGAGGTGTCATGCAATGGTGAAAATCACAGGGGTGGATGCGAATTCACCCGCCGCACGGGCAGGCTTGCAGGCTGAAGATGTGCTGATTGCCATCAACGAAACTGCCGTGCATGATGTCCTTGATTATCGCTTTGCCGTGACGGACAAGTGCCTGAAAGTGACGTATCAGCGCGACAATCAGGAGCAAACCGTCGAAATCGGCAAAGGCGAATATGAAGATCCGGGTCTGCAATTCGCCACCGCCCTGATGGATGAAAAGAAAACTTGCGGCAACCACTGCATTTTCTGCTTCATCGACCAAAACCC
Organism: Oscillospiraceae bacterium; assembly: GCA_045617625.1. GTDB lineage: Bacteria > Bacillota > Clostridia > Oscillospirales > Ruminococcaceae > Firm-04. Next base: position 17,960 of record JAZLJA010000008.1, on the reverse strand, counting down.
CCGCGGAATGCGCAAGTCGATCTACTTCAAGGATGACGACGCACGGCTCTCGTTTTTGCAGGGCAGTTACATCACCCTCACCAACCTGACCGATGACGACGTCGACCGCATCATCCGCATGCACATGACCGTGAATGTGTCCGTGCAAACGACCAATCCCGACCTGCGCTGCAAGATGCTCGGCAACAAAAAAGCCGGCGATTCGCTGCGGCATCTCTACCGTATGGCGGAGGCAGGCGTGACAATGAACTGTCAGATCGTGCTCTGCCCGAACTGGAATGACGGTGATGAGCTGCACCGCACACTGGCAGATTTGTTTAAGCTTTTACCAAGCATTGAGAGCATCGCAGTGGTGCCGTTCGGAATGACCAAACACCGTGAGCACCTCTGCAAAATCGACGGATTCACGCAGGAAACGGCACGCGCAGCCATCGAGCAGATTGAAGCAGTGGCAGCGTGGAGCCTGAAAGAAAACGGCAGCCGCATCGTATATGCCGCAGATGAACTGTATCTGCTGGCAAACCTGCCCCTCCCCCCGACCGAAGCCTATGAAGGTTACCCACAATATGAAAACGGGGTGGGCATGATTCGATACCTGCTGGATGAATTTTATGATGCACTCGAAACCGCCGAATATCACGGAGAACCGCGATTTCTGACGATTGCGACAGGTACAGCGGCAGCTCCGTTTTTCGAGCAGATGATGACGGATCTGCATGCAAAATTCGAGACCGTCAAGGTGCAGGTGCGCCGAATTGTCAACGAATTTTACGGAAGCACCGTGACTGTCGCAGGTTTGCTGGTCGGTCAGGATCTGCTGCATCAACTGTCTGATCTCGACTTAGGAAGCGAAGTGCTGCTCTCCGAAACCTGTCTGCGCTATGACGACCTGTTCCTCGATGATATGTCCCGCGCAGAATTGGAGCAGGCTCTCGGCGTCCCTGTGCGCAAAACTCCCGTCGATGGGTACGCGCTCCTTGATGCGATCCTCGGCACAACATAATTACGAAAGAAACCGAATTCCGGAGATGATACAGAAATGGCATTACCAATCGTAGCGGTTGTCGGCAGACCAAATGTCGGCAAATCGACATTATTCAACAAACTGTGCGGACAGCGCCTTTCCATCGTGGAGGACACCCCCGGCGTCACGCGCGACCGCGTCTACGCAAAGGCGGAGTGGTGCTGCAAACCGTTCATGGTGGTCGATACAGGCGGCATCGAGCCGCAAACCAACGACCATCTTCTCGCGCAAATGCGGCGGCAGGCTGAACTCGCCATCGAAAAAGCCGATGTCATCATTCTGGTGACAGATGTGCGCGCAGGCGTCACGGCAAATGATATCGACGTCGCGCAGATGCTGCAAAAATCGGGCAAGCCGATCGTTCTCTGCGTCAACAAGTGCGACAGCATCGGCGAGCCGCCTATGGAATTTTACGAGTTCTTCAATCTGGGTCTGGGCGAACCGTATGCAGTTTCGTCGCTGCACGGTTCAGGCACAGGCGATTTGCTCGATGCCGTGATCTCTTACTTCCCCGAGAAATCCGACGAAGAAGATGATGACGAACGCATTTCCGTTGCCGTGATCGGCAAACCGAATGTCGGAAAATCGAGCCTGATCAACTATATCGCAGGTGAGGAGCGCAGCATCGTGGCAAACGAAGCAGGCACCACGCGTGACGCGATCGACCTGCCTGTTGATCTGGAATGCGGCAAATTCCTGTTTATCGACACCGCAGGCATCCGCAAGAAGTCGAAGATCACGGAGAATGTCGAGCATTACAGCGTGCTGCGTGCATTCATGGCGGTTGACCGTGCCGATGTTGCAGTGATCGTCATTGATGCGACAACAGGCTTCACCGAGCAGGACAGCAAGGTTGCAGGCTATGCACATCAGCAGGGCAAAGCGAGCATCGTGGTCATCAACAAATGGGATCTGATCGAAAAAGACGGCAAGACAATGCAGGAATTCACCAAAAAGCTGGAAAACGATTTCGGTTTCATGAGCTATGCGCAATACCTGTTCATCAGCGCGAAAACAGGTCAGCGCGTGAATCAGCTTTTCCCGATGATCCGGCAGGCGGCGAGCAATAATGCCATCCGCATCACCACAGGCAAGCTCAATGATGTTCTGGCATATGCGACAGCGCGTGTGCAGCCCCCGACAGACAAGGGCAGACGTCTGAAAATCTACTACGTGACACAGGCAAGCACAAAACCGCCAACCTTCGTGTTTTTTGTCAACCGCGCCGATTTGTTCCACTTCTCCTATCAGCGATATCTGGAAAACCAGTTCCGCGAAACCTTCGGCCTTGAGGGTACGCCCATCAAGCTGGTTGTGCGTGAGCGCGGCAACGATAACGGAAGCAAATAAAGCTTTAGGGGGAAGTTAAAATGGAGGGTACCATTTTGGCATATGTGCTGATGGCATTGTTTGCGGCAGTGTGCGGCTATGTGCTGGGCAGCTTCAATGGCGCGATCACATCTGTTTGGCTGATCAAGCACACCGATGTGCGTGAGTACGGCAGTCACAATGCAGGGTTGACCAACACCCTGCGATGCTTTGGCAAAGGCTGCGGCATCCTGACGCTGATCATCGACCTTGGCAAGGGTGTGGTGGCGATGGCATTGGCGCAAGGCATCGGCAAAGCAGCGGGCATCGCACCGATATCGGAGCAAAACGGCAGCAATACGGATTATCGTTGGCTGTGTTTTGTGGCAGCGATGTTTGTTGTGCTGGGGCATGTGTTCCCGATGTGGCATAAATTTCGCGGCGGCAAGGGTGTTCTGGTGGGTGTGAGCGTATTTCTGGTCATCAACCCGCTGACGTTTCTGGTGCTGCTTGCGATATTCGGCGTGCTGCTGTGGAAAACAAAGTATGTGTCGCTGTCTTCGTGTGTGGCAACAGCGAGCGTAATTCCGATCACGTTTTTGCTGGAATTACTGATGCGCGGAACTTGTCTGCCGCTGACGATATTTTACACGATCGCGGTCGGGATAATGGCGTTTATGATTATCTATTCGCACCGAGAGAACATCAAGCGGCTGAAAGCAGGAACGGAGCGAAAGATTGGCGAAAATCGCAAGTAATCCCTCTGCGGCTGTTTTGATTGGAACGTATAACAATATGAAAGCGGATGACCTATCAAAGGTCATCCGCTTTTTGCATATATCGTTTTGCTGTGCCTGCTTAGTCTTCCTCAGGCATCTCCCAGTTGTGCCATACGTTCTGGACGTCGTCGTTATCCTCCAGATGCTCCAGCAGCAAGCCCATCTTCTTGATCTGATCCTCATCCGTCAAAGTGACGTAAGTGCTGGGGATCTGTGCTTCCTCAGCGGAAACGACCAGATAGCCCTTGCTCACCAGACCGTCTCTCAGCTCCGACAAAGCCTCAGGCGCACATACGATTTCCACGCTGTCCTCCCCAAAGGTCATGTCGTCGCCGCCGAATTCCATTGCATCCTCCATGACGGTGTCCTCGTCAAGATCGCCGTCATGCTCCAGAACCACAACGCCTTTATTCGTGAACAGATACGACACACAGCCCGATGTGCCCAGATTGCCGCCGAATTTGTCGAAATAATGGCGCACATCCGCAGCGGTACGGTTTTTGTTATCGCTGAGGCATTCCACGATGACTGCAACGCCGTTGGGACCATAGCCCTCGTAGACCATCTCCTGATAATCGTTCTTATCCTCGCCGCCTGCGGCTTTTTTGATCAGACGGTCGATGTTATCGTTGGGGACGTTGTTTGCCTTTGCCTTGGCGATCAGATCGCGAAGCTTCGCATTATTGTTGGGGTCAGCACCGCCCTCCTTGATAACGACAATCATCTCTCTGCCGATTTTGGTGAAGATCTTTGCCTTCACAGCATCGGTCGCTTCTTTTTTGCGCTTGATGTTATTCCACTTGGAATGTCCTGACATTGGAAACGCCTCCTAATCAAATTTCAGTGTTTTCGTTGTTTTCGTGATCTTCCTGCATATCATCGGTGATTTGTACGGGCTGCATCTCCCACACCGACGCAAACAGTTCTTCGAGCCGCTCCTGCCGCCCGCAGAGCTGTAAATATCCAAACAGTGCTTCAAACCCCGTAGCCTTACGATAGTCGCCGACCGATGCATGACGGGGCACCGAAATGCCGCTTGCATTTCTGCCGCGCTTATAGATTTCGGTTTCCTCCTCCGTGAGCATCGGCACAAGATAATCCGCCGCAGCCGCCTGATATTCGGCTCTGACCTTCGCCACAGCCGCATCGTGAAGCTGTCTTGCGGGGCGATTCGCCTCACGAAGCAATTTTTCGCGCACAAACTGTTCGTAGACGCTGTCTCCGAGAAAAGCCAGTGCCAGCGGCGAAAACAGTTTTGCGTCATGGGGTGACATGGCATCAATCGACATAATCGAATTCCACGCCTCCAATGCTGACGGTGTCGCCCTCCTGAATGCCCATTGCATCCAGCTTGTCGATGATACCGCTGCTTCTCAGCACACGCTCGAAATACTGAAGCGATGACCAGTCGTCGGGGTTGATAGTGCGCATGATGGGCTCCATCCACGGTGCATCGACGCAGTACACGCCATCCACGACCTCCACGGTAAATTTCCGTGCATCGTCCTGCGTGTCACTTTCGGGGATCTCATCGGGCTCAAACCGTTTGACGGGCGGCAGTGTTTCAAGCTGCTTTGCAATCTCGTCGATGAGCGGTTTTGTGCCCTGCACGGTCGCCGCCGAAATGACGTAAAACGGCAGCCCCTGCCCCTCGATGTAATCTTTCAGCCTTGCGATCTGTTCCTCGTCTGCAAGGTCCGATTTGTTTGCCGCCACGATCTGCGGACATTCCGCAAGCTGTGCCGAGAAATTCTGCAATTCGGTGTTGATCTTGCAAAAGTCCTCGATGGGATCTCTGCCCTCGCTGCCTGCACAGTCCAGCACATGAACGATGAGACGGCAGCGTTCCACATGGCGCAGGAAAGCATGTCCGAGCCCTGCGCCCTCAGCAGCACCCTCGATGAGTCCGGGGATATCCGCCATGACGAATGATTTTTCCGTATCCACGCGCACCACGCCAAGCACAGGCGTGAGGGTGGTGAAATGGTAATTTGCGATTTTGGGTTTTGCCGCCGATACCACCGAGATCAGCGTGGATTTTCCGACATTCGGGAAGCCAACAAGTCCCACATCGGCGAGCAGCTTGAGTTCGAGCTGCACATCGAGTTTTTCGCCTGTGAAGCCGGGTTTTGCGAATCGGGGCACCTGTCTTGTGGAGGAAGCGAAGTGCTGATTGCCCTTGCCGCCTCTGCCGCCCTTTGCAACGATCACAGGTTCATCCCCTGAAATATCCGCAAGAATCCTTCCGCTTTCCGCATCTCTGACGACCGTGCCGCGCGGCACCTTGATGATGAGATTCGGCGCACTTTTGCCCGTGCAGCGGTTTGACGATCCGTTTTCGCCGCGCTGTGCCTGATATTTGCGCTTGAATTTGAAATCAATGAGTGAGGAGAAGTTGTCATCGGCAACAAACACAACATCGCCGCCCTTGCCGCCGTCACCGCCGTCGGGGCCGCCTGCCGCGACATATTTTTCGCGGTGAAACGACACTGCACCGTCGCCGCCGTCGCCCGCCTCAATGCGGATCCGCGCCTGATCCACGAACATAATAATCACCCTGCCTTTTCATTCGATTTGTGTCAGCTCTGCAATTTGACGGAAAAGACACAAATTTCCCGTAAAAGGTCAAATGCAAAGAAAATCCCCCTGCTTTGGCAGCAAGGGGATTTCGACCTTGCACATCGCAAGGAAATGACCGAATTGTGTCAATTACTGCTCAACAGCATAAACGCTGACGCGCTTGCGGTCACGGCCCCAACGCTCGAACTTGACCTTGCCGTCGATGGTAGCGAACAGGGTATCATCAGAGCCGATACCGACGTTGTTACCGGGATGAATGTGTGTGCCGCGCTGGCGAACCAGAATGTTGCCTGCGAGGACATACTGACCATCGCCGCGCTTCACGCCGAGGCGCTTAGCCTCAGAGTCACGGCCGTTTTTGGTAGAACCGACGCCCTTTTTGTGAGCGAAGAACTGCATACTGATGCGAAGCATGGATTTGCACCTCCGTTTTCAAGATGGCGGACTGTGTTAATCGGATTCATCGCCTTCTACGATCTCGATGGAAATTCCGCCGTGGAAATCCTCAGCGAGATTCTGGAAATGAATCAGCAGCCCGCGGATAAGTTCAGACTGATCGGCATCGGGCTTTTGCAGCCGGAATGCCAGACGATTGCGGGAAGCGATTTCATTCGGCTCTGCCTGAATATCGACGTCCGCATGAAAGCACTCTGTCAGGGTATTGCAAACAAGCTCCACAGCTGATGACACCGCCGCGCAGAGGATCTTTCCCTCCTGGCTGCGGGCATTCTCGCCGCCGTGTCCGATGACTGCGCATCCCACGAGCTTTCCCCCGACCATTTCAAAATATGCCCGAATCATAAATTATTTGCTGATGGACTGAATCTGAATCTGGGTGAAGGGCTGTCTGTGACCCTGCGCCTTCTTCTGTCCGCACTTGGGCTTGTAGGTAAGGATGTTGATCTTCTTGCCCTTGCCGTTTGCCAATACCTTTGCAGTGACGGTTGCGCCGCTGACGGTGGGAGTACCGATGGTCAGACCGCTTTCGTCACCGATTGCAGCGACCTTGTCAAAAGTGACGGTATCGCCTGCTGCGGCTTCGAGCTTCTCGATACGGACGATGTTGCCCTCCTCGACGCGAACCTGCTTGCCGCCGGTAAGAATGACTGCGTACATTTCAATATGCACCTGCCTTTTCGTAAGAACTCGCTACGTGAGGTGCGGGATTTCCGCGTGAGCGCATACCCCGACTTCGACCACACATATGCGGCTAAACGTAATTATACAGGATTTGAGGGCATTTGTCAAGGGTATCTCCCGAAAACGCCTGTGGTTTTTGGTAGGTTCTATCTGCGATTTTTTGGTGATTTTCACGAACTTTCCGTTTTTGCATCAAACAGAATTTTCGGAAAAGACTGGACATTTCCGCCGCGCTGTGATATAATGAAAATTGAATGTCGGCATGGGAAAAAGATATCCGCGCCGAACAAACGCAAAGGAGCTTTTTGCATGAAGCTTGGAGATTTTTTTCGCAGCTCCCGTTTTCGGGTGATGCTTTGCATCGTTGCCCTGCTGACGGGCGTGATGCTTTATTCGATAAAAAACGGCGGTTCTGATTTTGTCTCTCGCACGCTGCAGACCGTCGTAACACCTGTCCGTAAATTTTCGGCAGCGATCTCAGGCAGTGTCAACGAAACACTGGACACTTATTTTGAGGCAAAAGCCTATAAAGAGGACAATGCGCGGCTGCGTTCGCAAATTGCGGAACTGAACGAAAAGCTCATCGGGCAGGATGCCGCCGAACGTGAACTGCAAGCCCTGCGCGACCAGCTGAAGATCACAGAAAAATCCAACGGCTTTGTGATGAGTGCCCCCTGCTGCAATCTGATGCCGCTCACCAACGATCTGAGCGGCGGTTTCCGCATCGATCAGGGTGAGGCAGACGGTATTCTGCTCAATGCACCCGTGATCTGTTCCGAGGGGCTCATCGGCGTGGTGACACAGCTCAGCGAGCATTCCGCCGAGGTGACCACGATCTTGTCGCCTGAATTGTCGGTGGGTGCCGTGGTGCTGGAAACGGGCGACAGCGGCATCGTGGAGGGCACCCTGAAATGCGCCGCCGACCGCAAAACCAAGCTGATCTATCTCGACGAGGACAGCACGGTGCGATCCGGCGATCTGGTCATCACCGCGGGCACAACGGGTCTGTTCCCGTATGGTCTGGCAATCGGCAATGTGACGGAAGTGGGCATGGAAGCAACAGGTCTGACAGCCTATGCGGTGCTTGCGCCGACGGTGGATTTTGAAACACTGGAATCGGTGTCTGTGCTGCTGGATTTCGAGGGGAAGGGCGTGTCGTTCCATGAAGATTAACCGCGCCCGTCAAACGGGTGCCGAGAAAAAGACGCGCCGCAAGAATTTCTGGCGGCGGGTTTTGGGCATTCTGCTGATGCTGCTTGCTGCCGTGCCGATGCTTGGCGGCGGCGTGCAGGCGATATGGGTGCTGCCCGCGGCGGTGTGCATCTGTATGAACGAGGATGTATATTTCTCGATGTTCGCGGGGTTGTGCGCAGGATTGTGTATGGATCTCGCGTGCGGGTCGCCGCTCGGAGCAAATGCGATATACATGGTGTGTGTATGTACGTTTACCTCGCTGCTGTTCCGAAATCTGCTGCGGCGTTCGTTTTTGAACTATCTGGTCGTGACGCTGGTGAGTACATTTTTGCGGGCAGGCGCGGCATATTTTCTGACGCAGGTGTTGTTCGGAAAAGCTGACAGAGCAGTGATGTGGCGGGAGATCTATCTGCCGTCGAGTGTGCTGACGCTGATCGTGGCGTTGCCGATGTATCTGATCTATTTGCCGCTGACGAAGCTTTTGACCAAGCAAGTGAAGTCGATGGACGCGGCAGCGATCCACCGTGACGAGTGAGAAACCTACATACCCATCCCATAATGAACGGAGCCCATCACGAAAGCTTGTGATGGGCTCCTTTTGTTGATAAAGTTGTATCTGCGATGCATTCATAATGGAGTTCCGCAGGGTTTATTTCACATTCTCAAACTGCGTTTTGCTCAGAATTTTCGCGATGTATTTCAGAATCCTGACCGCGTCTTCCGAGTTGACCGCGCCGTCAAAATTGCAGTCCGCATTCTTTCTTCCCTGCTCCGTTACATCAACCGTCGTGTCCTCCACACTCATCCGCGATGCCAAGATCGCATCCGATACCGTCACCTTGCCATCCAGATTCACATCGCCCAGCAGACTTTCACCCGTCGGTGTCGATTTCGTGGTCGTGGATGTGGTCGTCGTGGTGGTGGTCGTTGTCGTTGTTTTGCCGGGCTCGCTGCCGCCCTGCTGCGGTTTATATTCGCTCCAGTCAGGCAGTTCATCCAGCGTGATGCAATAATCGCTCGTGTAGATCTTTTTCAGTTCCTCGGGCGTGTTCAGATCAGTCAGATAATTCTTATACCACGGGCAGAAATACAGCCAGCCCGCTTTTGCCTCCAGCAGCTTATCCACCGACGGGATTGTGTCGTTTTCCGACATTGCCACCATCTTCTGACCCTCTGTACTCGCCACAAGGGTGAAGAATGTCGCAGCATTTGCCGAGAAATTCGGCTGATAATTCACTGCGTTGTACTTATCGCAGCTCACAATGTCAACGCGGTCATCTCCGGGATACCAGTCAGCGGCGGTGATATAGGAACTCGATGTCCACTCCCAGATGATGTTATTGCAGCCGAATTTATCCTGCAAGGTGTCCTGCATCAGCGCATAAAGCTTTTTGCAGGGTTCGGGGCCCTCAGCGCCCCACCAGAACCATGCGCCCTCGGCTTCGTGCAGCGGGCGGAAAATCACGGGAACATCCGCATCAGCGAGTTTTTTGAACTGTTCGCCAAGCAGATCAAGATCAGCCATAAGCACTTCATTTTCCCAAGTGCCCTCTTTCAGCGCGTTGCTGATGCTGAACGTCGTGAACGGGGTGTTGCCGGTCGATTCCACATAGAAAGCGGTGGTGCTGCTGCCTTTTTCGGTCGGAACATTCCAGTGGAATGAGACGGTGGGAATACCGCCCTTGTCCTTGTACCATGCGATTGCACGCTCAGGGGCATCGTCCATATAAGCGGCGGTTGTGTTATAGAACAGAAAATCAATGCCGCGGATGGCAGGCTGCTTGCCCGTCGTTTTCATCAGATATTCAAATTCTTCCTCATTGCTCTCGAAATAGTCGATCGGCTTGCCCTCGGTCTCATAGGCATTTTTATTATAGCAGTGCGAACCGCAGTATTCCTGCTGTCCTGAGATGATCTGCTTGCCATATACAGAGCAGAGGTAATCGTAGACATTTTTCGTCGCCTGCGTGGCTTTGGGATTGCAGAGCTGCGAAGTCGGGTTCAGGCTGCTGATATAGGCGGGGGCATCGGAGAGGGTAAGATAATCAAAAAACGTATAGCCCCAATAGCTGACGATCTTGATCTCGTTTTCGCCCTTGTTCAGATACACATAACCTGCATCCAGCAGTGTCCAGCCCTCAGCGGAATTGAACGGAAAACTCACTTCGCCCTGACTTTCACCGTTGACGTAGAGATACTGGATTTTCGAGGGCTTGCCGAAGCACTGGATATAGTTGATTTTCAGCGAATAGAAGCCGTCCTTCGGCACGCTGACCTTGATTGCCACAGAGGAATCCTTGTCGTCGATGTAGGCAAAGCCGTCGCCCGACCAGCCTGTCATGTCGCAGGGATTTCCCTCGGCATCCTCATCGACCTGCTCCCAGGCAATGCCCTGATTGTTTTCGCAGTCAGCAAATGTTCCGTCCTCGAATTCGTATTTAAGGACATCGTCGGCGGCGGAGATGCAGCCCGACGGAAATGACAGTGCGGACACTGCCGTGATGACCGCAGTCATCAGCGAGATGCTTTTCTTTTTCATGGTAACCTCCTGTTTATATGTCTATTTATATTTGTCTCCGACGGATGAATCTGCCAAGAGGATCCTATCCCTTAGGCAGAAGTTGATCAGCGGCTTGGAGATGGAAAATCACTTTTCCAGTTCCATCATCATGTCCACTCTGCGCTGATGCCTGCCGCCCTCAAACTTTGTTTCGAGGAATGCGTCGAGGATCTCAGCGGCAAGGCCTGCACCCACCACGCGTGCGCCCATGCAAAGCACATTGGCGTCGTTGTGCAGACGGGTGAAGCGGGCACTGTAAGATTCAGAGCAGACTGCGGCGCGGATGCCCTTGCACTTATTTGCGGTCATGCACATTCCGATGCCTGTGCCGCAGAGCAGAATGCCCATATCAGCGTTGCCCTGTGCGATCTCGGCACACACCTTTTTCGCGATCACGGGGTAATCGCTGGGTGCTTCGTCGGTTCCGCAGTCGATATATGCGTAGCCCTTTGCGTCGAGATATTCCTTTACTGCCACGCGCAGTGATGCGGCGGCGTGATCACTTCCGATTGCTAACATAGTTAATTTACCTCCCGAATTTTGCCGCTTCTGCGGCAGATTTTACATTTTCATTATAGCAGAATCAACACGCAAATGCAAGCGAATTCACCAAATGCCGCAGATTTTCGGCAGACAGGAAAAATTTAAGGGAAACAATCGGTTTTTTTTGCTGTTTTGCATTATGATAAAGTAAATTTGTTTTCGGAAAGGCTTGCACGAGAGTTCTGTGATGTGTGCTCGCGATTTGTATGCGGCGTGCATCACATTTCCCCCTGCATCGACATATTCTGTCAGCAGAAGGTTGTTTATCTGTCCATACTGCGGGCAACCTATTTGCAGACATCCACTTTCCGTGGATGAAAATACCGAAAGGATGATCCAAATGCTGACAGTCAAACGCGGAGAGATCTATTACGCCGATCTGAGCCCCGTCGTCGGCTCTGAACAGGGCGGCATCCGCCCCGTCCTCATCATTCAGAACGACGTCGGCAACCGATACAGCCCTACTGTGATCGCCGCCGCCATCACCAGCCAACGCGAAAAAGCCAAGCTTCCAACGCACATCTCCCTTGTGGCTTCGAGCTGCGGGCTCACCAAGGACAGCGTCATTCTGCTCGAACAGGTGCGCACCATCGACAAACAGCGGCTCAAAGAACGCATGGGCACCATCCCCGTGGATGCCATGAAAGCCGTAGACCACGCACTCGAAATCAGCTTCGGGCTTGTGCCCAGACCCAAGCGATCACTGCGCTTCACGGAGCATTCGGTGTCGCTGCAATCGTCATAACGCACAATTCATGCGCCGAATCATTTGCGCTGTTTGTACGGTTATTCCCTTGCATTCTGCCGCATTTTCCCGTATAATAAGAATACGTTCAATGTTTGCACGATTGCAATGAGAGTGAGGCGCAATGCTATGTATTACTGCTGCGGCGTGACCGAAAAGGGCATCATGCCCCACAATGAGGACACCCTGCTGCTGCATCACAGTGTCATAACCGACGGTGCACGTCAGATCGTCGTGGATGCACCCTTTCTGTTTGCCGTTTGCGACGGTGTTTCGGGCGAACAGGCAGGTGAACTCGCATCCAAATCCTGCCTGATGCAGCTTTCGCAGGTGAAATATTCCAAGAGAATCAACCTGAAGCGAAAGATTCTCGAGATCCACCGTGAAATCGCGGAACAGAGCCGCAAAAATGCCGCGGTCGCAAATATGCAGACCACGCTTTGCGGTGCGGCGTTCGATGAAGACGGTGCAATGCACTGCTTTAATGTCGGAGATTCGCGGATCTATCGTTATCGCGGGGGCGTGCTCGAACAGCTCAGCCGCGATCAGACCCTTGTGCAGATGCTCTATGAGGAAGGGACGATCACGAGCGAAGAGAAAAAGGTACACAGCCATCGCAATATTATTTTGCCCGTTGTGGGAAATCTGGATGACGACCCGAACCCCGAAGTGACGATTTATCAGAACGGTTTGGAAAACGGCGATGTACTGTTGCTTTGTTCTGACGGGCTTTCGGATTATGTCTCGAATTTTGAGATAGAGGAGATACTGGCACTGCCCAAAAAACTGCCCGAACGGTTATCCATGCTGGTGCGGCTTGCGCTGGACAAGGGCGGCAAGGATAATGTAACGGTTGCGGCGGTTGTGCGGTATCCTGAGGGAATACCGACGCCGACGGTGTAAACACATTTCCACATAAAAAGCACGCAGCGGATGATCTTTTGCAGATCATCCGCTTTTTTGTGCATCTCAGTTTTCATTGCTGAAATACCGTATCCCTTTGGTGAGGTTTGAGCAGTGCTCCATTATCATTGTCTTTTACGGTGCAAGCTGTTCTTCTGTGAGGATCTTTGCCACAAACTTCAGCACCTTCGTCACATCTGCCGATGTCAAAGCATTGTCGCCGTCCACATCGCCATTGATGATGCCCTGCGCCGAAATATCCACTGTCGTGTCCGAAACTGCCGCTCTCGAAAGCAGGATCGCATCCGAAACCGTCACCTTTGTATCGCAGTTGACATCGCCCCACTGCACATTTTTGCCGCCCGATGTGCTTTTGCTTGTCGAGGCGGACGTTGTTGTGGTTGTGGTGGTCGTCGTAGTGGAAGTGGTGGTTTTTGAAGTCGTTGTTGTGCTCGGCTCTTTGCCGCTGCCGATTTCGCCGACCACGATACCGCAGCCGACCGTTGACATATAGACCTTACCGAATGTGTTCATGTCACCGACCACGAAATTACCGTTGCCCGTGCCGCCGTAAAGGTTCTGTGTGTTGATGCAGACCCATGTTTTGCCCGCATCGGTGGAACGATACAGTCCCTCAGGGTCGTCCTCCTCGGGTTTGCCGTAAATGAACAGGGTGTTCACGCCGCCTGATTTTTCAGGTGCGCCATAGCCGATCGACTTGCAGTAGAAAACATCGGTTTTGTCCTGTGTTTTGCCGCCGTCGGAGATGATATACAGCCCTTCCCAGCCGGTCGCCATCGCAACTCTGCCGTCACCGAGATCTGCAAGGTCGCCGGTGTGGTCGCACTGGTCATAGCGGCACATCACGGTTTCGGTGAAGGATTTGCCGTAATCGTTCGAGATATAGAACGAGTAATGCGATTCGTCAAGGGTAGGTTCTTTCTTGTTGGGATCAGATGCCCAGTATTCGTTGTGCTGCACGCCCGAAGCATAAACCACCGCGGGATTCTTTGCATCCACGAGGGTATAGACGGTCTTGGAAGCCTCGATGCCGCCGCACGGTGTCCATGTGCCGCCAAAATCATCGGTATAGGATACTCCGCCGCCCGTGCCTGCGGATTCGATAATGCGGTACTTGCCCTTTGCAGTCTCCGTGATGGAGATTTTTCCGCCCTGTGCTGCAAAATTCATGGATTTCCATGTTTTGCCCGCATCGGTGGAATAGAAGCCCTTGGACGAATCGTTTGCGACACGCGCCATCACTTCGGGTGCCGAAGGACAGTAAGCGATCGCGGAAGTCGAGCCGATGTTGGGATAATGCTGCTGCGGAACTTTATCGGGGTCAACGTGCACGAAGCCGTCGTAGTCGCCGATTGCCGAGTAAGCCGCGCCGCCCGGTACGGAAACCATATCGAGTGCAACAACTTCTTCCACGCCTGTCGGGCAGAAATAGAACTGAATGCCCTTTTCGTCCCATGCGTTGTCGCAGGCAAACACGCCGTTGCCCGATGTCAGCAGCAGACGGTCGCCCTCCGGGTCACGCGGGTCGATGAGAATGCCGCTGCCCCAGTGAATCGCCTTGCCGTAGATCCAGTCATAGCCGCCCGTGCCGATAGGTTCGGAGACAAAATCCTTGACGCCCACGCCCGTGCTGTAATCGGTCGGGCCCTGACCGGGCGTGATATCCTCCCATGATTTGCCGCCGTCCTCCGAACGGAAGAAGTGATCGCCCCAGCCGATGGTGCCCTCATTTTCCGGGGTAGAAGGATCATCCTGCACCCATTCCTTGCCAAACCATTGGTCTGACCAGACACCGCAGGTGCGTGCAAACAGCTTATTGGGATCTTTCTTGTCGGCGGTGATCATGCCGATGGCATTGGGGCAGGGAGAGATATCGGTGACCGTGCCGCTTGCGATGTTGTATTTGTAAGCACCGCCTGCCGCACCCGAGAAAGCAAGCCCTGCAATGTAAGTGAAGAACAGGTTGCCGTTGCCGTCATCGGAAATGGTAACAGGATAGTTTGCGGTGGGCAGATCCTTGGAAAGCACGGTGAATTTGTCATCCTTGACGCTTGCGACATGAATGTTCGCCGCGCCCTTGATCGAAGTGCCGACATAGACCTTGCCGCCCACGATTTTAATGGTCGCCACGCCGTTCTGCTGCGGATAGGATTGTTCCTCACCTGTTGTGCAGGCACGAACCTTGTGGTCTGTCCAGAACGGCCAGAGAATCTCGTATTTGTAAAGGCCAAGATCGTCATAGCCCTTGACTGCATTCCATGTTTTGCCGCCGTCGGTGGATTTGATCAGGCAGGAATCACCCGCAGTGACATCGCCGCCCGCATAAATGGTATCGGGGTTATCGGGGTCAATGGCGATGGGTTCGCAGCATTCTCTGCCGTCGCCGTTGCCATGCACCTGAATCAGATCGGTGACATCGGATTCGGTAAAGGTCTTGCCGCCGTCGGTAGTTTTGAAAATGACAGTTCTCGCATCAGAGAAATACGCGCAGCCGCAGAGGAAATAAACGGTATCCTCATTTTTTGGGTCAATGGCAATGCCGCTGACACTCAGCAGACCGCGGTCGGCGTCGTTGAGAAAGCCGAAAAGCTGTTCCCACTCGCCTTTGTCGTAGTTGTACTTATACGCGCCGCCGACGTCAGTGCGCAGGTACATATCCTTTTGTCCGGTTACAATGCCCGAGACAAATCCGCCGCCGCCGATGCGGAGTGTGTCCCATGTCATTGTATTGGAAACGTCTGCGGAAACGGCATCCGCGCTGAAGTTCGACTCTGCGAACACGCAGGCGGAAAGCGACAGCATGGAAGCAGTCAGCACAGACAGCACGCGATTGGAAAATGCTGTTTTCATTATAAATTCCCCTCATCTCAAATAAAAAAAGTGGCAGACACAAGAAATTTGGCTTATCTTGTGATTTACAATTATATTATACCACGCTCACGATGAAATTGCAAGTGTTTCTACAGATAATTCATATATTTTTGTATAGATTGTGCAAGGGTAGAAAACACAAAGTATTTTTCAGCCGATTTTTTATCAGGAACGGAAAATTTTTGCAAAAAACGCTTGCATTTTCGCACTGTTTATGCTATAATAGTACAGCATTTGAATGTCCGTCGGTTCTTGACCGAGCGGGGTCATGATGCAAGGCAGCACACTATAATAGTATCAATGTGCCGCCGTCAATCTGACACAGGATGGTCCGCTGGTGCGCCTTATGCTCAAAAAAGGCTTATTTATGCACGAATGAACATCCGCAACAATCAAGGAGGAACTACCCATGAACGCACTTGAGCAAATCAGCAATGCCAGCCTGAAGGAAAATGTCCCGGAACTGAACGTCGGCGATACCGTTAAGGTACACGTTCGCATTCAGGAAGGCGACAAGAGCCGTATCCAGGTGTTTGAAGGCACGATCATCGCAAAGAAGCACGGCGGCATCAGCGAGACTTTCACCGTCCGCAGAGTCGCACACGGCTGCGGTATTGAACGTGTATTCCCCGTTCATTCTCCCGCAGTTGATAAGGTCGAGATCGTTCGCAGAGGCGTTGTCCGCAGAGCAAAGCTTTACTATCTGCGCGACAGAGTCGGCAAGGCTGCAAGAGTCAAGGGTCAGGTTCGCTGACTGCAAACAGGCGAGAAGGGGGACCGCGTGCGTGTCCCCTTTTTTGCTTATCTGCGCATTTTTGAATGATTCAGGAGGGAAAACCCATGTCAGATATCAACGAAGAACAGCGCGAAGCAGCGGTTGACGAAACCGCCGAGGAATATCAGGCAGAAACCGCAGCCGAAACAGCCGATCAAGCCAAGCCCGCCGCCGATGACGACGAGGAGGACATCAGCCTCAAGTCACTGTTCGGCGACCTGATGGATATCGGAGAAGCGATTTTCGTCTCCATGTTCGTGATTATTCTCGCATTTGCGTATCTTTTCCGTCCCGTCACAGTTGACGGTTCCTCGATGTTTCCCACCCTGCACGACAAAGACCGACTGATCATGTGGTCGCTCGGATACACCCCCACAAACGGCGATATCGTCATCATTGACGACGATGTGAGCGGACATTTCGCTGATGATGCCCAGACCAGCGTCTACCAGACACAGGGGCTCGGCATGCGGCTTGTCAAGCGCGTGATTGCCGTCGGCGGACAGCAAATCAACATCGACTTTGAAAACGGCACCGTAGCCGTGGATGGCGTACAGCTTGCCGAGGATTATATCGCCGACCTGACCACCCGCAACGATGGCGCATTTACGTATCCGCTGACGATTCCGGAAGGCTATGTGTTTGTCATGGGCGACAATCGGCTCAACAGCATGGACAGCCGCAGCCCCTCTGTGGCACTGATTCCCGAGGATGAGGTCATCGGCAAAGCGGTGTGGCGTTTCCACCGCGATCAAAAAGACTGCGAAAGCTGGACAGATAATTACGCAGTCTTGTTCTGATAAACTGACGATTTGAAAGGAGGCGGCGGCTTTGGGTATCTTCCAGAAGTTCTTCGGGCAAAAGCAGTCCGATGAAAGCGCAGCAGCCGATGCGGCAGAAAACAACGTATCTGCGGATAATTCGAGTAACCACGCCGAAGCAGCCGAAGTCGTCTCCGAAGAATCCGAAAAACAGCAGGCAACCGCACAGCCCGATACCGATGTGACGAAAGCCGAGGAAGTCCCCGCAGAGACCGCCGCGCAAAACGACGCACCTGCTGAAAAAGCAGAAGATGCCGCCGTACCTGTCACAGCAGAGACTCCCGAAGCCGTGGAAGAATCCGCAAAACCAGTCGCGCAAACCGACGCACCTGCTGAGAAATCCGATGACGTTTCAGCGACCGTCACTCCCGAAACACCCGAAACCGTGGGCGAATCCACAGAACCAACCGCGCAAAACGACGCACCTGCTGAGAAATCTGATGACGTTTCAGCGACCGTTACTCCCGAAACACCCGAAACCGTGGAAGTTCCCGCAGAGCCAGCCACGCAAAACGACGCACCTGCTGAGAAATCCGATGATGTTTCAGCGACCGTTACTTCCGAAACACCCGAAACCGTGGGCGAATCCGCAGAACCAGCCGCGCAAAACGACGCATCTGCTGAGAAATCTGATGACGTTTCAGCGACCGTTACTCCCGAAACACCCGAAACCGTGGAAGTTCCCGCAGAGCCAGC
>JAZLJA010000007.1:0-11639 GCA_045617625.1 Oscillospiraceae bacterium | reverse complement strand
CCAATGAACGGACAGATTATCAAAGCCGTCGGAGGTCTCTACACCGTAGAGACCTCGGACGGTGTTTTTGGATGTAAAGCAAGGGGAATTTTCCGCAAACAAGGCATTTCCCCCTGCACGGGCGACCGCGTTGTCATCGAGCAGGACTGCATCACCGATATCCTGCCCCGCAAAAACGCGCTGATCCGCCCCCCGCTTGCCAATCTCGACAAGCTGTTTTTTGTGCTTTCCACAACCGAGCCCGCCCCCAATTTGCAGATCCTTGACAAATTCCTCGCGGTCTGCATCCACAAAAACATCGAACCAACGCTGGTTTTCACAAAGGTGGATCTGGCAGGCGCGGCGGAATATATGGAGATCTACCGCGGCGCAGGATTCCCGATGCTGATGGCCGATTACGAAAAACCTGAAACGATCTCGCAGGTGCGCGATGCGCTTGCAGGCTGTATCAGCGCGTTCACGGGCAATTCGGGCGTGGGCAAATCCACGCTGCTCAATGCGATCGACGCCCGCCTGAAGCTGGAAACCGCCGAGATCAGCCGGAAACTCGGGAGAGGCCGCCACACCACCCGCCAGACGGAATTATATACGCTGGAGAATGGCGGAAAAGTCGCTGACACGCCCGGATTTTCAACCTTTGAAACCGAAAGCTATGCCCGCATCTCTGCCGACGATCTGCCCGAATGCTTCCCCGATTTCCGCCCGTACATCGGCAAATGCCGCTATGCAGACTGTCGGCACATGAAAGAGCCCGACTGTGCGCTGCGGCAGGCGGTCAGAGACGGTGAAGTGCCGAAAAGCCGCTATGTGAGCTATCGGGTCATGCTGGATGAAGCGCTGCAGCACAAGGAGTGGGAAGATAAATGACACGTACTTGCTGTATTTTCGCAGGCAGCCCCGAAAAAGGTCTGCCCTGCCTGCCCGTGCCGCAGGATGCTCTGATGCTCTGCGCGGACAGCGGACTTCGGCTCGCAAATCTGCTGAAGATCAAGCCTGATCTGGTCATGGGCGATTTCGACTCGCTCGGATTTGTGCCAAACGACGTGGAAATCGTGCAGGCTCCCGTGGAAAAGGACGACACCGACACGATGCTCGCCGTGCGCCGCGCATTGTCACTCGGATACGATAATATACGAATCTACGGGGCTTTTGGCGGGCGGCTCGACCATACGATCGCAAATCTGCAAACGCTGCGATTTTTGCATGAACACGGAGCGGAGGGAATGCTCATCGGGGCAAACGACTACGCGTGCATCGTGAGCGGAAAGATGCGAAAGTTCCCGAAAATGCGTGATTTTTCGCTGTCGGTGTTTGCGCTGACGGACATCTGCGAGGGTGTGACGCTGCGCGGCGTGCATTATCCGCTGGAAAATGCGGTGCTGAGGGCATCGTTTCCGATTGGCGTCAGCAATGAAATCATTGAAGATGCGGCAGAAATCGAATGCGGCAAGGGAATGCTGCTCGTGGTTGTATCTGCGTTGCATTTATAATGGGGGTTCCCACCACCCTAGCTTAACGCACAGGGCGGAATCAAATTTCAAAGCAGTTGTACCTGCGGTGCATCGGAAATGGCAGGCTGCAAATGCGCCGTGGAGACTCCTACCAGAATCCACATCGCTTTTCCACGGAGTTTTATGCGGAATGTCAATTTTCAAAAAATCCGCAAAAACCCTTGCATTTTCACCCCCACCTGTGATATAATATTTAGTTAGAAGTGAGGTGTTTGCATTATGCCAAAAAGAAATGATATCCATAAGGTACTGATTATCGGTTCCGGTCCGATTATCATCGGACAAGCGTGCGAATTCGACTATTCCGGTACGCAAGCCTGCAAGGCACTGCGCAAACTCGGATATGAGATCGTACTCGTCAACTCAAACCCCGCAACCATCATGACCGACCCCGACGTCGCTGATGTCACTTACATCGAGCCCCTCAACTGCGAGAGACTCACCGAGATCATCAAGAAAGAACGCCCCGATGCACTGCTTCCCAATCTGGGCGGTCAGTCCGGTCTGAACCTCTGCTCCGAGCTTGACAAGGCTGGCGTACTCAAACAGTACGGTGTCGAAGTCATCGGTGTGCAGGTCGATGCCATTGAACGCGGTGAGGACAGAATCGAGTTCAAGAAAACAATGGAATCCATCGGTGTCGAAATGGCACGCAGTCAGGTCGCTTATTCGGTCGATGAGGCTGTCGCCATTGCCGAGGAACTCGGATATCCTGTCGTTTTGCGCCCCGCTTATACGATGGGCGGTGCCGGCGGCGGCATGGTCTATAACATCGAAGAACTCAAAATCGTCTGCGCCCGCGGCTTGCAGGCTTCTCTGATCGGTCAGGTGCTCGTTGAGGAGTGCATCACCGGCTGGGAAGAACTCGAACTCGAAGTCGTCCGCGACGCAAAGAACAACATGATCACCGTCTGCTTCATCGAGAACATCGACCCCGTCGGCGTTCACACAGGCGATTCGTTCTGCTCTGCTCCGATGCTCACCATCTCGGAGGAGACACAGAAAAGAATGCAGGAGCAGGCTTACCGCATCGTCGAAAAGATCGAGGTCATCGGCGGCTGCAACTGCCAGTTCGCACACGATCCCGTCTCCGACCGCATCGTTTGTATTGAAATCAATCCCCGTACCTCCCGTTCCTCCGCACTTGCATCCAAAGCAACGGGCTTCCCGATCGCATTGGTATCGGCAATGCTCGCAGCAGGCATGACGCTCGACGAAATGGAATGCGGCAAGTATGGCACGCTGGATAAATATGTTCCCTCGGGCGATTATGTCGTCATCAAGTTTGCCCGCTGGGCATTCGAGAAATTCAAGGGTGCTGAGGATAAGCTCGGCACACAGATGCGCGCCGTGGGTGAGGTCATGTCCATCGGCAAGACCTACAAGGAAGCTTTCCAGAAAGCGATCCGTTCCCTCGAAACAGGCAACTACGGTCTGGGCTTTGTCAAGAATTTCCACGACAAAACCAAGGATGAACTGCTCTCCATGCTGATCTATCCGACAAGCAACCGTCAGTATATTATGTATGAGGCTCTGCGCAAGGGTGCAACCGTCGATGAACTGTTCAAGCTGACCAAGATCAAGAAGTGGTTTTTGGAACAGATGCTCGAACTCGTTGAGGAAGAAAATGCACTCATCGCGGCAAAGGGTGCTGTGCCCGCTGCCGATGTGCTGAAACAGGCGAAACTCGACGGCTTCTCTGACCGCTATCTCGCAAAGCTGCTCGAAGTCAGCGAATCCGATATCCGCAAGGCTCGCTATGCAGCAGGCATCCGCGAAGGCTGGGAAGGCGTTCATGTCAGCGGCACCAAGGACAGCGCTTACTACTACTCCTCCTACCACATCGAGAAGGATGAAAGCCCCTGCAACACCGATCGCCCGAAGATCATGATTCTCGGCGGCGGCCCCAACCGTATCGGTCAGGGCATCGAATTTGACTACTGCTGTGTCCATGCGGCACTTGCCTTGAAAGATCTGAGCTTTGAGACGATCATCGTCAACTGCAACCCCGAGACCGTCTCCACCGACTACGACACCTCCGATAAGCTTTACTTTGAGCCGCTGACGCTCGAAGATGTGCTCCAGATCTACGAGAAGGAAAAGCCCGTCGGCGTCATCGCACAGTTCGGCGGTCAGACTCCGCTGAACCTCGCGGCTGATCTGAAGAAAAACGGCGTGAAGATCCTCGGCACATCGCCTGAGACCATCGACCTCGCAGAGGACAGAGACCATTTCCGCGCAATGATGGATAAACTCGGCATTCCGATGCCGGAATCGGGCATGGCTGTCACCGTGGACGATGCACTCGAAATCGCAAACCGCATCGGCTACCCCGTTATGGTGCGCCCGTCCTACGTGCTTGGCGGCAGAGGCATGGAAGTCGTTCACGACGACGAAATGATGCGTGTCTATATGTCCGCAGCCGTCGGCGTCACCCCCGACAGACCGATCCTCATCGACCGTTTCCTGCACCATGCCACCGAATGTGAAGCAGATGCCATCTCTGACGGCACACACTGCTTTGTTCCTGCGGTCATGGAACATATCGAGCTGGCAGGCGTTCACTCCGGCGACTCTGCCTGTGTGCTGCCTTCGCTGAACCTCAGCGAAAAGCATGTCGCAACCATCAAGGATTACACCCGCAAGATCGCCGTGGAAATGGGCGTTTCGGGCTTGATGAATATGCAGTATGCCATCGAGGATGACACCGTGTATGTCCTCGAAGCAAACCCCCGTGCATCCCGTACCGTTCCGCTGGTTTCCAAGGTTTGTGCCATCAACATGGTGCGCATCGCAACCCAGATCATGACCTCGGAACTGACCGGCAAGCCTTCTCCCGTGCCTGCACTCAAGGATAAGAAGATCCCGCACCACGGCGTCAAGGAAGCTGTGTTCCCGTTCAATATGTTCCAGGAGGTTGACCCGATCCTCGGACCGGAAATGCGCTCCACAGGCGAAGTTCTGGGCATCTCCCCCAACTTCGGTGAGGCTTACTTCAAGGCACAGGAAGCAACCCAGACCAGACTGCCCATCGGCGGCACCGTGCTGCTTTCCGTCTGCGATATGGATAAGCCCGAACTGCTGCCCATCGCAAAGAAATTCTCGGAACTGGATTTCAAGATCCTCGCAACCGGCAAGACCTTCGAGATGATTGCCGAAAACGGCATTCAGGCAGAGCGCATCAACAAGCTCTATGAAGGCAGACCCAACATCACGGATGCGATGACCAACGGCAAGATCGACCTCATCATCAACACCCCTGCCGGTGCTGACAGTCTCCACGATGACAGCTATATCCGTAAGGCTGCGATCAAATACCGCATCCCTTACATCACCACAATGGCTGCCGCATTCGCAAGCGCAGAGGGCATTAAGGCACTCAAAGCGCAGGGCGATGTGCTGAACGTCAAATCCTTGCAGGAATTCCACAGCGAGATCAAAGAGTAATCTCACAAAACATCCAAGTTCCTTACAGTCGGGAGCAGCGCGAAAAACACTGCTCCCGTCTGAATATATACGAAACCCAAAAATCAAATTTGCGAAACGGAGGTTTTCCCCATGGCAGAGCATATAGAACAAATGTCACAGGCGCATTATGACGCGCTGGAACAACATCTGGCTTACCTGATCGGCACACGCCGCCGCGAAGTCGCTGACCAGCTCGCTGAAGCAAGAAGCTACGGTGACTTGTCGGAAAACGCGGAATA
Organism: Oscillospiraceae bacterium; assembly: GCA_045617625.1. Taxonomy (GTDB): domain Bacteria; phylum Bacillota; class Clostridia; order Oscillospirales; family Ruminococcaceae; genus Firm-04. The sequence goes on along the minus strand of JAZLJA010000007.1, from coordinate 6,421 downwards.
CGATGAAGCCCGCAACGAGCAGGCGCGTCTGGAAACCGAAATTGCAGAGCTGGAATATACCCTTGCACACGCTGAGATCGTGCAGGCAGTTTCTGTCGATGAGGTGGGCAACGGCTCGGTGGTCACGCTCAAACGTGAGGCATTCGGCAACTTCCCTGAAAAAATCGAAGAACTCAGAATCGTCGGCAGAACCGAATCGGATTACAGCAAAGGCTGTATTTCGGACGAATCCCCCATCGGTAAGGCAGCCCTCCACAAACGCGTCGGCGACACCTTTTTGGTGGAAGCACCTATCGGCAATATGACATTCACCGTTCTCGGAATCTCCGTCGATACGAAAAACTAAGAGAGGAGCAGCACCCCCATGAGCGAACAGAATTTGCAGGCGCAGGGCAGCGAACAGGTCAGTGACCCCTCCGAATTCCGCCGGATCCGCCTCGACAAGCTGACCGAAATGCAGCAAAACGGACAGGATCCGTTTGTCATCACAAAATTTGACGTCAGCGCAAACACCGCGCAGTGCCGCGATATGTTTGAAGCTGCAGAATCCGAAATGAACGCCAATCTCCCCGCAGATGCGGACGAGGAAACCAAAAAAGCCGCCGTGGAGGCACTCAACGAAAAGTTCAGTGTCACCGTGGCAGGCAGAATCATGAGCTGGCGCAAAATGGGCAAGGCAAACTTCCTCGATCTGCGCGACCGCGAAGGCAGAATCCAGGTCTATGTCCGCATGAATGACATCGGCGAGGACGCTTTCGCAGCCTTCAAAAAATGGGACATCGGCGACATCATGGGCGTGGAAGGCACCATCTTCCGCACCCGCAGCGGCGAGCTTTCCATCCACGCAAAGAAAGTCACGCTGCTGTCCAAATCGCTCAAACCCCTGCCCGAGAAATTCCACGGCCTCACCGACCGCGATACGCGCTATCGTCAGCGCTATGTGGATCTCATCATGAATGAGGATGTGCGCGACACGTTCATCAAGCGCAGCAAGATCATTGCGGCAATTCGTCAGTGGCTCGATGCACAGGGCTTCCTCGAAGTCGAAACGCCCATGCTCGTTTCCAACGCAGGCGGTGCTGCTGCCCGCCCCTTTGAAACGCACTATAACGCGCTCAATGAGGATGTCAAGCTTCGTATTTCGCTGGAACTCTATCTGAAGCGACTGATCGTCGGCGGTCTGGAAAAGGTCTACGAGATCGGCAGAGTGTTCCGCAATGAGGGCGTCGATACCCGCCACAATCCCGAATTCACCCTGATGGAACTCTATCAGGCTTACACCGACTACTACGGCATGATGGATCTCACCGAGAATATGTTCCGCCATGTCGCGCAGACTGTCTGCGGCACCACGCTCATTCCTTACGGCGATGTCATGATTGATCTGGGCAAGCCGTTTGCCCGCATCACCATGATCGACGCCGTCAAGCAGTATGCAGGTGTGGACTTCGATCAGATTCCCGACACCGCCACTGCAAAGAAAATCGCAGACGAAAAGGGCGTCCACTACGAAGATCGTCACGAAAAAGGTGATATCCTCAACCTGTTCTTCGAGGAATTTGTCGAGGAAAACCTCATTCAGCCGACGTTCGTTATGGATCACCCCGTGGAGATCTCGCCACTGACCAAGCGCAAGCCCGACAAGCCCGATTATGTCGAGCGTTTTGAACTGTTCATCACTGCCCGCGAAATGTGCAATGCTTACTCCGAGCTGAATGACCCGATCGACCAGCGCGGACGCTTTGAGGCGCAGGAAGAACTCATCAAAAAGGGCGATGACGAGGCAAATCACATCGACGAGGACTTCATGAATGCTCTGGAGATCGGTATGCCTCCGACGGGCGGTATCGGCTATGGGATCGACCGTTTGGTGATGCTGCTCACCAACAGCCAGTCGATTCGTGATGTGCTGCTGTTCCCGACGATGAAATCGCTGGATAACAACGCACCTGCTGCGGAAACCGAACAGGAATGATCGTTTGAAGCAGAAATCATAAGTCAATAAACGAAAAGCGGATGACCTGCCAAAAGGTCATCCGCTTTTTTTATGATGATATGGTTGTTTCGCCGCTTGCGAGCGACGACCAAAGGGGTACTCCCCCTTTGGAAACCCGTTCATAGGGTTCCCCTCCAACTTCCTGATGTGATTGGACGAAAAGAGTGTTTCGCTGTCTGCGAACAGCGACGAGGGACGCCGCCCCCCGACCCTGCAAGCCTTTGAAATGGCTTGCGCGAAACTTTTGATATGATGTCCGCTTATAATGGCTCACTCACCTTTTGGCAGGGACTTGGGTTCGGAATCCCCAATATCAACGCACGGCTGCGGCAAAATCTCGAATTCCTGCACCTCCCGCAAACTGCGGTTGATCGCGCGCGTCCGCACACCCACCAGCTTGTCCAGATCTTTCCCGACCTGCTCAATCCGATTCTGCGTCTGTGTCAATATCTCCTCAAACTTCCCGAATTCCGTTTTCACCGTCCCCAGAATCTTCCACACTTCATCCGACCGCTTCTGAATCGCCAGCGTCCGAAAGCCCATTTGCAGCGCATTCAGCATCGCCGCCATCGTGGAAGGCCCCGCAATCGTGATCTGATAATCCCGCTGCAAACTCTCGACCAAACCGCGCGTCACTGCCTCCGAATACAGCCCCTCGAACGGCAGAAACAGGATACCGAATGCTGTCGTATATGGCGGTTCTACGTACTTTTGACGAATATCCTTTGCAAATCCGCGCATCCGCGATACAAGCTCCGCGCCCGCCGCTTCGATCGCCGCCTTGTCCCCCGATTCCTGCGCATCCTGTAATTTCATATAACAATCAGCGGGGAATTTCGCGTCAATCGGCAGGTACACCGCATTTCCATCCTCGCCGGGCAGCCGAATCGCATACTCCACGCGGTTGCTGCTCGCCGGAATCGTCGCAATATCGCGCTCAAACTGCTCAGGCGAAAGGATCTCCTCGAGAATCGCGCCAAGCTGAATTTCGCCCATGATGCCGCGCGTTTTCACGTTTGCAAGCACTTTTTTCAGCCCGCCCACGTCGCTCGCCAGCGATTTCATCTCGCCAAGCCCGCGGTAGACCGCATCCAAGCTCTCGGAAACACGACGAAAACTCGCCGCCATCGTCTCCTCAAGGCTTGCTTGCAGCCGCTCATCGACGGTCTTGCGCATCTCCTCCAAACGGCGGTTGTTCTGCTCCGCGATGGTTTGCAGCGACTCGCGCATCGTGTCGCGCATTTGCTCCATGCGCTGCTCGTTTGCGCCCTCCAGCGTGCGAAATCGCTCCTCCAGTTGCTGCAACTGACGCATTTGCGCGTCAGCCGACTGCGTTTGATTTTTTGACAGCATATCGCTGAACAGCGACATCGACTGCCCCACACTGTCCGACAGATCACGCCCAGCCTCTCGCTGATTTTTCGACAGATTTTCAAGCTGTTTCTGCAAATTCGATTGATTTTGCCCGCGCAGGACATTCGACAGCATCCAGATAATCAAAATACATAACAGGATTAGCAAACAAATTGTGAGGATGAGAAATATCTTCATGGTGTTCCAAATCGCCTTTCATGAAATTTGTATTGGTGCATCTGTTTTTGCAAGCAGTTCCGTGATTTTTGTTTCGTCCGCAAGCCATTCCGAATATGCAGTTGCCGAACCTGCCGCAACGCCCCAGCGCAATGTCTCCGAATATGGTAAATGTTTTTCGGTTGCTGCCAGAAATCCGGCAAGCATGGAATCACCCGCGCCGACTGTGTTCATCATTTTGCCATGCGGTGCTGATAATCGCCAAAATACGCGGTTTTCATCAAGCAGCATTGCCCCCTCCTCCGCCATCGAAAGCAGCACATTCCGCGCACCCATCGCCTGCAGCCGTGTCAGATACGGCATCGCCGCCTGCCAATCGGTGATGGAAACGCCGAAAAATCCACATAATTCAGGCAAATTCGGCTTCACCACATACGGCCGGCACGGCAGCGCAGCGGCAAGCGCATCGCCCTCCGCATCGACCGCAAAGCGCACACCGCTGCCCGCAAGCGCACGCATGATCTGCCCATACTGCGTCGGCTGCGCACCTGCAGGGATGCTCCCCGCAAGCACAATTATGTCATTTTCACCGTAAATACGAAGTTTTTCAAGCAGTTTCGTATAGTCGTCATCTACGGCGGCGATGCCCTTTCCGTTGAGTTCGGTGACAGCCTCCGATGTCTCGATTTTCACGTTGATACGATTGTTTTGCCTTGTCAGCCAAATCCAGTCGGCATCCAGATCAAGCGACGAAACCTGTGACGCGATCATGTCGCCCGTGTTGCCTGCCAAAAACCCGTAAATACGTGTGTTTTCATGAAGCTGATGCAGAATGTAGGACACGTTGATGCCCTTGCCGCCTGCGGTGATCCGCGCATTCCGTGTGCGGTTGACCTCTCCTGTTTTCAACGCATCTGCGAGAGAAACAGTGTAATCAACGGCGGGATTCAAAGTTACGGTTGCAATCATGTTGACTCCTTTCAGCGGGCGGGAAAGCAGTGGTGCATCGCGGCGTAAAACAGCAGCATCATCGCTGCGCAGCCCAGCAAGCCGCGCAGCAGCACCTCAAAAACTGCGTGCTGTGTGTTCCGTTTCCATGCGTTTTTCAGGCAGATTTCATCCTCTGTTTTCGGCGTATTTACGCTAAAATCGCCATTTGTGAGAGCGTCCGTCGAGATGAACACCGTCAGCCTGTCGCCTGCCGCATACTGTGACACATCACTCTGCGGCACCTCGACGTTTGCTGTTTGGATCATCTGATGTTTGTCCTGAAATCGAATGGATATTATGCACCGATTATTAAATTTCTCCGTACCAACATATTCCGCAGGGAAACGACGCCATCCGCCGTATATCTCGATGATTTTTCCGATACTGCTGCATAATCCAATCAAAAACGCCGCCATCGGAACACCGCAGATCAGATATTTCCAGAGCGTTGTCGAAGCCGCCGCAATGTATAATATACGCATTTTATAAAGCCTTTCTTTTTCAGCTTCAAAAACAAAACGAGACTCCGCACAGCAGAGTCTCGCATCGCTTATTCAGCTTGCTATCAGCTTATAGTTTTCATGTTGTCCAAGTTAAGACCTTCAATCGAGCTGACGAAACCTTCGCCCTCAGCCACAACGATATCGCCGGGATCACTGGTCGAATTCGGGAAACTGCCCAACACGTCTGTGCCTGCCTTTTCGGCGCAGATCACGCGTTTCACCTGATAATCCTTAATGTAGATGGCATAGCACATATGGTCAAAATCATCGACCAGACGAGCCATTCTGCCCATGAAGCTCGACGCCTTTGAATCATTGTTCGCCGTCAGTCTTGCGACATCAGGCGCATCGCCGTTGAGAACCGCTTTCAGATCGTCAGCCGTTCTGTCGCCGCTTGTTGTGCCAAGAATACACTTATCAATCATAGCCCCGTCGGCACCCGGTATGATGTAAAGGAAAAATTCACCGATCGTACACGCTGCATCGCTTTCCTGCCCGTAGAACTCGCTGCTTCTGCCGTTTCTGTCGAGAAATTCAAATTCCTGGCAGACGGTCTGGGCGGCGTTGAACGCCACGCGAGCCTCGTTGTTTGCCGTATGCAGGCGGCTTCTGGTGATATACGACACCAGATTCGGCACGAACACTGCAAGCAAAATGGTGATGATACCGATGACAACAATCAGTTCGATCAGCGTGAAACCTTTCAGGGTTCTGCGTCGATTTTGCATATCATTACGGGTCATAAAAAACTCCCCCTTTGTTGTATGTTAAATATACGAACAGAAACTATCCATCCACTATCAGTATAGCATATCTTGAACCAAATGTCAATAGAAAATGAACAAATTGTTAATAGCAAAGTCCCCAAAAAAGCGTGGGCGATTTCATGCGGATTGCCGAATATCACCGTGCGGAAGGCAGCGGCTGCTCCAAAATCGGGGCAAGCACCAGATTCGGAAGCGCATACGGATTCTCGCCCAGCATCGGTTTCGGCGCACAAAATGTCATGCCCGCTGTCTCTGCCCCGATGCGCGGCATCGTCAGCACACATGACACCGACTCTGCATCGTGCGAAAACTCGGCTTTTGCCCTGAAAACCTGACAAAAACGATCCAGCAATGCCTTTTGCGATGCCGCCGCACCCTCCTCCAAAGACGGAGCAGGGGTTCGCAGCATACTCGGCATTTTCACGATGCCCTTGCTGCGCACGATCATCGTCACGGAAACGGTATCCGCCTGCGATGTGACCTCGCAGATGAGCTTCGTGAGGGTTTTATCGCCGCACTGAAGCAGCACGAACAGGTTGAGCAGCGCAAACCGCAGACGCTCGGCATCCACAGGCGCATAGACTTCTTCTTCAGTGTTCGGTTCCGCGACTGCCACCGCGCCCTTTGTCACATCC
>JAZLJA010000006.1:0-28567 GCA_045617625.1 Oscillospiraceae bacterium | reverse complement strand
CAGCAGTTCGCTGATCAAGGCTCTGCGCGCCTGCTGTTCCGGTGTTCCTCTTTTTCTCCGTGCCATATTTTTACCTCCAAAGTAGTGTTGCTTCCATTATACACTACTTTGGAGGTTTACACAAGATTTGGGATGGACTCCCTCTGGACGGTCAGGGGGTGCATTTTTGGTTGTCTAAAGCTATCGTTTTTTTGTTGAATGAGATATATGCACTGTTTAGATATTTGAGGGATTTGTCATCGTATTCTCATTCAAGCCGCAATCTGGAAATATTATTCTTCTAATCATTTTGTTGTTATACCTCTGATCGGATTCATGATTGCTCTTTTTTTTCATTGTCTTTTTAAGATCTATCAATTGATTTGCAAATCGAAGTTGACCGCATTTTTTCATACCTTTGATTACATAATCATATTCTTTGTCAGGTATAATTGAGTATAAATCTATACCACATTTCAGCCTAACTTCATACAGATACTTAAAAATCTCAGAATAATAGGTATCATCTTTTTCAAAGTATCTCCATCCACTTATGTCGGAAAAGGTAAATAGAGCCGCATTTTCTTCTTTGTTTAGTTTATTAAACGCTATTTCCCATTCGGTCAATCCGAACGCTGCTTCAGCAAATAGTATTAATGATGACTCACGTAGTGGTACAAGGATTATTTCTTCTCCGTGATTTGCGGAAAACTCTGGATGATTCTTTATTATTTCTATTATTCGATCGAAACCACGGCCGCTTAAATTGTATTTCTTCTTAATTGATTCAGCGAATTCAGGCATTTTTTCACTATAAAGCTGTGGCTCAGGCATTTGTTTTGATATTTTTTCAATCTGGTAGCGAGATAATTCTTTAGTAAATGTTCCTGTTTGGTATTCTTTTACGATTTTACTTATCTGCTCTATTACAAACTCAAACAAACCAGACATCAGTTCAAACTGCATTTGTACAATTTTTAACGAAACATGCTGGATATTCTTGGATTTAAAATGTGGATTACCATTTATATCACAAAGATATTTAAACATATCTCCTTCTGGATCAATATTCCTATATTGACTCAGAACAGGAACAAACGCCTGAAATATATTCTTAATCCTTTCATCTACATCATATGAAGCTTCAATCAATTCAATTAGTTTATTTAAATCATGACCACCAGTGCTCTTATCATCGCCTTTATATATTGTTTCTAAAAGACTTTGTTTTTTCTCTTCTAAAGGAATTAGTTTACTATTTATGCTTGTTTTTTTGCTATCAGTCATTGAACCTAAATCAAACGACAGTTCATCTTGAAGTGCTGCTATTTTTCGCATAAGGGGAAGTAACTCATTGTACTGTTTAGGATGATTCTTAATGGCTTTTAGATATCTGACTTTTTCAAGAACATTTTTCAGGAATAATTCAATACAATGCCTAACAGCATATAGCAGTGGGTATACAATGCAATCAGCTGCGGTTCGTCTATTTTCAACTGCTTCTATCATTAATGAAACCGCATCATTAAATCCATCATAGATAGTAGATTGATCATAGCCACCATTCTCTCCAACGCAAGCAATATATTTTGTATCACCACCATAGTAATCAAAGGGTGACAAATCCATTATTTTCTTAACCTTTTCATCTAATTCTGCCATTGCTCTTTTACTCCATTCATAATAATAAAGCTCAAAGCCCAGAAACGACTGAAAAGCTGATTGTGATAGGCTTTGAGTATAGCCAGGATCTTTAATAATCGTAGTATAACATAAAATGTAGCTTACACCTGATTCCGCAAAGTTCAAGGTCATCAAAACAGTGAAAAATCATGACGATACAGCGTTTTATGTCTGTTTCGGAGTCATTGAAAACTTCACCCATCAGTTGAAGTTACAGGCAGTTATTATATTGCAGATTAACAACGTAATATCAATGCAATTTTCGCATTTTTGTCAATCAAACTTTGCGGATTCAGGTTACAGTCAATAGAATTCAAAATAATTCCTTTATTTTCTCAAAAATCACGTACACAGGTTCCGGGAGCGCTCTGAGATGGTGCTGATCCGTTCGGATGGTTCTCAAGTAGACTATTCGTATTTCTGATGGGTTCATCTGGGTGCGGATACAGCGTCTCAAACATATCTGAGTTATTTAGATGATTCTTGAATTGTCATAACTACATAAGATTGGTAGATTCCATCCATAAGTGAAAAACAGAAATCAAATAGTATGGGTTGGACGAATAATAGTACTTCCGTCTTCAGATTCAATTTTTCCTTCAAGATATTTGTCAAAGATAGGAAGACATGGAAAGGCAACTACTCCATCAGGGTCTGTGAATTCTATTTCAAGAGGTTTGGATGTAACAAATAAAAAATGAACTTTTATATTGCCTCTTGCTTCGATGAAACTCTTGATTGCTTCCGGATTACGTAAAACTAAATCACATCGTTTACGACAGTGATCATAGTACTTTCCTTTTCGGAATAGTTTTTCAAAATCTGTCATTTGTGCTCCAGGGTTTAATGAATCTGAAAAGTACTTCACTTCAATCAAGAATAATTCATTTTCTGGACTTTCAGTATAGAAAACTATATCATAGTCACCGTAGTTTTCACTCTGTATTCCGAATATTCTTTCGTAGCTAACTTCAATATCATCGAATTTTGGAGAATAATGGCTGCGTAGAATATCTCTGATTATTGATACTAGCTTTTTCGTACACTTATTGGTATATAATTCGATCCCTTGCAACAGAGCATCATTTTTAGGGAGTACATTCGAATATATGTTACCTCCATTTGAATAATATGATAGCCATATTTGTGTAGCTTGTTCTAAAGCCGAGTAACATAAGAATACTTGATTGTCATCTGTACATATGAATGGGCGTATTTCATGACGATATTTATTAACCCCAGTTCTCCAAATCAGTCTCTCACCTGATTTGAGTTGTGATGCAACAGTGCTCTTATCTAAAACGAATGATTTATAGAACTGCTCAATGTTTATTTCATTAGATTCGCAAAATGAACTTATTCTGTCTAGAAATGCTTGTTTGTCTAACGAGCATAAAAAGTACTGGCCTTCTTTAAGATCGTCAATGATGAGTGTTTTCAGAATTCTTAGAAAAAATATGAACTCAACACCGTATTCTTTTTTAAAGCCAACACCAAAGTCTGATGTATCTGCATCTTTTAGTTTTACTAAGGCTTCTTGGCCGAACCGCTGATTGCCACATACAAGTGAATCAAAATAGATAATGGGATGATATTGCGATAGTTCGATAGGATTACATATTTCTTCATTAATAATTATTTTTTCATATACTATCATCGGATAAGGGAAATTAGTAGCGTCTTTAAATTTTTGGCTAGTGCATAATAGTGATATGCTATGAGAAACAATTCCATAAACATACAGCATTATAAACAAATCATAGTCGATATCATCTGTGATTGTTACTAAGGGCTTCTCGCCAGTTACTGTATGGAGTAATAGATAATTTTCAATCCAAACATTTGTTGATGATAATAAAACATAATACGCATTTCGATTTAAAGCGTATTTATCAATTATATCTTCATCTCTGATATGTAATGAATCGATTTTCTCTCGTTCTTTCTTCTCTTTCAAGTATCGTCTGAACGTTTTATCAAATATACTATAGATTTTCCCTATTGCAGTTATGTAATCAGTACTCAGAATTGTAGCCTCTATGTCGTTTTGCACTTGCTCAAGTACTTTACGAAGATGTTCAATGCCTTTTTCAATATCAGTAAAAACTCTTGATGGACCTAAATACGATTTTATCGCTTGCAAGGCATTGCTCTCAGTAATACCGTAATAGGTCCAGAAGGGATTGTAAACAAATACAAATGAATCATTCATAAGATCCATATCCTTTCAAAGTACTTTATGCTGTTATCTAATCTATAAATATTGTAGTTCAATGCGAAATGATGCATTCTATTCTATGATATATATTATATCTTAGATACTCGAAAAAAGCAAGTTGTTTACCTCAAATATGCAGATAATCTACTTAAACTGAGATTGAACTCGTAGAGGTAGACCCATAATATTCAATCTATCAGCATTTCCACATCATGCATGAGGAAATGCAATTTGTCGATTCTCTTGTTTATATGCCAATGGCCGAGATACCAAGCTTTGTAGTCCAGCATCTCTGCTATCGTATCCAGCCAATGCTCCGTGCTGTTGTCTACAGTGGACTGGTCTATACCCGGCAGAAAACACTCCGTCGGAACATACTTATACGGGCAGGTGTGGGAAAATACAACATCCACGGGATGCGTCCTGCACTGTTGCTCGACATACTCCTTGATCATTGGAGTCGGCTGCTCGTCCGGCCACCAATTGTATCCCATGCGGAGGCGGTAAAACTTGTCCACGCTGTAAGCGCCGCCGATCACAATGCACTGCTTGCCCTCTATATCGAAAATGTCGCCGTCTATCGGGAACAGGATATTCGGGAAGTCCGCCTCGTACAGCACATGACCGCCGTGCCACTGCTTTTCCTGATAGGAGCAGATATTCTGCGGTCTGTTCTCATGATTTCCGTGTATGCAGAAAAACGTGGACTTCATATCGCGCAGCTCCTGCTTCAGCAGGCGATCATGCATCTTACCGGTATGCTTGATGAAATATATGTAGCAGAATTCTTCTGAAATCTTTGTCTTGTTCTGTGAATAGACTTTACATTCAATTACTGGTATAATGTCTCGTACAAACACATTCAGAAGGAGGTATTTTCCATGAATAAAAAAGGAGGCAGAGAATCTCTTATCCTGAAAAAACGTAGAAAAGAACTGAACATGACGCAGAGTGATGTTGCGGATGCGATCGGTGTGCAGGTTCAGCAGTATCAGTTGTTTGAATACGGTACTCGCAAGGTATCTACAAGCAGCATGATCCTCGGATTACGTCTTTGTGCTGTTCTTGAGCTCGATCCCTATGAGCTTGTCTTTGAAAAGGATGCAGACTGGGTGAAAAAGGTCAGTAAGGTCTGAAATGTTCATTTTGTTCATTGCTTATAAAGCTATGATCATTTCCGACACCTTATTTCTACACATAAATTCTCGGAATACAACTCCTGAGTTGTGGACACCTTCAGACGATTATGGTAATATGTCCATAGGCTGAAAAGCCGATATTACACCGTTTTCGATGTGTTCATGAATACCGCATCGAAACAGTAAGGAGTGGATGATTTGATTGCAGTAAAATGTGTAGATAGTATGCTTTCCGGTCTGAGAAAGCCAATCAGAGTCGCTGGATACTTCTATCTCACGGAATCGGGTGATAAGGCAAATGCTCTGGGAATGATCCGGGCAGCAGTATCCGACAGGGTGGATCGTTCTGACGAATGGTGTTATACCCGAAGCTACTTTGACCGGGAAAGCACAGCTGGGAAGCTGAAAAAGCGGCCTTCGTTTGAAATGATGATGGAGGATGCAAGAGCAGGCAAATTCGACCTGCTGATCACGGAATCCATTGAACGCTTTACACCGACTGCTGAAGAAACGATGCAGTGTACCGAGGAATTAAGAGCTCTGCCCACACCTGTTATGGTGAGGTTCCTGAGAGACCGGATCGACTCGGAGACGGTACACTCGATCATCCCGATCATAAGGGGGTGGCGCCCTTGAATGACATTAAGAAGGCGGCAGAAGACCGCGCCGCCCATCCCAGCAGCAGACCTGCAGGTCACAGCTTTGAAACGGATCGTATGCGGCAGAAAGCGGCTGTCGGAAAGCAATTCGATGCGCTGGAAGGAACACGGATACGAAAAATCGCTGCAATGACCGATGACGATTCAGGTATGCCGAGGAAACTCCGTGTCGCAGCATACTGCCGAGTCAGCACGGATGATCTGGATCAGGCACTCTCAATTCATATGCAGCAGAAAGTCTATCGGGAAAAAATCAAAGCAAACCCCGAGTGGATATATGCCGGAACTTATGTAGACAACGGATTCTCCGGTACGAATACATTCCACAGACCCGGTTTCTTGAAGCTGATCGATGACTGTCGGGCTGGTAAGATCGATATGGTCATCACCAAGGCAGTCTCACGTTTTGCGAGAAATCTGCTTGACTGTATCGGATATATCGAGGAACTGAGTAATCTCGACCCGCCTGTGCGAGTGTTTTTCGAGCAGGAAGGTCTGGATACCAGCGTGCAGACAACGGGCTGGGATACCGAATATGCTTACCGCATCCCATGTCAGACGATCGTTATTGAAAAGCCGGACGGGGACTATCAGCCGATCCTGATATTTGATCTTGATAACTACATTGGCAGGGCAGTAAACAAGAAGGAAGAGATCGTGCAGGCGAAGCAGGTACAGGAACAGGCAGAAAAGATGGAAGAAGAGGCAAAGAGTTACTTCTTTCCTCCCGAAGAAGACGAAGAGCCTGAAGAACTTGCAGAGATCGCTGAACAGGTACAGATGGCATTGGAACTCAGCAAAAAGATATTTGGTACACCTGCTTTCAGACACACATCGACATTCCGCAGTATTGACGGTGAGGGATCATGGGAAGAATGGCTTGCTCCTGCACGACCGCTTGATACGAACCACAGATATGATGCCGAAGAGGTGGACGATATGCTCCGTAACATACAGGAGGATCCGCCAGAATTACCGCAGGAACCGCCGCCGGAGCATAAGGATGTCATAGAAGTACCGTCCGACGGTACCGGAGAGGAGGTACACTGATGTCAAGGGATCCCGCCAGGAGCAGACCGCTCTCGGCAAATGTAAAGCGAATGATGTGGCTTGAAAGAGCCGCCCCGCGGAATACCAAGGTACTGAATGCAGAAAGAATCTGGACAGAAAACGACTATATCTATTGTCATAAACAGGGCCAATTGTTTATGGAGGCAGCAGCAATGGGATTTTCTATGGAATCCTTTGTGCCGCTGTATATGAACAGTCAGCTTGCAGGTGTGATAGACTATAACTTCTCAACTTCAAACGGAGCCGGTCATGGTCTGTGTGATCTGCTGAAGATTCCTCCGCAGATATGGTATCATATTGCAGAGATATATGCAGATATATTTTTCACTTTGCTTGTAACCTGAACGTGCCGCTTTCGGTCTTGTATAGTGAGAGCAGGTACCGCTCAGATCAAAAAAGCATCAACCCAAGGAGGTGCGCACGTTGACCGATGATTCTATCATATCTTTGCTGAACTGCCGCGATGAAGCAGCATTATCTGAACTCAAAACAAAATACGGCAGAACAGGCAGACATATCGCCACAGAAATTCTACGAAATGAGGAAGATGCACGCGAGGTCTTTCAGGATGCCCTGATGCGGATCTGGAATGCCATTCCCCCTGAGAAACCTGATAATCTCAGCGCATATCTCAACACGGTCATTAAGCGGCTCGCTTATAACAAACACGAAATGCAGAATGGCGCAAAGCACGGAAGCAGTCAGCACGCACTGGCACTCGATGAGCTCAGTGAGGTCACGGATGAGACACAGGTCGCTGCGCCTGAGAATGAAACCTCTGTGCCCGATGAGGAAAACGCCGCCCCTGATGCACAGGTCGAAGAAACGATTGTGACAACGACCGCAACCGATGTCACAACCTTTGAAGCAACTTCGGAAACTTCGACGACTTCTGCGGAACAAGCTGAACAACCACCGACAGAATAACCACTCTCCCAATACAAAAAAACACAGCCCGAATCCGACAAGATTCGGGCTGTGCTCTATGGAGGGTTATTAAAAAAGCTTTGCGCTTTCGGCTAACAAATGAAAAGGGAAAAATGCCTCGCAGCAGAACCGCCGCTGCTACTGTTCTCATATTATCACAAAACGGTTACAAACGCAAGTGAATTGTTGCGCAAAAGTTACAGCAGTCACCATTTTTTGCGGTGATCCGAATGTGACTGTATCGGTTTATCGGTGAAAAAGCGCGAATATTCGCTATAAACGGCATTCATCCGCAGTATTCTCGGGTTGACTTTTTTACAAAAGCATGATACAATGATAGCAACAAATTAAACACAGCTTTTGTCTGACTCCCCCGCAACTTATCACACCCCACACGAACATCTGCCGACAAACAGGAGGGATTCATCATGAAAAAAACGGTTGCTGCCCTGCTATGCGCTATGCTCTCCTTTTCATCAATTCCGAAAATCTCTGCATTCGATGCTGCACAGATTGATTACGATGACATCATATTGACATTGGAAGACGACGGGACACTCACCGTCAGCGGCACAGGAGTGATAGAAAGCGGGTACACAAACTGGGCGGGGACGAAGCGAACGAAGGTCAAACGCATCGTGATTGAAGATGGCGTGACCGGCATCGGCGAACGCGCATTTGAACTTTTTGATACTGTTGAATCCATTGAGATCCCAAACACCGTGACAAGTATCGGCGAACGCGCATTTGAGTCCTGCACGGCGCTCACTGCGATCACCATTCCCGAAAGCGTGACTTCCATCGGGTGGGCCGCTTTCAGCAGCTGTTGGGAACTCACATCCGTCACATTTCCGGACACACTGACTGAAATTCAGGACTACGCATTTCAGGGATGCATTGCACTGCCCTCTGTCACCATTCCGGACAGCGTGCAGAAAATTTCAACCTGTGCCTTTGCAGACTGCACCGCACTTGCCGAAGTAAATCTGCCCAAGACTCTGACCGACTTCAACAGATTTTCCTTTCAAAGAACGGCATGGTATGAGGCGTTGAAAGAAAATGCGGACAACGATCTGGTGATAGTAAATGGCGTTTTACTCGAATTCACTTCCTTTCTGCCATCCGAAGTCGTGATTCCCGAAACAGTCACACACATTGGCTACTGTGCGTTCGCAAAACGCTATCTCACATCCGTGACGATCCCCGAAACCGTCGTCAGCATCGAAGATGAGGCATTTGCGAACACGGACTTGGAACAGATCACCATTCCCGGCAGTGTGAAACATATTGGTGTTTCTGCATTCTTTGAATGCAAAGGGCTTACATTGGTCGAACTCTCAGAGGGTACCGAATCTATTGGTTCCTCTGCGTTTGCTTACTGCCATCTGCTCTCCGATATCAACATTCCGTCAAGCGTACATACCATCGGATCAACTGCTTTTTCACACTGCTATTCACTGGGAGAAGCATTCACCATTCCATACACTGTCACAACCATTGGTGACAGCGTATTTGCCGATACAGACACCAACACCATCAAGGGCTATGAGGGCACGGCTGCCGAGGAATTTGCGAAACTGGAAAATCTGACGTTCCAATCCATCGGCAAAATGCCTGCGTTCATCCGGGGCGATGCAAACGGCGACTTCCGATTCTCCATCGCCGATGCCGTCACGCTTCAAAACTGGCTGCTTGGCGTAAATGACAATCTCATTGCAGATATGCGTGCGATTGATTATGATGAAAACGACAAACTTGATGCCTCTGACCTGACCCTAATGAAACGTGCGCTGCTCAATCCGCCGCCAACCGCTGAAAACTGATTCAAAAAGCCGTGACACATCAATGTCGCGGCTTTTTCATGCAGACGGATACCGCCCCTTTCATATTTTTTACACGGACTGTTAGAAATCCGTAAATTCCTCGTCTGATAGAGTGAAGGGAATTCCCTCCGGCACAAAAGAGGTGAAAGAATGACTGACTCAGAATTGATCGCAAAATTTGAAGCACGCGATGAAACAGTAATCGCTGAAACCGCTGACCGATACGGCACATATTGCGGCTCGATCGCACAGCATTATCTTAGGAATCAGCAGGATGCAGAGGAATGCTGCAACGATACATGGCTCCGCGCCTGGAACAGCATTCCACCCACAAAACCGCTCTGCCTGCGGGCATTTCTTGCAAAAATCACACGCAACCTTGCCTTGGACAGACTGCGCGGTCAAAATACCGAAAAACGCGCCTGTGCATATTCTGATACACTCGACGAACTTGCAGAATGTGTTTCAGGCAGCGAAAATGTCGAATCGGAAGTGGATGCGCGCGCAATGGAAACGTGTATCAAATCCTTTCTGCAAACGCTTTCCAAACGCGACCGCGGTATTTTTCTGCGGCGATACTTCTTCGCTGAGGAAATTGACGACATCGCCAAACGATTTCACGAATCAAACGCAAATGTGCTGATGATCCTCTCGCGGACACGCAAAAAACTCCGCACACACCTCACAGAACGGATCTCTGCACAGATAACCATACACATCAAAAACAGGACACACCATTTTCGGTGTGTCCTGCGTTTGTCTATGATAGAATCATCGAACCAACTGCATCATTCGTTCACGGCTCGATATAAATCACGCTTGGAAAAGCCCGTCTGCGCCGCCATCTCCTTGCAGACATCCGCAGCACGCTCGCCTGCTTCCATGCGTTCACGAATCCGCGCAACGACTTCCTCAAACGTCAATTTCTGCGCAACTTCTGCTTCAGCCGCACCCGCGATCACCAGCACAAACTCCCCGCGCGGCGACTGCGCTTCATAAAACGCGATTGCTTCAGACAACGTCGTTTTGCGCATTTCTTCGTGGATCTTCGTCAGTTCTCGGCAAATGGAGATCGAACGGTCGCCAAAATACTCATACATATCCTTCAGCGTATTCAGCAGCTTGTGCGGCGCCTCATAAAACACCATCGTGCGCGTTTCACCGCGAAGCTGTTCGAGATGCGAAAACCGTTGCTTTTTCGATACGGAGAGAAACCCCTCAAAGCAAAACCGCCCTGTATCCTGTCCCGAAATGGCAAGTGCCGAAATGACCGCACTTGGACCGGGTACCACCTGCATCGCAATGCCCTCGCGGATGCAAGCCTGCACGAGCAGCGCACCCGGATCTGAAATACATGGCATTCCGGCATCCGTGACCACCGCGCACGACTCGCCTGCAAGCAGCCTTGCCACAATGCTGTCGATGACCGCCTGCGGGCTGTGTTCATGATAGCTCATCAACGGCGTGTGAAGGTCGAAATGCGACAAGAGCTTGCGCGTCACCCGCGTATCCTCCGCCGCGATCATTGACACAGAACCCAGAATTTCCAGCTGACGCTCCGTAATGTCGTCCAGATTTCCAATGGGCGTGCCGACTACATATAGTGTCCCGCTCATAGATACTTCTCTCCAAAATGACAGATTTGCGCCGCTTCTGAGGTCATGTCATTGCCGTCGCGCACGAAAAGTGACGGCTCGACCTGCAAAAACGGTTTCGCGCACTTTTTCCCCTCGATGAGAAACAGCCACGGCGCGGATTCCGGATTCTTGCAGACAAACCGCAGCCGTTTCGGTTCAATTTTATGCGCCTGCATCGCCGCAACGACGTCTGCAAGCCGTTCAGGACGACAGCACATACAAAGCCGCCCGTGATAATTCAGGAGTGTTTCTGCCGCCGCACAGATATCATCCAGCGTGCATTCGATTTCATGACGCGCAATCTGCTGCGCCGTCCCAGCCGATAAGATTCCCGCACCATTCGCCTTATAGGGCGGATTGCAGGTGATCAGATCAACCTGCCCGCGCGGTGCATCGTCCCATAATGCACGCAGATCCGCGCATATCGGTGTGATGTTCATCGACTTTGTGCTGTGCGAAAGCCCAAGCCGAAGCTGCTCGATCGCCAAAGGCTGAATATCGACCGCAAACACCTCTTTCGGTGGTCGGTGCCGATGCATCAGCAGCGGAATGATACCGCAGCCTGTGCCAAGATCGACAACGCAGTCTTTTTCGCGGTAACAGCAAAAGCCTGTCAGCAAAAAGGCATCGGTGCCGAAGCTGTGAATGTCGCTGCGGCAAACCAATATGCCTTCGGATAAGTTCTCAAATACGTGATTTTCGTTCATGCGTCAAACAATCCCATAGACAGATAATGCTCGCCGTTATCAGGCATCAGCGCAACGATCAGCTTGCCGGCAAATTCGGGGCGTTTCCCGATTTTTGCTGCCGCTGCCAAAGCCGCACCGCCTGAAATCCCGATGAGGATGCCCTCAAGCTTTGCGACAGCTTTGCAGGCTTCAAATGCTTCGTCATCGGTGATCGGCAAAAATTCATCGCAAATGCTGACATCCATGATATCGGGAATGAACCCTGCGCCGATGCCCTGCAATCCATGCGCACCTGCCTTGCCGCCCGACAGGACCGCCGAATTTGCAGGCTCCACTGCCGCGATGTGAACCAGAGGGTTTTGCGATTTCAGATATCTGCCGACACCGCTGACCGTGCCGCCTGTACCCGCACCTGCAACGAATGCCGCGACCTGACCATCGGTATCCTCCCAGATTTCAGGACCTGTGGTTTCAAAATGTGCCTGCGGATTGGCAGGATTCGTAAACTGACCCGTAATCACGGAATCAGGAATTTGCTTTTGCAGTTCCTCAGCCTTTGCAATCGCACCCGCCATGCCCAGACTGCCGTCTGTCAGAACAAGTTCTGCGCCGTGCGCAGCGAGAAGCTGTCTGCGCTCCATACTCATAGTATCGGGCATGGTGAGGATCACACGAAGCCCGTACATCGGGGCGGCGGCAGCCAGACCAATGCCTGTGTTGCCGCTTGTCGGCTCAATGATCGTGCCGCCCTCTTTCAGTTTTCCCTCTGCGAGAAGCATTTGCAGCATATAAACCGCAGCACGGTCTTTCACGCTGCCTGCGGGATTGTAAACCTCAAGTTTTACGGCAATCGTTGCACCGATGCCGTTTGCCTGCTCATATCTTGCGAGATGCAGCATCGGCGTGCGGCCGATAAGCTCTGCAAAATTCTCGTAAATACGCATGAAATCAAATCCTTTCGTTCCAGTTGACCGATTCGCCGTGCAATTCCTTCGATGCCATTGCATTGAGGCTTTCGTCGGCGATGATGCCTGCCTTGAAGTTATAATAGCCCTGCGCGGCAATCATTGCAGCATTATCGCCGCAAAGTGCGATCGGGGGCTGACACAGTTTGAAGCCCTCACGTTCACACGCAGCAGCCAATGCCGCACGGACACCCGAATTTGCCGATACGCCGCCTGAAAGTGCAATGGTCTGATATCCGAACTCCTTCGCTGCTGCGATGGCTTTTTCCGTCAGCACCGATGCGATATTCGCCTGCAATGCCGCCGCAAGATCCTGTTTATTGATCTCCTCATGGCACTGCTCGGCATGATGCAGCAGATTCACCACATATGTTTTTAAGCCTGAAAAACTGAAATCATAGGGATTTCCATCCATTTTGCTTTTCGGGAGCTTAATGGCATCGGGATTTCCAAGCTGTGCATTTCGATCAACGTGCAGTCCGCCGGGATAAGGGAAACCCATCGCACGGGCGCATTTGTCGAAGCACTCGCCTGCAGCGTCATCACGGGTGCGTCCAATGGTTTGAAACACCGTATAATCTGTCACCGCAGCGATGCGCGTGTGCCCGCCGCTGACGATCAACCCGAGATACGGCGGCTCCAGATCGGGATGCACCAGATAATTCGCTGCCGCATGGCCCTCCGTGTGATGCACGGGGATCAGCGGTTTGCCTGCCGCGAGGGCAAGCCCTTTCGCAAAACTGACGCCCACCAACAGAGCACCGATCAATCCGGGAGCAAATGTCACCGCGATTCCATCCACATCATCCAGTGTCATATTGGCATCGGAGAGGGATTTTTTTACAACATACAGTATATTTTCGAGGTGTCGCCGCGATGCAAGCTCCGGCACGACACCGCCGTATTTCTGATGCTCCTCTGCCTGTGAAGCAATCACATTCGAGAGGATTTTTCTCCCGTCCTCGACAACGGATGCCGCTGTTTCGTCACAGGAGCTTTCAATTCCAAGGATACGCATGGTCTGTCAGTCCTCATTTCTTCCTGTCAATTCCGCTTCGAGCATATGAAAACGCTCGGGCTTGCCGTTGGTCGATGGGTCATCCATCGAAAGGTTGCGCTGATAAGTCTTTCCGCCCCAGCCATCGACATTTGCACGGCGCATCGCGCCAAACACGCGTGTTTTGAAGCCGTTGTCCTCATGCTCACGCTCACGGATGAAATCTTTCATCTTTTCACGCGAAGTGTGACCATCCACGGGGCAGCGCGAGCGAATCACCTCAGGGATGTTTTCGCGTGCCGCACGGATGATATCGCGCTCAGGGGCAAAACTCAGCGGACGAATCAGCGTCAGATCTTTGCGGGACAGATACGATTTCGGCGCATAGCACCCGATTCTGCCCTCAATGAACAGATTCATCAGAAAAGTTTCCAGCGCGTCATCATTGTGATGCCCGAGCGCAAGCTTATTGCAGCCCAGTTCCTTGGCGGTATCATGCAAGGCACCGCGGCGCATTTTCGCACACAGACTGCACGGATGCGCTTCTTTCCGCGCCTCAAACACGATCCGCCCGATCTCCGTCGGGATCAGGTGATATGGCACGCCAAGCTTCGCGCAGTATTCGGCAACGGGAGAAAAATCTGTGGGAATGCCCCCAAACTGCGGGTCGAGCGTCACGCCGACAAGCTCATAATCGAGCAGCCCGAATTTCTGAAAATCGTGCAGTGCCGTCAGCAGAACCAGACTATCCTTGCCGCCTGATATGCCCACCGCGATCTTATCACCGTTTTGAATCAAATCGAATTCCTGCACCGCACGGCGCAGATATCCCAGTATTTTTTGCATATATCGAACAACCTTCCAATAAAAAACGGGATGAACCGCTTTGCGTCATCCCGTTTTCAGCCGTTTTGAGGGAAGCTTATTTGTCAAGTGCATCCGAAATGTCGTCAACCTTATCAGCAACGGCATCCGCGATATCCTCAACAGCATCCTTGACTGCATCGGCAGCATCAGCAACGCCGTCAGCCACATCTTCTGCGACATCAGCAGCCTTTTCAGCAACCTCTTCCGCAGCATCCACGATCTCTTCATCATCAGGGATCTGGATATCCAGTGTATCTTCGCAAACGTCGCAGACTTCGCAATCACCGCAGCAGCACATTTCGTCGTCTTCTTCCATTTCGCCTGCGTCATAGCGGCAACATTCGCAGTCTTCTTTCCGTTTCAGCAAAGCCAATGCAACAGCAGTACCTGCAGCAGCGGCAGCGAGCAATGCAAGTGCAGTAAGTTTCTTCATCGTAATTCCTCATTTCTCCGCATACGATTCATAAGAAATCAGCGTTTGCCGACCTGATTGCGGCGTATGCGGTGCGCCGACAATCTTCATAACGCTATTATACCACATATCAAAAAGAATTTCAAGTGTTTTTTTATCTTTCCAAAGAAATTTTTGTCTCATGCGGCTGATACGTCGTGCAGTCAAGTTCATAGGTACCGTCGCCTGTCGGAGTCATGCCGCATTCGTCGTAAAAATGCGCAACCATTTTGTTTTTCGCGGTGGGGAGATATTCCGCCTTGAGTTTGGTGAAGCCGTTATCCAGTGCCAGTGCCACGACAGAATCAAAAAGGCATTGCTCGACGCCTCTGCGGAGCACGCGGCAGCTCATCAGCCATGTGTCGATGAACATGGCATCAGCCTGTCTCTGCAAGATCACCACGCTGATGAGTCCGTGATCGCCAAAGCGGTCAGAGAGCGTCATGTATCGGGTGACATAGTCGGGATTTTTCGCAAGTGCTTCGATTTCCGCATCGGTATATCGCACCGTGCGCAGGTTGAACTGATTGGAACGCTGCGTCAGCTGCGCGATGCGTGCAAAGTGGAAGGAATCAAATGCGGCGATGTGCCCCTGCATCTCCAGCGAGGTGAGATAATCGTCGTAATTGTCGAAACGGCTTTGTGCCACACGGCGGTCAGCCTCAGCACGATACTGTGCGGTTCTTGCGGCGTCCGCCTCAGAAAATCCGGCAGCTTCAAACAAATGCAGCCCTTCCAGATACGCAGGCACCATTGCGGGGTCAGCAGGCAGTTCGGGCACGGTCACTTCCGGCAGCATGCTCCGCACCAGATCGCGTTCAAACGGCATATCATCCAGAAACACGAGGCTGTCCATGCCGATGTTCAGTGTCTCCTGAATCAGGCGGATGTTGGTCGCCTTGTCATCCCAGTTTGCCACAAACATTGCGATATCATCCATGCGCAGCACCATATCGGGATGCCGTTCAAACGGTTCTTTTGCTGCATCCTCGTTATTTTTACTGCACACCGCAAGCAAAATGCCGCGTTCCCGCAGCGATTTCAGATACCGCTGCAGCGCAACAAATGCAGGACCTGTCCCAAGTTCGCCAAGTTCGATGCCGTCCACGCCGTCATCACCGACCACACCGCCCCAGAGGGTATTGTCAAGGTCTGTGATCACACATTTTTTGATGCGTCCCTGCGCCGCAAGCACAATATCCAGCACCAATGCAGCCGCATAGGGCAAAGTTTCCGTCAGCATCGACATTTTTGCGAGATACCACATTCTCGCATCACAAAAGACATCTCTGCCAAGCTGATTCTGAATGCGCGAAACGGCAACGGGATACACATACGGATACTGCATCGACATTGCCTCGCCAAGCAGATAATTCAGCTTGCGGCACTGATATCCGAATGAGATCTCCGTGCGGTAAGCGAAACTGCCGAACACCGCATCATCAGGTTCGGGGAAATCAAACATCAGCACCCTTGCACCGCAGTTTGCCGCGATGCGTTCCCACAGGCTGCAAAAACGAGAAAGCTCTTTCTGTGCAAAATCCGCACGCTCTCCCATCGGGGTATCCTCATAGCGCATCCGCAGCTTTTGTGTGCAGCCTGCGATCAGAATATAATCAGGTGCAAACTGATAAAGCTCTGACTGCGGATCGAGGATTTCTGCCTCCATCTGGTCGTAATCGCCGTCATAGACCTCAAGCGCAAATGCACGCCGCACGGATTCACCGCGAATGGCAGTCGCAAGCTGCTGTGTGGCGCAGTCGCCCAGAATGGCAAGCTTTTTCTGACAGTTTTCCGCACCCTTTGCCAGACGCTTTAATTCCTTATAGCTGATTGTCTCCACGCTCTCTGCTCCGTTTCTCTCTGTATTCAGGCAGGCAGGCTGCCTGTATAAATTCGCTTATCCGATGCAAGTTCCATGACGCCGCGCGCGATTGCCGCCGCATACTCGTTGAGCTTGTCATCGAAATTTTTATTATCGGTCACATCGCTGACAAAGCCCATTTCGATCAGGCAGCTCGGCATATTCGTATAGCGGTTGACGTAATAGCCGTTGTCATAGCTTGTGCTGGTCATGTTGTTGCGGAAACCCGTGCGGATACCGCGGTTGCGGGTAATGCCCACTTTTTCCAGCAGTTCCATGATATATTGTGCAAGGAGCTTATCCATTTCGTTGTCATCGCCGTTGTTGACCCAGATCTCGATGCCGTTGCCCTCCTCGGCGGAGTTGCGGTGCAGAGATACGAAAAAGTCAGCATTTGCATCATTCGCGATCTGGCAACGTTCATCAAGTGATGGGAATGTATCCGCCTCACGGGTCATGATGACATTGACATCCGAATATTTCAGCAGTTCCTCACGCACCGCAAGTGCAAGCTTTAGATTATCATTTTTCTCGATGCGGTTGAGTTCATCACTGATCGCACCGCCGTCGCCGGCACCATGACCGGGGTCAAGCGCCACAATGAACTTGTCCTCCACCACCACAGGTGTTGTCTCCTGCGGGGGCATTTCGACGGATGACGACACATCTGCCGCATGACTCGATTCTTCAGGCTTATCATCTTCTCCGCCGCAGCGTGAGAGCAGGAAAATCAACAGGATGAGGGGAATCAGCACCACAAGGATTCTGTCCCAGCGAATATGTCTTTTTCTTGCCATATGAATACTCTCCGATTCAAAATTTCATACTTGGAAAATCCACATTGATAGTATAACATAGTTCGACAAAAAATGCAAGGGATTTTCTTTTCTCCGAAAAAAAACGGATTTTTCCAAGAATACTTGACAAATCCTGCAAAATCCGCTACAATAGGGTTGGATGTGCGTTTTATGTACCGCGCACAGATTTTTCTAAAATGGGAGGAATCATATCCTATGGAACAAAACAGACCAAAAGGCAGAGAAAAGCATGTCACCGGCACAGGCAATGTCCACAGACGCGGTGATGGGCTCGGAACCGGTCCTGTCGGTTCGCAGAACGGATACAGCGGAAGAAAAACAGGCTCGGGGAAAACCGTCACGCGGGCGGCAGCGGGCGGCGGCGGCGGATTGCTCCTGCTGATCGTCGGCTTTTTGCTGCTGAAAAGCTGCAGCGGCGGCGGCAGCGGAATGCTTTCTTCGCTCTTAGGTGCAGGCGGTTCGGGCGGCAATGTCAACAATTTCCTCGTCAACGATACCCTCGGCGGCGGCTCGGGCTCAAATGCTTCCCAGCAGTCTGAGGATTTCACCAGCGCACAGCAGGTCAACAACAGTGTTGCATCCGGCAGCCGCGCAAAATATACCAACATCATCGGCGGCGGCAGCGACAAAATGAACATCATGGTCTATATGTGCGGCACAGACCTCGAATCCAAAAGCGGCATGGCATCCTCCGATTTGCAGGAAATGGCATCCGCAAGCTTCAATGACAATATCAACCTCATCGTCTATACAGGCGGCTGCTCGGCATGGAAAACCAGCGGGATTTCCAACAGAACCCAGCAGATCTATCAGATCAAGAACGGCAGATTGACCCGCCTTGAAGATAATCTGGGCTCCAAAGCAATGACTGCCCCTGAGACGCTCTCAAACTTCATCCGCTACGTTGACCAGAATTTTGAAGCCAACCGCAACGAACTGATCTTCTGGGATCACGGCGGCGGGTCTGTCACCGGTTACGGCTACGACGAAACGCAGAAAAATGCAGGTTCGATGAATCTTGCGGGCATCTCCAGAGCACTGAAAGACGGCGGCGTGAAGTTCGACTTCATCGGCTTCGATGCCTGCCTGATGGCAACTGCCGAAAACGCCCTCATGCTCAACGATTACGCCGATTACCTCATCGCATCGGAAGAAACCGAACCCGGCATCGGCTGGTATTATACCGACTGGCTCACTCAACTGGGCAAAAACACCTCTATGCCGACCCTCGACATCGGCAAAAACATCGTTGACGGTTTTATCGGCAAGTGCAACACGCAGTGCCGCGGTCAGAAAACCACGCTCTCCGTCATCGACCTTGCTGAATTTTCCAACACAGTTCCCTCCAAACTCAACGACTTCGCAAACAGCATCAGCAAACAGCTGACCAACGATAACTATAAGGAAGTCTCCGATGCAAGATATGCCACCAGAGAATTCGCGGAAAGCTCCAAGATCGACCAGGTCGACCTTGTCAACCTTGCCGAAAACATCGGTTCCTCGGAAGGCAAAGCACTCGCAAAGGCGATCGAATCGGCTGTCAAGTATAACCGCACTTCCTCGAACATGACCAAAGCTTACGGTGTTTCGATTTACTTCCCCTATCAGCGTGCAAACAACGTCGATTCCGCTGTTTCCACCTATAACCAGATCGGCATGGACAGCGCATACGGTCAGTGCATTCGTCAGTTTGCAAAGCTGGAAACCAGTGGTCAGATCGCAGCAGGCGGTTCTGCAACGGGTTCTCCGCTTGGCTCGCTGTTCGGCAGTCTCCTGGGCAGCGGAACAAGTGCAGGCAGCGGCTCTACAGATATGATTTCCTCGCTGCTTTCGGGCTTCATGAGCGCATCGGGCGGCAAGAGCATCACGGGCTTTGATGATTCCAACATCGGCTTCATGCAGGATGACAGCATTTCGCAGGATGCAGCTGCAAACTACATCTCGATGAACTATTTCGATGCAAGCAAGCTTGTCTGGACAAAAACCGCTGACGGGAAATACACAATGGATCTGCCCGAAGCACAGTGGGAAATCGTCCACACACTTGACAGAAATCTGTTCTTCGATGACGGTTCCGGCTATGTGGATCTCGGTCTTGACAATGTCTATGATTTCGACGACAAAGGCGTTCTGATCGCAGATACTGAAAAAACAGCAGTTGCCATCAACGGTCAGCCGGTCGCTTACTATCACACCGACACAACCGAGCGCGGCGATGAATACAGCATTTCCGGCTATGTTCCCGCAATGCTCAACGATACCCGCGTCAACCTGATCCTCGTATTCGACAACCAGAATCCGAGCGGCTTTGTCGCAGGTGCCACCACCGATTATGTCGGCGGCGAGACACAGACCGTCGCAAAGAGCCTCATCGACATCACTGCGGGCGACACCATTGACCTCCTCTGCGACTACTACACCTATGACGGTGATTACGTTGACAGCTATATGCTCGGCGATCAGATCACTGTCGGTGCAAACGGCCTTGCAGTCAGCGATGTCACAATCGGTCAGAACAACTGCAAAATCACCTATTGCTTCACCGATATGTATAACCAGGAATACTGGACGGAAGCAATCGAAGAATAATTCGCATTTCCGCACCCCGACTGCGCATTTTTCGATGCACGTCGGGGTGATTTCTTTCGCAGCACCGCAAAAACGAAAGGAACACAAACGATGTATCAAATCAAAGATCAACAGGATCCCCGCGCCGAGACACTGCTGATTCCCGCCATGCTGGATGTCCATTTTCCACTGCTGAAATATACTTTTTACTCACCGCGCTATGCGCCTGTCATTCTCGAAAACGAGGAGAACATCATCGCCAAAGGACTTCGATATGTCCACAATGATATGTGCTTTCCGTGCATCCTGAATGTCGGGCAGATGATTGATGCACTCCAGAGCGGAAAATACGAGCCCAAACACACGCTGCTGCTGATGCCATCCGCAGGCGATGCGTGCAGAGGTGCAAATTACACGGAGATCCTGCGAAAAGCCGTGGAAAAAGCCGGATTTCCGGATACAAAAGTGCTTTCACTGAATGTGCAGGGCATCGACACGGAGCATCAGATGCACATTGAATGGTATATGGTATGGCGCGGCTTGTTCGGGCTGTTTTACGGCGATATGCTTCTCCTGCTGACACAGCAGATACGACCCTATGAGCAGGAGCAGGGCGCGACGGAGCAATGCCGTCAGCGATGGGTCACGGAACTCTCCGAGGACTTGAAACACGGCAAACATATGACGCTCCACGCAATGAAGCGAAATTTTCAGCGAATGGCAAAAGACTTTGCCGCCATTCCGCGCACAGACGAAACCAAACAGCGCATCGGACTTGTCGGAGAACTGTATATCCGCTATTGTCATCTGGGCAATCGGAATATGGTGCGCTATCTGGAACAATCAGGCTGCGAGAGCTATACAAACGGGCTGTCATGGTATGCGCTCTACTATGTCAACTCCCA
Source organism: Oscillospiraceae bacterium (assembly GCA_045617625.1). Lineage (GTDB taxonomy): Bacteria > Bacillota > Clostridia > Oscillospirales > Ruminococcaceae > Firm-04. The sequence goes on along the minus strand of JAZLJA010000006.1, from coordinate 7,307 downwards.
TTTTTCCGAGAACGGCATCTTCATGCGGGCGGCAGGCAAGGCACTGTATCGGTTGTTTCTGCACCTCCAAAAGGAAATGCTCTCTGCCATTCGGGCGGCGGAGCTGTTTGCACTGCCTGATTTCGAGCAAAGCAAAACCGAGGTCAGACAATTCCTCACGACAAAGGGCGGTGTCGGCGACGGCTGGCTGATCGGCATGGAAGCCACCGCGTATCTGCGGCATGGAATTCCCAAGGTGCTTGCAGTGCAGCCGTTTGGCTGTATGCCGAGCCATGTGTTCGGCCGCGGGCAGTATGCATCGCTGGCAAGACGGCTGGGCGGACAAATCGTCAGCATCGACTTTGATTCGAGCGACAGTGAAGTGAACATTCTCAACCGTGCGCGGCTGCTGATCGACGGCTGTGAAACGGAACCGTAACAAATCAAAACGAGGCTGCCCAAACCCATCGGCGGTTTGATGCAAGCCCCATATCATTCATTCAGGAGGATCCCTTGAATCAACTTGAATATATCGTAGATACGCCATATCCTGTCATGCTCCGCACCTATCTGCGCGGAAAGCTCGGATTGACAGCCCACATGGTCAAGCGTCTCAAAGCCACGGAAAACTGTATCCTTTGCAACGGCAAGCCCATTCGCGTCATCGACGATGTGCAGCACGGCGATCACATCACCCTGCGGCTTTGCGAATCACCAAGCTTTGCAGGGAATCCAGCCCTTTCGGTGCCGATCATCCTCGAAACGCCGCATCTCGTGATCTACAACAAACCTGTCGATATGCCCGTTCATCCATCGGCACGCCACCGCGATGATACGCTCGGAAACGCTTTCGCCGCCCAATACTCCGACTGCACCTTTCACGCTCTGTTTCGCCTCGACCGCAATACCTCGGGACTCTGCGCCGTTGCCAAAACCGCATACGCTGCCAATCGGATGCAGGGACAGTTTCAGAAACAGTATTTTGCACTGATTCCCAAAGGGCTTGCCGACAAAGGGCGCGTTAATGCTCCCATTGCGCGGATGCAGGAATCCGTCATCACGCGCTGTGTCAGGGCTGACGGCAAACAGGCTGTCACCGACTGGGAGATCATTTGCCGCGGAAAGAATTGTGACCTTGCCGCACTGACTCTGCACACCGGTCGCACGCATCAGATTCGCGTCCATATGGCGCACATCGGCTTCCCGCTGCTGGGCGATGATCTCTACGGCGGCGACTGCACATTGCTTTCAGCTCACGCGCTGCACTGCGGACTTCTCACCTTTCAAGACCCCGACACGGAAAAAACGGTCATTTGTCAGGCACCGCTTCGCAGGGAAATGTGCGACATTCTGGATGCATTGCCGCAGGATGTTCCGCTTCCGTATCATTTCCTTCTGGAATGACGGCAATATCTTTCGCATCTGCAAGCTTTTTTGTGACATATCGCTTGATGCCCCGCCAAAGTTCTACACATTTGAGCCGCACCTCATATTTTTCAGGCGAAAGCGTCATATCGCACACCGACGCATCAAAGTTTTCACGCATCTGCTGATATTCCGATTCATCCGACGCTACGATGCGGCTCGCCGCAGGCAGACAGAGGGACGGATACATCACACACCACCAGTTCTGCCCTTTCGCTGCCCCGATCTCCACACGCAAGGTCTGATATCGTCCCGCAGGCAGCGTCACATCCCCGTATGTCCGTGACGGAAAATCTGTTTCACACAGCACCGCCTGCACCGAATCCTTGCAGCCATTTGCAAGCAGCGTCTCCTCCGCAATGCGCTCAATATCACACAAATGCGTTGATATGGAATGCTCCGCCTGTGATCTGTCAGCGGCATTTTCAAGCCACTGCCCTGCGCGTTCGATCAGCGCATCCCGCACCAGCAGCTTGCGGATCTGGTCATCGGTTTCATCGGAATCCGCGAGAATGTGCAGCCGCAGCACACCATCCTCCAGCCTTGTGAGCGTCCGCTCTGTTTCCGCGATTTTGAATCCGCAGAATGCAAACACAACCGCCATACACATCGAAAAAAAACGTTCGCGCATGGAAACCTCCCGAATACTATCAAAAATTGCGCTCTTTTCTCCAAAAATTGCGCTGTATCCCAAGTATGCCCGCAATCTGTTCGCATATGCAAAAAAATTCCAGAAAATTTTATCGCATTTGCATGATTTCCGTTTGTACGCAGAAATTATTCGCATTTTGCTCTTGCTTTTTTCCCGAAAATCATGTATAATAGTGGTTGGTGAAATCCACCAAATGAGATTGCTGCCCTCAAAGGCAGTTCTAATAGGAGGAAAATACAATGCTGGTATCTGCAAAAGAGATGCTGAACAAGGCAAGAGACGGCAAATATGCTGTTGGTCAGTTCAACATCAACAATCTCGAATGGACAAAGGCGATTCTGCAAACTGCACAGGAGCTGAACTCCCCTGTCATCCTCGGTGTTTCTGAGGGCGCAGGCAAGTATATGTGCGGTTACACCACCGTTGTCGGCATGGTGAAAGGTATGATCAACGAGCTCGGCATCACCGTTCCGGTTGCCCTGCATCTCGACCACGGCACCTTCGAGGGCGCAAAGGCTTGCATCAACGCAGGTTTCTCGTCCATCATGTTCGACGGCTCCCATTACCCGATTGAAGAAAACATCGCAAAGACCACCGCACTCGTCAACACCTGCGACATCCTCGGCATTTCTCTGGAAGCTGAAGTCGGCGCAATCGGCGGCGAAGAAGACGGTGTCATCGGCAAGGGCGAATGTGCAAATCCCGATGAGTGCAAAATGATTGCAGACCTCGGCGTGACCATGCTGGCTGCCGGCATCGGCAACATTCACGGCAAATATCCCGAAAACTGGGAAGGCCTCAGCTTTGAGACCCTCGCAGCTGTCAAGGAAAAGGTCGGCGATATGCCTCTGGTTCTCCACGGCGGCACCGGCATCCCTGCTGACATGATCAAGAAGGCAATCTCTCTTGGCGTTGCAAAGATCAATGTCAACACCGAGTGCCAGCTCGCATTTGCTGCTGAAACCAGAAAATATGTGGAAGCAGGCAAAGACCTTCAGGGCAAGGGCTTCGATCCCAGAAAGCTTCTCGCTCCCGGCGTAGAGGCAATCAAGGCAACCGTGAAGGAAAAGATGGAGCTGTTCGGTTCTGTCGGAAAAGCTTAATTTAAGCGATTTGTTGCGGAATCCGTGCGAATGCGGATTCCGTATCTTTTTTGAATGAAATATTTTTTCAAAATCCCTTGACAAATCCTGCTTTTTGTGCTATACTATAAAAGCTGAATCCGAAAGGAGAGGTGTCCGAGCGGTTTAAGGAGCTAGTCTTGAAAACTAGTGATGCAGCAATGCACCGTGGGTTCGAATCCCACCCTCTCCGCCAATTCCCTTCGGTTTGCATTCACCACGGAGAAATACCCAAGTGGTGAAGGGGCTCCCCTGCTAAGGGAGTAGGGCTCGAAAGGGTCGCGAGGGTTCAAATCCCTCTTTCTCCGCCATATTAGCACCCCTATTTTGATACAATCGAAGTAGGGGTGCATTATTCTGTCCAAATGCAGATAATACGTAGTTTTTGAAGGCAATAAGAAACGGTAGGGAGTATAACAGGGAGTTATATGAGGCTCTAAACGGTCAAAATAGGGCGAAAATGCTGAAATATACCTCAAAAGTCAACGATAGCAGGAGTAATCGTTGATTTTTGCGAAAAATCGAAAATCATTTTGGGTGCATTTTTGATGTTTTTTCGGGTTATCGTTGACTTTTGTAACGAAACTCGAAAAAGGCTGTAAATAGGCATAAAAAAAGAGGGGCTGTGGATGAGCCAGTGTGAGAAGTATCACATTGGCATCCACAGCCCCAAAAATATATTTTACACTTGAATCTCCATGCCGTTCCGCAGCGTGAAAGTTAGCTTGCCGTCCGTACTCACAGTTGCTTTCTCCACAAGCAGTAGCCAGAGCTTACCGTCAAAGGTGTCGGTCACAATACCCTCTCGGTTCATTGTCCGAATCAACCCTTCGAGCAGTTCCTTGCGTGAAAGCCGAACGGCTCTCTTATCCTGAAGGTCGTGCAGAACCTTTTCGGCTTCAGCTTTCTGAGCATTGTACTCTGCCATTTTCTTTTTGTAGAAGTCCTCGTCCTGCGGTTTCATGGCATTTTCCTTGATGAACTCCTGCATCGAAACCGCCAGCCCGTTCAGGTAGATATACTGTGCTTCGATTTTTCTGTCCAGTGCTGCGGTGTTGGAGAGCATTTCCACGATCTGCTGACAGGAAAGCAGAAATTCCTCTTTGTCAGTTGCTATCCGATTGCATACTTCAATGAACCGCTTTTTTATATCGTCCTCATACAGATGCGGAGTTTTACACTTCTCTCCGTTCTTGAACTTGTGATTACACTGCCAGATCACACGGCGGTATTTGGAAGTAGAATGCCATACTTTCGAGCCGAAGAAACCGCCACAGCAGGAGCAGATGAGTTTTGCCGAGAAAATAGAACTGCCGCTATACTCTTTGCCGAGTCCTTTTCGTCTTTCTATTTCTGCCTGTACCAGCTCATACTCCTCCGGGTCGATAATCGCGTCATGACTGTGTTCAACGAAATACTGCGGTACTTCACCCTCGTTGACCTTTTGCTTCTTCGTCAGGAAGTCCACTGTGAACTTTTTCTGCAGCAGAGCCGAGCCTTTGTACTTCTCGTTCGTCAGGATACTTTTTATCGTGCTTGCGTGCCATTCCTTTCCACCGGCAGGCGTGGGAATCTCCCTTTCAATCAGCATTTTCGCTATCTTTAGCGGTGTCATGCCTTCCATGAAGGATTTGTATATGAGCCTGACAACTTCAGCTTCCTCCGGTACGATCTCAGGAAGCCCGTCCTCACCCTTATGATATCCTAAGAATCGTCCGTAAGGCATTGTGACCTTGCCGTCTGCCATACGCTTTCGCTGTCCCCACGTTACATTCTCACTGATGCTTCTCGACTCCTCCTGCGCTAACGAACTCATTATGGTGATGAAAAGTTCTCCTTTCGAGTCCAAGGTGTAGATATTCTCCTTCTCGAAATAGACCTCCACGCCTTTTTCTTTCAGCTTTCTGACAGTCGTCAGGCTGTCAACAGTGTTTCGGGCGAAACGGGATACCGATTTCGTAACAATCAAATCTATCTTCCCGTCTAAAGCATCTGTGATCATTCGGTTAAAACCATCTCTGTGTTTTGTATTGATAGCCGAGATACCCTGATCCGTATACACGCCTGCAAACTCCCAGTCTGCACGCTTTTGAATGTATTCTGTGTAGTAGGAAACCTGTGCTTCATAGGAGGTCTGCTGTTCTTCGGAATCGGTTGAAACTCGTGCGTATCCGGCAACCTTGCGTTTTTTCGGCTGATCTAACGGAGTGAATGTTGCACGGTTCAGCTTTGCCGGAATGATTGTTACTTGTTTGCTCACTTCTTCCTTCTCCTTTCTCTCGCTGCCGCGCCCTTCTTGCCGCACGCTGTTGCCTGGGAGCGTTTCTCCGCCGTCCATGCTTCTGATCTTGAATGATCTTCCCAGTGGACTGTCTGCTCGTGACCGTCCAGAAAGATGAAGGTTAAAGTATTGGCTTTCGGAACGAGTATATCTTCTATCTCATTTTGAAAGACTTCGTTGTCAAACTCGTCAAGCTGTAAGACTTCACAAACCTTTTCATACAGGATATCTTCCGGTATTTGCTTGGATTCCGGACAGAATCTCTTACCTCTTGCGTTATAAGTCCAGCAGATCCATGTTATCCGATAGGGCTGTACCTTCCTGCGGTAAAACTTCCCACAGCAGCCGCAGTGAATTATACCGGAAAAGGGATAGATAACAGTTGTCGGCTTATCCGGTGAAAAATATTCTTTTTTCGCCTTTAGAAGTTCCTGCGCACGCATAAAGGTTTCCTTGTCAATTATGCCTTCATGTGCTTCTTCTACATAATACTGTGGCAGTTCGCCGTGGTTCGGCATTTTCCGTTTTGTGATATGATTCTCACGGAAGGTCTTTTGCAAAAGCAGATCACCGCAGTATTTTTCGTTTTTCAGAATGCGGCGGATCGACCACGCAGTCCACACGCCGCCGCCCTTGGTCGGAACGCCCATTGTGAGCAGTTTGTTTGCAAGTGCATTTTTGCCCATACCGCTGAGAAAGTCATTGAAAATCATTCTGACGATCTCCGCTTCTTCGGGAACAATGATAAGTGTACCGTCAGCGTTACGTTCATAACCGAGCATTGTTATGCTGCCGAGCAGTCCCTGTTCAAAATCCTTGCGGATACGCCACTTCTGATTCTCACTGGCGGAGTAGCTTTCCTCCTGTGCATAAGAGCCCAAGAGCGTCAACATGAATTCACCGTCCGGGCTGATTGAGTGGATGTTCTGTTCTTCAAAATAGACATCCACACCCAGTTCTTTCAGCTCACGGACGGTTTCAAGCAGCGTTACGGTATTGCGGGCGAAACGGGATATCGACTTTGTGATAATAAGGTCGATGTTTCCGGCTCGACATTCGGATAAAAGCTTTTGAAAGTTTTCCCTGTTATCCTTTGTGCCGGTCAGAGCTTCGTCTGCGTACACACCGCAGAACAGCCATTCAGGATTACTTTGTATTAAAGAATTGTAATAGCTGACCTGCGCCGACAAGGAATGCAGCATTGCGTCCTTGCCGTTGGATACTCTGGCGTAAGCTGCCGTTCTCTGCAGCTTGACAGTTGGCTTGTTGAGGAATTGAACCCTCTCTACTATGCGGTTATTTTTGTCCACACAGCAACACCTCCTTCGCTTACCATGTTACCGTCTATTCGGAGATTAGTCAACGATTTTACGCAGTTTTCAGCGATATATGATGCACGAAGATACGCCGTATTTTTCCGCCATCATTGTATCAATTTTGGTGTACTCTGCCTTTGTGATAATGGACTTGGCGAGAAGGGAACGCACCCATGACATAACCGTCTGATAGTGGTACATCTTATCGAATAGCTCATTATTTTTGGGCATCGTATACCTCCTTTGATTTTCCGTAGCAGGTGCGGGAGCAGTAAATGCGGTGCTTGCTTTTGTATGATAAAAATAAGGTTTTACACACGGGGCAGATACGTTCAATTTGTGAATCTCGTGGAATCAGTGTTGAATTTTCAGCCCACCACGTTTGGCGGCACTTATCAGAGCAGAACTTCTTTTCTTTGCGATGTGCAACCTGCGGAATCTCCGTGTGGCATTGCAGGCAGAACAGGATGTTTTTACGAGATTGATTGCCGGAGTGAATGCCGTGCCGCTTGCAGTAGGATTTGATCGTATTT
>JAZLJA010000005.1:0-14206 GCA_045617625.1 Oscillospiraceae bacterium | reverse complement strand
AGAGATCGTCCTCGGTGAACTAAACAAGATGATTTCCTTTGTCAAGGAGAACGAGGGTGAGTTTGTGCAGGCGGCTATGGATAATTCCGTTCAGAAGCAGTCCTCGGAGCTTGCCAAGTCGAAGAAAAAGCTGAAAGAAGCAGAGAAGCGTATTGCTGAACTGGACAAGCTGTTCACAAGACTTTATGAGGACAACGTATCGGGAAAAATCTCCGATGAGCGTTTTTCAGTTATGTCGGCAGGATATGAAGAAGAGCAGAAGAAGCTGAGAGCAACCGTTGCTGACCTTACCGCTTTCATTGAGTCGGCTGAACAGAAATCCGCTGATGTGTCCGCTTTCATCAAGGTGGTACAGAAATACGAGCATATTACGGAGCTTACTCCTGAGATCATGCATGAATTGATTGAGAAAATTGTCGTTCACGCTCCTGACAAGAGCAGCGGTCACCGCACACAGGAGATCGAGATCCACTATCGTTTCGATGTTGCCGTTACAACTGCTGTCGCTGACAGCATGAAATACGACAAAAAGAGAAAGGCTGCGTAACCGCCGAGGTTACGCAACCTTATCTTCAAATCATAAAAACTTCTTTACGAGTACCCGTCTTTAGACAGAGCGTCTTTTTTGATTTGTGAGATTTGTGACGGGGCTTGCTGCATTCTGCGTGTCAATCCGCGATCTTGCTGCGCATCAGCATCGAGTGGATCAGGGATGGATAATCACGGTATAGATAATTCAGATCCACAGGGCCGTTGATGCCTTCGACCGTTCCCTCACCGCTGTATTGCCAGATCCCGTATGCGTAGTTGTATTTCGGCGCACTGACATTATAATTTGCCACCCATACGTCATAGCGCATTCTGGCGTCATCTGTCAGCAGTTTGTTCAGCGGATTTGCAGAACTATACACCATCGAATAGTATCCCGCTTCTTCGATCGTTTTGCAGAATGTGGATACGATTGCGGAAAACTCCTCTTTCGGCAGTTTCCATTGCTTTGCTTCTTCAATATCAAATGCGATGGGAAAATCGAGGCTGCGTCCCTTCAGCACTTCCAGACAAGCGTGCGCTTCCATTTCTGCTTCTTCGGGGCTCATCGCGTAGGAGTACCAATACACACCCACAGGCATTCCGACTGCGGTTGCGTCTGCGTAATTCGTTTCAAAGGCGGGGTCAATCTGCTTTGCATATTTGCCGTATCCCATGCGGATGATCGCAAATTTCACACCGCTTTGCTTCACGCGTGCCCAGTCGATATCGCCCTGCCAATGTGAAACGTCGATGCCGAAATCAGGGGTTTCGAGCCGTGCATTGCCGTTGCGTGAGGTCTTGGGTTCGCGCACGGTGATCACACCGCGCTCAAAGATGTAGGAAGTGATTCGTTCATTCCATTCCGTGCGGAAGGTTGCACTCGAAAAGGTCAGCGAATAGTTGCCGGGGGGAGTATCCTTCGGCACAGTAAACGACATGGTTGCGATGATGCCGTCTTTATCGGTGTGAAAATTGCCGCTTGAAATGCAGAGGATCGTGTTGACCGCAGGAAAGGCGTTCAGCTGCAGTGCGGATGCGCTTGCAATGTCGCCAATGGTATAATCGAGGTTTTCGCTTTCATCGAGCACGGGTTGGAGCGGGGATGGATAATTCAGCACAAATCCGAGCGTTTGCAGCGGCACAGCGTTTTCCAGTCGGATATCCACAGAGACTGTGTCGCCGGGGAAGCATTCCGTTTCGGAGACATCCAGCGTGATGGGGTGCAGTTCATGAACCGTTTCCCGCTTGGAAAGCACGAGGTCAAACGCATCAATGACGCCGTCGCCGTTTTGGTCACACACCTCGTCAGCTGCCATAACAGGCGTGCTGCCAATCAGGGTGCAGAGGACAACCGATGTGGTTAAGGCAGTCAATCTGCGAAGAATGTTGGTGAACATACAGCTTTCATCCTTTCTATATATTGGTGATTGTAACGAAGTTGTAACCATTTTAGCATATTTGGTTGATGAATGCAAGGGAAATCGAATCTTTCGTGAAAATGACTACGCGATTTCATCCTTTTTTACATATTTCAAACACGATATTTATGCAATATCACAGTTTTCGATTTTCTTGCAAAAAGCTCTTGACTTTTTGGTGTTCGTGTAGTATAATTATAAAGCAGTCAAGAGAAATGCTGTTTTAGCTCAGTTGGTAGAGCACATCCTTGGTAAGGATGAGGTCGCTGGTTCAAATCCAGTAAACAGCTCCAGAAAGCCGTGATGCGAAAGCGTCACGGCTTTTTTCTGTGTCGATATATACGAAGCATCCGAGAGCAAAGCCCTCGGATGCTTTTTTCAGGATATCCACCATTCAGGGGTGATTTCACCCAGCGTGATCATGCGCTCTGATGCGTAATCAAGCATGATCTCGATGTCCTTGTAATTCTTTGGCATGAGCTGTACCATCAGTTCACGGCAGGCACCGCAGGGCGCACCGTTGGAACCGTCCGGCAAAATACAAAGCACCTTGTCGATTTCCTGTTCGCCGCAGGTGAGCATATTGAAAATGGCGTTTCGTTCAGCGCAGATGCCGAGTGTGGAGCAGGTGTCGATGCAGATGCCCGTGTAGATCTTCCCTGATTTTGAGAGGATCGCCGCCCCGACTTCTCCGCAGGTGACGTAATCTGAGACTCTGCGTGCGTTGCGTACGGATTGTGCCGCCTGATAAAGTTCTGCCCAGATCGGATCCATATGGCTCCTGCTTTGCTTTGTGTCCGCTTCATCTGATGCGGGGGCTGTGTTGATCAGATTGGTTCCGAAGTCCAACTCGTCGGCGCAGTCCTCATTGATGAGGACACAGGAGATATCTGAGACTGCGGAGATCGCCTGCAAAATGCCTGTGATGACCTCCATCTGATACTGCGGTTCCACATTGCCGAGGTCGAGATAGATTCCGACGGATTCCTCATCGGCGGTGATGTCGATATAGCCTGTGTAGATGTCCTTTTCCTCGTAGTCGTTATTCCATGTGCAGACGGCATCGGTGATTTCCTCCAGTTTATCTTCGGGAGATGCAGTCTCAAATTTCACACTATACTGAAAGCATTCGCCGTCGATGCCGAGTACGTGAGTTTCAAAGGGAAGCGCGAGTGCGGAAAGCTGAAAAAATTTGTCAAGTTCGTATGCCATGATATGCCTCCAATGATTTATATTTGCAAGAGCGGTGAGATGCCGTTCCTCCTGCCTGTTTTCAGTATAGCACATCTGCCGCAGAAATGCAAGCAGGGAAGTGATGATATCTGAAATTTGTGAAAAAAAGAAATTTTATCGCAGGAAGTCGTTTCAGCGGTTGACATTTGTGCGATTATATGCGATAATAAATCGAAAACGAATGATAACCCCCAATACGGATACAGAAAGGATGAAGTCAAATGTCAGATCACGGCAGACGTTCTTCGGGCAACTGGGGTGCAGGCTCCAACCATACGCCGCATAACTGGGGCGCAGGTCCTGACCATACGCCGCACAACTGGGGCGGCAGCCCCGACCAGGGCAGCGGCGGAAGTGATCATTATTCGGTGCATTATTACGGCAGCGGTTCAGGCGAAGTGCCGTTCAGCAAGGGTGGATACTGTTTCCTCTGGGCTTTGGCAGGTCTCGTGAGTGCCACACCGACAGCACGTCTGGTGTTTCAGAATTTAGCGGAGGCGGACCCTGCAAAGTATGCGGGGAACAACGGCAATTCGATTGTTCTGCGTGCTATGCTTTTGGGCGCGGTCGGCGGTGCTGTTCTCGGATTCATTCTCGGTTCGCTGAAGATCCTGTTTGCAAGACTGCGGAGAAGAACACCGCGTAATCGACCGTTGGTTCCGGCATGTGTTCTGGCACTCGGCATCATGCTGTTTGCTGCGGTGAAAAGCGGCGGTTACAGTTTGTTCATGTGAGACAGACCACTGACAAACCCTATCACAGATTTTTCGGAGCCCGCGGGAAAAACCTTCGGGCTCCGCGATTTTTTCAGGCAAATGTGAAATCTCAGCCGACAAAACGGTGTCTATATGGGTGAGGGACCTCGAAAGGAGGCATGACATGGACGATTCAGAAATCATTGCGCTGTTTTTGGCGAGGGATGAACAGGCACTCCGCGAAACAGAAAGCAAATACGGGAAAATATGTCTTGCACTTGCAAATCGGATCCTGCATCGCCCTGAGGATGCCGAGGAATGCGTCAACGATACCTATCTGAAACTCTGGGATGCGGTACCGCTTGACAAACCGACGCATTTTGCAGGCTATGTGTGTCAGATCACGAGGCGGCTGGCGCTGAACAAACGTCGCGCAGGCATGACGGAAAAACGCGGCGGCGGCGATGACACGCTACCGTTTGATGAGTTGGCAGAGCTGATTTCAGGCACGCAAACTCCCGAGGAACTGTTGGATTCTCAGGAACTCAGCCGCGCCATCACAAGATTTCTGGAAACGCAAAAGCCGCGGGAACGTCAGATTTTCATACGAAGATACTGGTTTTTCGATGCGGTGGAGGAAATCGCGGAACGCTTTGATCTCAACCCGAAAACAACAGCGACCATTCTGTTTCGTCTGCGAAAACGCCTGAAAAAATATCTGATGAAAGAAGGTTTTGATGTATGAACATCGAACAGTTTGATGCGGCGATGACCGATATCGGTCAAAACCTGATTGCCGAAGCTGCCATGCCCGCAGAGCGGAAACTGCCCATTCTGCGAAAAAAAACAGTCGGGGCGATCAGCATTGCAGCTTGTGCAACTTGTGCAGCCGTTATTTGCGGTGCATTTGCGGTGATGCAAAAGCCTGAGGCACCGTCGGTTTCATCCGAACTGCCTGCGCTCTCTGCTGATACCGAGACACAAACCACAACCACAACTGCGGCGGATATTTCTGCCGTCACCACGCAGGCGGCGGTGTATGTTGCTGATGAAACGCTGCCGTCACAACCTGCACAAACCGATGAGATCCTTGCTGATGCAAATGAATCCGCGGCAAATACAGAATCGGCGCAAACCATCGTGACAACTTCGGCGGCACAATCCACAATGGCAGAATCGACGAAATCCACCGCAGGCAGCACCGATGCCCTGACCTCTGCCGCGACGACTTCGGCAGCGCAGGATGGGGAGATGATGATGTGGTGTATCCGCAGTTCCTATCTGGAGTGGAACGGAAAGCAGTATTACGCGAGCGATACGCCGAATGTGCGCCGCTACACGCAGGACAAATATCTGGGCAAGGCAAGCGATTTCAGCGGTGTCTATGCGGATGACGGTTGGTATTTACTTGGCAGCAGTGACGAGATCTATACCGTCAAGGAGACGGACACGCTGCTGTTTGCCGTCAAGCCGAGCGGAAAAATCGTGCCGCTGGTCTGCGGCTGGAGCATCGAGGAATTTGAGCCTGAGCGTTTGCAGCCTGACTATATCGACCCTGATGCACCTGCTGATCCCGAGGAGTATCATTCTTTTGTGATTTTCTGAAATCCATAAAAACCGCCGCTCCGAGCATTTCGGGGCGGCGAGCTTTTTTGTGATATGTAGTTCCGTTGTGATTATTGTTCGATTTCGGTTGGTTCAAGGGAATAAGCCGCAATCGTATTGTAGTGTGAGATTTCTTCGGTGTATTTTGTGGCGGTATAGCCTGTGGTTTCCTCAAACCATGCGATGATTCGTTCTTCCGACCAGTTATAGCCGTATTGCTTGAGCTCTTGTTCTATCTGATGCTGCACGATTGAATCTACTCCGTCATCTTCTGATGAAGCAATCTTTCCATTTTGCTCCAATTCTTCATAGAAGGATTCATCAAAAAGGGGTGTTGTGTCAAGCAAAACAACGAACGGTTTGCCCTCTGCCGTGAGCTTTTCATATTCTGCGGCGTTGGCAGCGGTGCGGTATTCTTCATTCTGCACGGTTGTCGCATATACTGCATCAGCATTTTCGAGCATTCGGCAGTAGATCGGCATAAAAATCGTTCCGCCGGTCACCAGAACACAGTTATTATTTTCAGTGAGTTCTGTAATTTTCTTTTCATCGTCGGTGTTTTTCAGGATATATTCATATTGGACATGATAATGACCGAATATCACCAAGCCTGCAAGCACAAGTGCCAGCACACTGCGAAAGATCTTCTGTGTTTTGGAACTGCGATATATGGGTATCAGGCTGAGCAGACAAACGGGGACGAGGAAGAAGAAGGGATAGAGAAGAAAGAGATAGCGTTTGCTTGCGTACTTTAGGTCTAAAAAGCTGAACATGGGGCAGATAATCCGAAAGGAAATGACGGATGCCGCAATGATTGTTATGAAAGCATAGCAATCGGCTGATGTCAGTTTGATTTCGGATTCTGAACGCTTTTGGCGGAAATGTTCCTTTATTTTGTTCCAAAGTGTTTTGCATTCCTTGCGGAAAACGTATATCAGCGGCAGAAGCAGCGGTAAGCCGAACATTGCCGCCACTTTCAGAATGAAGAAAACCTGTGAGGCTGTATAGGAAATCTCAAAACCGAACAAATCTTTGCAGGTCAAGTCAGCCATAATTTCCATCTGGTTTTTGACGTCAGGGATTTCATTGAAAAAAATGTTTTGCGCTTTGAACAGATGGTCATACGAGGCAGGGAAAACCACAAACGACAGCAGTGTGCCGAACAGTACCGACAGTCCATAGGCAAACATTTTGCGAAATCTCTTTTGCAATGCCAGAAAAACGGCTGTGAAAAGCGTAAGGAAAAAGGCGTATATCAAAAACAGATGCTGTGTCAGCGCACCAAGCAGTGCAGTCAAAGCAAGGAACAGGTATTCTCTGCGTTTGGGTGTGCGGGCAGTGTCCAGCATGGAGACAGATAAATCGGTGAGAATCACTCCGAACATCGTCATCATTGCATAGAACCGAAGATAAAGGAAAGTTTCAGTTGCCCCGACTGTGAACGGCCAGAGCAGACAAATAATGTATGCTGTCAGTTTGGAGTGTGAAAGCCGAAATGTAAGCCGATACACAAATATTTGCGCAATGACGAATACCACGAGATTGATGGCAAACGCAAACCACCACGAAAACTGATCCGGAAATGCAGAACATATTGTGTGAAGGATCACGTAATAAAACGGCGGCGTTACATCCATTGATTGATTATACCAAACCGAATCATATTGAAAGTTTGTATCAGCATTGGTTCGCAGGTAATATTTGAATTCGTCTCCGTCCATCCAAACATTGTAATTGTCTGTTTTTAAATGGGAACTGCCATATAAAAACGGCCGTTTGTAGCTGTTGGACAAGGCGTAGGAAAAGAACTCATCCTCGTGATACGCAGTTTTTTCATGCGCAAAAAGAAACACAAAAAAAATCATGGGAAGAAGAATAGTAAGAAGAAACAGCCCTTTTTTCAGCAACGATTTTTTCTCCATGCGGAAGGCCTCCAATGAAACATATTTCACTTTATTATACAGGAAAATGTTTGTTATGTCAAGCTGTGAATGCGGCATAAATCGGATTGTTGCCATGAATCCGTGTTGCGTTGCCGTTGACAGTGCTTTGTCTCCGATGTAGTCCTGTTTTGCTCGGCATATCGAAGATATAAGAAACAACAAACCCCACGCAGAATCGAAATCTGCGTGGGGTTGCATTGCTTTTGATAAGCTGAAAATCAGCGCTTGGAGAACTTATGTATCGGTTTTCCAGCCTGTATAGGCGATTCATAGAAACTGTGAGTGCTGTATGAGTGCTATACAGATGATTGCAGACTGCCGAATCAGGTGTTATCAAACAATGAAAGCTGGACGAATCCATCCTCTTTTGGCTTTTTGGCGACCGAAATATTGCCATCCCAGTTTTCACCAATAGGTATCGCACCGAGTTTGATTAGCTCCTGATTTCCTTTGTGCTCTGGCTGATTCCAGCAAAATACAGGTACGATCTCATGACGGATACAGTCTGTCGCGCCACTCCATGTACCGCCTTTTTTGTAGTTCCAAGTACAGAAACTGTATGGGGCATTTTCTGAACGATTCGGTTTAACCGTGTGTATTCCAGACGAAAATCATGTCCCAAATCAGAAATGCAATGTGTCTCATCAATGACCAGCAATCCAATGTCGATTTTGGTGATGACTTCTTGTATTTCGTCTTTCAGCAGGGTTTCAGGCGTGATCAGAACCAGATCAATCGTCCCAGCCTCCATTGCGGAGAGTATTTCCTCGCGGTTGAAGTTCATACTACCACTCCGTTCTCTCCAAGTCGATACTCTTCTATATCAATAAGTCAAGAGATAAATACCAATAAACGTAGAAATACTATGCCTTTTTTCAATGGAATATTATACGAAAACTGTAAAAAACAAAGAAACATCGTTAATTCGATTTTTATATCAAAAATGACCTATCGCATAATTCTATCAAAACCATTGACACAGCAACAACAATATGCTATAATAATACTATCAAAAGTGACGAACGTTATTATTAAGAATACAAAAGGAAAGGAACGCTTATATGGTATACGGATATTGCAGAATCAGTACACGCAAACAGTCGATTGAAAGGCAAATACGAAATATCAAATCTGCATTTCCATCGGCTGTCATTGTTCAGGAGGCGTATACAGGAACATCCGTCAATCGACCCGAATGGAACAAGCTGTACAAGAAGCTGAAAAAGAATGATACTGTGATTTTTGACAGCGTTAGCAGAATGAGCCGAAATGCAGAGGAAGGCTTTCGACTTTATCAGGAGCTGTATAACAAGAGCATCAAGCTTGTTTTTTTGAAGGAACACCATATCGACACAGAATCCTATCAACAAGCGATGGATGGGATTATTACACAGTCTTTTGACTCAGGTGATTCGGCGACGGATGAACTGGTGAACAGTATCATGTCGGCAATCAACAAATTTATGATGAATAAAGTCGAACAGGACATCTATAAAGCCTTTGCACAGTCGGAAAAAGAGGTGCTTGATTTGCGTCAGCGTACCAAAGAGGGCATTGAAACTGCAAGACTAAACGGCAAACAGATCGGCGCAGTCAAAGGTACTGTTCATACCACGAAGAAATGCATGAAAGTCAAGCCGTTGATCATCAAATACAGTCGAGATTTTCAAGGCACTCTGTCTGACAAGGAGTGCATCAAGCTGATTGGCATTGCAAGCAATACATACTATAAATACAAACGTGAGCTAAAGTCTGCAATTTGATCTTGAAGCGGAGGCAAAAATGGAAAAAGAATTAGACGAAAAGAAAGAATTTCTTCAGATGTTGCTGCACTTTAATGAATGTATGCGATGGAAGAAGAAATCGCTGAAACAAATATCCAAGTATGTAGATATTCCAGAGGAAGAAATAGAAGCTATCCTTCAACTATGCAAGGATGAGAATGGTAAAAGCATTGCATCAGAAATGACAGAAAAAGATATTTCAGATGAGGACATTTCAGAACATGGAGCGAATTTAGAAAAGCTGGATCAATTTATCCAAAAGTATTTTTATAATGAAATAGAAACAACGTTTTTACAACCTTGGTTTATGACAGATCAAGAGTTTCAGCATTTGTATGATATACTGTATTCTGAGTTCAAAAGTATATTAACAAGAGGAAAACTCTCTTCTGTTTTACGACAAAAACTAACTTATCGCCGCGAAAATGCATCTGCATATTATCCATTATTTTTCTTTCAGGATTTTTGTGTTTGCAGGAACGGATGGGATGAAGAACAACGACGATCTTCTATAATGG
The DNA here is from genome assembly GCA_045617625.1 of Oscillospiraceae bacterium. Classification (GTDB taxonomy): domain Bacteria; phylum Bacillota; class Clostridia; order Oscillospirales; family Ruminococcaceae; genus Firm-04. The sequence goes on along the minus strand of JAZLJA010000005.1, from coordinate 4,479 downwards.
AATCAAAATATCGTCAAGATGAGATAGAAGATGAAATCTATCATATTGATTCCGAACTGACGCTCTATAATGATGCTATGACAAAGGGACTTGAGGAAATCATTGGCTTTGATGAAGAAGAGGGGGACTATATTTACAAATATACACAGTTGACAAAAGAAGAATTTGATAGTTTTCAGAACGAGTGTGATAAGTTAACTCAACGCCGAGAAGAGCTTGAACAAGAATTGGAAAAAGAATGCAGTATTGCTACGAGCCAAGAGATTCAAGCCGTGATAGCGGCAAACGCTAAAGACAAAGCAGATTTTTTAGAACGAGATTACTTTGCCTTCTATGATATGGACAAACATGAAAAAAAAATTTGAGGAATATAGATTCACATAGTCTGGCAAACGGTTCCAATTTAACCGCTGTGCAGAAGAGAAGCATTTTAGAAATATTTCTTGATCATTGCATGGATGCTCGCGGGTATCTTATACCGGAACACTTTGGTTCGGGTATTGGTCTTCTTGCCAAAGACATTCAGTACATTCAAGTTTGTTTTCACTTTAAACGTAAGCCGTCTCTGGACAGATGGTGTACAGAGGAAATGCGAACGAAATTCCCATGCGGCAGTTCTCTCCCCATACAAAACGGTGATATTTTTGATTATCTGCGCGGACACATGGCAGTGTTCTATCAGGAAACACAGATCAAAGATTTGGAGGAGGCATATCAGATGATCTGCGATGCTCCGGATGATTTGCAGAAAAAGGTGCGAGCTACCTTACAGATTCGATATCTTGGGATGACACCGCATATAACGAATAGTTTTTACTATCGTATGCGTTCTGAGTACTTTGATATCCTGTCTCAACGTGATGCCAATGTCCAATACAAGAAATATACGAAAAAACGAGATTATGAAATATACCGCATTGTATATGAATATTGTGCGGAGCCTAACTCGCAATGTTTCTTCTCACATGAACTTCTTGATACAATCATCAGAAGCTTTCAGCGTGATGAAAAAAGCTGGATTCTTCATATGTGTCTGGTAAACTACTATTTACAGAGAAGAAGCTTCGACAGATTACTCGAATATATCGAAGAAAAATCGGTTCAGAGAGATGAACGGGAAAGAGAATAAAATAACTCAGGCAGTCTGGTCAAATTCAGGCTGCCTGTTCTTATTTCGGAAAACGTTCCAAAAAGAAAAATAATAAAAGTGAAAATGGAACATTTTTCGCTCGCTTTGCACATCCAGATATGCTATGATATAGACATCGACAGGGCAACAACAACAATTCTGAAATAAAATGCCAAAGCCGGCTTGGTATTTTATAAATTTGAAAAGCGAGGTATTTATCATGAACAATTTTAACAACAATGGCAAGGGCAAAGACATCAGCGGAATCGTATCCGTCATTTTTCTGGGCATTTCCGCCGTTCTGACGGTCGTGCTCTTTATCGCATCGCTGAAAACCGGCGAAACCTTTCTCAAATCGCTCATCAGTGCACCGATTTTAGGCTTGATGCTTGGAGGCATCATCCCTGGTCTGTGTCACATTCCCGCCGTGAATGAAAAATGCTCGTCACTGCTTTTGATTCCGTTTCTGGGCTGGATGCTGTGGCTGTTTATCGTACTGGGACTGCCGTTCTATGGCGGCTGGGTTTTCATGCTGATCGACTTCATTCGTTATCGACGCTCCAAACGGGAAGAATAAGTCAAAGCGGAAAGGAGATGCAGAATGAAACTGAACGACACAATTTGCAGAGAAACAGCAGCAGGCACAGTTCAGCATAGTGCCGCTGCTGTCAATGCAGCCAATGGCATGATTGTCATTTCCGAAGAGATCACCTCTGATCTGGCAATGCAGATACTCTCGTTGCTGAAATACTACGAATCCGAATCGCGTAACATCACCATATATCTCAATTCAATGGGCGGCGAGGTGAATGCAGGACTTGCGATATACGATATGCTGCAAGCGTATCCTTACACGGTGGACATTTACTGTGTCGGCATCGCGGCAAGTATGGCAGCGATTCTGCTGGCAGGCGGCAAAAAGGGACATCGTTTCATTCTGCCGCATTCCAAGGTGATGATTCATGAGCCGCTGTTTTCCGATGGCTTTGGCGGTTCTGCGACGACCGTCGAAAAGAAAGCCCGCAACATTCTGGCGGTGAAAGATTTGCTGAACGGCATTCTCGCATCGCATACAGGCAAATCCGTAGAGGAAATCAACGAAGCAACCGCTTATGACCATTTCCTGACCGCTGAAGAAGCAGTTGATTTTGGCATCTGCGATGCGATTAGACAGGCGTTTGAGGGGGTGAGCGTATGAACAACCAACCAATCATCTTTCCGAAGCCCACTGATCCTTTTTATCAATGTGATATTTTTGACGAATTCGACTATGCAAGAAAATCCTTTGTGTTTGCGGAAGGTGTATCCCGCTGCCTCGACGATTCCAAGACGAAGCTGAATAACAATGTTGTGGTCGTTGGTACCAGCGGATGCGGAAAAACAACGGGATTTGTAGAGCCGAATCTCATGGAAACCGCAGGAAATTACATTGTCTCGGATCCAAAGGGCGTGCTCTGTAGGAAATACGGACAATATCTGCAAAACAAGGGATATGCTGTGTATCAGCTGGATTTTCAGCATCCTGATAAATCAATGCATTGGAATCCACTGGTACACGTCCGAAACACACAGGATATCATGCGTATCGCAAATGTTCTGGCAGCAGAAGAAGTGAGTCTGAAACTGGATCCATACTGGGATAAAATGACGGTACTTCTGATTTGTGCAATCATCGCATATATGCAGGAAACCAATTATCAGCCGCGGAATCTGCACAGCATACTGGAACTTTTGCGTGAAGGCGACCGACATGAACGGAAAGTTGGCATCGGTGCAGAACGTTATACCGATACCAAGTCCTCACGTCTGTCTGACCGTTTTGAACGGCTGCACCTGCAAAATCCGGATAGTTGGGCATATCAGCAATTCGCCAATGTTGACACCACCCCTGATAAAACCTACGACTGCATCCGCTCAACGCTGGCATCCAAATTTGCCCAGTTCGACACGAAAGAGATCGAACAGATGATGTCGTCAAATGAGATTGACTTTCGGGAAATCGCTGAAAATAAATCCGTTGTATTTGTCATGCAAAGTGACTGCGATCGTTCTATGGATACACTGGTCAATCTATTTATGACACAGGCGATTCAGGCGTTCTATGAAATTGCGGACGGATACGCTGATCATAGACTTCCGATTCCGATGCGCTTCTTCCTCGACGATTACGGTGCCACTACGGTCATCAATCATCTGGACTGCATCATCTCGACCATTCGTTCTCGCGGCATATCGGTTTCGCTGATCTTACAATCAGAAGCACAACTCATGAAAGGAAAATCAGGAGATGACAAAACGATTCTGGCAAACTGCGATACCTATATCTATATGGGCGGCAATGATGTTGAAACGGCAAAATCGGTCAGCCAACGCTGTAACAAACCATTGGAACAGGTACTGTATATGCCTGTCGGGTACTGCTGGGTGTTTGAACGAGGCAAAAAGCCCGTGTTTGCAAAAGTTTCCGCTCGCCCTGAGCTTCGCAAAGACATAGAATACGACAGATAGCTTTTGGCTAAAGACAAATTTGTCCCTTGCACTTTGTATATTGATGAAGTGCAAGGGAAAGACGTGTCAGGCGCTCTTTATATTTTGCCCTCGAATTTCGTTTACAAATTGCGCTGTCAACTGAGATATCGTCTGAATATCTAGCGAAAATTGTTTGTATCCGGACAATAGCAAATTTTGTATCACATTGCGGCGATTCTTATCTTTCAGCTTACCAAGAATATTGAACAGCAGTATTCTATCGATTTCATTTTTCATTAGTAGATGTGAAAGAATGAGAATCACTTTTTCTGGACTTGACAGTTTGGGCTCTGAGTCATTTGTGATAATATCCGCTGGAATATAAACAGGTGGAATAGCATTCATCAATTCATGCTCCCATGTTGTTCCTTCAGGATTTCCTAGCGTTATTTCTAATCGTGTAATACTCGATGACAATCTGCACTGTTCACTCTTGTCGTACAGTTTTGCAAAGCCAACCTTATTTCTCTCACCCCAATAAACCGTGTAGTTATTTGGAGAAGAGATGAACAACATCATTTTTTTGCGTCCTTTTCTAGGAAATATCGATGACATCTCGCATGGAATGTCTATTGCGAGGTCATACCGGTCGATAGATACTGACTCACAAGCATTTAGAAAATTCTGTATTTCATATATCGCTTTTGGAGATTGAAATACTTTGTTGGGATTAAATTCAATAGGCTCTGCGAAAAAATCTCTGTAAATTCCAAAACTGTGATAATAAAGTTATGTGGTGAGCGGCTTGAAAAACAGCCGCTCTGATTTTTTACAGTATACAATGAATACTGTAATTTGTCAAGCTGCTAAGGATATCAGCC
>JAZLJA010000004.1:0-43590 GCA_045617625.1 Oscillospiraceae bacterium | reverse complement strand
GGACTTCTCTGCCGCAGTCGGGGCACTTGCCGTCAACCAGCTGGCTCTCGGTCCAGAAGCTTTCGCAGGGAGTGCAGTATTTTCCGACGTATTCGCCCTTGTAGATATCACCCTGGTCATAAAGCCGCTGGAAGATCCCCTGCACTGCTTTCACATGGTAGTCGTCAGTGGTGCGGATGAATTTGTCGTAGGAAGCACCGAGCAGGTCACAGATTGCACGGATCTCTCCGGCGATCTTGTCAACGTGCTGCTGCGGAGTGATGCCGCATTCTTTTGCAATTTCTTCGATTTTCTGACCATGCTCATCAGTGCCGGTCAGGAAAAATACATCGTAGCCCTGCATTCTGCGGAAACGGGCGAGGGCATCGGTCATGACGATTTCATAAGTGTTGCCGATATGGGGCTTCCGCGAGGTGTACGCAATGGCGGTTGTCAGATAATACGGTTGTTTGTTCATGGAAAAACTACCTCCAGCTGCGGGAGAAACCCGCAAAAACGATATTTCTATTATTATAGCACATTATTCGCCGCCCGTCAAGTGAAAATCACGGAGAGAATCAATCAAAAGTTTTATCTCATTTTTGTGGAAAACCGCAATTTTGCTTTGTTGATTTTGTGCATATTTTGTTCCTGTGAGCGCGATTTTTCCATTGACAATCATCAATAAATATGGTATGATAAAGATGTTGGAGCAGAATGCCTATATGCTGTGCATTCGAGTTTGATGATAAAAGAGGCTATGTTCATGAACGACAAACTGACCGTTCTGTTTGACCACGATACCGTCGCAAAACGCATCACTGAAATGGCAAAGGCAATCACCGCAGATTATAAGCCCATGTGCAGCGAGGAGAATCCCGCACTCATCCTCTGTACCCTGCGCGGCGCGGTGTTCTTTTCCGCCGATCTGGTGCGGCAGCTTGATTTCCCCTGCGAGCTCGATTTTGTCAAGATCCACTCCTACATCGGAACGCGTCCTGCGGATGTGCCGGTGTTTGATCTTGGCGAGAAAATCAACGTGGAAGGACGGCACGTACTCATCGTGGAGGACATTGTGGACACGGGTCACACGATGGATACCATGCTCAAACGCTTTGGCGGACAGAATGCGGCAAGCGTCAGAGTCTGTACGCTTCTGGACAAACCTTCGCGCCGGGAAGTGGCGCACATCATTCCCGATTATACGGGCTTTGCCATCGAAGATCTGTTCGTGGTGGGCTGGGGGCTCGATTGCAACGAGGATTTCCGTCTGCTGCGTGATATTATGGTTTATCACCCCGACAGCGCAGAACTTGAAACGCTGCGGCGATAAATATACAGAACACCGATTCGGGATTCTGTGACGAAAGGAGTGCTTTCCATGCGGAAACATTATTGGGCAGGTATCAGGGCGGCAGTGGCTGCTGCACTGGTTCTCGGAACATCGGCAGGCAGTCTGTCTGCATCGGCGGCGCAGCTGCGAATGGGCGATGTGAACTTCAACAACGTGGTGGATGCCAACGATGCCTCCATGATTCTGCGCTGTTATGTTTCGCGTTTAATGGGAAAGAACGTCTTTGATGCAAAGCAGCTTCGGATCGCCGACATTGACCACAATAATGTCGTGGACGGCGCGGATGCCGGTGCGGTGCTGCATTATTACGTATCACGCCTTGCGGGACACAACCCCGCATGGGAGTATTTTTCAGACGTGCCGCAAAGTGATGAAACCGTTACCATCGGCACGCGAAAATTCAAACTCGGCGGCAGCATCGCGGAATTGAATGCGCAGTATGGGAATCCGACCGAAAAGCTGACGGAAAAGCATCAGAATGCGTTCTTGACGTACTATGTCTATCAGGCAGGTACGCAGAATCTGGTCATCGGCATCGCGAACGGCGATAAGCTTGTGGGCGTGTATGCCTTCGGGAAAAGCTTTTCGTACAGCGGCAGCGGAACAGGCACGACCTATACGGATGACCGCGCGGGCGGCAAGGTCTATGCGGGAATGGCGGTCATGGAAGGGTTCAGCGCGGATGCCGGAACACTTGCGGCGGATACAGGTTTGGGCGCGGCGGCAAAGATCTCTTTCCATATCACAAACGCATATCGTGCGATGAACGGTCTTGCACCGCTTGGATGGTCTGACAAGGCGGCGGGCGTTGCCTTTGACCACAGTCTCGATATGGCGAAAAACAATTATTTTGAGCATGGAAATGTCGGACAGCGTCTGGAAAATGCGGGTATCAACTGGAATTCCTATGCGGAGAACATTTCGGCGGGATATGCGAATGCATTCGCTGCGACACACGGCTGGATCACTTCCAAATCGGGACACCGCGAAAATATACTCACCACCAAATGCAAATATCTCGGCATTGGTTTTGCAAATCATGCAAACACCAGAAACGCTCTTTACGCCACACAGGATTTCTATTCCGAATTCACATGAATAATATACACACATCTTGCATATTATACATGAATATTCGGATTTTATGCAGGAATATGCAAAAAGGGGTTGACAAATCCCGAAAGCTGTGTATAATAGAATATGGAAAATAAATTGGAAGCACTTCGGACGCAGGTTCGGAGTGCCTCCCGATTTTAGAAAGGAACTATGAATTATGGCTGAAAAGAAAATTCCGAAGAAAATCGTACTTGCGTATTCCGGCGGCTTGGATACCTCTATTATTATCCCGTGGCTGAAGGAAACCTATCCCGGCTGCGAGGTCATCGCTGTTTCGGGCGACGTCGGACAGGGCACCGAGCTGGACGGCTTGGAGGAGAAAGCACTCAAGACAGGTGCTTCCAAGCTCTACATCGAAGATCTGACCGATGAGTTCATCACCGATTACGTGTTCCCCACCGTCAAGGCGGGTGCCGTTTATGAGGGCAAATATCTGCTCGGCACTTCCTTTGCACGTCCGATCATCGCAAAGCGCATCGCTGAGATCGCCATCAAAGAGGGCGCAGATGCCATTTGCCACGGCTGCACCGGTAAAGGCAACGACCAGGTTCGTTTTGAGCTGACCATCAAGTCCATCTGCCCCGATATGCAGATCATCGCTCCGTGGCGAATCTGGAACATCAAATCGCGTGATGAGGAAATCGACTACGCAGAGGCACACAACATTCCGCTGAAGATCTCCCGCGAGACCAACTATTCCAAAGACAAGAACCTGTGGCACATCTCCCATGAGGGTCTCGACCTTGAGGACCCCGCAAATGAGCCGCAGTATAATAAACCCGGCTTCCTCGAACTCGGCGTTTCGCCCGAGCAGGCTCCCGACACCCCCACTTATGTCACCATCGACTTTGAAAAGGGTGTGCCTGTCGCTGTGGACGGCGTGAAGATGAAGGGCAGCGATATTGTCCGCAAACTCAATGAACTCGGCGGCGCAAACGGCATCGGCATCACCGATATCGTTGAGAACCGTCTCGTCGGCATGAAGAGCCGCGGCGTTTATGAGACTCCCGGCGGCACCATCCTGTACTACGCACACGATGCACTCGAAACCATCTGCATCGACAAGGCAACTGCCCGCATGAAGCAGCAGATCGCCATTCAGTATGCAGACCTCGTTTACAACGGTCAGTGGTTTACTCCTCTGCGTGAGGCTTTGGACGCTTTTGTGGACAGCACGCAGAGAACGGTCAACGGTACGGTGAAGCTGAAGCTTTATAAGGGCAACATCATTACCGCAGGCCTGACCTCTCCCGACACCCTCTATGACGAGGAAGTTGCGACATTCGATGAGGACGATGTCTACGACCAGAAGGATTCCGCAGGCTTCATCAACCTGTTCGGTCTGCCGATCAAGGTCAAGGCAAAGCTCGACCAGAAGCGCAAAGGCTGATTTTGGGACTTTGAATCAGAATCGGGGCGGCTGAATGCAGTCGCCCCCTGTCTGTTTTCAGAATTGAAACGGAGGAATTGTTATGTACGATGATCTGAAAAATGTAAAACAGAACGGTGACCTTCTTGTAGGCTATTCGCCATCCTCAGATGCGTATATTGCTTATGAGATGCTCCCGGGCGGAAACATGGGATGGAACCCCGGTACCCGTTATTATTCCACCAGCAAGGATGCTTACGACCATTGGAAAGATCCCGGCTTTGATCCGAGAAATCATGTGTCTCATATTTGTGACGAAAGGGATTAAGGCTGCATCGGATCGAAACGCAGAGCACAAATGAAGAAAACCAAGCCGAATGGAGAAAGGCAAAATATTATGGCTAAAATGTGGGCAGGAAGATTCTCAAAGGAAGTGGACGAAACAGTCAATGCGTTCAATTCCTCTATTTCATTTGACGGCAGAATGTATGCGCAGGATATTCGCGGGAGCATTGCACACGCAACAATGCTCGGCGACTGCGGCATCATCCCTGCGGAGGACAGAGATCGCATCATCGACGGACTGAAGGGCATTCTCGCGGATCTGGAATCGGGGGCACTCCTGATGGATCCCACCGCTGAGGATATCCATATGTTTGTGGAGGCGGAGCTGACCAAGCGCATCGGCGATGCGGGCAAACGCCTGCACACCGCTCGTTCGCGAAACGATCAGGTCGCGCTCGATGTCAGATTGTATCTGCGCGATGAGATCGCAGAGATCCGAAAACTTTTGCTTTCGCTGCTGAAAACGCTGACCAGGCTTGCCGCCGAGCATACCGAAACGATCATGCCCGGCTACACCCATTTGCAGCGTGCCCAGCCCGTGACGCTTGCCCACCATCTGCTTGCCTATGTCTGGATGCTGCTGCGCGACGACAGCCGCCTTGCAGATACCGCCAAGCGCATGAATTTCTGCCCGCTGGGGGCCGGTGCGCTCGCGGGTACGACCTATCCGATCAACCGAAAGCAAACCGCATCGCTGCTGGATTTTGACGCGCCTGTGCCCAATTCCCTCGATGCTGTTTCCGACCGCGATTTCTGCGTGGAACTTGCCAATTCGCTTTCGCTGCTGATGGTGCATCTCTCCCGCTTTTCTGAGGAGATCATCCTCTGGTGCAGCTGGGAATTCAAATTCATCGAACTGGATGATGCCTATGCGACGGGTTCATCCATCATGCCGCAGAAGAAAAATCCTGATGTCACCGAGCTGATCCGCGGCAAAACAGGCAGAGTCATCGGCGACCTGACCACGCTGCTTTCGATGCTCAAAGGCATTCCGCTTGCATATAATAAGGGTATGCAGGAGGACAAAGAGGCAATCTTCGATGCGATCGATCAGGCAAAGCTGTGCATCAAAACTTTTGATCCCATGCTTGCCACAATGCGTGTCAACAAGGAGAAGATGCGTGCGGCAGCGGCACAGGGCTTCATCAATGCCACCGACTGTGCCGATTATCTCGTGAAAAAAGGTCTGCCGTTCCGCGATGCGTATAAGATCACGGGCGGACTGGTCGCACGCTGCATCAAGGACGGCTGCACACTCGAGACGCTGCCCCTTGCGGTATATCAGGAGGCTTCGGAGAAATTCGCGGAGGATGTCTATGAAGCCATCGCTTTGGAAACCTGCCTGAACGGCAGAATTTCGGAGGGCGGTCCCTCGGCACAGGCAGTGCGGGAGCAGCTTGCACTTGCCAATGCCGCGATCGAGGAAATTCGCATATGAACAAAAAGCGCACGCTTTATATTTTCATCGTGTCACTGATCGCGTTTTTGCTCTGGGTGATCGGTGAGGCGATCATCATTTACTTCGATTTGACCGTGACGATTGAAAGAATTTGGATTATTGCGATTTTCGGTGCTGCCTGTGCATGGAATGCCATCCACTTCCACCGCACCGAAAAGAAGCAGAAAGAGGATGAGGAAAATGAAAACTACAAAGGTGTATATTGACGGACAGGCGGGCACAACGGGGCTCAAGCTGTTTGACCGCATCAAAAACCGCGAAGATATTACCCTTTTGACCATTGATCCTGCAAAGCACCGCGACAACGCGGAGCGTGCAAGACTGATCAACGAATCGGATGTGACGTTTTTGTGTCTGCCCGATGCTGCATCGAAAGAGGCGGTTTCGTTCATCGAAAACCCCAATGTGCGCATCATCGACGCATCTACCGCACACCGTACCAATCCTGACTGGGCATATGGTTTTCCGGAACTTTCGGCGGCACACCGCGAAAAAATCGTGACGAGCAATCGTGTTGCCGTGCCCGGATGCTATGCGTCAGGCTTCATTTCGCTTGTATATCCGATGATCCAAAGCGGCTTGCTGCCGAAGGATTATCCCGTGACCTGCCATGCTGTGTCGGGTTACAGCGGCGCAGGCAAGAGTGCGATCGCCGTGTATGAATCGGAGGACAGACCCGAGGAATTCGGCAGCCCGCGGCAGTATGCGCTGGGACAGACGCACAAGCATCAGCCCGAAATGCAGAAGATCTGTGGGCTGGAATTTGCCCCGATGTTCAATCCGCTGGTCTGCGATTATTTCGCAGGCATGGTGGTTTCCGTGCCGCTGCATCGCCGTTTGCTGAACGGTCAGCCGAGCATTGAACAGATTCACGAGATGTTCTGCAAGCACTATGAGGGACAGCGGTTCGTCAAGGTGCGTGCATTGCAGGGCACAGATGTGCTGGAAAACGGCTTTCTGCCCGCAAACACCCTTGCAGGCACGAATCTTCTGGAAATTTTCGTGTGCGGCAATGATGATCAGATCCTGCTTGCGTCCCGCCTTGATAACCTCGGAAAGGGCGCATCGGGCGCGGCACTCCAGTGCTTCAATATCATGACAGGTGCCGATGAGGGTACAGGGCTGGAATAATCCCTGAACCATTCCATACAGAAAGGAAAAATCACGATGAAACTGCAAAGTTTTGAACAATATCCGTTTGTGGAAGGCGGCGTGTGCGCTGCAAAGGGCTTCAAGGCAAACGGCATCTGCTGCGGACTGCGGCATCAGGCTTTGACCGATGAGGGTGCAACCGAACAGAATCTCGCAGCAAACGGCGTCAACGATGACACCCCGAAAAAGAATGACCTTGCAATGATCTTTGCGGACAAAATGTGCAATGTCGCGGCGGTCTACACCACGAACAAGGTCAAGGGTGCGCCGATTCTCGTCACCAAGAAAAACATCGCGGACGGCCATGCACAGGCAGTGATCGTCAACTCGGTCAATGCAAACACCTGCAATGCCGACGGCGTCGAAAAGGCAGAGGCGATGTGCCGCCTTGCCGCTGATGCCCTGCATATCAAGGCATCCGATGTGGTTGTCGCATCCACGGGCGTGATCGGGCAGATTCTCCCGATCGAACCCATTGCAAACGGTGTTCCCGCACTTGCCGAGGGTTTGTCCTACGAGGGCAACAAAGAGGCAATGCATGCGATCATGACCACGGATACCCGTGAAAAGGAGATCGCCGTGGAATTTGTCGTGGACGGAAAGACCTGCCATCTGGGCGGAATGCTCAAGGGCAGCGGCATGATTCGTCCCAATATGGCAACCACGCTGACGTTCCTCACCACCGACTGCGCAATCTCCCCTGAGATGATTCAGCAGGCACTTTCCGATGTCGTGCGCCTGACCCTCAACCGTGTGTCGGTTGACGGCGACACCTCCACCAACGATATGGTGTGCGTCATGGCAAACGGTATGGCGGGCAATGCTGAGATCACCAAGGAAAATGCTGATTATACCACATTCCGCGGTGCGCTTTACGCCATTCTGCTCAACCTTGCGAGAATGTGCGCTGCTGACGGCGAGGGTGCGACCAAGCTGATCGAATGCGTCGTTTCCAATGCTGACAGCGAAGATACTGCAGAGATCATTGCAAAATCCGTCATCATGTCGAGCCTGTTCAAGGCAGCAATGTTCGGCGCAGATGCAAACTGGGGCAGAATCGCCTGCGCAATGGGCTATTCGGCGGCAGAGTATGATGTCAACCTCGTCGATGTCGATCTGGCATCCTGCAAGGGCAAGATCGCAGTGGCAAGAAAAGGCTGCGGCATTCCGTTCTCTGAGGACAAGGCAAAGGAAATTCTGCTGGAGGACGAAATTCAGGTGCTGATCTCTATGGGCTGCGGCGATAAGGCTGCCGTTGCATGGGGCTGCGACCTCACCTATAACTACGTCAAGATCAACGGCGATTACAGAAGTTAAGTTTGGCTGCGGGGATGTATCCCGCGGCAGAAGAAAGAGGAGCTTTTATGCAGAATATGGAGATCCCTGAACAGATTTCAACGCAAATCCGCTCGCAGGTGCTGATCGACGCGCTGCCGTATATTCAGCGTTACAATCACAAGATCATCGTGGTCAAGTATGGCGGCAATGCCATGACCAATGAGGCACTCAAAGAATGCGTCATGAGCGATATCGTGCTGCTTTCGCTGGTCGGTATCCGTGTGGTGCTGGTGCATGGCGGCGGTCCTGAGATCAGCGATATGCTGAGCCGCCTGAATATCGAGAGCAAGTTTATCGGCGGCCTGCGATATACCGATGCGGAAACGGCAGATGTCGTGCGCATGGTGCTGGCAGGCAAGGTCAACAAGGAGCTTGTCTCGCACCTGACCCGTCACGGCGGCGATGCAATGGGCTTGAGCGGCATCGACGGTGCATTGCTTCAGGCGAAGAAAAAGGAATCCAAACCCGATCTTGGACTGGTGGGCGAGATCACCGAAGTGAACACCAAACCGATCCTGACAGCCCTCGATAACGGCTATGTGCCGGTCATTGCAACGGTCGCCTGCGGCCCCGACGGGCAGGTGTATAACGTCAACGCCGACACCGCTGCTGCCGCGATCGCTTCTGCGCTGGGTGCGGAAAACCTCATTCTCATGACCGACATCGCCGGCTTGCTGCGTGACAAAAATGACCCGTCTACGCTCATTCCGTCGGTCAGCATCAGCGAAGTGCAGAATCTGAAGCGACAGGGTATCATTTCGGGCGGCATGATCCCGAAAATCGACTGCTGCGTGGAGGCGATTCGCCGCGGCGTGAAAAAGGCTGTCATCATCGACGGCAGAGTGCCGCATTCCATTCTCGTGGAGATCTGTTCCAATGAGGGCGTCGGCACCCAGTTTTTGAGTGTTTATGAACAAAATTCCGCAAATCTATAAGTCATATATTTACTCTGTTCATAAAATATGCCTTGATTTTCAACCGGGCATTTGTTATAATAATAAAGGAGGGAAATACCCCTGTGAATACCATTGAGACATCGGAAAAATTCCTGATGAAAACTTACGGTCGGCAGCCGCTCGCGGCTGCATCGGGCAAAAATTGCATCTGCACCGATGAGGACGGGAAAACCTACATCGACTTCGGCAGCGGCATCGGCACCAACAGCCTCGGCTATGCCAATGATGCCTGGGCAGATGCGGTTTGTGCGCAGGTTCGGAAAATCCAGCACACCAGCAACTATTACTACACGGATGTACAGGCGGCGTTCGCGCAGCAGCTTTGCAGCATCACGGGCTATGCAAAGATGTTCCTCGGCAACTCGGGCGCAGAGGCAAATGAATGCGCCATCAAGCTGGCAAGAAAATACAGCTTTGATAAATACGGCGAGGGGCGCGGCACGATCATCACCCTGAAAAACAGCTTCCACGGCAGAACCATGATGACGCTGACTGCAACGGGGCAGGATGTGTTCCACAACTACTTCTTCCCGTTCCCGACAGGTTTCGCCTATGCTGAGGCAAATAACATCGCGGATCTGCAATCAAAGCTTGACGGCACGGTTTGCGCCGTGATGATTGAAATGATTCAGGGCGAAGGCGGTGTGTGTGCGCTGGATAAGGATTATGTGCAGGCAGCTGCAAAGCTTTGCAAGGAAAACGATATCCTGCTGATCGTCGATGAGGTGCAGACAGGCGTCGGACGTACCGGCACATTCCTTGCATCCGAGCAGTTCGGCATTCATCCGAACATCACCACACTGGCAAAGGGTCTTGGCGGCGGATTGCCGATTGGCTGTTGCCTCGCCGATGAAACCTGTGCCGACGTCATGGGCGTGAGTTCTCACGGCTCCACATTCGGCGGAAATCCCGTCGTTTGTGCAGGTGCGCTTGCGGTTCTGAAGCAGGTGACATCCGAAGGATTCCTTGCAGAGGTGCAGAAAAAAGCTGCATTTATCCGCGCCGAGGTTGCCAAGTGCACCGATGTGGAATGCGTGACCGGTTTGGGGCTGATGATCGGTTTGAAGCTCAAAACCAAGGACGCCCACGAGGTGATGGACAATGCACGCGAAAACGGTCTGCTGGTGCTGACCGCGAAGGAAAAGCTCCGTTTGCTGCCGCCGCTCACCATTTCACAGGAGGAACTGGAAAAGGGGCTTGCGATTCTCAAACCCCTGCTCATGACAGAATAAGCCCTCCGAAAATCAAAAAGGAAAGAGGTGCGGTTTTATGCTGCGATTTACATTTACGCCAAATATGGGAAAGTATCAAATAACGGACGAAACAAATCGTACCTTATACTCCATAAAGCGGAGACTGCGCGGAGGATACGTTGTTCGTGATGCGAACAAGTATGAGCTCTATACACTTGCCGCCGGCAGCGATGAGATGCATCCTGTTTATCAGATCGAACACAATAACAAGAAGTTTGCGGAGATCCGATGCGTTTCCAAATTGTTTGAACCACGCATGGAACTCGAACACGACAAGCAGATTCTTGTGATCAAAGCCACGAGCGATTCGCATTTGGGCTATCGGATCCTCAAAGAGAAGAAGGAAGTCGGAAAACTGGAGGTTTTCCCGATGCCGCGCGGCGAGCTCAAATTTGAATTCCAGATCGAACAGTCTGTGTTCGATGACTTCCTGCTCTTTATCCCGCTTGCAACAGCGGAGAGCATCACACCGATCACTACACCGACGAAATAATGATTATCACTTTCGGAAAGGAGCGATTCCAATGAATCATCTGCTCAAACTGCTCGATTTGTCGGGCGATGAAATTATCGAACTGCTGAATCTTGCCGATCAGCTCAAATACGAACGCAAACACGGGATTGCGCATCCGCATTTGCAGGGCAAGACCCTCGGCTTGATTTTCCAGAAGGCTTCCACACGTACCCGCGTTTCCTTTGAAACCGGTATGACCCAGCTCGGCGGCTATCCGCTGTTTCTGTCCTCTCGCGATCTGCAGATCGGCAGAGGCGAACCCGTGCAGGATACCGCAAGAGTGCTGTCCCGCTATCTCGACGGCATCATGATCCGTACCTTTGCACAGCAGGAGGTCGAGGATCTGGCAAAATACGGCTCCATTCCGATCATCAACGGTCTGACCGATTTCTGCCACCCCTGCCA
This sequence comes from Oscillospiraceae bacterium, assembly GCA_045617625.1. Classification (GTDB taxonomy): domain Bacteria; phylum Bacillota; class Clostridia; order Oscillospirales; family Ruminococcaceae; genus Firm-04. The sequence continues at coordinate 32,350 of JAZLJA010000004.1, read as the reverse complement.
GGTGCTTGCCGACCTCATGACCATCCGCGAGTATAAGGGCGGTTTCTCGGGCTTGAAAATGTGCTATATCGGCGACGGCAACAATATGGCAAACTCGCTGATCGTCGGCGGATTGAAGGTCGGGATGCAGGTGAGCATCGCGTGCCCGAATGATTATCAGCCTGACAAGCAGGTGCTCGATTTCGCAAACGCAAACGGCGGCTTCTTCATGACTGATTCGCCTGTGCTGGCGGCTGAAAATGCCGATGTCATCTTCACGGATGTCTGGGCTTCAATGGGTCAGGAGGATGAAGCAGAAAAGCGTAAGATCGCGTTCAAGGGCTATCAGGTCAACGACGATGTGCTGGCTGCTGCGCACGAGGAATGTATGGTGCAGCACTGTCTGCCTGCACACCGCGGTGAGGAGATCACAGAAAAGGTGTTTGAAGCTCACGCAAATGAGATCTTTGATGAGGCGGAGAACCGTCTGCACGCACAAAAAGCTGTCATGGTCAAGGTGATGGCAAACAACTAATCGGGTTTACGCGAAATTATCATTTTTTTATTGACAAAAAGATAGTTTTGTGGTATAATCATTAAAACGCGCGAAATGCGCAATTTAAGGAGGATGATTGCTATGGGATTTTTTGATCAAATTAAGGATACCGTTACCAAAGGTGCCCGCGACCTCGCCGACGGCGCAAAGGAACTCGCGGACAAGAACCGCATCAACAAGGATATTGCCAACATTGAAAACGAGCTTCGCAACCACTACCGCGATATCGGTCTGAAATTCTTCGAGGAGAACAGCGCAAATGTTCCCGATGAATATAAAGAGCTGTTTGACGGCATTGGAACGCTGAAGGAAAACCTCGAAGCAAAGAGAAAAGAACTCGAAGCAATCGAGGGCAAAAACGCCTGCCCGAACTGTGGCAAAGCCATTTCCAAAGATGCAAAGTTCTGTGCTGCTTGCGGTCAGACCATTCCGCAGCCTGAGGCTGCTCCTGCACGCGCCGGCGTGACCTGCCCGAACTGCGGTGCATCGCTCGCAGAGGGTGCTGCATTCTGCGCATCCTGCGGCAACAAGATCACTCCTGCTGCTGAGGCACCTGCTGCTCCTGCATCCAATGTCTGCCCGAACTGCGGCGAGGCTCTCGCTGCTGATGCCGTTTTCTGTGCAAATTGCGGCACAAAGGCTCCCGGGCTCGACTAATGTCAACCAAAGATACCGCAGTCCTTCTGGTGTGCGCGGGAAACGCCACCAGAATGGGCGGTATTCATAAGATCCTGCATCCGCTGGGGGATGCAACAGTATTGGAATTTTCGCTCCGCACGTTTCGTTTTTGCGAAAGCGTTGCGGAGCTTGCTGTTGTATGCCGAAAACAGGATATCGACGAATTTGCATCGGTTTTGGACAAAATTGAAATGCCGATGCCCGTGAAGCTCGTGGCAGGGGGCGAGACCCGCCAGCAAAGCGTTCAAAACGGATTCGCTGCGATTTCATCGGATGTGGAATATGTCGCAGTGCATGACGGCGCAAGACCCCTTTTGCACAGGGAGGATGTGGAGCGCGTCATTGCCGATGCTAGAATATACGGCGGTGCGACACTCGGCGTGCACGCAAAAGATACCATCAAGGTGGTGCGTGACGGCGTGATCGTCGATACCCCCGACCGCGCCACGCTTTATCAGACACAGACACCACAGGTGTTTCGTCGCTCACTCTATGAGCAGGCGGCGGCGCTCGCACGCGCAAACGGGCGGGATTATACCGATGACTGTCAGCTTGTCGAGGCATTGGGCATCAAGGTTGCGATGACGGTCGGCGCATATACCAACATCAAGCTGACCACACCCGAAGATTTTGCGATCGCAGAAGCACTGCTCAAGGAAATGCAAACAGATACGGAGGAAACATAATGTTCAACGAAATGCGTATCGGGCATGGATACGACGTGCATCGGCTTGTTGAGGACAGAAAGCTGATTCTCGGCGGCGTGGAGATCCCACACACATTGGGGCTGCTCGGACATTCGGATGCCGATGTGCTGACCCATGCGATCATGGATGCGATGCTGGGTGCGCTGGCACTTGGCGATATCGGGCAGCACTTCCCTGACACTGACCCGAAATATGCGGGTGCGGACAGTCTGAAGCTGCTGTATCATGTCAACGGGCTGATTCAGCGCGAGGGCTGGCAAATCGGCAACCTCGATGCGACGATTCTCGCGCAGGCACCGAAGCTTGCACCGCATATTCCGCAGATGCGGAAGAATCTGGCGGCAAAACTCGGGTGTGATATCTCACAGGTGAGCGTGAAGGCGACGACGGAGGAAAAGCTCGGATTTACAGGCAATCAGGAGGGCATTGCGGCACATTGTGTCGTGCTGCTGACGAAAATGCCGCAGCCGATGTTTCGCAGACCTGTCGGCAGAGTTGTGCAGCTTTGAAAGGAGTATCAATGGCAATCGAATATCGTGACACACATGATTTTGCAAAAGAGGATTTGGAATCACTGTTTTTATCAGTGGAATGGTCGTCAGGGCATTATCCTGAAAAGCTCGTTGCTGCAATGAAAAACTACGAGACCGTCTATACTGCATGGGATGGCGGTCAGCTTGTCGGGCTGGTGAGCACGATGGATGACGGCGTTATGACAGCGTATATCCATTATGTGCTGGTGCGTCCGGAATATCAGAAACAGGGCATCGGCAAGGAGCTTGTGCGGATGACGACGGAGCATTACCGCGATTATCTGCGCATTGTGCTGATTTCGTATAACAAGGAGTGCGGTTTTTACGAATCCTGCGGGTTTAAGCGGGAAACCGAATCAAGCCCGATGTTTATCACTGAACTCTGGACATGAAAAGCAAACATATTCCCAAAAACTGATTCCAGCAAAAAAGCGGACGACTTTTCCGGTCGTCCGCTTTTGTTTGTAGATACAGTGTGGAGAACATCCTTGGCAGGGTAGAGAAACCGAGTTTCTCGCCCTTCGGCGTTCTGCGTTGTGTCACACCATTATAATGGGATTCCAGAGTGACAGTCTCCCTTGAGCGAGTTTGGGCGGCACGATTGCGAAACATGGGAACCCAATCAAAATGCGCCGCAGATACCATCACACATCGAAGCGTGTCAGTTCCTCGAAGCTTTCGCGGCGCACCGCAGTGCGTACCTCGCCGTTTTTCACCACCAGCACCCCGGCAGGGGGGGTGCGGCAATAATGCGATGCCATGGAGTAATTGTAAGCACCCGTTGCAAGCACAGCCACGGTGTCGCCCTCCTCGACGGTTTGCAGTTTCATGCCCTCGCCAAGCAGATCACCGCTTTCGCAGCACTTTCCGCCCAGCGTCACAACTGCATCTCTGGGGGCATTGGCTTTGTTCGCACACCATGCCTCATATTTCGCCTGATACAGGATATAGCGCGGATTATCACACATTCCGCCGTCCACCAGCACATAGGTGCGGATGTTCGGGATCTCTTTTTTTGCCATGACCGTGTAAAGCGTCAGACCTGCACCGCCGACGATGGAACGTCCCGGCTCAAACAGCACAAACGGTTCCGGGAACGAAAGTGCAACACAGGTCTCGCGCATGGCTGTGAGAATGGCGCGGATGACGTCGCCAAACGGCTTGGGGTCGTCATCATCGGTATATTTGATGCCGGGACCGCCGCCGAGATTGACTTCAGAGAGCGTGACACCGAGTTCCTCGCGCAGGCTGTCCATGAATCGAATCATGACGCGTGCCGCCTCAGCAAAAGGTTCTGTTTCAAAAATCTGCGAGCCGATGTGACAGTGCAGACCCACCAGCTTCAGATTCGGGCAGGCGAGTGCCTGGATGACTGCCTCCTTGGCTTCACCGGTTTCGAGTGCGAAGCCGAAACGGCTGTCGATTTGCCCTGTCTGGATGAAACTGTGTGTATGTGCGTCGATTCCGGGCTTGACACGCAGCATCACGGTTGCGATTTTGCCCTGTGCCGCAGCGATCGTGTTGAGCCGCTTGATTTCGGGGAGATTATCGCAAACGATGTGCCCGACGCCCGCATTGACGGCGAATTCGAGTTCCGTGTTGGTTTTACTGTTGCCGTGGAATACGATCTTTTCGGCAGGCATTCCGGCTTTCAGAGCCGTATAAAGTTCGCCGCCCGAAATGACATCGGCACCCAAGCCTTCACTGTGCACGATACGGTAGATCTCTTTGCATGAAAACGCTTTACTTGCGTAACAAATCATACCTCTGCCGCCCTGCTCGGTGCGAATGACATCCTGATAGCCGCGGCAGCTTTCACGAATCATATTTTCATCCATGACATAAAGCGGCGTGCCGTGCTGCTTTGCCAGCGTGACACAATCCGCGCCGCCGATGCACAAATGCCCTTGTGCATTGACCGTCAAATTAGGTGTAAGCATATGTGTATCCTTTCAGTAAATGTACGTGTTTTCGTTATTTCCAGTATTGATAGAGGCTGCATTGCAGCATTCCGTTATAGAGCTTTCTGCGCTTATCGGCTTTTCTGCCAAAGCACTGCTCGAAGGTCGCATCAGGTGAAATGACACTGATGGGCGCATCGGCAGGGAACACTTTTCCCATTGTCTGATAGAGCGCACGGGCGGCTTCGACATCCAGCAGACGCTCACCGTAGGGTGGGTTGCAGACGATCGTTTGCCCCTGTGTGTACTGAAAATCTTTGATATCGCCCTGCATGACTGTAATTTTCTCCGCAACGCCGGCTTTCTTGGCATTTTCCATCGTCAGCGCGACGGCTGCGGGGTCAAGGTCATAGCCTGTGGCATGAAATTCCACATCTCTGCGGATTTTGGCGCGTGCCGCTTCTCTGGCATCGTACCACGCACTTTTGGGCATGGCATCCCAGCGTTCGGCGGCAAAACGGCGGTGCAGCCCCGGCGCGATGTGCATGGCACGCTGTGCGCCCTCGATGAGGAAGGTGCCGCTGCCGCAGAACGGGTCACAAAGCTGTGTATTCTGCCGCACATGGGAGATATCGAGAATGCCTGCTGCAAGCGTCTCGCGGATGGGGGCGAGCACTGAAGTCTGCCGCCAGCCGCGTTTGTGCAGCGGAATGCCCGAGGTGTCGAGATAGAGGGTGCAGGCATCGTTGCGGATCTGGAATTGCAGCTGATGCACCGCGCCTGTTTCGGGGAGCGATGCAGTGTGATAAGCGGTTTGCAGCCGTTTGACTGCTGCTTTTTTGACGATTGCCTGACAGGCAGGGACACTGTGCAGTGCCGAATTCAGCGAGGAACCTTTGACCGGAAATGCGTCGTCTTTGCCGATGAACTGTTCAAGCGGAAGTTTTGCAACGCCGTCGAACAGCGGGTCAAAGGCGGTTTTGCCGCGCTGTGCTTTCACCGAAAAGCTGCCAAGTTCGATCAGAACACGGTCAGCAACGGTCAGCTCAAGATTTGCTGCCGCAAGCATAGTCCAGTCGCCGGAAAAGCATACTCTGCCGTCGGAGGCGGCAATGTCAGCCGCGCCCAGACGCACCAGTTCAAATTTCAGGACACTCTCCAAGCCGAAATGGCACGGGCAGCACATCCGCATATAGCCTGCGGGAATGGATTTTGTCTGTTGTTCTGTCATGGCTTCACCAGACCAAGTGCATTATAGCCGCCGTCGCAGTAAGGCAGATAGGTGGATTTCCAGTATCCGATGCCGCCCTTTGCGCAGTTTGCACCTGCAATTTTACCGGTGGTCGCGCAGTAATGTCCGGTGACAACGGATTTGCACTCAGGGAAGTTGTTTCCGGAATAGTGGTTTGAGATCCAGTCACCGATGATGTTTTTCCAGATGGCGCCGGTGTCGATGGAGCCATAGTTGAGGATCTTGTGGTTGATGGGGTAGCCGATCCAGATTCCGCTGACGAAATCGGGGTTCAAGCCGACAAACAGCTTATCGAACCAGTCAGAGGAAGTACCTGTTTTGCCGCAGATCGGCACCTGCATCCCGTGCGAATAGATTCTTGCTTTCTTTGCGGTACCCTGTTCGCCGTCCACGACCTGACGCAGCAGCTTGTTCATGACATAGGAGGTCTCCTCGGAGATGACCTGTGAATAATCCTCGCCGCCTGCGTAGACGATGCCGCCGTCAGCGGTCTCAACGCGGGAGATGATGTGCGCATCGCTGAAATAGCCGCCGTTGCCGTAGACCATGTAAGCATTGACGAGGTCTTCGACGGTGACACCGTAAGAAAGTGCGCCGACGGCAAGCGGGGCGTAGTCTCTGTCTTTCTCGTAGTTCAGGCTCAAACCGAGCGTCTCGGTCGCAAAATCATAGACATTACCGACACCGTAGGTCTTGCAGAGCAGAGCGGGAATGGTGTTCTTGGAGACTTCCAGTGCGTACTGGATGGTGATGGGTGCGTTGGTATAGACGACCTTGTCGCTGTCGTTGGAGTAGTTGGTCGGCCACGGCTTGCCCGTATCCGGATTGGTCAGCGGCGGGTAGTCGAGGACATGAGTCGCATAGGAGATATAGTCGTGTTCGAGTGCGTAGCCGTAAGAGGTGACAGGCTTGATCGCAGAACCGGGCTGCTGCGGCTCGGTGCAGGCATAGCTCGTACAGAGGGGTGCGGGGTGTCCGCCGATTCCGCCGACGGTGCAGAGAATATTGCCTTGATAATCAATCGCGGTGAAGCCGCATTGCAGGGAAATGGTTTCAGGTACGCCGTCCTTGTCGCGGTCAAGCTGGATATTGGTTCTGCCGGCGTTGATCAGACCGCGCAGCAGGTTGTTCAGGTCAGAGAATTTATCCTCAACATAAGCCTGCATATCCAGATCGACGGTGGTGTAGATCTGATAGCCGCCCTTGTTGATGATATTCATGGCACGCTGCTGCGAATAGCCTTTTTCTTCCATAAGATAGTCGCGGAATTCGTAGAGGGCTTTGTCGATGACCCAAGAGGTGTTGGTGGTGTGTTCTTCCTTTTCCGAAAGCAGCACGCCGTTCTCATCGAACAGTTCGGGGTGCAGTGCTTTATATTCCTCGGAGTTTGTGAAGATCAGTTTTTCGGCAAGTGCTTTCTGGTATTCATCGAACGTGATGCAGCCGTTTTTATACATCTGTCCGAGAATATATTCCATACGGTTGCGGTTGAGTTCCATGCCCGTGTTCACGAACTCATCGGTGTAATACTTTTGATGGGTGACAGGGTTCGTGTCTTCCTGGTAATATCCTGCAAAGGGGTTGATCTTCTCAGGGTTCTGGGGAATTGCCGCGAGGCAGGCAGCCTCGGCGATGGAAAGCTCCCAGACATGTTTGCCGAAATATTTGTCGGCAGCTTTCTCCACACCGTTTGCCGAACCGCCGAAACCGACATAGTTTATATAGGTGCAGAGAATTTCGTCCTTGCTGTAAGACTTTTCAAGCTGCATGGCACGGAAAATTTCACGGATCTTACGCTGTGCAGAAATTTCGGTGTCGCCCGTGAGGTTTTTGATGAGCTGCTGGGTGATGGTCGAACCACCCTGATCGGTGCTCCAGAAGTGCAGGATCATGTTGGCGAAAGAAGCCGCGGTACGTTTGTAGTCAACACCTTCGTGCGAATAGAAGCGCTCGTCCTCGGCGCACACAAATGCGTTGCGAACGTGCTGCGGGATCTGGTCGATCTCCACAGGAATGCGGAGCACCTCGTTTTTGACTTCATAAAGCTGTACGGTCTCACCTGCGGAATTGGTAGCGTAAACATTGGTGTTGAAGCTGGTGGTCAATTCCTGGATGGTGATGGTCTTGGTTTCATCCATGAAGTTGGTGACATAGGCGGTGGCTGCAATCGCGCAGATAAAGCCCGTCACGCAGAAGATCAGCAGGAAGGACAAAAACGTGGAGAGGATCACCGTGCCCACTGAGCGCAGAAAACGCAGGATCAGCGGGGTGCGGCGTTTCGGTTTTTTCGGGGTCTCGGCTGCGGATTTCTGTTTGGTTTTCACCGCAGATTTTGTTTTCTTTGCAGCAGATGAAGATGTATGTTTCAAATCATCAGAATTGTTGCGTTTCATGAAGAAAAGCTCCTTTCAGGGTGTGATATGAAATCAAAAGCAAAGCATCGAAATGCTGTTGAATGTTCAGAATCTATTATACCATAAAACTGCGGAAATGTTAAGCACTTTTTGAAAATTTGCATCGTTTTGTGCGTTTTGGAATATTTCGGGCTGAAATGTGCCATACTTCTGGTAATTCGGAAGAAAGGATGGGACATATATGACCAAAAATGACTGGATCTATGCTGCTGTCGGGGTGTTTGCCGCCGGCGGATTGCTCATCGGGGGCGGACTGCTGCTGGGCGGGTGGCTCGGCAGGCAGACCGGTTCGGAAACGTCTGTATCTGCGGCGGTGACGACGGCTGTCACACAGGCTGAGGCGCGTGCGGCGAATGCCGTCGGTGAGCATCCCTTAGTGGCGGCAAGCACGCCCGAGGGACCGTATCGCATCGTGCTTTCGGGGGAGAAGCTTCTGGTGTTTGCTGCGGGCATCGAGACCCCGTTTGAGGTGTATGAACTCTCACCTGCGTGGCTCCCCGATTTTGACCGCCTGATGCTCGAATACGGCATTGAGGTGCAGGACACGGCAGCACTGCGCGGGCTTCTGGAGGATTACCTCTCATGAGCAGACAACGCATTTTGTGGCACGAGGCAAAAGATAAACTCTCAGCGCATCAGCGGGCGGCAGCGGTGTTTGGTGCGGTATGGATCATTTTCCTGCTCCTGCGCACTTTGTTTGGCTGTGCGGCAGAGCAGTATCTCCGCGGGGCGGGGTGGCTGAGTCAGACGTCATTTTGCGGCAGTGGTGCGGGTATCTGGGATGTGTTTGCAGTGTGCTGGACGCTTTCATCGCTGCTGCTTTCGGTCCCGCTGCAAACGATGTCGATGTGGTGGCTGGGGGAAACGGTTGGGGTGCTGAATGCATCGGACTGCGGATTTCTCTCGTGCAGCAGCAGGCTTTGGCTTTGGCGCAGAGTGCTGCGTGTGCGGCTGATGTTTTCGCTGATGCTTGGTATATCGGTGCTGCCGTCAGGGATTCTGTTCTGTCTGTCCGCACGGATGCTGCAAAGCACGGTCGGGCTATATGACGGCACATGGGGGCTTTTGCTGACGGCACATTGTCTGCTGGCGGCGATCTTGATGCTGTGGCTGCCGCTGCGGCTTCTGGCGGCGCAGACGGCTTTGCCGCTTTGCTATCTGAAATCGCCGCATTTTCGCCCGTTTACGATCATCATGCAGGCAATCGCTGCCACCCGCGGCGAGACATTCGGGTTGTTGATGCGCCGTCTTTGCTGTGTGCCTTTGCTGATTTGTCCGATGACGGCACTTGTCACGCTGCCCACCATGCTCACCGCCGAATTTCTCACCGCACATCGCCGATTATGCCGCATTCTTGGCGAAAAATAGGGCATTTCACGCATCGACAGGTTTCTTTGTGGAGCATTTCCGTGATTTGCCGTTCGGATGTTCCATGCTTTGGCAATCTGACCAAAATGGGCGGAAAACGCTTGCTTTTTTCAAAGAATGGGGTATAATAAAATCATTGCACAAATGATCGGAAGGAGGGACGTATGGCGATCAAACGAGTGGATCAGCCTGCATTGCCGCTGCGGATCCTGCACGGGGCAGAGGGCTTTTTGCGGGATGTGCTGCATGGTTTTCTGCGGATTTTGCGGTGGTGCGGTCGTATTGTCACGGCACCGTTTGCACTGCACAAGCGGGAGGCAGAGCAGATCTATGCAGATTGGAAATCGGTGCGTGATGAGAAGAAATCCAAGCAGATCCTGAAAATGAGCAGCAGTGTGCTGCGTGCGTTCTTCAGCGATAACGGCGTGTTTGTGACGCTTTTGCGTTATGGGCTGCCGATCGTTTGCTGCGGTTTTCTTTGTTCTCTGGTGACTTACGGTGCCTCGATGGATTATGGGGTTGCAGTGTCAATGGGCGGCACTGTCATCGGCTACGTGGAAAATGAGGCGGATTATCGCCGTGCGGAAGAAATCGTGCGGGAGCGTCTTTCTTATGCGGAATCGCCGCCCGAGGTGGATTTCACCCGAAAACTATCCGTTGTCCCATATGACGGCACAGAGCGGCTGCTCACGGCAGGCGGACTGGCGGATAAGATCATGGAACAGGCAGACATCGCGCTTTGCACGGGATATGGTGTATATCGAAACGATAAATTTCTGGGCGCAGTGGCAGATACCAAACCCATTGAAGCTGCCCTTTCGGAGCAGCTTGCGGCGTATTCAAAATCGCTGGACTTTGCCGTGGACGATATCTTTTATTCCGATGAGATGACCTATGTCAAGGGTGTGTATCTGAAAGAAAATCTGACGGATGCTGACAAAATCGTGACGCAGCTGACAGCGGTTTCCGAAGGTACAGGGATCTATACCAGTGCCAAAGGCGACACGGTTTACCGTATCGCGGAACGGTACAGCATTTCGGTGGAGCAGCTTCGCGCGATGAATCCGCATATCAAGGATATGCCCGAGATCGGCACGAAAATCACGGTGCCTACGCAGGAGCGCAGTATGCCGATTACTTTTACCCGCACGAAAGAAACGGTTTCCTTCCTTGCATATGACACGGTGCGCACGGATTCCGCCAAACTGCCGATCGGCAAGGAGGAGATTGCACAGCGCGGTGTCAAGGGCAAGAAAAACAATGTGGTGTGCGTTACATATGTCAACGGGGTGGAGACGCAGTCGAAGCTGATTCGTTCGGAGCTGGTGTCGGAGCCTGTCACGGAGGAGATCAGTGTTGGCACATATGCCCCTGCGCCTGCGAGCAAAACGACGATCCTGTACGGTACAGGGGAGTATGGCTGGCCCGTGAACGGCGGACGCATCAGCGATGTGTATATCAGCAACCGCAATCATCGCGGGCTGGATATCGCGGCACCGGCAGGTTCTGAGATCTATGCGGCGGATGACGGAATCGTGACCCATACCGCATGGAGTGACAGCTACGGGAATTATGTGATTATCGACCACGGCGACGGCAGGGAGACGCTTTATGCGCACAGCAGTTTGCTTCTGACATCGGTGGGGGTTGAGGTGAAGCGCGGTGATGTGATCGCGCTGGTTGGCACAACAGGTCATTCGACCGGCAATCACCTGCATTTTGAGGTGCGCATTGACGGGGTGAATTACGATCCTGCGTCATTTTTGCGTGTCAACGCGGATTGACCGACAGAAATAAAAAGAGCCCATCACAAAAGTTGAACGCAAACTTTTGTGATGGGCTTCTGCATTTTCAGGTTATTCCTCTTTCAGCCATTCCGTCCAGACTTTCGATGCTTCTCCAACCGTCGCCTTTTGTCCGTTGCGCACGATCGGTGTCCGCATGAGCGTCGGATCTTCCAGCAGCTTCTCGATTTGTGCGTCAGGCAGCAGATATTTCACCAGTGCCGCATCAGGATGTTTTTCGTCAAGCAGCTTTTCAATACCGCCCACACCGCGCAATACACTCTCCAGTTCACGCTTTGAAAGTCCTTTCGTCGGCAAATCCACCGATTGAAATTTGATATGCCGTTCCTTGAAAAAACGCTCTGCCTTTTTGGTGTCAAAGCATTTCGATTTTCCGAAAATCTGAATATTCATGCGTGCCTCCAATCAGCCGCGCTCCAGTGCGACAATGCCTGTGCGGCAAAGCTTGATGATACCAAACGGACGCATCAGTTCGACAAACGCATTCAGTTTTGTCGTTTCGCCCGTGATCTCAATGCTGATGCTGTCTGCTGCGTAGTCGATGATCTTGGAACGGAACACGCTCACCACATCGAGGATCTCATGGCGGGTTTCGGCGTCGGAATGCACTTTGATCAGCAGCAGCTCGCGGTACATACTTCCCGCGGGGGACATCTCCCTGATTTCCGTCACATCTTCGAGCTTTTCAAGCTGACGGAGCATCTGCTCCTTTTCGTGCTGACTGCCGTGCGCCACCACCGTGATGCGCGAAAGTTCGGACGATTCGGTTTCGCCCACGGCAAGGCTGTCGATGTTGAAGCCGCGCCGCGCAAACATTGCCGAAACGCGTGTCAGCACACCAAATTGGTTTGCCACGAGAATGCTGATGACATACTGCTCGATTTGTTCCATGCTGCGCTCCTTTTTTTACTTCATCGCTTTGCCGATGGTGCTGTCAGGATAATATTTTGCGTAAAGTTCGAGAATCTGTCTGACCATATACTTGGCGTTTTTGCCGCCCTCCACCATCGCACAAAAAGCGATTTCGGGGTCATTTGCAGGTGCATAGCCGATGACAAAGCTGTCAGTGCCGCGCGGCGACTGCGGTGTGCCCGTTTTGATGGCGACTTTGAATCCAAGTTTGTTGAGGTCGTATTCGGCGGGCATTGCGGTTTGCGCCGCGCCGATCATGCCCTGCTCGATGTAGTTATAAAGCCCGCTTGCCTGCACGGGGATCTGTTCTGCCACAACGGGTTCTTTCACGGAGATCTGTTCGGTCATGGCGTTGTTCCAGAAACTTCCGATCAAGTGCGGTGTATAGCGCACGCCCTCGTTGGCGATGGTGCTGGCGACGGTCGCCATTTGCAGCGGTGTCACCTGAATTTCAGACTGTCCGATCGCCGCCTGTGTGATCTCACCGACGTGCCATTCAATGCCGAGATTGTCAAAGGTCTCAGGGCAGGCGAGATATCCGCCGCTGTCGCCCGATTCAAGCCCCAGCGGGCTTCCGAGCCCATAGAGCTGTTCGTAGTGCACAAGGCGGTCGATGCCCAGTTTCAAGCCCGTTTCGTAGAAGAAGATATTGCACGAGACGGTCAGCGCACGCGACACGTTGAGATAGTGGTGTTCGCCCGTGCAGTGAAACATTGTGTCGATATACTTGTAGTTTCGGTTGCAGTAGAACGTGGAATTGCCTGTGATGATCCCCTCGTTGAGCCCTGCGGTCGCGGTGATGGTCTTGAATGTTGAGCCCGGACGGTACATACCGTCGGTGGCGCGGTTGACCAGCGGCGAATTGGGAGCGTTCAGGACAGCCGAATAGTCCTCGAGGAAATCGTTGAGATTATAGGTCGGGGAAGTTGCAAGCCCCAGCACAGCGTTGCCGTCGGGGTCAAGGCAGGCGATGGCACCGCAGTTGACGTTACGGCATTCCTTGTCGGTCGTGCGGAGGTGCTGACAATAATTGGCGAGCAGCTTTTGCAGGTCGCGCTGAAACCCGCTGTTGAGGGTCAGCTGAATGGTCTGTCCGCCCACGGGTTCATCGGTGACGGCGACAGAACTCACATCGCCGTTTGTCACGGTGATCTCCTTCGTGCCGTTGATGCCGCGCAGTGTCGATTCATATGCCGATTCGAGCCCGCTTTTGCCGACGGTATCGGAAAGCTCATAGTCGTCGTGCCCGTTTGTCAGCAGAGTCTCGTATTCCTCCTTGCTGTAAATGGGTCCGACATAGCCGATCTCATGGGGGATGATATCGCCCTGTTCGATCGTGCGGATTGCTTCCTCCACGATGTTGACACCTTTCAGCGAAAGCCGCATTTCCTTGATTTTCGTGACAGTGTCGATGTCGAGGTCATTGGCGAGATAAAATACATTGGACATGGAAAAACTGCGGGCAAGCATCTCATAGCGGATACCCGCAATGGTGCGCTGTTCCGCCTGCGTGTAGGCCTCAGCGATGTTATAATCGGCGATGAGCCCCTGAATGCAGTTTTCCGCCGTCGCATAGCTGTTGACTTTCAGATCGGATTTCAGCTTTGCAAGCACCTGTTCGTCGGTGTCCGTGAAGCAATAGGGCAGCACGCGGTTGATGGGCAGCGAATCGTTCCACTGATAGCCTGCTTCGGTGAGAATTTCGGTGATGCGGAGCAGAATGTCGTTGCCCTCGGCGTTATCGGCGGGGAAATAGGCTTTTTCGATGACGAGATTGTATCCGATCTTGTTGGAGACGATCGGGTTGCCCACGCAGTCCACGATCTCGCCGCGGGTCGCCTGCATCACCTGTGTATAGACCGAAGTGTTGATGACGACGTTTTCTTCTTCGTCCGTGGCAACGATTTGCAGCATCATCAGCCGATAGACCGCGAGCCCGCAGCCCACCAGCACCAGCAGGATCAAAAAGGTGTTGCGCACGAACTCCGAGAGCTGACGTATTATTTCTTTCATGGCAAAGATACTCCCTGCGGTTCAGGTTCGGAAAAATAGGGGGGCGGGAGCGTTACATCAGTGAGCCGCCGCCGAGCAGATCGCTCAGGGAAAGTTCGGTATAGTCCTCGATGAAGTGTTCATCAAGGCGGATGGGACGCTGCTCACCGGTTTTCATATTTTTGAGCTGTGCAGTCTTGGCTTCGAGTTCGTTGGAGCCCAGAACGATCAGATAGTCAGTGCCCAGCTTGTCCGCATATTTCATTTGCGCTTTGAATGCGCGGTTTGCGAGGTCGAATTCAGCGCGGATGCCTGCTTCACGCAGCGCAAAGGCAAGCTTCATCGCAGCGGGTTTGGCTTCTTCATCCATCGGTGCGAGATAAACATTGCAGTGATTGGGGTCCATGAACGCACAGCCCTGATTTTCCATCGTGAGGATCAGACGTTCAAGCCCAAGACCAAAGCCCAGTGCAGGAACTTTCTGACCGCCGAGCTGCTCGATCAGCCCGTCATAGCGGCCGCCTGCGCAGACAGTGCCCTGTGCGCCGATATCGGTGGAGATGAACTCGAAAACGGTTTTGGTGTAGTAATCCAATCCGCGGACGATGTGCGGGTCGATCGTATATTCGATACCCATGCCCGTGAGGATCTCCTGCAATTTATCAAAATGTGCCTGACAATCCTCGCAGAGAAAGTCAAGGATCAGGGGTGCATCCTTTGCGATCTCGCCGCAGATGGGGCTTTTGCAGTCGAGGATGCGCATAGGGTTGCGGTCGAGACGGCTCATGCAGGTCTCGCAGAGTTTATCGGTATATGCGGCGAAATACTCCTTGAGTGCCTGTGTATATTTTGCACGGCATTCGGGGCAGCCGATGCTGTTGAGGTGCAGCACGATATTTTTGAGTCCCACGGTGTCCAGAACGGTTTTGCCGAGCATGATGACTTCCGCATCCGCATATGGAGAAGCAGAGCCGGCCATTTCCACACCAAACTGGTGGAATTCGCGGAGTCTTCCTGCCTGCGGGCGTTCGTGACGGAAGCAGGAGAGAATATAGAATACCTTTTGCGGCAGTGCCTCAACGAGCATACCGTTTTGCAGCATGGCACGAATCGTGCCTGCGGTACCTTCGGGGCGCAGGGTGAACACGGTTTCCTTTGCCGTCACGGAGTACATTTCCTTCTGCACGACATCGGTGGTTTCGCCCACGGAACGCTGAAACAGCTCAGTGGTTTCAAAGGTGGGGACACGAATCTCGGAGAAACCGAATTTTTCTGCGGTTTCGCGCACGACGGTTTCGACGGTTTTCCACTTGTGGATATTTTTCGGGGTGACGTCCTCGGTGCCATTGGGGCGGGTGATGAATTTTGCCATAGATATGTTCCTTTCAGTATGGTATGAATACAGAAAAATTGCCCCTTTTGTGGTAAAGGGGCAATCGTGGCTGCGTGGGTGAGATTACATAACAGGGTTGCCGATCTCGCGCCAGTCGAGGTCGCCGCGCTCCAGCGCAAGAATCAGCGCTTCTGCGGTGGCGATATTGGTTGCGACAGGGACATTATGCACATCGCAAAGGCGGAGCAGGTTCATATCATTTGGCTCGGAAGCCTTGGGATTGATGGGGTCGCGGAAGAACAGCAGCACGTCGATCTCATCGCAGGAGATACGTGCGCAGATTTCCTGACCGCCGCCTTGCGAACCGCTCAGAAAGCGCTTGATGGTAAGACCTGTTGCCTCAGCAACCTGCTTGCCCGTAGTACCCGTTGCGCAGAGATTATGTCGTGACAGGATCGCACAATATGCAGTGCAGAACTGGATCATCAGTTCTTTTTTGGCGTCATGGGCTATCAAAGCAATCGTCATAAAAAGTCATTCCTTTCTGTTTTAAGGTCATCTATTTATCCGTTTGACAGCGTCAGAAAACGCACGGAAAAATGCAGACGGAATCAGCCGATTTTGACAGTGAGGGCAGCGTTTTCGCCGCGCAGACGTTTCGAGATCGCATCAAAAGCGGCAAGGCTCGGGGAAGTGGAGGGAATCGGCTCGCCCTTTCCCGTGGCGATGACGAGGTTATAATCCTCGGGGATGACGCCGATCAGCTGCACGCCGATGGAGTCGATGATCTCATCGAGGTCGCGGACAAGTTCTGCGCCCAGAGCCTTTTTGCTCACCTTGTTGATGATGAGACGCTGACGGCGGTTGCCGCGGGCATAGAACTCATCGGACATCATCTGTGCATCGCGGACACAGATGGGATCAGGCGTGGTGACAACGAGGATGAGGTTTGCCTGTTCCACGATATCGAAAACGTGGTTGTTGATGCCTGCGCCTGTGTCGATGATGATATAGTCATAATATTTGCGGACTGCGCGGCAGATGTCGATGATCTGCTCGACAGTGACGGTCTGGAAAGGATTCTTGGGGGCACAGAGGACAAACAGGTTGCTTGCCATCGGCACGCGGGTGACAGCATCCAGTGCGGAAATCTTGCCGCTCAGCACGTCGCTCAAATCATATTTGATCTGGTTGGTCATGCCGAAGATGATATCAATGCAGCGCAGACCGAAATCGAGTTCGATGATCAGTGTGCGGCTGCCCTGCTTTGCGAGGGTATAGCCGATGCCTGCACAGATGGAGGATTTACCCGTGCCGCCCTTGCCGGAGGTGACAGCAATCATTTTTGACATATACAAAAACTCCTTTCCCATGCCGCAGATGTATCAGAGAGGGTATCTGCGTTTTTGAGACAATTTCAAAAAATAAGCATAGAAGCATACAATACCATATCTTATTATACCACAAATATCCGATTTGTCAAATCCATTTTTGCAAAAATCAAAAAGATTGGTACAGTTGATTGATTTCGTCAACTTGTTTTGTGCATTTTCACAATATGCGATGGGGAATTCTCTGTATGAGCAGGGGAATATTCCCAAAATTATGCAAACAGTGGGTTCATGCAGCAGGCTTTGTCTCGTCTGCATCCGCGATCTGAATGGTTTTGGCTGCGCTGCGGAATGCTGCATCGTAATTCTGATAAGTGCTCTCAAGGGATTTGCAGGTGACGATATAGATTTTGGAATCCTTTTCCAGCACGGTGGTGAAGCAATGCATTTCGTCACTGACGTCGGCGGCATTCAGCGTATAAGTGAATTCAAGGCTCTCGGCGGTCACGCGGTTGATCTGTGAGACGTCGTCGCTTAGCAGCTTGAAATCGGTGACAGTTGTCTGATAGGCGATGCGCATATCGTTTACGTACTGGTCGAGGCGTTTGCCGTCGAGGATGTCCTCGCTTGTGACGATGATGGAGGCGTCGTCGCAGAAGAAATAGGATTCATAAAATTCTGAGGAAGTTTCCTGAAATCCTGCGGGGATTCTCATGCTGAAGCGTTCGGGGTAAGAGGAGGGGACGATGACGATCTCGGTTTGCTCGGGGATTTCGAGGCTGCTGTCATCAGAAGGCTTGGGTTTATCGGCATTTGCGAGGATCCCGAACACAAGCAGGATAAATGCCGCTGCAAAGATCACGGCAATGATTTTGGAAACGCTGTTCATACTATGCTCCAATCGTCAGAATCGTAAAAATGAAAAGAAGAAAGCCGATGCGGCAGCGATGCACGCATCGGTTCTTGTATGACCAGACCTATAAGCCGGGTTCTGTCGGGTGCAGTCATTTATCTAGCCGATTCGTCGCCGAACCGTTCAAGCCGCTTTTGCGCATTATCCGCCGAGCAAGCGTTATGATAATCCGCACCAATCAGCGTTGCATCGGGTAGGGTTTACATGGCAGCATTCTCTCGAATGCTCCGGTGGGCTCTTACCCCGCCTTTCCACCATCACACGGAACGAAGTTCCATGCAGTCTGTTTCTGTTGCACTTGCCCTGAAGTCGCCTTCGGCTGCTGTTGGCAGTTACCCTGCTCTGTGATGCCCGGACTTTCCTCGTCAGCATAAAAAACGCTGCCGCGACTGCACAGTCTGCTCACCATAATATTCTATCATAAGCGGCGCGATTTGTCAAGCGAAAATCGTTGAAAAACGCCCTTGCCTTGACGAAATTTTGAAACTGTGATATAATGAAATAACATACAGCATGAATTTTTGAAAGGACATTACATATGGAGCAGGATATTCGCACATTCAGTCTGTTGTTTCCTTCGGAGAATGAGGCATTTTTCACACTTGATGCGGCTGCGGAGAATGATTTGTCTGTGGCGTATCTGGCGGAAAAGCTGGCGGCTGCAAACGAAGAAAAAGAAAAGCTTCGCAAGATTCTCTGCACGATGCCTGTCAGCAAAAGCACGATTGCATATCGGCAGGCGGTGTATCGTGATCTGAAAGCGTTTCCCGAACTCTCTGCGGAGATGTATCAGATCTTTGACCAGATGCAGTTTTACATCACCGACGAACACACCCCCGAGGTGGAAAAATCCTCGATATGGGAGCTTGTCAGCCGAATGCGCGGACTCCAGTATTACGTGCAGGCAGTATCCGGACTTCAGGGGCTGCTTGCGGAAAAGCAGTTTGCTTCCGATGGCATGCGGGAGCTCAAAGAATATATCGAAAAAATCAGCCAAGACAGCGGTTTTGATGAGCTTGCCAAGGATCTGGAATTTCTCGACAAAGGGCTTGATGAGATCAAAAGCATGACGCTTGGTGTCAACTTTGACAACGACCTTTGCCCTGAACAAATCGGCATTTTGTCGTTCCACGATTTCAGATTCGGTGAAAAAGGCTTATTGGAACGCTTTTATGCATTTCACCGCAAGAAAAACACCGCAAGCACGGAGATCGGTTCGTTCAGTATGCTCGTACATTCGCGCAAAAAAATGGCGGAGAACAGTCCGCTGATGAACAACCTGACGCCGCTTGTCGAGCAGATGCTGCCCTCGATTGTGCGAAAACTCAAGAAAGATCTTGCAAAATACACTGACATGAGCGGCACGGCACTGGCAAAACTTGGCGATGAGCTGATGTTTTATCTGCGCTGCATCGACATGGAGAAAACCCTCACGGAGATGGGACTGCCTTGTTGCGTGCCTGAATTTTCTGACGATGATACGTGCTTTTCAAACCTGTATAACGTCAAACTGGCGTTGAAGTCGAAAAACGAGGATACAAACATCGTCTGCAATGATCTGGAATTCACCCGCGATAAGACCGTGCTGATTCTGACAGGTCCGAACCGCGGCGGCAAAACGATTCTCACGCAGGGGATGGGGCTTGCACTGCTGTTGTTCCAGCAGGGTGTGTTTGTTCCTTGCGAAAGCGCAAAACTTCGCATCTGCGATGGAATCTTCACACATTTCCCCGCCGACGAAAATCAGACCGTCACGCTTGGACGACTGGGCGAGGAAGCCGCAAGGTTTGAAAAGATCTGGGAGGCGGCAACATCGGAAAGCTTGGTTTTGCTGAACGAATCGTTTGCATCCACGAGCCATTCCGAGTCGCTCTACATCGCGGAGGATGTGGTGAAAAGCCTGTGTTGTCTGGGGGTGCGCACCGTTTTCAACACACATATGCACGAACTGGCGGAGAACACAGAGCAGTATCGTGTGGAGGGCGCGGTTTGCGGCGCGGCAAGCTTGATCATGGGCAAACGCGACGGCACTGATGCCTTCCGCATCCGCTATGAGAAACCGAACGGCAAGAGTTTTGCACATGAAATTGCACAAAAATTCGGTATCACCTTTGAGCAGCTTGCCGAAAAATTGCAGCGCGATCCACACACGGCGACAGAAAAATAACGACAGGGTGCGAGGTTCGCACTCTGCCGTTTGATGAATGATTATTGCGCAGATTCGTCGGTTTTGACGGCGTCAGCCACGCGGCGGATGACATCGCCTTTTTCGTTGACGATGACCGTGTTTTCCAGTGTGCCTACCAGACTTGCCCGAAATGCGGCGATGTACTGTGCGCGAAGGTCAGCCTGCTCGGCTTTTTCGGTGTCAGTCAACCCGACGGACTTCGATTTTCGTGCTAATTCGTTGATTCTGTCAATGAGCTTTTGTTCCATACTGATTTCCTTTCCGTAGGTGGTTTGTTCGCCTTTCATGATACCACAAAACTGCAAAAAAAGCAAGCGTTATTTTGTCTTGCGATGAAAAGGAGGAAAATCGCGTGTTTGCGTTGGTTACAGGCGCATCGGGCGGCATTGGCGCAGCGATTGCGAAACGTCTTGCCGCTGAGGGCTATACCGTTGCGGTGCATTACGGCAAAAATGCAGAAAAAGCACGTACACTCGCGGATTCCATCGGCGGATACGCGGTGTGCGCGGATCTGGGTGTTCCGTCTGAGATTGACCGCATGGTGGATGAGGTTCTGCAAAAATTCGGGCGGCTCGATTTGCTCGTGTGCAATGCCGGAATGTCGATTACAGGGCTTTTTCAGGATATTTCAGATGTCGATGCGGAGCGGATCTTTGCGGTGAATGTCGGCGGCGTGATGCATACCGCAAAGCGTGTGCTGCCGTCGATGCTGCACGATCACGCCGGCAATATTATCACGGTTTCGTCGATTTGGGGCGAGGTCGGTGCGGCGTGTGAGGTGCATTATTCCGCGACAAAAGCGGCGATCATCGGCTTCACCAAAGCGTTAGCCAAGGAGGTTGGCTTTTCGGGCATACGTGTCAACTGCGTGTCGCCCGGGGTGATCGACACCCCCATGAATGCGCAGCACGATGCGGAAACAATGGCGTCGCTTGCCGATGAAACACCGCTTGGCAGAATCGGAAAACCGGAAGATATTGCGGAGGCGGTGGCGTTTCTGGCGTCTGACCGCGCATCATTCATCACGGGACAGGTCTTGCCTGTCAATGGAGGTTTCGGTATATGAAAAATCTGACAAATGAAGAAAAAGCGCGGTTTTCGCATCAGATGGAATTTCTCGTCGAACTGGATAAAATGAAGAACATCTATCGGCAAACGCTTGTGCTGCACGAGGACAGGCAGGAAAACGACGCGGAACACGCATGGCATCTGGCGATGCTTGCTTTGGTGCTGGCGGAGTATGCAAACGAGCCGATCAACCTCAAGACTGTGCTGGAAACCGTGCTGATTCACGATATTGTGGAGATTGACGCAGGGGACACCTATGCTTATGATGCGGCAGGCAACGCGACAAAAGCGGCGCGTGAGCAGAAAGCTGCTGACCGATTGTTCGGGATGCTGCCGCCGGAGCAGGGAGCGCATTTCCGCCAACTCTGGGATGAATTTGAGGCGGGGAGTACGCCCGAGGCAAGGTTTGCGGCATCGCTTGACCGCATTCAGCCGCTGACACTGAATTATCGCAAGGGCGGCATTTCGTGGCAGCGTCACGATGCAAAGCGTTCGCAGGTCGAGGCACGGATGCAGGCGGTGTATGACGGCTCTGAGGTGCTTGGTGATTACGCGATGGATCTGATTCGCAAGGCAGCCGAGGCAGGGCTGCTGCGCGATGAATGAACGGCAGCCTCATTCGCGAAGTGCATCGCAGATACGGCTTTATCGACAGAAAAAAGCAGTTCCTGATAATTCGGGAACTGCTTTTTCTATATGCATTATTCTGCTGCAGTCGTTGTTTCTGCGGCAGCCGTTGTAGTTTCCACAGTTGTCTCAGCAGCGGTGGTTGTCTCAGCGGGAGCAGTCGTGGTTTCCGCAGTGGTCGTTTCCGATGCATCGTCCTTAGCAGGTGCGGCGGAGCCGTCAAAGATGATCGGCAGGGAATTGCCGTCCTTGTCGTAGAAGGTCAGGTTGTCGATGTAGAAATCCACCTGATTCTTCTGTCCCCAGCGCATGATGATGAGCGAAGTGCCCTCATCAGAGGAATAACGCTTGGAGGGGAGCGGACGGGTCGGGGATTCAAAATGGAAGTAAGCGGTCTCGTGATCCCAATCCTGGAATGCGAAATCGTCCTGCGACCATGTGTCCTGAATCAGATTGCCGTCAGCGTCCTTTTTCTTCTCCGCAGCGATGTTGCCGCCGAGTGTGCCGAGGAAGTTGCCGACGACCAGCGAATCCGTGCCGTCGTCATTGTGCCAGACGTCTTTTGCCTCGCAATCGAAATCGACGCTCATGTGATCGATTTTGCCGACATTTTCGCAGCCCAGCAGTGCAGGAAGGTCAAAGATCAGCTTCGGGATCAGATACTCGCCCTTTTCGGAATCGTAAGAAACGACCTGAACGCGGAGCTTTTTGTCGCCGTTATAGTCCACGACTTCGAGATTGCATTCAGCAGCACCGTCATCAGTGCCTGCCGTGCAGGTGTAGAGCAAACCATCGTCAAAGGTGATGGCGTTGGGGTCAACCGCAGCGCGGACGACCTCAGTGGTAGTGGTTTCAACGGGCTCGGTGGTTTCGGGAGCCGTTGTGGTTGCGGCGGTGGTGGTTTCAGCCTGCGAGGACTCTGCGGGCTTTTCGTTGCAGCCTGCGAGGGCGGTCATCATGCCGAGCGCGGAAATCAGAGCAATCATTTTTTTCATGATTCATATCTCCTTCTTGGTTTTATAATGAATGCCCTCTGCGGAAAGCAAAGGGCATTCTGATTTCAAACGTCAAAATCAGTCTTTCTTGCGGGTGATGTATGCAGTAGCACCAGCTATTGCCAGACCTGCGATTGCGAGAGCGACACCGGCATCACCGGTCTTGTTGGCATCAGCCTTGGTGGTTTTTGCGGTTGTCTTTGCTGTGGTAGAAGCGGTGGTGGTGCTTTCAGCTTCCGCAGAGGTGGTGGTTTCGGCAGGAGCAGCATCGGCAGCCTTCAGTTCATTGCCGTCTTTGTCAAGCAGGGTGATCTTCTTGACAGAGAAGTCGATCTGCTGGTCGTTTTCCCAAGCCCACTGTGCGATGAAAACCTGACCCCATGTGTCATCCGCACCATAAATCGGAGCATCCTTCACAACTTTAACGGTGTTATTGGCATCAATGACGATGTCCTTGTCGCCGCCTTCCTGGCAGAACTCAGCCTGAGACCAGCTGACGGAATCGGACTGCCAGCAGAATGCACCGACATTGGTGTCGCCTTCAGCGGAAACCTTGCCTTCAAATTCTGCCTGGAAACCGTAAACATCGGAGAGCTTGCAGCCGGTGGGCAGAACATCATTTACGTCAACCTTGTAATTGTTGTCGCTGTTTGCATTGGTGATTTTAGCCGAAGCGGTGATAGCCATTGCAGACATCGCGATTGCGCAAGCACCGATGCTTGCAAGAACAGACTTCATCTTCATAATAATCATTCCTCCATATTGTGTCGGTCAGAGCTGCCGACACATATTTATAGTGTTATTATAGCATTATTGAATCAAAAAAGCTAGTGTTATATTGTCCAAAGATAACGTCGAATGCACGTTAAAAACATAGCACAACCAACAAAATATAAGAGGATATTGCGTCATTCTTGCGGTGAGGCAGCATTTTTCTCCAAAATTTCGAGGACATCCTGCATCAGCCCGACGGCAGTCTCACCTTTTTTCAGGCGCACGGCGATGAAATAGGGGATTTCTCTGTCGTTGAACGCAATGCGGTCGAAGTATTCGTGCATGAGGGCGGCGAGCTGTGCGGCATTCGGTGATTCGACGTAGAAGAACAGTGCACCGCGTTTCTGCGAGATCTCCCTGACGCCGAGCCGTGCCGCGGTATTGCGCAGCAGCACTGCATCCAGCATACTGATGAGCGATTTGGGCGGTTCACCGAAGCGGTCGATCAGTTCGTCAAGCATATCCATGCGGTCGTCTTTGGTCTGGATCAGCGCAACGCGGCGATAGATCTCAAGGCGCGAGGTCATACTCTTTATATAGCTTTCGGGAATGTGCGATTCCATCTGGATGTCAATGGTGCACTGCGGCGGTGTGGGGAGCGGTTCGCCCTTTTCCTCGGCAATCGCCTCGTTGAGCATTTTGAGATACATTTCATAGCCGACCTGTTCCATCTGTCCGTGCTGCTGTCCGCCGAGAATCGAGCCTGCGCCGCGAAGTTCGAGGTCGCGCATGGCGATGCGGAATCCGCTGCCGAACTGTGTGAATTCGCGCATTGCCGCAAGACGCTTTTCGGCGATCTCACTGAGAGATTTTGTCGGGGTATAGGTGAAATAGGCATAGGCACGGCGATTGCTGCGCCCTACGCGTCCTCTGAGCTGATAGAGCTGCGAAAGCCCGAAGCGGTCGGCGTTTTCGAGGATCAGCGTGTTGACGTTCGGCACATCCACGCCCGTTTCGATGATCGTGGTGCATACGAGGATATCAATTTCGTGTTCGACAAGCTGCCGCCATGTCTCGGAGATCTCCTGCTCAGACATTTTTCCGTGTGCAAAGCCGATTCTCGCATCGGGGATGAGTTTTTTCAGCTTCGCGGCGCATTGCAGAATGGTTTCGACGCGGTTGTGGAGATAGTAGACCTGTCCGCCGCGTTTCAATTCACGCTGAATCGCCTGCACGACCAATCCCTCGTTATATTCCAGCACGAAGCTTTGCACAGGATAGCGGTCCTGCGGAGGTTCTTCGATCACGCTCATATCGCGGATGCCGGAAAGTGCCATATTCAGCGTGCGCGGAATGGGCGTCGCGGAGAGGGTGAGTACGTCGATATTGTGGAAAGCCTCCTTGAAGCGTTCCTTGTGCGCCACGCCGAATCGCTGCTCCTCGTCGATGATGGCAAGCCCGAGTGCGGCAAATCTGACGTCTTTCGAGAGCAGACGATGCGTGCCGATGATGATGTCGATGGTGCCGTTTGCCAGTTTTTCGAGAATTTCCGTCTGTTGCTTTTTCGTGCGGAAACGCGAGAGCAGTTCGATGTGGATAGGAACGGATTCAAAGCGGCGCATGGCGGTTTCGTAATGCTGCCCTGCCAAAACCGTTGTGGGCGCGAGAATCGCGCACTGTTTGCCTGAAAGAACACATTTGAGTGCGGCACGCAATGCGACTTCGGTTTTGCCGAAGCCGACATCGCCGCAGAGCAGTCTGTCCATCGGGCGTTCGCGTTCCATATCGGCTTTGATCTCGGCGATCGAGCGCAGCTGGTCGTTTGTTTCGACGAACGGGAAACGCTGTTCAAAATCGAGCTGCATCTCGTCGTCGGGGTCAAACGGGAAGCCCACGGCTTTTTCACGCAGTGCATAGAGCCGAATCAGTTCCGCAGCCATATCTTTGACCGCTTTTTTGACGTTGCTGCGTGTTTTTTGCCATTCGTTCGAGGAAAGCTTGTTCAGCTTGACGTTGTTGTCATCCTGTCCGCCGATGTAGCGCGAGACAAGGTCAAGCTGTGTGACAGGCACATAGAGCGAATCTGTGCCCGCATACTGAATGGCGATGTAGTCTTTGGTGATGCCCTCCATCTCCATTTTTTCGATGCCCATGAATCTGCCGATGCCGTGTGCAGCGTGAACAACCAGATCACCGGGCGAAATTTCAGAAAGTGCGCGGATTTCCTGACCTTTTTTGAATCGGCGCTTGCGCAGTACGGTGCTTTGCGTTTTGCCCTGCGCGATGCAGGCGTATTTTGCCACAGGGTAGTCAAAGCCGCCGGACAATCCGCTCGGCATCAGCAGCACCACGCCTGCTTCGCTGACGGAATCGGGCTTTGCGATGTCGCAGCGAATGCCGCTGTTCTCCAGATCATCACGGAGAATGGAGAGCGTTTTGTCGGTGCCGCCGCACACCATGATGCGGTAGCCTTGTTTGATGAGTTCCTGCAGATCCTCGGTGAGAATGCGCGTGCTGCCGCCCCAGGGTGCGGTCTGGCTTGCCTCCTCCGAGAGCAGTTTCTGATAGGAAAAGGTGGTTGCGGAGCTGAAAAACGCGTTCATGCAGAGCAGTGTGTGTTTTTCGGCTTCTGCAAGCACCTGTGCGGGTTCGAGGATGCATGCCGCGAGCTGACGGCAAATACTGCCGTTTTCGAGCATCAGCTTCATGTCCTCGCTGACTCTTGCCTGCACATTTCGCAGATTTTCAAGCAGCGGTGCGGTTTCACAGAACACCGCCGCACCTTCGCAGTAATCGAAAATGGTGGCGGGCTCCGGATAGATCAGCGGAAAATACTTATCATAATTGGCAAGCTTGACGCCGCTCATCAGTTTGTCGGCATCCGCAAGCAGCGATGTTTTTACCGCATCTGCGTGTTTTCCACGCACAGAATTCGCAAGTGCTTTGAGCGCATCGGCAAGCGTCTCTGCATCGGGCAGCGATTCCACGGCAGGTGCGATGAACACCTCATCTGCGGGGTCGGTTCTGCGCTGTGTTTCGGGTTCAAACCACGCCATGCTGTCCACTTCGTCGCCCCAGAATTCAATACGCACGGGCAGTTCGCTCTGCGCGGGGAAAATATCGAAGATCGCGCCGCGAATGGAGAACTGACATGGTGCATCCACCTGTTCACAGCGCGCATATCCGAGTGCGACAAGCTGTGCCGCGAGCATCTGCTGTTCCATACTGCTGCTGCTTGTGATATGAACGGTTCGATTTTGCAGCACCTGCTTTGGAATCGTGTATTGCATCGCTGCCTCTGCGGAGGAGACCAGTACACGGCACTGCCCCTGCAAAACGGCAGAAAGTGCAGTAATGCGAAGCTGCTCATACTCACGCGAAATGCCCGTAATTTCAGCGAAATTCAGTTCTTTCGAGGGGTATGGGTAGGCGATCCTCTGTCCTGCCATGAAGTTGATGTCCTCACACATCATCCGCGCCGAGGCATCATCCGCCGTGACAGCCAAAAGAGGCGCATCCTGCGACAATGTCAGCAGGATCTGCGCCTTGTGGATCTGTGAAACGCCCGTGAGTGAGATCGGGCTGATTTTTTTTGCGATAGAACTGCGGATCTCCTGTATGGATTGCAGGTGTTCGCAGGCGTCGGTGAAAAATTGCATGGAGACTCCTCTTTTGCGTGGTTGTGGGTGCTGATCATTCTGCGGCAGGATTCTGTTTTGGCTCCTGTTTCGGGGTTTTTCCGCTGTTATAGCGGCTCATTGCGAGGTCGGGTTTGCCCTGAATGATCAGCGGTATCGCCTGATTGACGCGCTCGGATGCCTCGGACAGTGCCTCCATATCGGCGGGGGTGAACTGCGAAAGCACCCAGTCAGCAAGTGGATAATCGGGGTGCGGCTTTTGTCCGATGCCCACACGGATGCGCGGAAAATCATCGGAACCTGTGAGATAGATGATATTTTTCATCCCGTTGTGACCGCCGTCGCTGCCTTTTTTGCGAATGCGAACGCCGCCCACAGGCAGGTTGATGTCGTCATAAATGACAATGACGTTTTGCGGCGGGATGTGATAAAACTGCATCGCTTCATTGACCGCCTGTCCGCTCAGGTTCATGAACGTGTCGGGCTTCATCAGCAGCACGGATTTGCCTTCGCAGGTGCCGTGAGCGATGTGTGACTTGAACTGATGCTTTGTGAACACCGCACCGATGTTTTTCGCAAACGCATCAATGAGCAAAAAGCCGGTGTTATGGCGGGTGTTCTCATATTTCGCGCCGATGTTGCCAAGCCCTGCCACGATGAATTCGGGGGGGCCTGCCGGCGATTTCTGTTCGGTTTCAAGCTGCTTGAAGATATCAAAAATGCCCATTGGGGAGACCTTCCTTTGGATAAAACTGTGGATCAGAAGCCGATTTTGACAAACGGTCCCAGCTCCTGATTTTCGCTGATTTCCGTGGATTTTGCCTGCACAGCATTGAGCACTGCGCCGTTTCCGACAATGACATCATCGAGCACCGTGCAGGGACCGATGACGCAGTTTGTGCCGATGACGGTATTTCCGCGGAGAATGGTATTCGGCAAAATCTCAGTGCCTGCGCCGATCTGAACGCTGCGCTCGATGATGATGCCGTCAGTGCAGGAGAAGCCCACGCCGTTGTCCATATGTTGTTCCAGCACGGAAATGCGTGCAGCGGTGTTCAGTTTCAGCAGTCCTTTGCGGTCGTTGGCACCCAGCACGACATTCGGATTTCTCGAGCAGTATGCGCCTGCGCGAAGTCCGCTTTTCAGAGCAATTTCGATGGTGTCCGTGAGGTAATATTCCTGCTGTGCGTTATGATTGGTGATCTTGCCGAGCAGTGCGATCAGATCGGCGGTGCGGAACCAGTAGCAGCCCGAGTTGATCTCTGTGATCTTCCGCTGTTCCGCGGTGGCATCTCTTTCCTCGACGATGCCCGAAATGCCGCTGTCGGTGCGCAGGATTCTGCCGTATCCGAAAGGCTGTGCGACATTTGCAGTAATGACCGTAACAGCGTTATTTTCTCTGATATGCCGTTCCAGCGAATCAGCGATCGTGACACTGTCGATGAACGGTGCATCGCCGCAGAGCACGAGGGTGCTGCCGTTCATATCTTCCTCAAGGAAGGGGATCGTCTGCATGACGGCATGACCTGTGCCGAGGCGTTCCGCCTGAAAAGCGGTGCGGCAGCGGCTGCCGAGATATTGTTCGATCTGTTGGGATTCATAGCCCGTCACCACGCAAATACGCGGGATCTCAGCTTTTTCGCAGGCACTCAGCACCCATTCGAGCATGGGTTCGCCCAGCACTTTGAACATCGGCTTGGGGATGGGGGCTTTCATACGTTTGCCCTGTCCGCCTGCCAGTATTACTGCCTGATTCATAGAAAATCAGCCTCCTTTGATATGAAACGCGTCTTGTGCATGAAAAACGTCATGACACGGATATTCTCATACATTTTTCTATT
The DNA here is from genome assembly GCA_045617625.1 of Oscillospiraceae bacterium. Classification (GTDB taxonomy): domain Bacteria; phylum Bacillota; class Clostridia; order Oscillospirales; family Ruminococcaceae; genus Firm-04. The sequence goes on along the minus strand of JAZLJA010000004.1, from coordinate 3,605 downwards.
ATAGCAAATTTCTGCGGGAAAATCAAGTGTGCGGGCGAATTTTTTCAGCCGATGTTCCAGATTTTCTTTGCGGCGCGTAATTCTCTTGCCAAATGTGCGATCGGTAGTCCCATCACATTATAATAATCACCCGAAATGCCTGCAATCAGCAGTGCGGCACGCCCCTGAATGCCGTAGCCGCCCGCCTTGTCGTAGGGTTCATCGGTGGCTGCGTAGGCACGGATCTCCTCATCGGTCAGCGGGTAAAATTCGACCTGTGTTTCCTCGGTGAAGCGAACGCATTTGCCCTGATAACAAATCGCACAGCCTGTCTGCACGAGATGCTGCCGCCCTGAAAGCCGCGTGAGCATATCAATGCAAGCTGCCTCGCTTTTGGGTTTGCCGAGAATACGGTCATCGAGCAAAACTGTTGTGTCGGCACCAATCACGATGCAGTCGGGGTGCAGTGCGGCGATTTCTTCCGCCTTTTGCACTGCGAGATATTCCGCCGCCTGTGTCACGGGCAGATCATCGGGCAAATGCTCCTCACCCTTTGCGGGCTCGATGGAAAACGGTACTTCCAGCATGGCAAGCAGCTCTTTGCGGCGCGGTGAGGCGGATGCGAGAATATATTCCATAGTAAAAAGTATCCTTTCAAGAGTGATGCGCTTTGATTATACCACAGAATCGGCTGTTTGACAAGTGTTGACAAACTATACAAAAAACGGAATGGATGTTTCAGAAAAATCTCCGCGAAAAATGAAAAGCCGCCTTGCAAAATCCCGCGGAATGTGGTATAATATCTTGTACTTCGCACGAAAAGCACTGCCTGCTGGGTTCGGATGAAAGTCCGCTGCGGGTTCTCCCTGTGTTTTTCGGAAGAACAAAACCAAATTTTTATTTTACAGGAGGATTTCTCAAATGGGCGTTGTATCTATGAAACAGCTCCTCGAAGCAGGTGTCCACTTCGGTCACCAGACAAGACGCTGGAACCCGAAAATGGCTCCCTACATCTTCACGGAGCGCAACGGCATCTACATCATCGACCTTCAGAAGACGGTTCGCAAGCTGGAGGACGCTTACGCATTCGTGCGTGATCTGTCCGCACAGGGCAAGTCCGTGCTGTTCGTCGGCACCAAGAAGCAGGCTGCAGATTCCATCCGCGAAGAAGCAGTCCGTTCCGGTTCTTATTTCGTCAATGCTCGCTGGCTCGGCGGCATGATGACCAACTACAAGACCATTCAGCAGAGAATCAAGCGTCTGGAACAGCTCCATGCTATGGAAGCTGACGGCACCTTTGCACTGCTCCCCAAGAAGGAAGTTGCAAAGCTGACCCTCGAGATCGAAAAGCTCGAAAAGTTCCTGGGCGGCATCAAGGGCATGGACAAACTGCCCGGCGCACTGTTCATCGTTGACCCCCGCAAGGAAAAGATCGCTGTTTCCGAAGCAAAGAAGCTCTGCATCCCGATCGTTGCAATCGTGGATACCAACTGCGATCCTGATGATGTTGACTACGTCATCCCCGGCAACGACGATGCAATCCGTGCGGTCAAGCTGATCGCAGGCACCATCGCAAACGCTGTCATCGAAGGCAGACAGGGTGCTGACGCTGTTGCAGCTGAAGCTGCCGCTGAGGAAGCTCCCGCTGCAGAGGAAACCGCTGAATAATTTCATCGACAAACCGAGGGCGCGTGCCCCAAAACGCCGCGCCCCATATCTTGAAACGGAGGATTCCCACTATGGCTAATTTTACCGCAAAAGACGTAAACGATCTGCGTAAGTCCACGGGCGTTGGTCTGATGGACTGCAAAAAGGCTCTGACCGAGGCTGACGGCGATGTCGAGAAGGCAATCGTTATCCTGCGTGAAAAGGGTCTGGCAAATCAGGCAAAGAAAGCTGACCGTATCGCAGCTGAGGGCGCAGTCATCGCTGTGACCAATGCTGATCACACCGTTGGTGCAATCGTTGAGGTCAACTCCGAGACTGACTTTGTTGCACAGAACGAAGAGTTCACCGGTTTCTGTGAGGGTCTGGCTCAGACCGTTCTCACCGAGAACCCTGCTGACCTCGAGGCTCTCAAGGCTGCAAAGTTCAACGGCGGCAGCATGACTGTCAAGGAAGCTCTCGATGAGATCTTCCTCAAGTTCCGCGAGAATCTTCAGATTCGTCGTTTTGCCCGCGTGGAGGGCATTGTCAAGGAGTACGTTCACTTCAACAAGAAGGAAGGCGTTCTCGTGGCAGCAACCTGCGGCGCAGGTGCAACCGCTGATGTTCTGGAGTGTCTCAACGACGTTGCTCTCCAGGCAGACGCTATGAAGGCAACTTATCTGACCAAGGAAGAAGTTCCTGCTGCTATCATCGAGCAGGAAAAGAGCATCGTCATGGCACAGATGGCTGATGATCCTAAGATGGCAGGCAAGCCTGAGGCTGTTCTTGCAAAGATCGCAGAGGGCAAGCTTGGTGTTTACTACCGCGACAACTGCCTGCTCTGCCAGGAATTTGTCAAGGGCGAGGGCGAAACCATTGAGCAGTATGTCAAATCCTGCGGCAAAAAAGCAGGCGCAGACATCACCGTCAACAGCTTCGTTCGTTTCGTCTGCGGCGAGGGCATTGAAAAGCGCGTTGACGATTTCGCCGGCGAGATTGCTTCCATGCTGAAATAATTCCTTTTTCCATGAACTGAAAATCCCCCGATCGCACCAGTCAGGCGGTGTGATCGGGGGATTCGTGTTTATATCTCAGAAAAGAAAGTGTCACTGATACAGAATGCTCTTGTTTTCGATCTGTTTTTCTTCCTCTTTGGAGAGAATCGGTGCGTTTTGCATGAGATCAGCTTGTTCTTCGGAGAGTCGGACGATCTTGTCGCTGAGATTGTTGTGATACATGAGCACTTTTGTGCCGACGGGAATCGCTTTTTTGCGGTCGAATTCCTCATAGGGCTTCCACGGGAGTTTATAGCCGTAGTGGAAGGATTCCGAATAAAGAACGCATTTTTCCTGTTCGGGAAATTCGATCAGATAGACAAGGATGCGCCATCTGCTCCCGCGGGAAGAATCGTTGGATGCGACAGCGCAGTAGTCTGTGATCTCGCCGCAGGCACCGAACGGATTCAGCTTGAGCGGTGCACGGAAAATCGAGTCAAGCAGTACCCAGCAGATCAGTGCCATCACAACAATGAGGATCCATGCAGTCACCCGCATTGCGAGTATTTCATGCGCTGTTTCAACGGCGAAATCGACCATCAGAAAAATCAGTGCCAACACCCCTAATGTTTTGAGCGAAAACAAACGCCGCGTCACGGATATCTCCGATTTCGGCAATGTGTCGTGCAGCATTTCGGGGATATATCTGTGCTCCAACAGACTGTAATCTGAAAGCGGATAGCGAAATTGAAATTTCTCCTGCACTTCTTTGGTATATAACCAGACATTATTTGTCATATCGTCACCTTAAAAAGCCGCACATTTACGCGATTTGGTAAATGTGCGGCTGTTCGTTTTAGAAATTGATTCTTTCCTGAATATAACCGAGAACTTCAGAGATCGGCATACGAACCTGTTCCATGGTGTCACGGTCACGGACGGTCACACAGCGATCGTTTGCAGCGGTGTCGAAATCGTAAGTGA
>JAZLJA010000003.1:0-29465 GCA_045617625.1 Oscillospiraceae bacterium | reverse complement strand
CTCAAACCTTTCATTTTCGGATTTATTGAATGTGTTCGGTTTGAGAGTAGTGTAAATTCATAGGGTTCTCAAACACGACCACGACGACCAGCGGCGACGGTGACGTTTGAGAGTAGTGTAAATTCATAGGGTTCTCAAACCTGCATCCTTCCGTAACTTTTACAGGCTGTGTTTGAGAGTAGTGTAAATTCATAGGGTTCTCAAACTCTGGTCTGACTGGCGGCTGCACGGAAGGAGTTTGAGAGTAGTGTAAATTCATAGGGTTCTCAAACTGCCGGCAGGAAGCGCAACAATCGCAATACGTTTGAGAGTAGTGTAAATTCATAGGGTTCTCAAACGGAAGTACGAACACCACAAATAATACTAGCGTTTGAGAGTAGTGTAAATTCATAGGGTTCTCAACCTATAATCTTTTTCCGCTGCTGAAACTGAAAGTTTGAGAGTAGTGTAAATTCATAGGGTTCTCAAACAAAGGTTTGTATAATTCCGCGGAAAGAATGTTTGAGAGTAGTGTAAATTCATAGGGTTCTCAAACAAGAAGTACATCATTGACTTTGCTCCTTTCGGTTTGAGAGTAGTGTAAATTCATAGGGTTCTCAAACAGCAGCTCGGATGCAGCCACCAGCGCGCGCGTTTGAGAGTAGTGTAAATTCATAGGGTTCTCAAACAGATGATCGATGCCAAGAATGAAGAAGCAGTTTGAGAGTAGTGTAAATTCATAGGGTTCTCAAACCTGAGCATTTCGGTGCGTTGATTGAAGCACGTTTGAGAGTAGTGTAAATTCATAGGGTTCTCAAACACCTGTTTTTGACGTCGTTTATTCATCCTAGTTTGAGAGTAGTGTAAATTCATAGGGTTCTCAAACTGCGGATATTTCAAAGGCGATCGGCGATCAGTTTGAGAGTAGTGTAAATTCACAGGGTTCTCAAACATCAAAACTTTTTTCTGTATCATATCATACACGGAAACGTGCAGTATGTGATACAGGCTGAAAAAACGGTGCGAAAGTTTTCCGAGCGCTGATTTCTCAGTTCCTTCAGAAACAAATCAAGCCCACGCAGATATCGAATCTGCGTGGGCTTTTGTGATATTCATTTCATCACCTGCTGAGAACAAAGCGGAAAGACTGTTATTCCTCTCTTGCAGCCGCAGCATCCATGATTGCGTCAATAATCGAAGTATGCACCAGAGTATTGTTGGAACGCTGAAGCAGAGTGAAATCAGGGTCATAGTTGTTATCCCACCAAACGCAGGGGATGCCGCGGGAATTTGCCTGTTCAATATAGAATTTTGCCCATTCCGCACGCTCGGAATCGTTGCTGCGGTTGACGGCGCCGAATTCATCAATGATGACAGGAATACCCTTCTTGATGAAGCGGTTCTCAAGGTCATTCATGAAAGTGATGATGCCTCTGCCATCCGTGGAAGGATCAAACTGCGAGGTCGTGCCGTTGAGTGCAAACGGGTCGGGACGATAAGCGTGGATCTCAGCGATGAGGCGCGAATCATCGGGGAACACACAGCCGCTCAGGTTCGCACTGTCGGGAGATGCAGCGTAGGTCGGCATCATGACGAAACGGGTCGCATTGTTGCCGCCGCTGTTACGGATCGCTTTCAGACCCGCTGCGTTCAGTTTGTTGATGCAGTCCATTGCGGTCTTGCAGTCTGCATTGTTCGGGTCGATCCACCATTCATTTGTATGACCGATCAGACGCGGTTCATTCAGGGTCTCGAAAATCAGATGATTGTCATAGTCCGCAAAACGCGCGGAGACCTGTGTCCAGACAGCTGTGACAAACTTTTCGGACTGTGCATAATGCGCATTGTCGGGATAGAAGTAGCCGCCCTGACTACGGATGTCGTTGTCGTGGTGGATATTCAGGATGCAGTACATATCGTCGTTGATGACATAATCCACGATCTCCTGCACACGATCCATCCACTTCTCGTTGATGATGTAATTGCTGTCCATTTTCTGACCCCACGAAACAGGGATACGAACCGTGTTGAAGCCTGCCGACTTGATTCTGTCGATCATTGCCTGTGTGGTCATACTGGACTGCCAGTAAGTCTCATATTGCAGCACATTGGAAAGAGGCGCAGCATTGGCATCAGAGATGGAATCCATCGTATTGCCGAGGTTCCAGCCCACTTTGATGTGCTTGACGAACTCCATTGCGGTCTCGTTGGGGTTGCCGGGATTGCTCGGCGACTGTCCGCCAAGTGTGCCGTCGAGGATTCCGCGCTTCAGGAGTGTCAGATCTTTTGCGTTCAGCGTTTCGTTTCCGTCCAGATCGCCGTTTGCAGGAGCGTCAAGCTCTGTCAGCTCTCCGACCAGATATTTTGCCAGTGCGTTGATGTCCTTGACATCAACGCTTTTGTCCTTGTTGATGTCGCCCTTGCGCGTCATGATGCCGATATCCGCACCGGTTCCGCTGCCTGTCACAACACCGACTGCATTGAGCTGCGCCGAAGCAATCGTGCTGCCTGTTTCGCCCCAAAGCTGAATCTGGAACGTATCGGGCATCGGGTGTTCTGCGGGGATCGGGATCATCACGGTGGAGACTGCGGTGGGATTCTGGATCCAGCAGCCGTCACCATACCATGTGGCTTCCTCGCCGTCTGCATTGATATACGAAGATGTCGTATATCCGATTGCAGGCATCATTGGCAGACCCGATGAGACATCGGCGGTGACTTTCAGCCAGATCTCGGTGGGTGTTTCGAGTGCGGACACTCCCAGATCACCGAGCGTCATGTTATAGGTCTCGCCCTGAACCAGTGTGACACCATTCAGCTCTTTTGTGTAGGTGCAGGTTGAGATGTCCTGTGCTGTGATCTCACCTGCTGCCGAAACGAGCTGTGCAGGGAGCGGCGGCATTTGTGTCAGAATCAGTGCCGCTGAAAGCACTGTTCCGAGCGTCCGAAGCATTTTACCTTTCATAATCTTCCCCTCTTCATAAAAAATGAAATGATTCTGATTGGTGTTGTCATCCTGCACGGACAGCATGACCCCAATCTAATTCTATTATAGCGGGATTATATAAGAAAGTAAATGTCATAATCCACCCAAGAGTTCACAAAATCTTGCTTAACTAACTTAAATGAAGAAAAATGGAACAGATGCAGGCTTCATCACGAGTCCGCATCATGGTTATACTGCGTTGGAGATTTTCCCGTCAGCTTTTTGAACGCACGGATGAAACTTCTCACATCCGAATATCCACACTGCTCTGCGATCTCTGAGATGTGCAGTTCCGAACGTTTCAAAAGGTCTTTCGCTTTTTGCAGTCTCGCGGATATGATGTCTTCTTTCAGGTTGACACCGAACTGCTTGAGATAGATGCGTTCCAGATAACTAAAACTGATACCGAGCCGCGATGCAACGCCCGAAACCGTCCAGGGAAGCTGGGGGTCGAGATAGATCTCGCGGCGGATGCGTTTCATGGGTTCCACATAGTCAGAGGTTTTTTTCACAGGCTCCGCGATTCGTCTGGACAGAATCTGCATCCGCTCCGTAAGCAGCGCATCGGCGGTTTCCGCGTCCATCGGCTTGATCCGAATACTATCCGAAAGGATTCTGGAATGGACCCGCATTTTTTCACGCTTCTGCACTGTTTCCAAACTCCTCTCGAAGCGCATGATCCAGCGTTCCGTCTGTTCCTGCGGCGACATATCTGACGTGTGCGGGAGCAGAAATGCGAACACCTCCGAATGAATCCGTGCAGCGATCTCACCAATGCCGCAGGAAAGCTGAATGGCATTGGTAATCGCGTGCAGCCATCTGGATTCGGTGTCAAGCCCCGTGTCTGCGGGTTCGCGGCAGTATAACAGCAGCAGCAGGGCATCTTCGGGGTTCTGCTCAAAAAACGGTGGCATCTGATTCAGCAGCCCGCGCCGATTCAGCATTCCCGTCATCTGGTCTTTTTGCAGATAATCAAGCATCTGCTGTTCGATCTGGCGGGTATAGAGCCGATTGCGCAGGGAATGGAATCCGTAGGCGACCGCATCACACCAGCTGCTGTCATAGTGCTGGCTGCAAAAATCATTGACGCTCTCGTAGGTTGCGGCGCAGTAACCAAGCACCTGCCGCCGACAATGCAGCGGCGTGAAAAACACCAGACGCGGTTCGTGCGGCTCTGACAGCGACGGCAAAAGCCTGCTGACCGCAAACGTGATCGGGACATCATGCGCCCCGCTTCCCTCACCGCGGCAGAAAACCAGTTCGATCTGCTCGGAATATCCCGATTCCCGCAGCTGATTGCCTGTGAGGGCACTCGTTTTCCAGTCGTCACACAGGCACAGTTCGATGCGCTTGCAGGTCGGAACAAAATGGCTCATCAGGTGCATGGATTCCAGCAGTTCCTGCATAGACTCCGCTTCGGAAAAACGAACATAATAATCGGCGATCACCTGATGCTCATGAAAACTCATGCCGATGGCTTCATTGCGTTTCAGGATCTTTCCTCTCTCCAGCTGTGTCTGCGCATCAGGTGTACATCCGCAGCTTGTTCCGACCAGCAACAGACAGTCATCTGCTTCCACAGGCGATTTCTCACCCGTTATCCGTTCATAAAGCTGATTGACGGCAAGCTGTCCGAACATTCCCTCCATGCCCGAAAGCGTTGTGATCATCGGGTAATGATCGAGCGCATTGCGGACGCCGTCGTAGCCTGATATCCGAATCTGATCCGGCACGGAGATTCCGCGTTCCTGTAAGGTCTCGCAAAGGGCGACCGCCATTGCATCATTCGCACAAACGACCGCTTCCGGCATTGGCACCTGTCCTTCTGCGATTTGTATTCCAAGCTTCACGCCTGCGGATTTCCAGAAATTGCCGTAAAACACAAGCGTCTTGTCCTCCGGAAGTCCCGCAGCCCTGACGGCACGCTGAAATCCTCGCAGACGCTCGATCGCATGCACATTGTCTTCTGTTCCTGTCAGAATATAGCAGCTTTTAACATGATGCTCCTGCAGCATATGATTGGTGATGCGTTCAAACGCTTCTGCCTGCGGCGGCGACATACAGGCAAACCCTTCATGTGGTTCACCTGTCACAAGGCAGGGGATATTTTTTTTTCGCAGCATATCAAAAATCGGCTGCGTATCGAACTCCTGCGAAAAACGGTCAGCCGCAAATAAAATGCCGTCGAGTTCGGCGTTTTCGGGAAGCGTGAAAATGTTATTCTCTCCTGCTGCATAATCGCTCTGCACCGAAAAATACAGCGGGTCTGCCGCGCAGGTAAATATCAGGGTATCAAAACCGAGTTTTGCTGCCTGTTCATAAACGCCCTGCAAAAATTCCGAAAACAGGACATCACGGATATACGGCATAATGATACCGATTTTCCCGATCGACTGTGCCATAAGAGTCTCTCTCCCTCTTTGTACAGTTTTTTTCATTGTAACATATTTACAGCAAAAAGTCAACATTTCAGCGCGTTGTAGGCAAAATTGCAGCCCTGTGATCTGACGGCGGTCTCTGTCAATCAAGCTTGAACACACACACATATTCCTGTATAATAATCAGGAATCATCGCTTGGCTGGAGGATGCAACAGGCTATTCCGCAGCGAAATACACCGAAGAAATCTCCCACTACAATGTGGTCGCGGATTATTCCTTTGAATCAATCGGAATCGAACAATAATCACAACGAAAATCCTATTTCACAACCAATACTGCTGAAATTTTGGACAGGCATCGCCACATAAACAAAAATACCGTAGATTCGTCTTTTCAAACGAATCTACGGTATTTCATTGAAGCGGAAAGAGAGGGATTCGAACCCTCGAGACGCTATTAACGCCTACACGATTTCCAGTCGTGCGCCTTAGACCAGCTCAGCCATCTTTCCATGTGTGATATCTGATCCTCGATATCACGGCTGCTTATGCAGTTGGTGCGAGTGACGGGACTTGAACCCGTACGCCGAAGCACACGCCCCTCAAACGTGCCTGTCTGCCAATTCCAGCACACTCGCATTCAGTACTCATCTATTATATCAAAACAGCGAGGGAAAGTCAAGGGGATTTCCACATTTTTTTTGAATTCGGCAGTTTGCACAAATTCGTGTGAGAATCCCCTCGGCGGATTTCGGGTTATCTGCCCGTTGAAATGAGATAGCGTTTCAGCATCGTAAGATCAGCAGCCGTCAGTTTTCCGTTGTAATCCATATCTGCTGCTTTGGATTGCTTGGCAGTGAATGATTCCATACCGCAGAGGAATTTCACAAGCAAAACTGCATCTGCGATCGTCACCGCACCGTTCAGGTCCACATCGCCCATGAGTGTGTTCTGTTCGATTTCCGAGGTGTTGGGATTGCCTGCCTTGACATTCACCGTGACCGTTCGGAAATCTCCCTTGACATAGGGCGAATAAACGGCGATCTGCGCCATGCCCTCGCGCAGCGGTGTGATGACGCCCGATTCATCCACGGTGACGATCTCCTTGTCGTTCGATTCAAATGTTGATCCCGCAGGTGCCGAGATCTGCACGGACTTGTCACCCACGGCAATATCGACATAGGACGGCGAAACGGTGAAATCGCGGTAAGGGTCAACGGAGGATGCTGTTGTGCGTGTGGTTGTGGTGGTTGTTTTAGGGCCGTTTGTGGTGGTGGCGGTGGTGCCGGTGCCGCCGCCCGATGACGAACCGATCTCGGCAAGGCTTGGCTGACCGTCGCCCCACCAGTCCCATGCGTCGTCACTGCGATAGCTTTCGATCGCCTGATTGCCTGTCCACGAAAATTCGTTGTCGTAGAGATGGCCTTCCTCATAATACCACTTGGCTTGCGCGATGATCTCGTCGGGGTAGTTGGCATAATAGCCCACATTGTTCTCGTCGAAATCCGCCCAGCCCGTGTTATGTCCTTTCAGAGCCGCACGCACCACCTGATAGCCGGAGAGATTGTAGTCCACGATTGCGGAATGCACGAAATGCAGAATTTTCCGAATACCCATATGATTCGAGATGATCGCGTCGTAAAACGTCGATTCGGACAGCGAATACTGGAACATTTCGGGGACGTCTTCCTCTTTCATGAAGGTGGGGTCGCAGTCGGCAAAGGCGGTGACTGCGGTTTGCAGCGTTCCGTAGGCGTGTGCGGAACTGACACCGAAGCCCTGATCGTAGGCGGTTTCCAGATCGGCACCGTCGCCGTTGCCGCCGAGGGTCGATTCACGCGTGCCGACGCCCAGAAACAGCGCATAGACCTTTTCACGCTCGGCTTGACCGAGGCGCACGGTGAGCAGATCCCAGTGCTCGTCAATTTCCTTATACAGCGCGTATTTGACCTCCTGAACGGTCATTTTGTGGTTGATGGCGCGGATTTCCGCGGTGGATGCATCCGCAGGGGTGTTGCGCTCACCGAAGTTGAAGGGGTTGCCGACGCCTTCCGCATTGACATCGCGGGATGGGTCGTGGGCGATGTTGTCAGCTGCACGGACATTGCCGACAGGCAGGCTCATGCCGCTGATGCTGATGACGACGGCTACGAATGCCGCAGTGAGTTTCGATAACAGACGCATGGAAAAGCCTCCTCTTTTTTTGAATCTCCCGATTTGCATGTGCCTGATATATTTTCAGGCTGATTTCATTCTATCACAAATCCGGTTTCGTGTCAATGTATAGATGCACATATCAAAAAAATTACGCCCAAGCCTTTGAAAAGCCTGAGCGTAAATTTTCTGCGATTCGTGAGAGCAGAGTGCTCTCAGCCGACAAGCCCCGAACGCTCAATGCCCTCCGTGAAATACTTTTGCAGACACGCATACAGAATCAGCATCGGCGTGATCGAAATCAAACAGCCTGCCTCCAGCCACACGATCTTTTCGCGTGCGCTGACATTTGCATTCGCATTGTTGAAAATGGCGATGTTCAGTGTGCCGCTCAGATTTTTCAGCACCAGCGCGATCGTTTTTGTGTTTGTGAAAAATGCGGATGATACGTAATAATCATTCCAGTACCACACGATCGAAAACAGAAATACCGTCAAAAATGATGACGCCGCATTCGGCACCATGACTTTCAGAAACGTCCCAAGCGGTCCGCATCCGTCCAGATATGCCGCGTCCTCCAGTTCTTTCGGCAAGCCGCGGAAAAACTGTCGGAAAATGAAGATCATCAGCCCTGCACGGATGCCGTTTGCGGTCATGGCGGGCAAAAACATCACCAGCGGGTTGTCAATCAGATTGACTGCACCGAACAGGAAGTTTTTAAACGTCATGTAAAGCGGAATCGAGATGATTTGCGTCGGCACCAGAATCATCAGAATGACGATGCCGAACAGCAGGTTTCTGCCCTTGAACTTGAACCGCGCAAAGCCGTAGCCTGTCACGGCGCAGGTGATGACCTGAAAAATCGAGCAGCCAAGGTTGATGAACAGCGTATTGACGATCGGGTTGCCGCGGTGCGCGGGGGAATTGAGCAAGCCCATCGCGCTGATGGTCTGCTTCATGATTTTCAGCGTGAGATGCCGCGGGATCCAGATGATGGTCGGGTCACTCATATCGCGGTTGTCACGGAAACCGTAGCTTAACATGAACAGCAGCGGAGTCAGAATGACGAATCCGAGCCCGAACAGAATCAAAAACCGAAACACGGGCCAGATTTTTTCGACAAGCTGCTTTCTGCGAAGATACGCAATTTCCTGCTTGTTCATGTTCTGCATTCGGATCTTCATGGCTTCTTTTTTGCTCATGCCCTCGCCCACCTGATGCTCTGCGTGAACAACGGGCTTTGCACTTTCCGGAATATCGTCTGTGCTCGATTCGGGCGCAGATACGGTGATTTCGTCGTTTTCTGACGGCTTATGTGTTTCTTCCATATTCTGCACCCCCTTTACTCGACTTCATAGAAGATAAACCGATTGAGAATCAGGACGATGATGCCCACAAACAGCATGACGATCGCAAAATAACTCCATGCCATAGACGCGGCGTAGGCGAAATCCCAGTCCAGCTGTTTTTCGACAACGCGCATCATCACCAGATTGTCCGTTGCGGTGAAGCTGTCAATGACCGTGTAAATGAAGTTTGCGAGGATCATGGGGCTGACATACGGCAGGGTGATCTTCCAGAAGTATTCCCAAGCCGTTGCACCCTCCATCGACGCCGCTTCTTTTGCTGATACGGGGATATTTTGCAGCGCCGCGAGGAAGATCAAAATCTGGATACCGCTGTTCCACACAAGCCCGAAAATGTTCGTGACCACCGTGTTGATGACTTCCGACAGGCTTGACGAAATGTTCATCACGCCGAGAAATTCCAGCAGTTCATCGACGATATCCGTTTCAAACAGCGTTGAGAACTGTGCACCGCTGTCCGCGCCCGTGGCGGCGATGTCGCCGTTGATGATGTTGTAAACAGGTCCGGTTGCGATGATGACCGGCAGAAAGAAAATCGCACGGGCAAAGCCTCTGCCTTTGAAATTCTGGTTGAGAATGACCGCGATGAACAGCGAAAAAATCAGGATCATCGGGGTGGTGAGCGCGGTGTCTTTCAGCACGCCGATGAGATACTGTTTATACTGCGGGTCTTGGGCAAACACGAACTTGAAGTTTGCGAGAAATCCGCCGCCCGCGATGGGAAGCCAGTCTTTTCGCATTCCGCCGACATCGGGTTTGAGGGTGCTGTTCTGCATGAAGCAGTAGCAAAGCGACTCAACCAGCGGAATGAGGAAGAAGATGATGGTTCCGACCAGCCAGAGCGCGATAAAGCCGTAGCCGTAGAGGGCTTTTCTGCGCTCATAGGGCATTTTGATGCCGCGCGGCTTTTCGCTTGACTTATCCTTTGTTTTCGCTGCCAAGAACATCCTCTCCTTCCTTCAGATAATCTTTCAGAAAACGGGTTTTGCCGTTCATGGTCACGGAGCAGTCGGTGAGGTTCACGAGCGTCTCCGTGCCGTTTGCATATTTTGTCGTGATTTTGTCGCCGTCCGCCTGATAGCTGATGATATGCGAATCACTGACCGCTGCCACCACATCCTTGATGAATGCGTGATACTGCGCCGCATTTTGTGTCCAGTAGTCATGATAGGCGTAGTAATATACGTCGTAATCGGTGTCTTTCAGCTCGCTGATTTCGGCGTGGAGCAAATCAAAATGCAGATTGCTGCCTGTTGCCGCTGCAAGCATCACGAGCCGTTTCGCATCGGCACTGCCGTTGACGGCTTTGGTCGCGTAAGGGATCAGCCCGTGCATGACAAGCTGATAAAGCGGAATGTCGCCGTCGAACAGGTTGAATCCGCTGGAATAGAGCGGCATATCGGTGATACGGTCGGTGCAGGGGAGTACGTAGGCATTGGGATCTGCAGAAAGCACCGAGCCGACGTCGCTCTGCAATTTTTGCAGGCTTTCCGTGATGACCGTTTTGGTCTGCTCACGGGAGGATGCCGATTTTTTGCCGTAGTCGCCATAGAGCGTGGAACTCATTGCACCAATGCCCACAGATTTGAGCCCTGCTTTCTGATAATTCTCCGCAAGCTTGGCATAGAGCTCTGAAAATGTGCTGGGCGATAGCAGCGACATGGTTTTCTTTTCGCCATAGGGTACACCGTAGGCGCGTTCATAATCGACGATGCGGGCGAATGAGCCCGACACACGCACTGCCGTGTCGGTGAATGAGGAATAGCCATTGCCCGAATAAAACGCGGTGTTGCTGACGATCGGATACCATGCAATGCCGCTTTCATCGAGATAGGACGTCAGCTTTTTGAAATCGGATTTTCCGCCCAGTGTCGCGGCGGGTTTTGCCTTATAATCGACCTTGCCGCTGATGCCTGCCGATGTCCAATGGTTGAGCGACACGACCAGATCGTCGGCACCTGCCGCCTGCACAGCTTTCACGATGTCCTGTGCTTCATCGAAATTCGTCATGGCGGTTTTCATGAACACAGGGAATCCGAGGATATTCTTTTGCTTTTCGCAGCCGCAGTAGATGTCGAGATACAGTGCGGCGTCGTTTGCCTTTGCTTTCGGCTGAACGCCCATATCTTCCGTGAGATACTGCCGATAGCGTGCGGCAATGTCCACGTAATCGAGATTTTCGCTGTTATCCTCGTTGATGGCATCGGCGGCGCAGAGGGGATAGTAGCGCACATCAATTTTGGTGTGCTCCATATTTTTCTCGTAGACGTCGAGCGGATTGAGACTGTCACCGCCCAGATAGTAGGTATCCTGACTGCGCAGATTGAATCGGAAGAAGCAGCGGTTATACTCGGTGTTGGATTGCCCCTTGCCGCTGACATCGGCATTGAGGGTACAGTTTCCGTCGCCGCCTGCTGCCACGGCAAGCATGGCATTTTCGCCTTTGCAAATGCCGTACATCGGCAGCGAAACGCCCTCAACAACGGGGCCTTTGGTTTTCGGCACTGCAGTGGTGTCCACATCGTAGATCAGCTGGCTGTATGTTTTGGCGGTGTATTTCCGGTTGTTGAAATTGATGACCGCGCCCGAACCGTCGGGGATGACAAAACAGCCCTCCTCTTTGGAATCTGCCGCGCCGAATGCGTTGAGCACCGCAAGCGAATGCGTGATGATGAACTTGTCCTCATCTTCACTTTCCACACCGTATTTTTCGGTGATGTCCTCGCTGTTGATGGTGACGCCCAGATAATCCTCGCAGAGCGTATAGGTCACGGGAATTTTGATGCCCGCTTTCTTGAAGTTATAAGTCACCTGGACGCCGTTTTTCACATCCTTGACGATCACGGTGCATTTTGAGGCGTCGCCGGAACGTGCAAACGATGAGGAACGGTTATCGGGTTCTGCGGCGGACAAAACCAGTGTGGACTGCAATTCTTTGCAAAGCACTTTTGAGGCGATCTTGTCGCCGCCCGCGTTGATCGGGGATGACCACCAGATATAGCCGTCTTTCTTGTTTTTCAGAGCAAAGACATCCTCGGCTTTTTCGTCGTCGGCAAGTTTTTCGTTGTCCCAGACGTAAAATGCAAGGTTGTCGTTTTCGGCGGCGATGCGCATTTTTGCAAGCACATCCGCCTCAGAGCGCGTGACCCATTCTACCGCCTCGGGATTTGCTGTTCCACCCGCAGATGCCGTATCGCTTTGGGATTCGGCAGTGTCGGGTTCGGTGTCGGCAAGCACGGGGAGATTCATCGCGCCCGTTTGTATCAGCAGCATTGCCGCGGTCAGGCAGGCATAGAGCTTTTTTCGGTTGTTACGCAAATTTCTCCCCTCCTCACACGCGAATGCGGTACAAGATCTCGGTGTAAACCGAATAGAAGAATACATAGACCTTCTGGAACAGGCTCAAAAACAGGACTGCCAGAAACAGAATGATCAGCATGGCGATGAAGGTCAGCACAATGGCGACAACTGTTTTCGTGAAGCTGTACTGATGCACGGATTTCACTGCATTGAACAGCAGAAGCGCCGTCCAGAGCAGCCCGATGTAATAGATCGTGTTGAAGAACACCGCTTCGTCACGCACCAGCACATGCGACAGGATCACGTTGACAAATGTGCAGACGATATACGGGATCAGCGCGTAGGAACTGTATATCGTGATGTTTTTGAAGGTGCCTTCGCCGTCCAGCAGTGTGCAGACAGACCAGTTGCCGATGCACCACGCCGCGAAATACACCACGCTTTTCATGATATAGGGCACCACGGAAAACAGTGCATTCGGCAGCGGTCGAAATTGGAAACCGCACCAGCGGTCCCAGCCGATCAGTGCGAAAAACAGTGCGATGACGATGATTGCCGTGTATTTGAGCGTACCGCCCTTTTTCCAGCGCAAGTCTTCAAAGCCCTCAAACGGGTGAAACAAAACGTGTTTGACCCACTGGGGCTGTGTGAAATCCATCATGAACGGTACACCTCCTTATGTCGATGATGCGGCGGTCGTGTCGGCGGGCTTTTTCGTCGATTTCCGCTTTTTCAGGAAATATTTGCCCGCTTTGATGCCGATGACAAGCACCACAATGCCGATGAGGATCTCGGCGAGGTGGGCTTTCAAAAACTGCGAGCGATAGCGTTCAAAAGCGCGGTTATAGCGTCCGGAAGCATCGGCTTTTTTTGCATATTTCATGGATTCCCGATACATCCCCATGTTATAGTAGGCGGCGGAGATGCCGTAATTTGCCTCTACGAAATTGCCGTCGCGCTTCAGCACTTCGAGATAGGGCTCCAGTGCTTCTTCATAGTAGCCGTCATTATAAAGGGCGTTTGCCTTGTGGACAATGCTTCCGAATTCGGTCTCCGCAAATTCGGTGACAGTGCCCTTGCCGCTGTCCAGCACGTAGATCTGTTCGGCGTTTGCACCTTTGGTTTCGAGTGCCGCCACGCCGCCCTGCGTGAATGCGCCGACTTGGTCGCCGGTGGTGCCGAAAATGAATTCCAGCGAGGCTTCCTCATCGTATTGGAACACTCTGCCCGTGGTGGTGTCGAGGCAGTTGATGGTGCCGTTGTCGCCGATGTCGATATCGACGATCTTGGATTTATAGTTTGTGCCGCTGTACCATGTGGCAAACAGGTCGCCCCATGTGGTGCCCGACATATACGAAAACAGGTTTTGCCCCTCAGGGTTGACCTTTTTGACGATATCGCTGTTGGAACTGCTTGCAGAGGTGGATGTGAAGATGAATCCTTTTTCCGTGTCGATATCGAAATTATCGAATGCGGTGGGGGTGCTGCGGGTGCGGTATTTTTTCTCCTCCTCCGAAGCGATCGCGTTCCAGAAGTGATTGGCGATGACCTCAGCGGTTGCCTGCACGGTGTTTGCGCCGTAATAGCCGATGAATGTGCCTTCCGCGTCAAACATGGCGGCACCCTTGGTGGTGTTGCCCAGCACGATATACACATTTCCCGCATTGTCGCAGAGGATCTTCTGCGGCAAAAACGTGAGCTGCTGGTCGTAAACGGCAGAACTCGGCTTTGTGATGACCTGCTGCACCTGCAAATCGGCATTGACGATCAGGGCACGGGCGTTTTCGTTGTCTGCGATGTAAATGAGCCCCGTGTCAGGCGAAACGTAAATGCCCTTGGGATTTTTCAGCGTGGTCTCAGAGCCGTCAGGCATGGTGAAGCGGTCGAGGATCGCCACGGCTTTTGTGAAATCGGGGTCAACCTTGACAATGCGGTTGTTGCCCGAATCCACAATGTAGAAAAAGTCGGCTTTATCCTTGAACAGATCGGCAGGTGCGGAGAGTGCCGTGGTGCCCAGATCAAGCCCCGAAATACTGCGCTCTGCGAGATAACCCGCCTGTGAGGGCACCGCCTCATCGAAGTTGTTGTAGTTGTAAACGTCATAGGGTTCATCGGCGGCGGCAGGGAGCGTCATCGCGGCGCAGGCAAGCAAACCCGATGCCCCTGCCGCGGCAAGCCGCAAAAGATGTCTGTGTTTCTTCATATGTCTGCCCCCTTAATCCTTGATGCCCGAGTGTGCCATCGTTTCCATGACCTGACTCTGCGCCAGCACGAAAAACAGCACAGGCGGCAGGAACAGGATCACCGCAGCTGCCATTGTTACGCCCTGCCGCGAAATACCTGCGGAGGCTGCCTGCTGAATGACCGTCGGGAGGGTTTTGAGGGCTTCGTCATAGACCAGACTGCCGCCCGTGATGTTCCACGCGCCCTGAAATGCGAAGATCGCCATTGTCATGAGTGCGGGTTTCTGGTTGGGGATCACGATTTTCCAGCAAATGGTGAACAGATTCGCACCATCGACTTTCGCCGCTTCGATCATGGCATCGGGCACGGTGGTCATGCTTTGCCGCATGAGATAAAGCCCCATCGAGGATGCCACCGCAGGCAGGATCAGAGCCGAATAGTGGTTAATCATGTTGAGTTCCGCCATGACCATATACTGCATCAGATAGATGACATTGCTGTTATAGAGCAGTGCCAGCACGATGATCGCGTTGATGAGCTTGCTGCCCGGAAATTTCACCTTTGCGAGACAGAATGCCGCCATCGAAGCGAATACGCACTGCAAAACGGTCACGGCAACCGTGACAAACACGCTGTTGAATACGTAGCGTGAAAACGGCACCCACATGGCACTCAGCACACGATAGGTATCCTTGAAATTTTCAAATGTCGGGTTGAGGGTGTACCACTTTGGCGGGAAGATAAACATTTCGTTGACAGGCTTGATGCTGTTGACGACCATCAGCCAGATGGGCAGCACCATGAAACCGCCAAGCACGAGCAGGAACAGGAAAATAGCGATCGTGCCGCCGACTTTGCGCCCTGCACGCCGATTGGAGGCTTTGAGTTTTTTGGGGTCTTTCATCCGATTCCCGCCTCCTTCAATCCATATATTTGCCAAGCAGATTGTTGATCAGCTTGTTGCAGAGATACATCACCACGAACAGCACCATACAGATCGCCGACGCATAGCCCATTTCATAGCGGATCCAGCCGTAGTCGAAGGCGTGTGTCATGATGGTGTGTGCGGCATAGTCAGTGCTTGGAAATCCGACCAGATTGCGTGCGACGATATCCGCAGTGAATGCCGAGACGATCTGCATGACTGCCGCAAACATCAGCGAAGGTCCCATGCCCGGAATGGTGATGTAGATGAGTTCCTGAAAACGGTTTTGAATGCCTTCGATCGCGCCTGCTTCATACTGGCTTTTGTCGATGTTCTGGAAGCCTGCACGCATTGCGAGAAATCCTGCGCCCATGCTGACCCACAGCTGCACGATGATGACCACCGTGAGAATGTAGTTGGAATCGGTGAGCCACTGAATGGCGGATGTGGTGATGCCGAGATTCATCAGCGTGGAGTTTGCAATGCCGTAGCTGTCGCCGGAGAAAATGAGCTGCCACACCGCATACACGCCCGATGCCATCGACGGCGCATAGAAGATCAGCGTGAAAATGACCTTGAGTGCGGGGCTCAGTTCGTTGATGAGCCACGCGAGCAGAAAACTCAGAATGTAGCTGACAGGACCTGTGAACACCGCAAACACCAGTGTCACGCGAATGGATTTGATGAAGATGCTGTCGTTGAGGAACAGGTTGTAGAAATTGCTGAGTCCCACCCATGTGGGCGGATACTGCACCATGTCGAAATCGGTCAGACCGATCGGCAGCGACATGATGACAGGAATGACCGTGAAGATGAGAAACAAAATCAGAAAGGGAGCCATCATGAGATACGCTTCTTTACTCTGTTTCATCTGTTTCCAGACCAGTTTGCGCTGTTCCTTTTTGGTGCGCACACCGATCCGGCTTTCTGCCATTGCCAAGCTGCTCCCTCCTTTCAATCCAGTCCGAGATTCTCGCGCTTGCGGAGAATTTCATCGTTCATATCGCTGTTATAGTACATCAGGGTGTCACGCGGGTTTTCGTTTGCGTTGACGGTCTCGCGGAATGCGTTCATGATGTTGCGCGTGACCGCATAGGACGAGGGAAGAATCGGGATCTCGTCGAGTGCTTCCCACTGTGATTTCAGCACTGCGTATTCCTCTGCCGACCAGTTGAGCTGTGCAAGTGTCTCGATGTTTGCCGCCTCGTAGCGGCCCATTTGTCCGAGCAGTCCCTCCAGATCCGCGCCGTATTCGGTCTGGACATCGGTGGAGCAGAACCACTTGACAAATTCCCATGCTGCATCCTGATTTTTGACCTTGTTGAAGATCACGGCACCTGAGCCGCCCGAATTGGATGCGTGGTTGATACTGCCGTCAGCCTGCACGGTGCCGGGCATGACGGTGAAATCCCAGAGGCCTTTGATCTCAGGGGCTGCCACCGCAAGCTGATTGCCGAAGCTGTAATTGGCAATCACGATCGGATACTGTCCCGTGCGGAAGTAGCTGTATGCATCATAGACCTGCGTGAACTTGTAGTCGGTGTAGAAATCCGTCCACTTTTCAAAGCACTGCACCGCCGTGACAGAATCAAACTGTGTTTTGGTCTGCTCTGCGTTATAGTAATTGAGCCCCGATTGCAGCACCAGTGTAGCAAAGGTATGCCCTGCCTCGGTGGATGCCGCCACGTTGGTGGAGGGGAGGATCAGTCCCATGCCCAGATGATTTCGCTGAAGTGCGGGGAGCATATCAATGAGGTTGTCCCAGGTGCGGGGGAGTTCGGTGAATCCAAGCTCTGTGAGGATATCCGTGCGGTAGAACATCATGGTCCAGCTTTGGGTCAGCGGCATACCGTAAACGCCGCCGTTATATTCGTAAAGCACGGTCGCATCTTTCTGATAGGGCTTTGTGACGTCAGCGAAGTCGTCATACTGCTTCATATCGACCAGCAGTCCGCGGCAGGCGAGGTTGACGGGAAATTCGCCGCCGAGGAACAATGCCACATCCGGACCTTTGCCTGCAAGTGTCGCCTCGACGACACCGCCCACCACGAGGTTCACCGACACGGGAATATCGGGATGCGCGGGGGCAAATTCGTTTTCCACAAGTTCTTTCACGACCAGCGCCTGATCTCGTCCCAGATTGACCCACACATCAATGACATCCTCATCATCTGCGTCGATGTCGGAGAGGGTGGTGTAATCCTCGGTGAACGAACCGATAAACGCCTTGAACCGAAATGCAAGCTGCTTCCAGAATCCTGCCTTGATGGATGCGAAGTCCTTGTCAGGGGAGGCGATTTCGAGATAGTCGATCTCAAGGGGCTGGTCACGGTAATCGCAGATGAAGGTGGAAATTGTGGAGATGTTTTCCTTGATCTGCGGGACGTAATTCGGGATGCGGCTCGGTTTGGCGAGGCATTTGTCAAGGATCACGTACATTCTCTGGAGTGCTGCCGCTTCGGAACCCAGTGAGCCCGAAAGCGTTTCGATGCCGCTCTGTGCGTCCTTGAGCTCTGCGGAGAGCCGCCGAAAGTCGTCGAGCAGTGTCGGAATGCTTTCTTCGACGTAGTAATCGTTATACTTGTCGGGGTTGGGACCGGTGATCATCAGGATCTGTTTGTAGCAGACATTCAGATCGGCGACCGTGCCCTCCAGCCGGCGCATATAGTCACCGATCTCGCCGGGCATTGCTTCCAGTGTGATGGTGTGCGTTTTGCCCGATTCCAGATACACATAGGCGGCATCGTCGTCAGCGGCGGTGACGGGCGTGAAGCTCCAGTCGGTGTTATAGTAAAATTTCACCTGTTCCATCGCGTCGTTCGGCACGGCACCGTCGATCAGAATGCGGCGATTGGAATAGAATCCGCGCATGACATTCTGTCGGGCTTTCATGCCAATCTTGTACCAGCCGTCGCCCTGCAAAGCATCTGCGGGGATCTCCCATGTGATCGTCTGTCCTGCGTGATCCCAGTTTGCGCCGCCGATGGTGTTATATACCATTTTCACGGGGTCAGAGGGTGAGACCATATAGCTGTTGTTGTCGTAGGCAGGGTAGAGCGTCGATGAGGATTTGTATTTTGCCGCTTCACCCTCCAGACGAATCAGCGTGGAGGGGGTGCTGTCAAGATCGCTCTGTGCAGGCTTCTGATAGGCGGCGGCATCCTTTTTCTGGCAGAATTTCAGTTCTGCAATGCCGATGTTCGCCTTGACGCCTTTGAGTGTCAGGGTGTGTTCGCCTGCGGTCAGATAGAATCGCAGGGGATCGTTGAACAAGCCGTCCTCATCGCAGAGATATTTTGTCTGCCATGCGGGATGTTCGATCTGCGACGGGCGCACCTGATTGCCTCTGGAATCCGTTTTGATCTCCGTTTTGTTGACGAAAATCTTGTTGAGGCAAATGCGCGATGCCGATTCAAACGGCGATTGCCCATCCAGCAGCAGCGAAAGCTCCACCTCGTTGGAGGGGGATTCCATCGCGTAGTAGGTCATTTGCAGGGCATAAGTGCCCGTTTCGGGTACGGAAAACTGATAGGACACTTCCCCTTCGGGGCTGTCCCAGATCAGGATATCGTTTTTGCCGTCCAGGCTCCCGACAGAAAAATCACCGTTTTCCGCAGTTTCGTAGTCTGCGCCGCCGCGGAGCAGCTCAGCGTCAGGGGCAGGGGCGTTCAAATGCGAGTCGTAATAATCGCTGTAACTGATTTCTTCCTCGTAGTGCAGGGCATAAAGAGCGTCCTCGCCCACAGTATCCGCGGGTGAGGAAAGCAGCATGACGGGTTCTTCCGCACTGACCGCAGCACTGCAAAGCTCTGCTGCCAAAACCGACGTCAGCAGGAAAGCCCCGCCGCGGTGCAACCGTCTGAATTTCAACTTCATCTCCGCCTTTCCTAAAAATGACGTATCTGCGCTGATTTGTGATATATCACCGCAAAAAGGACAGAAATATCCTCTCTGTTTTCATACTCTATTATTATATCAAATTTGCTCATCTTTGTCAAGATAGACTGAAGCTGTTTTCATTTTGCAAAACAATTTCGTCAAGGTGCACTACAATATCCTGACTTTATTGCTATTTCAAACTGTATTTGTATAAAGTTGCCTATTTTGAACTTTACAGATAGTTCCGCAGATTTTTTTCAAAAAACACTTGCATTTTTCTGAAAATGTGATACAATAGAAATACCGAAGTCGATTCCATGCGGCAACGGAATACAGAACACGGAGGTACATTACTATGGCTTACATCATTTCTGACGAATGCATTCAGTGCGGTGCTTGTGCAGAGGGCTGCCCTGTGAACGCAATTTCCGAAGGTGACGGCAAGTACGTCATCGACGCTGAAGCTTGCGTTGAGTGCGGTGCCTGTGCTGACAACTGTCCGATGAACATCCCTACGCAGGGCTGATAACTGACGGCATGAACGGCTCATACGGCAGCTTTTTCGGAAGCTGCCGTTTCCGTTTTTTCGGCAAATATGTTCTGTTTCAAAAAAGTTCTTGCAATTTCGGCAAGGCTGTGATATAATATATAGGATTCGAGGGCGATTTGCCCTCAGTCCTTGATTTTCGGATTCAGGAGGAGTTCCTATGAGACATCATCAGAAATCGGCAGCACTGCTGCTTTCGGCGGCACTGCTTTTCACAAGCGGCGCACTTTTCGGCTGCAACAACGACCGCGTCACACCCGATAACGGCACAAACTCCGTTGCAGGTGAGCAGGTGTATTATCCCAGAGTGCCTAAAAATCCCATTGCAGAGGACGCTGCGGGTGAAAACACGGATTCCAAGCTGGGTGAGACCGTCAACTATAAAGACAAGCTTTCTGTATCGCTGGACAAGGTCATTGCACTGGATTCCAAATCGGGCACAGGCGGCATTGCGTTCATTGCAGAAATGACCATCACGAACAACAGCACGGAGTCGATCGACTGCTCGACGGGTACGCATTTCAGCACGATTATTGATGGAGAGGAAGATTTCCATCCTGTCATCAATGTTTCACCCGCGATTTTTGCACGCCAGTATTATGCAGCGATCAATCAATCGGATTTTGTGAGCTTCAATCAGGAAATCAAGGCAGGGGAGACCGTGAAGGGCTATGTGACCTTTAAGACGCCTGAGAAGTATGATGAACTGAAGCTTGTTTACATTCCGTATAAGTATTACAGCAATGACAAAGTGATCTTCTCGATCGACGAGGCGAGCATCACGCATTTTTCACAGCCGCTGAACGCAGGAGACAGCAGCGCAGCACAGTGAGATCGGTGTGCCGTGCGCAGGGTGCGCGGTGCAAAACACTTTTCGCATCAACAAAAACAGGAGGGCTCGGAACCATTCGTGTTCCGAGCCCTCCTGTCATTTTTTAGAAAAAGCTGTATTGCGATACATTTGAAACAGAACTTCGCTTCAGATTTCGCCAAAGGGTATGAAATCCCCTTTGGAATCCCATGATAAAAACGGTGCGATACGTGAAGCGAAACATGGCGCAGTCGCCGCCGCCTCAGGATGTGAAGTGGAACAGCACAATGTCACCATCTGCGACTTCGTAAGTTTTGCCCTCCATGCGGACAAGTCCCTTTTCCTTTGCCGCCGCCATCGAGCCATCACACGCAATGAAATCGTCATACGAAATGACCTCAGCGCGAATAAATCCTTTCTCAAAGTCCGAGTGGATCTTTCCTGCCGCCTGCGGTGCTTTTGTGCCCTTGCGGATTGTCCATGCTCTGCATTCGTCCGAGCCGCCTGTCAGGAACGAAATCAGTCCCAGCAGCGAATAGCCCGCGTGAATGATGCGGTTGAGGCCCGATTCCGAAAGCCCGAGTTCTTCCAGAAACATTGCCTGATCTTCCTCACTCATGCCCGAGATCTCTGCCTCGATCTGTGCACAGATCGGGAACACTGCCGCGCCCTCTTTTTCTGCGATGCTCGCCACCGCCTGATAGTGTGCATTGTTTGCAAGATCGCTTGAAAAATCCGCTTCGCACAGGTTTGCCGCATAGATGACGGGCTTTGCACTCAGCAGCGGCGATTCGTCAAGGATGAGCTTTTCCTCATCGGTGCAGTCAAAGCTTCTTGCGGGCTGACCGTCACTCAGATGTGCCAGCAGACGCTCCAGAAGTTCTGCATCTGCGTTGTATTTCTTATCGCCCTTTGCGAGCTTGCGTGTTTTGTCAAGGCGGCGCTCCACGATCTCAATGTCGGAGAAGATCAGTTCCAGGCTGATGACTTCAATATCGCGGGCAGGGTTGATCGAGCCGTCTACGTGCACGATGTTGTCGTCCTCAAAGCAGCGCACGACATGAATGATCGCATCCACTTCGCGGATATCGGCGAGGAAACGGTTGCCCAGACCTTCGCCCTTTGATGCACCCTTGACAAGACCTGCGATGTCAACGAACATCAGCGTTGCAGGGGTGAATTTTTTCGGCTGATAGATTTCTGCAAGCTTTTCGAGTCTTGCATCGGGCACCGAGACGATACCCACGTTTTTATCAATCGTGCAGAACGGATAATTTGCGGATTCTGCGCCCGCATTGGTGAGTGCGTTGAACAATGTACTTTTGCCGACATTCGGCAAACCGACCATACCAAGCTTCATTTGAATGAAGTCCTCCTCTAGCGAAATCTGTTCCGTACCGCCTGCGCCGCACGGAATCCTGAACGTCTTATTTTACCACAAAACGCCATGAAATGTCAAGCGTTTTCCGTGTGTTGGGATTGTCTGCGCTCCATGCGTTTCCAGTTGAGAAACCCGTATAGATCGTTGACGAGAAACATGGCAAAGCAGGCGACCATCGGTACAGCGGCGGTGTCGTGCAGCGAAACCGTCAGCCAAAGAACGATCAGCACCACATCGTTTGCGGCATAGGCAAGCGCGTAGCAGGGGCTGCGCAGGGCTGTCAGTGCTGATGCAAGAAAGCTTGTTGCAATCGAAATGGTGCTGACGTTTAAGCTTGCATTTCCGAGCTTTTTGAGAATTACATAGAACACAGCGGTGACGATGCCTGTCGCAAACATCAGCAGCCCGATGCCGCGCTTGCCGATATGGTTGACAGCGACTTCTTTCGCATCCTGAAAGGGATGCCTGAGCCATGTCACCAGTGCAAGCAGAGCCATCGGGGCTGTCATGCAGAGATACGTGATCATTTCGCCGTAGTAACGCACCGCAAAGGAAATGATGCCGTAGAACACCGCAAACACGATGGTGAGAAACTGTCCGAACGGATGCCCTTTTGACACAAAAATCAGCGCCGTGACACCGATCAGTGACGCACACACCGATAAAAAGTCGGGGTGCGGAAAAAGCACCGCTGAGCCGATAATCACGAGCATGGAAGCAATCCACAGCAGATATTCGTTTTTGTTGAGTGCCGCAAACGGATTTCCGAATTTCATATGATATACTCCGATCCACAAAAAAAGCACCCGACGGCGAATCTGCAAAGACCTGACGATGCGCCGCAAGTGCATTTCCTACCCGGTGGCAGGTGATGATGTTGTACTGACAGTATAACATAATCAGCAAAGAATGTCAAGAAAAAGAATCGCCGCAGGAGAAAAATACTGCATAATTTTGTTTGCAGCGGTCAAACTAGGCATGAAAGCCGCATTTCGGCTTTGATAACTGCAACGAAAGAAAGGCGAATCATATGAACAATACAAACCGAAAAGCAGCGTCATCGGGCAAGGGATTCTACGTGGCACTTTCCCTTTGTGTGGCGATGGTCGGCGCGGCGTGCTTTTACGCGTATCAGCGCACAGAAGTGCCAAAGCAGGTGCAGCCCGATTATGCCGTCACGCTGACGACCCCCACCACCGCACATACCACCCGCACGACGACACAGACCACATCCGCAGTCCCGATGACATCTGCAACACCTGACGCCGAGGAAGCAGCAGCGATCATTCGCCGCACCACCACGACAACGACGGTTTCCGAGCCGCCCGCAACGACGCCTGCGCCGGTGGAAAAGGCAGTCTTTCCTGTGGATGGCGAGGTGTTTCAGCCGTTCAGCGGCAGAGAACTGGTGAAATCGCCCACAACAGGTGTTTGGCAGACGCATAACGGCATGGACATCGCGGCACCGCTTGGAACGAATGTCGTGTGTGTGCTGGACGGGACAGTATCGGCGGTGGAAAATGACGCGCTGATGGGCGTGTGTGTATCGGTGCTGCATGCGGACGGAACGGTGACGCGGTACTGCAATCTGAGCGAGGGTGTATCGGTGTTTGCAGGGGAGAATCTGGAGCGCGGTACGGTCATCGGAACGATCGGTGCGACAGCCGAAGCAGAAAGTACGCTGGATGCACATTTGCATTTCGAGGTGCTGCAAAACGATTGTTACACGGATCCGATGGCATTTCTCTCACGCGAATAAAGCGTATGTTTCCAAGCGACGCATCACAAAAGAATCGCTCAAGCCACTGCAAAGGCTTGAGCGATTCGTTTCATATAACGGCAATTCATCGAATGGGATTCCCTTGTCTTGCAAGCGAGACAAATGGGACAGTATCCCTTTGGCAGGGGTTTGGGCGGCACGTTTGCGAAACATGGGCACCCCCATTATAATGCGCCGCGGGCACATTTATTCCGCCGGAGACACTTCTTTCGGCTTGCGAGCGTTTGCAAGCATCAGCTTCACACGGTTTTCCTGATTGACCCGCGTTGCACCGGGGTCATAGTCGATTGCCACAATGTTTGCCTCGGGATAGGCATCCTTGATTACGCGCATCATGCCCTTTGCCACAATGTGGTTCGGCAAGCATCCGAACGGCTGTGTGCAGATGATGTTTTCCGTTCCCGATTCAGCCAGTGCAGCCATTTCCGCGGTGATGAGCCAGCCTTCGCCCATGCTCACACCCTGATTGATATATTTGTCGGCACGCGCACGCAGCACCTCGAAATCGTGAGGCGGGTCGAACACGCCATGCTTTTTGACGGCTTCGATCTGTGTTTTCTGCATCCCGTAGATCATCTTGTAGCCCACGCCGTTTTTCAGCACACTCTTGTCGAAGAAATGATAGAGTTTGCCGTCCACTGCCGTGCTGACCGCGCAGTACATGACAAATTCGAGCAGCGAGGGGATCACAGGTTCACAGCCCTCGGAGAGCAGATAATCTTCGAGATGGTTGTTTGCGAGCGGCGAATATTTGACATAGATCTCCCCGACAATGCCCACGCGGATCTTGTTGCGCTTGGTGCGCGGAATGGCAGCGAAATCGTCGAGGATCTGCTTATAAAGCTTTTTGGTGTGCAGATAATCCTTGGTTTTGAATGCCTGTTCGAGTTTCCGCTGCCACCGCTGCATGACCTTTTCCGTGTCGCCTTTTTTCAGCTCATAGGGGCGGCACTGGTTGGATACCAGCATGAGCAGATCGCCGTAAAGCACCGCATAGAGGAACTTGATGAGGATCGGGGCGGTGAGCTGAAACCCGTTGTTGGGGTCTTTTTCCAGCCCCGAGACATTCAGCGAAATGACAGGCACCTGCGGAAACTGTTGTTCCAGTGCCTTTCGCAGCAGATGTATATAATTCGATGCACGGCAGCCGCCGCCTGTCTGGGTGATCATGAGGGCAGTGGTGTCAGGATTATATCTGCCTGATTTGAGTGCCTCCATGAACTGCCCGATGACGAGCAAAGCAGGGTAGCAGGTATCGTTGTGGACATTTTTGAGCCCCTCATCGACGACAGCACGGCTTGCGGTGCGAAGCAGTTCGCAGCGATAGCCGTATGCGCTGAGAATGTTGATGAGAAGCTGAAAATGCACAGGAAGCATATCAGGGACCAGAATGGTGTGGGTCTTTTTCATTTCAGGAGTAAACATAGCTGACATAATGGGGTGCCGCCTTTCCAAGGATTAAAATTCGATTTGATAGGGGAAGCCGAATGCTTGAATCTTCTCTTTTTTCGGATGCATAAGCGTCACGGGAAGGACGTGATAGAGAATCTGCCCGTCCTTGTTGACGATTTTCGCCTGAAAGGGAAAACAAACGATATCTTCCTCGATGCAGAGCTGTTGAAATGCGGAGAGGAAAACCTCAAACAGTTCATTGTCGGGGGCGAGAGAATAAAATTCACGTTTTTTGCGGGTGATGCCTTTTCGTTTTCTTTCCATCTGCACGATTTTCATCTCGAAGTCTTTTTCGCTGATGGGGCAGAATCCGCTGATGATGGAATGTCCGTCCACGCGTTCATAGTCTCCGTTGCGGGCAGAAATTCGTGAAGCTTCCTCGAGTTCGTCGATATATTTTTGTGCGATGGCTCTTGCGTGCTGATAACGGCGGGAACGGAAATCGGTTTCCATATCGCCGTGAAGCTGCACTTCCTTTTTGAGCTGGTCGATGAATTTCATGGGGGGTGTCATCCTTTCGATTTGTTGTCTGTTTTTGGGGGTCAAAGGGTGATTTCATACGGAAACCCGAAGCCCTCAACGGTTTCGGGAAACGTGACGGTCAAAGGCAGGGGACGATAGACGAATTTTCCGTTTTTGGTGCGGATCTTTGCCTGAAATGCGTCGATGCGGATATGCTCCTGCTGACAGAATTCGAGAAAGCTTGTCTGAAAGGCGTCGAACAGGTCGTTGCCCTGCGTGAGGGTATATGCCTCCGACCATTTGCCTGTCCAGAAGCTTTGACTGCGGTGCATTTGCGTAGGCGGCAGGTCAAAATCATTGGGTTTGAGGACGCAGAATCCGCTGATGACGATTTGCAGCCCGACCTGCTGATACTGACCGCTTCTTGCCGACAGCCGCGCTTCTTCTTTGATGATATCGACATAAGTGCGTGCGAGGTCGCGCCCGTGCTGAAACCTGCGGGATTTGAAGTCGATTTCCTGTGCCCCGTGGTTTTGCACTTCCTGTTTGAGCTGTTCGAGAAAGTCCATCGAAATACATCCTTTCTTTTGTTTTTGACAGACGCTTATAATGGGATTCCTTTGTCTCGCAAGCGAGACAAAGGGGGCATCACTCCATTATAAAAGTGCCGCAGGCACCTAGTTTCATTCTTCCATCGCCGCGACCAAACTGCGGAGTCGAATCTTTGCCGCACCCAGATTGTTGATCTCATCAATTTTCAGCTGTGTATAGAGCTTTCCGTTTTTCTCCAGAATCGAGCGCACTTCATCCGTCGTGACGGCATCAATGCCGCAGCCGAACGACACCAGCTGTACCAGCTGCATATCAGGTTGCGTTGTGACATAATGCGCCGCACGGTAAAGTCTCGCGTGATATGTCCACTGGTTGAGCACGCCGAGCTTTTCGGTGATGTGTCCGAGCGCCGCCACACTGTCCTCGCTGACAACAGCCATGCCCAGCGATGTGATCAGCTTTTGCAGACCGTGGTTGATCTCCTTGTCGATGTGATACGGTCTGCCGGCAAGCACAATGATTTTTTTGCCCTCTGCGCGTGCCTGTGCGATGATCTCCTGTGCCTTTGCCGCAACATCCGTGCGATATTTCTCCTGTGCTTCGTAGGCGGCATCGAGGGCATCGGCAATGCTGCCCTGCAAATGATAGGATTTCAGGCAAAGCTTCATTGCCGCCTGAATGCTTTTCGGGCGGTTCAGATCCATATATGGCAGGCGGAAGTTTTCTTCTGTCAGCCGCGGATTGTTGGCTTTGAGCAGTTCGGGATAATAGGCAACGACAGGGCAGTTATAGTGGTTGTCGTTTTCGCCCTCATCAAGGTTATAGCTCATGCACGGCCAGAAGATGAAATCCACGCCTTTTTCGAGCAGATCTTCGATATGCCCGTGTGCAAGCTTTGCAGGATAGCAGACAGTATCGGAGGGAATGGTATGCTGTCCCTGATAATACACATCGCGGTCGCTTTCGCGTGAGGTGACGACTTCAAATCCAAGCTTTGTGAAGAATGTTGACCAGAACGGCATCTGCTCATAGAACGAGAGTGCCAGCGGCAGTCCGACCTTGCCGATCGGCGTGCCTGCGGGCTTTTTCCCGCATCCGAGGATGTATTCATACTTGTAGTCGTAAATGGAGGGCATGGTATCCTGTTTGGATTTGCCCGCACCGCGTTCGCAGCGGTTGCCCGAAACGAACTTGCCGCCGTCAGGGAAATGTACGATATTGAGCGCACAGTGGGCGGTACAGCCGCCGCATTTTGCGTTTGTGGTTTTATAGGAAAATTCCGCGAGTTTTTCGGGTGTGATGAGCGTGGTCTGTGCGGGGCGATGTTCTTTCGCATAAAGTGCCGCGCCGAATGCACCCATCAATCCCGAAATGGACGGGCGGATGACAGGTCTGCCGAGTTCCATTTCAAACGAGCGCAGAACAGCGTCGTTGAGAAATGTGCCGCCCTGCACCACGATATTCTGACCGAGTTCTTCCATTGACTTTGCACGAATGACTTTGTAGACGGCATTTTTGATGATCGAGGAGGAAAGACCTGCGGAAATGTCCTCGACGGTCGCGCCGTCCTTTTGTGCCTGTTTGACGGAGCTGTTCATGAACACGGTGCAGCGCGAGCCGAGATCGACGGGGTGCTCGGCAAACAGACCAAGCTGTGAAAAATCGCCGATCTCGTAGCCGAGAGCCTGTGCGAAGCTCTGAATAAACGAGCCGCAGCCCGAGGAGCATGCTTCGTTGAGCATGATGCTGTCGATGCTGTGATTGCGCACCTTAAAGCATTTGATATCCTGTCCGCCGATGTCCATGATGAAATCGACATCAGGGCAGAAGTAAGAAGCCGCCTTGAAATGTGCAACTGTCTCGACGATGCCGAAGTCGATGCCCAGACCTGCGCGAATGAAATCTTCGCCGTAGCCTGTGACTGCCGCACCGCGAATGTGCAGATCGGGTGACATCTGATTGTAGATCGAGCCCAGATGCTTTGTGATGCGGTCGAGGGGCTGTCCGCGGTTTGCCGCATAGTATTGATAGAGCAGTTCACCTTTTTCGGTGATCAGCACGAGTTTTGTGGTGGTCGAACCTGCGTCGATGCCGAGATA
The DNA here is from genome assembly GCA_045617625.1 of Oscillospiraceae bacterium. Taxonomy (GTDB): domain Bacteria; phylum Bacillota; class Clostridia; order Oscillospirales; family Ruminococcaceae; genus Firm-04. The sequence goes on along the minus strand of JAZLJA010000003.1, from coordinate 1,228 downwards.
CGCATCGCCTTTTGCAGTGTGAAGGTCGGCAAAAGGCAAATCGTGCGATTTGTGCCGTTCGATGAACGCTTCGTAGTCCTTGCGCGATTCAAACAGCGGCTTGCCCGTGACGGTGTTTCCGCCTGTTTTGGCATTCGCCAGTTTTTCGAGGATCTCCGAAAGCGGTTTTGCGTCCTCTGCCTGCTGTGCATACATTGCACAACCGTAAGCGACGAAAACGGGAGCATTTTCAGGGAAAACCGCGTGTTCGTCGTCGAGTTTCAGTGTGCGGACAAACGCCTGCCGCAGCCCCTGTAAAAACGAGAGCGGACCGCCGAGAAACAGTACGGTACCTTCGATTTGTCTGCCCTGTGCCAGACCTGAAACGGTCTGATCGACGACAGCCTGAAAAATGCTTGCGGCGACATCCTCGCGGCGTGCGCCCTGATTGAGCAGCGGCTGAATATCGGATTTTGCGAACACGCCGCAGCGTGAAGCGATCGGGTATCGTTTTTCGGCTTTCAGCGAAAGCGCGTCGAGTTCATCGGCAGTGATGCCGAGCAGCGTCGCCATCTGGTCGATGAATGCGCCCGTGCCGCCGGCGCACGAGCCGTTCATGCGCTGTTCAACGCCGCCTGTAAGGAAGATGATTTTCGCATCCTCGCCGCCCAGTTCGATGACGACGTCAGCGTTTTCGTAATCGTGTTTGACTGCCAGAAAAGCCGCGTGGACTTCCTGCACAAATGGAATCTCCGCGCTTTGTGCGAGACCGAGTCCGGCGGAGCCTGTCATACAGACAGAAAACTCTGCGTCAGGGAATTGTTTTTGGAGTGCCTCGATTTGTTCGGTCACGGTTTCGCGCACCTTGGAAAGATGCCGTTGGTAGCAATGGGAAAGGATCGTGCCCTGTTCGTCGAGGACAACGGTTTTGACTGTGGTGGAGCCGACATCAATGCCGAGCGCGTAAGTTTGTGGATTTGCCATAGTAGCCTCCTGCTGTCAGGGATATTTCACATCATTGGTGTGAGGATATACAATAATAGTATAACACATTCTCGCAAAAAAAGAAAGCCCTTTTTTCGATTTTTAGAAAATCTTAATTTTCGGGGTGTTTCGTGCTCTGCCCTACGAACCTGCAAGCCTTTGAAAAGGCTTGACCGAAACTTTTATAATGGGTTTCCAAAGGGTCAGTGGCCCTTTGGCAGGGGTTTGGGGACGGAGTCCCCATTACAATGCGCCGCACGCACAA
>JAZLJA010000002.1:0-60643 GCA_045617625.1 Oscillospiraceae bacterium | reverse complement strand
TCACATTTGGCGAAAAATCCGTTCTTTCCACTCTTAGCCATGTAAATATAAAATGTGAAATGTGATTATTCTCAGTATTCAGCCATTATTAGATTGCCGGTAATCAAACATAAAGGGCAGCTCTTCACGAACTGCCCTTTGTATATAGTTTATTCATTTACCTCTCGCATCAACGCCGCGCCGTCCTTGAAGCCTATCTTGTATGCAGCTCTCATCTCAAAGCTCGCAGTATCACTCACACAGTCAAGTATCTTGTGGAATACATCAATCTGCTCCTCACTCAGCGAATTTTCAAACGGTATGCAGTGCTTGTTAAACTCGTCAGAGGACTCAGCGAGTGAATATCACTTTGGCGATAGTTGTAAATAACATCAATCATCAAAATCAATCCTTTCAGTTATATATACCGATATAAAGCTGTTTGGATTGAATGTCCTTAATTGTTCTTTACTAACATAAGTGATTATGAGGAGGATATTATTATGACAAAAACGATCATCAACGAAAATCAAAAGGGGCTTGTGTTCCACAACGGTAAATACGAAAAAACCATCGGCGCAGGCAAATATACATTTTTGAACGGAAAAACCGTCGAAGTGCTTGCACTGGACGCTCCGATTCAGAGTGTCAACTGCACCCTGGAAACCATTCTCGCTGACACCCGCATTCAGAAAAGCATCACGGCAATCGAGGTGGCAGACCAGCAAATCGCTTTGCACTATGTCAATGGTGCTTACCGCGATGTCCTCTATCGATCCGGCAAATACGCATACTGGAATGAGAATGCAGAGCATACATTTCAGTTGATTGACGTATCGAAGCCCGAAATCGTTGACACTGTGCCCCGATACATCATCGAACGCCTGCCCCACAGCCTCTACACCAAGATCGAAGTTGCAGAGTACCAGAAGGCACTGCTGTTCTTCAATAAGAAATTCGAGAAACTGCTTGACAGCGGTACATACTACTTCTGGTCGAATGCCGCGAAAATCGACATCAACATCGTCGATACCCGCCTGACACAGGTCAACATCGGCGGTCAGGAAATCATGACGCAGGATAAAGTGGCACTGCGTATCAACGTCGTGTGCAGCTTCCGTGTCACCGACTATGTCAAGATCCTGACAGAAATCGACAATTTCGATGAGCAGCTTCATGTTGCGGCACAGCTTGCTCTGAGAGACTATGTCGGCAGATATAAACTCGATGACCTGCTTGCCAATAAAGATGAGATGGGGCAATACGTCGCAGAACAACTTCGCGCAAAACAAAACGATCTGTATCTCGAAATCGTGGACGCAGGCATCAAAGACATCATTCTCCCCGGTGAGATCCGCGATATCATGAACACTGTGCTGCTCGCCGAGAAAAAGGCGCAGGCAAGTGTCATCACACGGCGCGAGGAGGTTGCATCGACCAGATCTCTGCTGAACACCGCCAAGCTCATGGACGAAAACCAAACGCTCTACAAGCTCAAAGAGCTTGAATACATGGAGCGAATCTGTGAGAAGGTCGGCAACATCAACCTGAACAGCGGCGGTGACATGGTCACACAACTGCTCGGAATGCTGGGCAAAAAGAGGGCAGAAGTCTCTTGAACACCGACAACCAGCTTCCGATGCACAGAATAGAAAAGGCGTATCATCTGCAAAAAGCAGAGGATGCGCCTTGATTATTCAGGTCATATATTCTTTGATACAGTTCAAATCTCATGTTCAGCATACATACAATAGGGTTCTCGTGCAAAAATAGCAATCATTGAAACCGTAAAAGAATCATGCAACACTTCCATACGTGAATGATTCGCTGATTTTCCGCAAGACAGAATATTTCCCTTTTCTCCGTAAATAATAGCCATGTGATTTCTATTCAAAGAAACTTACAAAATCCGCGCAGTTTCGCGCATTTTTATGGAGGCTTATATGAAAGCAACCGGTATTGTCCGCAGAATCGACGACCTGGGCAGAGTCGTCATTCCAAAAGAAATACGCCGCACCATGAGGATTCGAGAGGGCGACCCCCTTGAAATCTACACGAGTGCGGACGGCGAAGTGATTTTTCGCAAATACTCGGCACTTGGTGAAATGACGGAAAACGCTTCACAAGTCGCGGAAATCATGCAAAAGCTGGCAGGCTGCCCTGTCCTTGTGTTTGACCGCGACCATGTCGTAGCCATTTCGGGCACGCAGAAAAAAGAATTCCACGAACGCCGTATTTCACAAGATCTGGAAGAACTGATGGAATCGCGGCGCACGTATCTCGCCAAACCGAATGCTGAACGAATGCGCCCTGTCGAAGGGCTCCCGCGCACCGCACTCGCTTGTATGCCGATTTTGACGGCGGGCGATGTCACAGGCGCAGTCGCATTTCTTGACCCGACAGATACAAAACCCGCTGTCCCGACCGATTTGCAGGCATCCCTGATTTCCGCAGCATCACAATTTCTCGGCAGACAAATGGAAGCATAACAAACACCGCGTATGCAAACATCTCTTGCATACGCGGTGTTTTTATTGGTTGCGCGGACGTTTCAGATCATCGGTGTCAAGCCAGATGGTAAACGGTCCGTCATTTTGCAGGTCAACAATCATATGTGCAGCGAAAATTCCCGTATCAACATGCGCAACCTGACTACGGCATTTTTCAACAAATGCTTCATAAAGCCGCTTGGCTTCATCAGGAGGCGCAGCATGAGAAAAACTCGGACGCGTCCCCTTTCGGCAATCTGCGCAAAGTGTGAACTGCGAAACAATCAGCAGACTGCCGTTGATATCGGCAAGACTGCAATTCGTTTTCCCCTCAGAATCAGAAAAAATACGTAGTTTCATGAGTTTATCAGCAAGAAGATCAACGTCAGAATCTGTATCAGATTCTGTCACACCGAGTAAAACCAAGAACCCGCGTTCGATCTGTCCGACGACTTTCTCCTCAACTGTCACAGATGCGTGGTTCACACGCTGGATCAAAGCACGCATCGTCAATCCTCCCCGTAGACCTTCCGCGCATAGTCAACCGTTGCTTTGGCATCCTTTGCGTAACAATCCGCACCGATTTTCTCCGCATAATCAGCCGTCAGTACAGCACCGCCGACTACCGTTTTGCAGCTCGGATACTGCGCGTGCAAAAGCGTAATCGTCTCCTCCATTGCGCCGACCGTCGTGGTCATCAGCGCACTCAGACCGACCAGCGCAACTTTGTTGGAGATTGCAGCATCAACGATCGTCTGCGGGGGTACATCACGCCCGAGATCAATCACGGTAAAGCCATAATTTTCAAGCAGCAGCTTCACAATATTCTTTCCGATATCATGGACATCGCCCTGCACAGTTGCAATGACGACCTTGCCTTTTCCGCTGCCGCCATCCGTGCTCATATTTGCTTTCAGCACACCAAACGCACTTTGCGCCGCCGTGGCAGCCTGTAAAAGCTGCGGTAAAAACAGCTTTCCTTTTTCATACGCATCTCCGACTTTATCAAGCGCAGGAATCAACATTTCATTCACGATTTCCATCGGATTGATTCCGTTATCAAGTGCAGTCTTTGTCTGGTCGGCTGCATCCTGACGCAAGCCGTGGATAACTGCATTTTCAAGCGTCTGCGTGGATTTTGTATCCGTTTGCGGCATGGAAACAGCATCCTGATAGGCAGCAATATAGTCCGCACAATTCGCATCAAATCCGCCAAGCATCCGATACGCACGAACCGTATCCATCATATCGGCAGCCATCGGATTGAGGATCGGCAATGTCAAGCCGAAAGTCAAAGCCATCGCAAGAAAACTGCGGTTGATCAGCGGACGGTTCGGCAAGCCAAAACTGATATTTGAAACGCCGAGAACCGTTTCAAGTCCAAGCTCGGAACGCACACGGCTAAGAGCGGAAATCGTCGTAGATGCGGCGTTATCGCCCGTAGATGCAGTCAATGTCAGGCAGTCGAGATACAAATCAGCTTTTGGAATGCCGATTTCCTCGGCACGCGCTAAAATCTTTTCACCGATGGCAAATCGGGCATCGGCCGTGGCAGGAATCCCTTCTTCGTCAAGCGTCAAACCGACAACAGATGCACCATAGTGCTTCACAAGCGGTAATATCGCCTGCATGGAAGCTTCTTTTCCGCACACCGAGTTGATGATCGGTTTGCCTGCATAGACGCGAAGTGCAGCTTCCAGCGCTTTCGGATCAGATGAATCCAGCTGAAGCGGCAGATCTGTGACCTCAGTGATTGCACGGACAGCCTTTGGCAACACCGCTGCTTCGTCGATGCCCGGAGTGCCAACATTCACATCAAGAATATCTGCCCCTGCTTCCGTCTGCGAAATCGCCTCACCGCGGAGAAAATCCATGTCACCTTCCAAAAGAGCCTGTTTCATGCGCTTTTTTCCCGTCGGATTGATCCGCTCACCAATCACACGCGGCATATCCAGCACAACAGTTTTGGTCGCAGAACAAACCGCTCTTGGGATCTCGCGCTGAAATTTCGCACGGGTTTTGTTCGCAAGACGCTGTTTCACCGCACGTATGTAATCAGGCGTTGTGCCGCAGCAGCCGCCGAAAATTTGTACTCCAAGATCCGCATAATCTGCCAGCACATCAGCAAATTCATCCGCTGTTACATGATATTCCCCTGTTACAGGGTCAGGCAGACCGGCATTCGGCTTGGCGATCAAGGGCAAAGTTGTCCACTTGGAAAGCTCGCGCATCAGAGGCAAAACTTCTTTCGGTCCGAGCGAACAGTTGATACCGATCGCATCAACACCCAATCCCTCCAGTGTCAAAGCAGCCGCTGAAATCGGACAGCCCGTGAATGTTCTGCCGTTTTCCATGAAAGTCATCGTGCAGAAAACACGCAAACTCGTATTTTCCTTGGCGGCAAGAACCGCTGCTTTGGCTTCCAGCAAATCGCTCATGGTTTCAATGGCGATCAAATCGGCACCTGCTTCCTCAGCCGCCACCATGATCTCTTTGTACGCCTCATATGCCGCATCAAACGTCAGTGTCCCCGCAGGTTCCAGAAGCTGTCCTGTCGGTCCGACATCCAGCGCGACCAAGGCATCGTTGCAAGCAGCCGATTTTGCAAGCATCACCGCAGATTTTACACATTCAACGGCATCAAGCCCTGTACCTTGCAGTTTCAAGCGGTTGGCACCAAATGTATTCGCACAGAAAATCTGTGACCCTGCGTCCACATACGCCCGATGCACCGCAGAGACCCGCGCTGCATCGCTTTGACACAGTCCCTCAGGAATTTCTCCCGCCGAAAGATGCAGCATCGTTCCCATGCCGCCGTCGAACAGCACAAATTCCTGTGCCATCAGTTTTTGAAAATCCATCCGAATCAATCCTTTCAGATTCGTTGTCATCAGATCATTTATCGTCTGTTATTGCAGGTGCTGAACCGCGGACATCCCTCACAGTTCACACCGCATACATATCGCCGCGCATCCTTCACGGGGGAATCAGAAAGCCCGACCACCGCTGTCACAGATTTCATCGGCAGAAGCATTGCGCTTTGTGTCACGGTCAGTCCGATTTTTCGCTGCGCATCCAGCAGACGCAGGAACTCGCCCTGCATAAACAACGGAAAATCGCCATATCCCGCACTGAAACGTGCCGTCATATATGGTCTGTCTGTACGAGCACGGATCTGTTTTTCAGCCTCCGCACACAAAATCTCACACGCTGCACCTGCTGCTGCATCCAGCAGAACTGCTTTTGCCATATCTGTTGTCTGGAAACGACGTATCAGCGTGTCGATCGACGACGAAACCGTTACCGCTAAGACACCCGCCTCTGAACATCCCTCCAGATGTTTTGCAATATCCTGTCCATACAAAGGAACCTCCTGAATGAAAAGCCCCTTGTCGCGCCGAAGCGGAAAAATACGCCAGATCAAACGCGGATACGCAGTTTTGCAAAGCAGATCAATCATCTCATTGAGCGATGAGATCATGGCAGGGGTTACTTCACGCACTCCTATTCCGCGCAAAATGCCGTGCGGGTCAAAATCTGTACGCCGCATCACAGTGCCACACTATCACGCACTGCATCGGTAATATACCGTGCGACATCTGCGTTATTCATTGTGTAGATATGGATTCCCTGCACACCATTACTGTATAACTGAATGATTTGTTCGATCGCATATTCAAGCCCTGCTGCCTTCAATGAATTCGGATCATCAGCATATCGGGAAAGCAGCTTCGCCAAACGGCGCGGAATACTCGCACCGCACAGTGACACCATTCGCTCTATCGATTTTTTGTTGGTGATCGGCATGATGCCTGCTTCAATCGGAACATTGATATTCAGCAGATCCGTCATTTCACGGAAAGTATAAAAATCATCATTATCAAAAAACAGCTGGGTGATCAGATGCGACGCACCGGCATCGACTTTTTCCTTGAGATGACGCACATCATTGGCGCGGCTTGCACTCTCGGGATGTCCCTCGGGATAGCATGCGGCACAGATATCAAAATCACCGTGTTCACGAATAAATGAAATCAGATCCGTTGCGTGCTTGAAGTCATCTTTCGGTGCGAGATTCGGATTTCGGTCACCGCGCAGTGCAAGGATATTTTCAATTCCGCGTACCTTGAAATCTTCCAGTTTCTCCAGAACGCTGTCTTTTGTTTCATTGATGCACGGAAGGTGTGCAATAGAGCAAATCCCATGTTGATTCTGAATCTTCTCACAAATCTCAGAGGTCGATGCGCCGACTGCCGAACCGCCTGCACCGTATGTGACGCTGATAAAATCAGGGCGCAGATATTTCAATGAATCCAGCGTCGAATAGATCTCATCAATCGGCGTGGTTGGCTTCGGAGGAAACACCTCAAAGGATAATACACGTTTTTGCTCGAAAATGGATGCTACTTTCATGTTATGTACCTCGCTTTATTCAAACGGGTCGATGCGCCAGTCAATGGGCTCCATACCCTTGGATTTCAGGAAATCATTTGTTTTGGAAAAATGTCGGCATCCAAAAAATCCGTGATATGCCGACAGCGGGCTTGGATGTGCGCACTGCAGAACCAAGTGATTCGGATTGGTGATTAACGACGATTTTGCACGCGCATTCCCGCCCCAAAGCAGAAATACGACAGGCTTATCACGGTCATTGAGCAAGCGGATCACAGAATCAGTGACCTCCTCCCAGCCAACACCATGATGACTGTTTGCCTGTCCGGCACGAACAGTCAAAGCGGCATTGAGCAACAGAACCCCCTGTTTCGCCCAAGCCGTCAATTCCCCGTGCTTGCCGCGATTATCCACGCCAAGATCGTCATAAAGTTCCTTAAAGATATTGACCAGTGAGGGCGGCGGCTGAATCCCTCGGCGAACCGAAAAACTGAGTCCGTGCGCCTGCCCCTCGCCATGATAGGGATCCTGCCCTAAAATCACACATTTTACTTCACTGTAAGGCGTATATTTCAGCGCATTGAAAATATCATACATCCCCGGATAAATGCGCTGTGTGCGGTATTCCTGAATCAAAAACTGACGAAGCTTCTGATATGACGCAGACTGAAATTCAGGAGCCAAAAGCGCATCCCAATCGTTGCCGATGTTGACCATATGACACCTCCGTCAGAATTGATGACATCAAAATCAAGTGTTTCCGCAGGGACCCTGCAGCAGATTATCAGATACACCGACCATTTCGCCGTCCTTGAGGAAAAAGCGCGGGACACGTTCACCAACCGCACAAACGACTTCATAATTGATCGTACCTGTATGTTCCGCAATGGAATCCGCAGAACAGCGACCTTTTCGATCGCCAAAAATCGTCACAATGTCACCGACCGCAAGATCGGGCGCATCGGTTATATCGAGCATCAACTGATCCATGCAGACTCTGCCGATCAACGGAAACAGACGATCACGAATCAGCATCTGACAATTCCCCGAATTTGCACGCCAAAATCCATCCGCATATCCAATCGGAACAGTTGCCACCATGCGAGGCGAATCCGCAGTATAGGTGTGACCATAGCTGACACTATCACCTGCCGAAATCGGTTTGATATGCGAAATCACACTTTTCAGCGTCATCACAGGGCGAAGCTCGGGCAAATTGCGAACATCTCCCGACGGACGCAGACCATAAAGTACGACACCGGCACGCACCATATCCAGATGAAACTCCGGATAATCGAAAATCGCCGCGCTGTTTGCACAGTGACGCAGGGAGAAATGTATCCCTCCTGCCTCCAGATACGAGATCGCTTCCATGAATGCTGAAAACTGAGCACGCGTGAATGCTTCACCGCCATCGCCCTCATCAGCCGATGCGAAATGTGTGAAAATGCCTTCCGAAAGCAGGCAAGGCAAATGACAAACCGCCAGCGCATCCGAAAGTTCAGAGCGTGAACCATGATGCTGAAATCCGATTCTGCCCATTCCCGTGTCGATTTTGATGTGAATGTGAACACGCACACCTGCCGACATCGCTGCCTGTGAAAGTGCTTCTCCGTACGTGCGGGAATAGACACATTGCGAAATATGATGATTTGCAAGCAAATCTGCGCATTCAGGCGGGGTATATCCCAGAATCAGCAGCGGCAGCGGAACACCCGCCTCACGAAGCTGAATCGCCTCCTCAAGATTTGAAACCGCCAGATAATCTGCACCAAGTGCTGCATATAATCTGGCGAGCTGCACAGCGTTATGCCCATATGCATTCGCTTTGATGACACAGCACACCTTCGCTTCAGGTGACGTTTTTTCCCGAATCTTCTCAAAATTCCATGCTGCATTGTCAAGATTGATTTCCGCCCATGTTCTTCTGCGGATACCTTGCATATCAGTCAGAGTCCTTTCTCACAATATTCCATTTTATTTTACCACAAAACATCGGATTTGTAAAGGACTTTTTTCAAAAACAAGAGAAACTTGCACAGCATCCTCGGATATCCGTAGCTCATATTTCAGACTTGATTTTCGCGATCGCCCCCTTTTCCAGCCGCGATACCTGTGCCTGCGAAATCCCGATCTCTGCTGCAACCTCCACCTGTGTTTTCCCCTGCAAAAAACGCCGATTCAGGATATTCTGTTCCCGTGCCGATAGTTTCCGAATTGCTTCCCGAATCGACATTTCATGAAGCCACAATTCATCCGTGTTCGGATCACTGATCTGATCCATGAGATACAGCGTATCGCCCGTGTCAGAGTACAACGGTTCGTAGAGTGACACAGGATCCGTGATACTTTCCAGCGCAAGCACAACATCGGCGCGCTGTTCACCGATTCGCACGGCGATCTCCTCAATCGTCGGTTCCCGATTCTGTTCAAGAGTCAACTGTTCCTTTGCCTGCATCGCCCTATACGCCAGATCGCGCAATGACCGGCTGACTTTGACCGTATGGTAATCACGCAAATGACGGCGCAGTTCGCCCGAGATCATCGGCACACAATACGTCGAAAACCGCACTTCTTTTGTTAAATCGAAGTTGCTGATCGCTTTCATCAAACCGATCACTCCGATTTGGAACAGGTCATCCATGTCCTCTCCACGGCCAGAAAAACGCTGTATCACGGAGAGAACAAGCCGAAGATTGCCGTAAATCAGCTGATCACGCGCGGATTTGCTCCCTGATCGCTGATATTCACGCAACAGCTCCATTTTTTCTGTTTCTTTCAGTACAATCAGCTTTGAAGTGTCAATTCCAGAAATCACCACTTTTTGATATGCCACAAAATCGCCTCTTTCCTTTGAATAATGCTAGTATTGCCATACCCAAAAGAAATAATCGAAAAATGGTTGACATTTCACACGTTTTGTGCTATTATGATGCAGATAAAAATGGACGATATTGCTGTGACAATATCAGAAAAGGATACTATGGGTAAATTACGTATATTTTTCAAAAATCAAACCGTTCTTTGCATCGCCGCATTACTTGCGGTTTTTTCCATGCTTTTTGTGCACCCATCAGCTGATTATATCGGTTATATCAATGAAGATACGTTGATTTTATTGTTTTCATTGATGGGAGCGGTTGTCGGCTTGCGGCTATGCGGTGTCTTTCGCAGACTTGCACAGTTTCTCACAAAAAAGTGCCAAAGTGCTCGCATTCTCGCTTTTGTGATGATGACAACCTGCTTTCTCACTTCCATGTTCATCACCAACGACGTTGCCTTACTGACATTCGTGCCGATCACACTGATGATTTATTCTGAATTTACTGAGAAATCAGCGCAGTCCGCTATGATATGGACAATCATTCTTGAAACAGCGGCTGCAAATCTCGGCAGCATGATGCTCCCAACAGGCAATCCGCAAAATATTTATATTTGTTCCTACTATTCACTTTCGCCAAGCGAACTGATCAGCACCTTACTTCCATATGGAATCATCGCATTTGCGATATTATCATTATCAATCCGTTTACTTCCGTCTTTTCGTTTGGAATGTATCAGCCAGCAAGCAATATCCGACAAATTCTCATGGCGCACAACGATATGCTGCATCATCATTTTTGTTGTCGCGCTCATCACCGTTGCAGGAAAATGTTCGGCATGGGTATGTCTCGCAGTTGCGATTGTTCTTCTGCTCATTGCAAATCCTCGAATCTACGAATATATCGACTATTTTTTGCTCATGACATTCATCTGTTTCTTCATCTTCACGGGAAATCTCGGAAAAATTGAAACGGTTCGCAACTTCATTTCAAATGTCCTGACAAACCGCGAAATGATTGTCAGCATTCTGACGTCGCAGGTGTTTAGCAACGTACCTGCTGCAATTTTGCTTTCCGGCTTCACTGAAAATGCAAAGGCTCTTTTGATTGGCGTAAACCTCGGCGGTCTCGGAACGCCAATCGCCTCCCTCGCAAGTCTGATCTCCTTTCAGCTTTTTTCAGCGGAACACCATGCAATCAGCGGAAAATATATCCGCAATTTTCTACTCTATAATTTGTCTTTTCTTGCGGTCATTACAAGCCTTGCATTGCTATTGACGAAATAATCAAATATTGCGAAACGTAAAACGCCGTAGACTCAATATCTACGGCGTTTTATCTAATTGTCCCCAATCAACGATATACTCAAATCGGATTTGATCTCCCGCAGTTAAGGAATACGCACCGACTCCGACATTCGGCGAAATATCATTCACAGTATAAATCCACCCTGAGCACTCTCCGAAATCGAATTCATATAGGTTTGAAATTCCACGTACATATGCGGATTTTCCAATTCCATCAATTTCAATTTGCAACTTATTCTGTTGCACGGCATCCCGAAGCACATCCAATACTGTGTCTTCTGAATGAATGGGAATGTCATCCATTTCCAGAATTATCGCATCCCGAAAATTCATTTGCACAAGATTTTCTTCAGATAGCGCATCACAAGAAATGGTCAGAGATACTGTTCCGACGACCGATTTATTCTCATGCAAAGCATCAAAATACTTGTAAATTTTCAAGCTGAGCAATGCTAGTAAAAACAATGTAAATACGATGAGAGCCATTCGCATTTTTGGTTTTCGGCAGCGATGCAAAAGGAAAAATAAAACAATGCATCCCAAGTTCAAGAGACACATACAAATAAGCGGCGCTACATGCGCATCATGTAATTCGCTCGCATTATCTTCCAAATCGCTATCCATCTGTGCGGATGTCGTATCGCCAGTCAATTTTTGCGATGATACGACATCAGATGTCTGTGAACTCGCAGGATTTGAGTTGTCATCCGAATCAGATCCTTCGTTTCGGATTTCAAAACGATCTCTATGCAAAAAGCACGCATATGCGAGATAAATCTGTGAAGTTGCTAAGGTATCGGGTTCACCGCCGTGTTCATGGGAATATGCACCGTCACTGACTTCAAAGGATGAAAGCGAATCGAAAAGAGTGTGTCCGTTTTTGGTGAATAATGCGTTTGTAGAGCTGTCAATCCGCAAAAGCGACAACGCCATCAAAACCTGCGCTGCGCTCTCGGCATTTTCCACGCCATAGCTGCGGAATCCCCCCGATTCTGTTTGACAATCGGAAAGAAACTGTATTCCTCTTTCGATTGCTGAAGCAACATTTTCCGAATCGTTTTGCTGCGCGGCGAGACTTTGCAGTGCCATCGATGTTACATCAACATCGCCTTTCTTACCCTGTACGCTCCATCCGCCGTCGTCACATTGCTGATTCAACAGCATTTCCGTGATTTTCGATTGATTCCAGTTTCCCGTCGATATCCCCTGATTTGCCAGATGAAGCCCCCAAATCACGCTCATGACGCCTTGCTTCGAAACCGTTTGTTCCATCACATCCGCCGCAAGATCATGATACTCCGTCGGGGATAGAAGCAGCAGAATCAAACAACATTTTTGCCTCGTCACGGCTGCAAGTGACGTTTCAGATCGTACCATTTCCTGCAATTTCGTTTGATACGCATTCGGAATCACGCAGGAACCATTCAGAAGAAATGCAAACACATACCAATCCAAGCTGCGGGATTCCATATTTTCAAGTAAATAGGTATCAATCCACTCCTGAACATCATCACCGAACTGTGCTTCTTCGATTTCATGGATCTGCGCATCAATTCGATCTGAGATCTCATCAGCATATACGATCTGCGATAATTGGTTGAGAAATATACATAAAATTGCAGCGAGAATAATTGGAAGCTTAATTTTCATTCGATCTCTTCTGCAGCACACACATCAACAACAGCGAAAAGATGCCGATCATGCAGACAAACAGTATCTCCGAATCGCCTGTTGCAGTTCCATTCGTTTTCTTGACAGGTTCCGTTGCCGCAGGCGTTTTCGATGTCTGCGTTGATTCCGTCGCAGAGACAGCCTGAACATTCACAATGCAGATGGGCGGCACAAGTGTATCCGATGATGAGAGCGCACTCAAACAATGTTCGCCCGCCGTTTCAAATCGAATCTTTGCGATACCCGATTCATTCGTCTTGATCTTCGTGTTCACATCATCCAAAGTGAGTTCGGCACCTGCAACAGGTTTTGCAACAGGATTCCAGTTCTCATCCATTTCATACTTGCAAAGCTTCACTTCAATCTCTGAACCTACGGTTGTTTCGTTCGTATCTGCATCAAAATAGGAATATTCATCCGACCAGGTCTCCAGATCCGAATATGCATACGCATAAATGAAATCTCCATTTTTGACCGTATCAAGCAGATTTGTGGCTGAAACATGATTGCAATAATATCCGTAACTGCCGCCGTTTTCGATACCCCAGAGTTTCATCAAACTCAAACCATAATCTGTTTTTTCACTGCGGTATCCTGCTTCAGCTCCACCGTCATAATACTGCTGATGCGCACAATACAAAACGTCATGAATTGTCATGTTTCCATCGGCATCCACATCATCAACCTTTACAGTTTTTGACGGAAGCAAAACGGAACCGTTGGCAATCGCAACACGCACAACCGTATCACTGGAAGATGCGGCAGAAATCCGCAAATCCGTTCCAACAGATAAACAAAGCAAAACTCCCAAAATCGAAAACAAGCGTTTCATACATTCAAATCCTTTCAAAACAATGAATCACACTTTGCCAATGTGAAAGCATGATGTCGCTAATATAGTACCGTCATTCGTGCAAAGAAATAATCACCATTTGACAGCCGCATCAATTCGAGGTGCAACATATACTGCAAGCAAAAGCATAAACGCCTGAATGACATACAAATCAAAACGCAGCGAGAATTTCAGCTGCATAAAAGACCAGTCGATTGACACGCCATCAAATCCAAACGATTTGTGATAACCAAGCCATGACACCAACGGAATGTTGGAAGCAGCCAGATATTCACCAAAACAGGCTCCGAATACTGCTGCAACTGCGATCGTTAAAAAGAGAATCACACGATATTTCATTTTGTTATCCTTCCTTTTTCAGTACATTCATTGATTTCCACTTGAACCGAACCCGCCTTCACCACGCAGTGTATCTGACAGTTCAGTTGATTCTTCTGCAGATGCGTACAAAATCGGTGTAGTAACAAGCTGTGCAATGCGCATTCCATGCTCAACAACGAAAGGCTTTTCACTTTGATTCAGAAGCGCAACGCAAATTTCACCGCGATAATCCGCATCCACAACGCCAACACCGTTGGCAAGCGAAATCCCTGATTTACAAGCAAGCCCTGACCGCGCATAAATCAGCAGAGCAACATTTTGTTCAGATGGCTGACATGCGCATCCTGTCGGGATCATCTGAATCTGATGCGGAGAGATCTCCACGGGTACATCCAGGCAGGCATACAAATCAAGTCCCGCACTTTGTGCAGTCGCACGCGTCGGGATGATCGCACCCTCACGTTTTTTTTGAAAATACAACGTCATTTCACATTTTCTCCATCACGCAGGATATGGAATCCACGCGTAAACTTCTCAGGCATATATTGTGATGTTCCATCGACATAGGCTGAAACGATATCTCGCGTCTGTTCCGGCAGTTCACTCGACATGGACAACAGCAGATATTCCGAAAAGTCGAACAGATCCATTTTATCAGCTGTCCAGATCGGAACGGAATTAAAGATTTCAGTATAGTCAGGATTGTCCCCATAACGTGAACAGCCTGTAAATAGCCGACTGCCTTTGCGGTCAAATAAAGTATGCTGGCATGATTTACAGCCGACCTGCGCCTGAATCGGACAGTTCCTTGTCAGCATCAACGGCAGTTTTCCGTACACCACACAGCCGACAGGATGCTCCTGCAAGGAAAGCCGTTTCACAAAATTCCAGGGAGTCTCGGGCGAGATCAGTACGTCTTCGAGGGAATCAAGCAACGGGCTTGCAAAAGCATACTGATTTGAAATATGTAAGCCGAATCCGCCATGCATAACCATATCCAGTTCCCGTCCGACTTCCACAACGCCGATATGATTGCACAGAACATCAGAAAATCCTAGCTTTTTCGCTGACTGCAAAAGCATGGAGACCTGTTTCTCATTCACAATATATCGAGGCGGAACGATGATACACTTTTCATATGGAATCTTGACGCCCATATTCATAAATGAAGACAATTCATTGAGCGGAATCAGGAATCTGTCAATCTTATCTGCCAGACTTCCAAGCGATTGAAGCTGCTGAAACTTGCGAATCTGAAGCCAAATCTTCGGCTTGATTTTGACACGGTTTTTTCGCAAAATGGGTGTATCCCATGCTTTGCGCTGATAAATCGGCGTATTTGCTTTGATTCTGCACTGATTCATTTCTTCACAGGCAGCCCTGCGCAGCGCATTCAATGAAGCAGTGGAAAGCATCGTTTGCCCATCCAGCACCGCACTGACCCGACCTGATGAATATATCGTATCCCCAAGCTTTTGAAATGACTGCTGCAAATGTTCCAGGTCAGAAGGACGGGTTTCAGCGATTTGCGGGAACTCCCCGCAAGCCGTCGCGGAATGCCCCTCATCATCCGTCACCGTCAGCGCAGATGCCTGCCCTTCAACAATACGGTATGAGGCGTCCAAAACAGTGGTTTTTCGCGGCTTTTGATATAATTCGTGAAGCTGACGATAGACAGTCTGTGCGGCAAGAACATCTTCTTTTTCCCGCGTTCCGAACATATTGACACGACGATTGGCAAAATAGCCATCCGTGAAACCGCTTCTGGAAAAAACCGCCCGAAGTGTTTCAATATCCGGTTTTCTGCCGTCAAGAGCGTCACGATATGCGGAAACGGCGGCTGCAACATATTCGGGGCGTTTCATCCGTCCCTCGATTTTCAATGAAGATACGCCGATTTCGCAGAGTTTGTCAACACTGTCGATCAGGCACATATCTCGCAGTGAAAGTGCATGCGCATTTCGCTGCACTTCATCCGCCGTAAAGGAAAGCCGACACGGCTGCGCACAGCACCCGCGATTTGCACTCCGCCCGCCCATTGCCGCAGACAAGAAACATTGCCCCGATACTGACATACAATGTGCGCCATGAACGAACACTTCGATTTCAACGCCCATTGCATTCGCCGCAGAACAGATCTCAGCAATTTTGTCACAGGATAACTCTCTTGCAAGCACCACACGACGAAAACCGAGCCTGGCAGCTGCTTTCACGCCGCTGACTGTATGGATCGTCATTTGTGTGGATGCGTGAAGCGGCATCTGCGGAATACATTTCTGAAGATATGCTGCTACGCCAAAATCCTGCACAATGCAGGCATCGATGCCTGCATCAGCCATTGCAGCGATCAAAGCATCCAAGCCTGAAAACTCATCATCAAACAACAGCGTATTCAGAGCAAGATACAGCTTGACTCCGGAAAGATGGCAGATCTGCGCCGCTTCTTTCAGCGCAATCGCATCGAAATTTTCCGCATTCGCACGAGCCGAAAACTGTTTTGCTCCGACGTACACCGCATCAGCACCACAACGCACTGCTGCCTGAAGTGATTCCATACTCCCGGCTGGTGCAAGCAGCTCAGGCTTTGAAAAATCACGCATCTTCAGTATTCTCTTCGTTTGCCGTCTCTACTGGTTCCGCAGACTGTACCTCAGGCTCGGAATGCTTTGGTTTGGAGGCAGGAATTTCTACGATGCAGTCACCTTTCAAAAGACTCAATTCTTTCTCAAGCTGCTCAACCTTTGCGCGCAGAGCATCGACCTCACGCATCACAGAATCACGCTCCATACGCACCTTGCCGGCTTCATCCACATATTCCTTGACCTGCGAGCGAATCACTTCGATGTTGTTGTTCGCTTTCGTCAATTCATCCATCGTCGAAAGCGCAACCATCATCACTGCCGAATGCACCGATACACGCGGATTTGTTTCCGTTATTTCAGAAATCCGCTTTTCGAGCGTTTTTGCAAGCTGATAAACATAGCTCGGGGCATCCTCCGTTTGCAAAAGATATTCTTTTCCGCAGAGCACTACTTTTAACCGATTCAGCATTGTATTTTCCTTTCTTTCTATAAGATTTTTAATTATCCAGATATCGAATCAACGCAACGACTCTGCCAAGAATCGACGCATCATCCGTATAAATCGGCTCCATCGTATCATTTTCAGGCTGAAGCCGATAACGCCCGTTTTCCTTGAAAAATCGCTTCACAGTCGCATCCTGACCTTCGATAAGCACAACAACGATCTCGCCGTTTTCCGCTACATCGCACTGTTCCACAACGACCAGATCACCATCGAGAATGCCCGCATTTATCATGCTTTCCCCGCGCACACGCAGCGCAAACAGTTCGCCGATGTAATGCCGTTCAGGGACATAACTCAGATAATCAGTGATATTTTCGATGGCGGTGATGGGCTGTCCTGCCGTAACCGTGCCAATCAGCGGTACATTAACTGCGCTTTTGCCATGCAGACGGATCGCACGGTTTTGATTATCCATTTTGTCCAAGTAACCTTCCTCGACCAATAAATTGATATAACGATGCGCAGTCGAGGTGGAACGGATACCGAGCGCGGCACAGATTTCACGTACTGTCGGCGCATAGCCGTCATCAATGCGCGAACGGATATATTTGTAGATTTCGCGTGCTTTTTCGTTCAGCATAAATATCCGGATCCTTTCATTTTATTTTTCCGAAAGCCGTTTCGCAATCAGCTTTGAAAGCTTGTTGACATCACCGCATCCCATGGTGATGATCAGATCGCCATCCTGTGCGATCGCACACACCTTTTCGCAGATTTCATCGAAATTACGATATTTTCTGGTATCGTTCTCCGCTTCTGTTTCATCCTGCGGTATCCAGATGCAGCCATTGATCTTCTCTGCAAGATTTCTCGTATATACGCCGATTTCATTTGTTTCGCGTCCGCCCATGATGTCCGTGAGCGCCACAATGTCGGCAATGGACAAAGCAGCGGCAAACTCATCAAGCAGACGTTTGGTTCGGGTATAAGTAAACGGCTGATGCACCGCGATCACGCGCTTGAACGGCATGGATTTTGCTGCGCGGAGCGTCGCGGCAATTTCAGCAGGATGATGCGCGTAGTCATCGGCAACCGTAATGCCGCCAACCTTTGCGTGCACCTCGAATCGACGCTTTGCACCGTAAAAATCAGACAGACCCGCTGTGCACTGAGCAAAATTCAAGCCGATCAAGTGTGCAGCTGCAATCGTTGCCAAAGCATTCAGCACATTATGCTGTCCGGGAACATTGATTGCTGCGGTTCCAAGATTTTCTGTGCCCTTCCAGACCGAGAACGTCGTTTTTCCGTCCGTCGTGTGCGCAATATGATCGCAATGCCATTCAAAATCAGGATTTGTACCATAACGCACCATCGTCTTGCCGGTAACATGGCTCATGGCATCGCAGGTATTTGCGTCATCGCCATTATAAAGTACATATCTGCTTGACTTTTGTGCAAATTTCGTAAATGAGTTTTTCAGATTGTCCAGCGTTTTGAAATACTCCATGTGGTCTTCGTCGATATTGAGGATCACCGCAATATCAGGCGAAAGCTGCAGGAACGTATCCACATATTCGCAAGCCTCGCAAACAAATGCCTCGCTGCTGCCTGCTCTGCCGCTGCCGCCCAGACAAGGAAGTTTTCCGCCGATCACCGCTGACAAATCAACGCCTGCAGTAAACAGAATCTGTGCAAGCATAGAAGAAGTCGTGGTTTTGCCATGTGTGCCCGAGACGCAAACTGCATCATGATACCATGTGGAAACGAGTCCAAGCAGCTCGCTGCGCTCCATCATCTCCACGCCCGACTGTTCCGCAGCCGCACGTTCGGGATTGGTCTTTGCAATCGCGGCCGAATACACCACAAGGTCAGCATCTGCGATGTTTTCCGCACGCTGTCCCATCATCACGGGAATCCCCATTCCACGCACTGCCTGAAGGGTATCGGTTTCATTGTTGTCAGAACCCGTCAGATAGTACCCTTTTGCATGAAGAACCTGCGCCAACGGGTACATACCCGAACCGCCGATTCCGATCATATGGATGTGTTTTTTCCCGTCTAAAATATGCTCCATGATAAAATTCATCCTTTTCTAACTTAAAATGTTCACAAAACGAACACAATTCTATGATATGCTTACCTCATGTAAGCAAAAGTCGGCACAAAAATTGTGTTTCCGACTTTTCTTATGCGAATCCACGCGCATGAGCGCGAAACAGCAAGAATAACGGCATTATTTGATTGACATATTAAACAAGTCGTAAACAGAACTACGGCAAAATTTCTGACATGGAAAGGAACTTCCTATGGAAATCACCGATTTGAAAATCCGCAAAATGATGACAGAGGGCCGCTTACGCGCAATCGTATCCGTGACACTCGACAATATGCTTGCCGTTCACGATATCAAGGTCGTGCAGGGCGAACAGCGTCTCTTTGTCGCAATGCCCAGCCGCAAGGATGAAGCAGGCATTTTTCGTGACATCATCCACCCCATCACGCCAACTGCTCGGCAATATCTGGAAACACAGATTCTGGATGCATACAGCCGTCAGCTTGCAGTCATGCAGGCTGAGACCGAAAACGCAATTCAGGAACAGATTGCAGCGGATGCACCGTCTGTGGATGAATAATGCAGCGAATCTTCCAAAAAGTCTGTCTGATGTTTTGGCATCAGGCAGATTTTTTTATCCCTGCGTAATCATCATCCAAGTTTTCAGCAATGCGATCTGAGTCTTTCCGTCAGGAATCTTGTTTTCCATGACCATTTGTACTGCTTTTTGCAGCGGCATTTTCACGACATCCAGAAATTCGCCTTCATCGAGATGTTGCGCACCAAATTGCAGTCCCTGCGCCAGATACATATAAGTGATCTCCTTATCGTATGCAGGGGTGGGCAGGAAGTTTCCGAGACTGTATAACTGTTCGGATTTTGCGCCGACTTCCTCCTCCAGTTCCCGCTTGGCGCACTCCATCGGATCTTCACCCAGTTCAAGCTTGCCCGCAGGAACCTCCAGCGTCTCACAGCTATGCGGATAACGGAACTGACGCACCAGCATCACTTCACATTCATCCGTCAGCGGCACGACACAGGCGCCGCCGTTGTGGTGAACCACTTCACGCACGGTTTCCGCACCGTTTTCCAGCTTGACGATATCGCGAGTGACACGCAGAATGCGTCCCTCATAAATCAATTCAGAGCTGATTTTCTGCTCCTTCAGATGCGGGTCGGCAAGGATACATTTCGATGCATCGTCACATTCGGCACACAAGCCGTTACAAGTTCTATTCTCCGTTTCCATCTGTATTATCTTCTCCTTCTTCAATTTGATTATCCATTTCATCATACTTTTCCTGCACATAACGCAGATACATCGCGTGCGTCGGCATTGTCTCGCAGGAATCATAGTCATAGCAGTGCGTGCGTTTCGCGGTTTTTGGAGTCTGACGGCTGTTTTTGCGCATCAGCAGCAGATAAAGCAGCAGCAGCAGCGCACCGCCGATGGTCACATACACACCGATGCGAAGCCCGGGGGTTTCATAGGAAAACGTGATGGTATTTTCGCCTGCTTCACATAACACCGCCATGAAACCGTAGTTCACAAGCTCAATATCTGCGGGTTTTCCGTTGACCTCTGCCGACCATCCGCCCTCCGCAGGGACGCTGAAAAATACAAACTGCGGTTTCTCAAGGGTTATGGCAGCTTCAAATCCGTTTGAATCATACGTGAAAGTCTTGCAGCATTCCTCGGCTTTTTTCTGACAGTATGTCACGTAGTTATCATCATTGAGCTGATAACGCTGCGTTTCGTTGACCTCATGCAGAACGTCTCTGTATTTTTCAATCTGTTCGTCTGTCATGGCAAGGGCGGTGAGCATCACGCGCTCCTTGCTGATATTCGTCATTTTGTCAACGGTCTCCGTTGAAATACACGCATCATAGGGCACACCCATTGGCAGATATGCATCGTTTTCATACACATAAAAGCCATTCTGCTTGTTCATATAGCGGAATCCGGGCATCCCAATGTCATACGCATATTCATTCTCTTTGCCATCTTCGACATTATCGGACGCTTTATCGAAATAATACTTCACATTGAACATTGCACGCAGCGGATAATGATCCTTATCCGCACGGGAAGCAACATCGCGTGTGATATCGACTGCACTGTAAAAATCCATGATGGACGTCGGCACAACGCTCTGGAAACAACGCATCGACGGATATCCCCAGAACATCGGATAGTTGTCGTAATCGCTGCACATATCCACGCGGAAAAACTGGTTTTCGACAGGCTCCACTTCGATCTCAGAACCGCCTTTGATCGCATACTGAACGTAGTACATAGGATATTGCCCGCGGCACACACCAAAATACACCACCGCAACGGTACATCCAAGCGCAGATAAAGCTGTTGCCCAAACTGCTGTTTGCAGAAACGGTTTGCCCTTTTGACGCTGTTTGATGAGCAAATAGGTCACATACAGCATCAGGACACACATCAGCCAAATGAACCAGAAATACCATGGATATTTCGGAAGCCCGAACCATTGAAGTTCGCCCTCTTTTGCTTTGGTCGGGAAACATCCAATCACGCCAAAGAGCAAAAGCACCGCACCGCAGACAAAAATACCCGATTCAAAGCGAATTTTCGCATTGTCGAGCGCGTATGCCGTCATCATAGCCATAATCAGAATCGGCATATAATACCATCGGGCGTAGTAAGAATTATTGAACGTGTAGAACATCGAGTTGAACACGGGTACAAACGCACATAAGATACAGACAAGCGTCAGCCGTGAAGCCCAGTGCTTCTTTTTCTGGGAAAGGAACGCGGCCACACCCGTCATTGAAAACAATGGCAGATAACCGCCGATCGACGCCCATTTTGCGTATTCGGTGGTCAGCAGATTCGGACGCGCAGGGACATCCGGAATCATGAAAAAGCTCTGGATAATGCGCCACAGCCGTGTGCGGTCCGAATATGTCACCATGTCAAGCCCTGTCAGATAAGTACCGACACGGTTGTTACTGAGGATTGCAAGTGCCGAAGGCAGCAGCATAAATGCTGACAGCATCACGCCAATGACAGATTCCAGTGCAATGCTGAAAAACTTGCGCAGATCGACATGAAAATCCTCACACGGGCATCGGAATGCAAAATACAGCAGCACAAACACGACCTGCCCCGTGAAGAAGTAATAATTGAGCATTGCCATAAAGCCGACACATACCGCAAACACGCCGCGCCGTTCATTGTTGACACGTTCCTCGAGCGCAATCAGCAGCAGCGGGAAAAATGCCGTGACATCATGAAAATGATTGAAAAATATATTAAAAAGCTGAAAACCGGAATATGCATAAAGCAAAGCCCCGATGATACAGGCACGGCGGCTGCGCACAAATCTGCGAATGAATGCATAAGAGGTCAGCGCGGCAACACCATGTTTGAGTGCCAGAAGCCACGGCATCAAATAAGGGACAGCAGTACTCGGAAAAATCAGGCTCAGCCAGAAAAACGGGCTGCCGAGCAGATAAAACGAATACGAGCCGATGAAATTTGCGCCCAGATCAGTATTCCAGTTCCAGCCGATTTCACCGTTTTGCACAGCATCATGTGCAAGATGATAAAACGGGATCTGCTGGGAATTGAAGTCCCCATAGTAAATAAAATATCCGCCCGTCAAAATCATAATGGGCAGTGCCACAATGAAAAAAAGCGCAAAACCGATGAGAAAAACTTGCAAATACGGTTCTTTTCGGTCATCCGCAAGGTGCTTGGCTGAAAATAAATTTGGAAGTTTCATAGATTGCTCCAAGAAAACACGCGCAATGCGGTCAAATTTCGCATGGATTTTGCCATACTTGTTTATTATATCACATCCCGTGCAAAAAGTAAACCCCTTTTGGAACTTTTGTTCATCTTTCATGTGATTTTCACGCAGATACAAAAAGCCGTTTCTGCTGCATCTCTGCAACCGAAACGGCTTTGTATCCGATTTATGGCTGAACGACTTTGCTGAAATCTGCGAAATGTGTTTCCAGCCGTTCAAGGGCAGGCGTGCCGTTGAACAAATCGGTCAGGCGTGTGTTGAGCGCATCGAAAAGCTCAGACTTCACATCAAATTCAAGTGTGACATTCTCACCGAAATCACTGCTGATCTCCAGTGTTTCAAATGCCGGCAGAAGGTAACTGACTTTGCCGTACATTCCGTAATCCATTTGCAGCCGCAGATGCTCTGCCTCACAAAAATGCTGTATCTCTGCGATTTGCAGTGCTTCGGCAGCAGCCTGACTGTAAGCACGGGTCAAACCGCTTGCCCCAAGCAAAACGCCCCCGAAATATCGCGTGACAATGCAGCAAACGTCCGTCAATTCAGCTTTTTGCAGAACGCCCAGAACAGGCACGCCGCCTGTCCCCTGCGGTTCACCGTCATCGCTGTAACGCGATGTTCCGTCCGACCGAAGCCGATATGCCCAGACATGATGCCTTGCCTTGTGATGTTTTCCGCGGATCATCTCCAGTTTTTCGGCAAATTCATCCGCAGAGGAAATGGGGAAATACTGTGCAATGAATTCCGAGCGTTTTTCAATGACAGATGCTTCGCATGGCTTTGCAATGGTACGATACTCCATAGATTTCCTTTCAGGTACGTCAGTTTACAGTTTTTATGATGCCGATTTGTGCGCGATAATCTGCGTCAGACACACCAATGGTTCGCTGTGCCAAACCATATATCGCCGTAGCACGCGCTTCCAGATCCGCCATGACTTTGCAGCTTCCGCCAAGTTCCGAAAGCTTTGCGATGGATGTCGCATACGGAAGCGTTGTGCCTGCGCGTTTGGCTGCTGCGAGAATATCTCTGCCGCGTTCGTTGAGGGCAAGCACTCTGCCATAGGGCGGCGGTGTTTGGGTGTGTTCAGGTTTGATGCCGATCAGCAAGTCAAGCAGAATGCGACGCAGCCGCGCCATCGGATAACGCTTGCTCTTGATCGCCATCAGCAAAGACTCGAGAGAGGTTTCCTTTGCAGCAGCAAGTATCTTATTCTCCAAGCCCTGCCCAATCTCAGGCAATCCTGCAATTTCCTCCAAGCTCGCCGTGCGAAGACGATAGAGCAGCGGCCGTTCCAGATATTCAAACCGCGCTGTCATGCCTGTGGACGCACATTCCAGCAATGCATCAGCCGAAACCTGCGGCACAAGATCGTCGAAATCCTCAGAGTCACGCTCCATCAGAGAACGGATCAGCGAAGCGCTTGCGACATTTCCTGACGGCACCTGTGCATCATGCGGTTCACTGCGCTTGACGGTAAACGGCTGTATTTTCAGATTGACCGCGATCATTGCTTTCAGATATTCGATCGCAAGGACATTGTTCGGTGAGCTGAACACCGATGCGACCACATCACCGCAGGTCTGCCTTATCACAATCTGAAGTGCTTTCGGATAGGACATTCCGCGGCGCAGCAATTCTTCAAGCTCGGGACGTTTCGCGCAGGCATAGGACGCTTTCACCGCCTGCGTCAGCAGTTTCAGATCGCCGCATTCACTGCCGAACGAAAGCTCATCCACACAGCCCAGTCCCTTGAGCAGATACATCGCGCCCTTTGCATAGACCTCCGCAGCACTCAGACAAAACGCGACAGGAAGTTCGATCACCAGGTCAGCACCGCACTGCACCGCAGCTTTTGCGCGTTCAAATTTATCTATGACGGCAACATCGCCCCGCTGCACGAAATTTCCGCTCATAATGGCGACAATATGCGTAGCTCCGTGTTTTCTGGTCTGCTCAATATGATACAAATGCCCGTTATGAAACGGATTGTACTCACAAATGATGCCGCTGATTATCATAGTAATGCTGCCTCCTGCTTCAGAATAATCTCTCCAAAACCGCCAAATAATTCTCATGTTTTGCAGTCATTTTCTGCAAACGAATTTGTCTTTTTTTCGACAAATCCCTTGATTCTTACTGCGATTTCGTGTATAATGATATGGTAACCCGTCTGCAACTGTTTTCGGGTCGAAAACTAATTTTACATCACGAAAGGATGGATTTCTATGTTAGTTCTGGTTGTCAACGCCGGAAGTTCCTCGCTGAAATATCAGCTGATCAACATGGACGATGAAAGCGTCCTCGCAAAAGGAAACTGCGACAGAATCGGTATCGGCGGTCATGTTTCGCACAAGACCGCTGATGGCAGAAGTCTCAACGCTGACTGCAATTTCCCCACGCACACCGAAGCTTTTGAAAAGCTCGTCGAAATTCTGACCACAGGCGACGCCGCCGTCATCAAAAGCATGGATGAGATTTCCGCTGTCGGTCACCGCATCGTGCAGGGTGCTGAAGTGTTTGACCGTCCCTGCATGGTCACGCCTGAAGTCATCGAAAAAATCGACAGCCTCGCAGAACTCGCTCCTGTCCACAACCACGCACATGCACTTGCACTCCGTGCCTGCACCGCTGTGATTCCTGCAAGCACCCCGCAGGTCGTTGTGTTCGATACCGCTTTCCACCAGACCATGCCTCCCAAGGCTTATATGTTTGGTCTCCCCTATGAGGACTATGAGCAGTATCATGTCCGCAAATACGGTTTCCACGGCACTTCTCACCGCTTTGTTTCGGCAGCGCTCGCAGAAGCAATGGGCAAAAACATCGAAGATCTGAAGATCGTTTCGTGCCACCTCGGCAACGGTTCTTCGATCACTGCTGTCAAGGGCGGCAAGTGCATTGACACTTCCATGGGCTTCACTCCGCTTGACGGCATCCTGATGGGTACCCGCTGCGGTGCTGTTGACCCCTCTGCTGTCACCTTTGTGGCATCCAAGCACGGTTTCACCCCTGATGAGATGAGCCAGTACATGAACAAGAGATCCGGTTTCCTCGGCATTTCGGGCGTTTCTTCCGATAACCGCGATATCACCGCTGCTGCTGAAAAAGGCGACAAGCGTTCGATTCTCGCATCGGAAATGCTCGCTTATCAGATCCAGAAATACATCGGTTCTTACACCGCTGCAATGAACGGCATCGATGCACTGCTCTTTACAGGCGGTATCGGTGAGAACTCCTGGGAAGTCCGTGAGCGTGTCTGCCGCAACATGAGCTTCTTCGGCATCGAGATCGACGAGGAACTCAACCGCAAGAGCCGCGGTCAGCTCGTGAAGCTTTCCACAGCAAACTCCCGTGTCGAGGTCTGGGTCGTTCCCACCAACGAGGAACTCCTCATCGCGCGTGACACCCTCGCACTGATTTCAAAATAATCCAAATCAGTTATTTATATTATTATAACACGGCAAGTACCAAAAACGCAAGAAAATTTTAATGTGATTTTTCACAAATTTCTCTTGCGTTTTTTGGCATCTTCATATAAAAGAAAGGGTATTCCATCATGAACGGATCAAACCCCCAAAATGAATCCAAAAAGCATACGCTATTTTCTGACATTGCTGAATTCTTCAGTCCACAGGACACCGAGATCGAGCTCAAAGCAGCACCATCCATTCATGAAGCAGAGGTGCGATATAAGCTCAATTCCGTTGGCGTCAGCTTTCAGGAACAGGCAAAACAGCTTTATCAGATCGCAGAACAGGTACGCAGAACCGCTTATGCGCCCTTCTCAGGGTTTCAGGTGGGTGCTGCGCTGCTGACCTCGGATGGCACTGTCTATCGCGGTGTGAATGTCGAAAACTCGTCATTTCCGCTGACAAACTGTGCAGAGCGTTCTGCCATTTTTGCTGCCATCTCCGATGGAAAACGTGATTTCGCCGCGATCGCCATCTGCGGCGGAAAAGGCAGTGATACCGCAAAGCCATGTTATCCCTGCGGCGCGTGCCGACAGGTCATGGCAGAATTTTGCAGCAAGGATTTCCCGATCATTGTCTCTGACGGCATCTGCCTGCTCGGAGATCTGCTGCCGTTCAGTTTCAGCCTAAAAGACGCTTCGGAATAAGGAAGCCGTTTCATTAAAAAAGAGAATGAACAAAAGAAAACCATCGGAGGCATCCGTATGAAGAGATACAAAACTCGTATATTCGCCCTTTTTCTGGTTGGAATCATCCTGCTGATGTCCCTGACTGCCTGCGGCAACGATGCAAATCAGGATACAGGCGCAGGGCATTCGTTCCGATATACACTGGTTGGAAATCCCGATACCCTTGACCCGCAGCTTGCCGAAAACACATCCGCCAAAATGGTGCTGGGCAATCTGTTTGAGGGGCTGTTTTCCCTCGATGCAGATGGTGCCGTGCAACCTGCACTGGTCAAAAACTACTCGGTATCAGAAGATGGACTGTGTTATCATTTTGATTTGCGCGATGATTCCTATTGGTATGATGCAATTCACGATAACACACCGTTTGGGAAAGATAATGCGGTATCCGTCACTGCTGAAGATTTCGTGTTCGCTTTTCGGCGGATGTTCAACCCGCTTTACAACTCCCCTTATCGTGAAAGATTTTCGTGCATCGAAAACGCAGAAGATATTTTGAACGGCAATCAGGATTTCACCATGCTCGGCGTTTACGCAAAGAAAACGTATGAGCTCGAGATCAAGCTTGATTATCCAAATGCCGACCTGACACGCCTGTTGGCTTCCACAGCCGCACTCCCCTGCTCGGAAGCCTATTTCAACAGCGCACAGGGCCGCTATGGTCTGGATGAGAATTCCATCATCGGCAACGGCGGATTTGCCATGCAGCGTTGGCTTTATGACCCATACGGCAAATACAATGTCATCCAGATGTGCCGAAATCCGCTTGCCCACAAAGTATCTCGCATATACCCGGTGGATCTGACGTTTTACATCGAACAAAGTGATGCGGATGCGGCTAAATTGTTCTCGGCTGGTTCAACGGACTGCTGCGTGACCACACGCGCTGATCTGCTCTCCCATGCCGGAGTGACGGCAAAATCCGCTTACAGCATGACACTCGGGCTGATCGCCGCCCCTGACTCACCCTATGCCGATTCGCAAATCATGGAGGCGCTTTCGACCGCCCTCGACCGTGACGCGATTGACCTGCAAAACGACGATGTCCGCATGGCAAATGCCGTTTTACCGCCCGCAGCGATGCTGCTCAACAAAAGCTGCCGCGAACTTCTCGCAGAATCCACATACACGAAATTCAGTATCCAGAACGCAAAAAAAGCACTCGAAGACGCCGTCGGTGAAGATTCAAGCAGCAATTTGCCTGAGGGAAAAATCCTTGTTCCATCCGGCATTATGGACTACTCGCCGCTTCGCAGCATACTCGATATCTGGCACGATACACTCGGTATTCATATGAGTATCGAGGAGGTTGCAGAACATGAATACGAGTCAAGGCTGCAATCAGGCGATTATATCCTTGCTCTTGCAGTCCTCTCGGGCGACTCACACAGCGCATCCTCTGTCATGAACGGATTCCTCGAAAACGCACATATTTCATGTGGCCACGAGAATGAAGTTCATGAGATTCTGGAACAGGTCGCAACCGCGCAGAATCTCAACGAATGCGTTGAATTGTATCGCAAAGCAGAAAGTGCGATTTTATACGATTTTTGCTTTGTCCCACTCTTTTATAAGCAACGCTATCTGCTCTGTCAGAAAGGCGTGGACGGTATCGTTTTTAACCCGTTCAGCGGTCAGCTTGGATTCTACCATGCGCAATATTTTGATTGAATTCGGAGGGAAAGCTTGTGAAAGCGGTAACTTGGAATGTGAATGGTCTGCGTGCCTGTGAAAAAAAAGGATTTGCAGATTTCTTTCATCAAACAGATGCAGATTTCTTCTGTATTCAGGAGACAAAAATGCAGCAGAATCAGCTGAGCCAGTTGGAATTCCAACCGAACGGATACCATGCATTCTGGAACAGTGCAGAGAAAAAAGGCTACTCCGGCACAGCCATTTTCGCAAAAAATGAACCGATTTCCGTTGCATATGAAATGAAAACAGGCGGTGTCAGCAATGAGGGGCGTGTCATTACACTGGAATATGACCGTTTTTTCCTCGTCAATGCCTATGTTCCGAATGTCCGACGCAACCTTGAACGCATCCCGCTGCGCATGGAATGGGAAGATGCCCTGCGTGCGCATCTGCTTGCATTGGATGCGCAAAAGCCTGTACTATACTGCGGTGATTTGAATGTTGCACATCAGCCGATTGATTTGAAAAACGCCAAGCCCAACGAGGGTAATGCAGGCTATACCCTTGAAGAACGCGGGAAAATGTCGCAGCTGCTGGAAAGCGGTTTCACTGATGCATTTCGGCATCTTTACCCTGATCGCACGGACGTCTATACATGGTGGTCATATATGGGGCATGCCCGCGAGAAGAATGTTGGCTGGCGTATCGACTACTGGATCACTTCCAACCGTGCTGCTGCCTCGATCTCAGACGTCATTATCCATGCCAATGTGCTTGGCAGCGACCACTGCCCGCTCGAATTACAAATCGACTTGTAATCTTCACACTGATATCATACCGCCCCTTGTTCTATTCATGCACACAGCCGCATAGAATAGAACGAAGGAGGCGGTTTTTTATGGATTCCAACACACAAAATCAACCGAAAGGCTGCCACAACGCAATACTGGAAAATCGCGCAAAATTGATGCTTTCGGGGGTCACATACATCGACAGCTTTGATGAACGCGCTGTCGTTTTGTTCACCCAGCTTGGGGAGCTGACAATTCTTGGACGCAATCTGCATATGAATGCACTCAGCGTGGAATCAGGGGATGTTTCCGTTGAGGGCGATATCCAAGCACTTCGATACGGCGACAAGGACAAGCAATCCGCCGCCACACTGCTTGGAAGGCTGTTTCGATAACGCATGAATGACCATATCGCCCCGATTTCCGAGCAGGCACGCCTGTTTTTAGGCAGTGCCGCGCTTGGTCTGCCCATCGGGCTCCTGCTGGATGCCTTTCGGCTGCTGCGTGCATTGCTCCCCCATCACGCGATTGCCGTTTTTATCGAAGACACTGCATTTGTCTGTATTTCTATGCTGATCCTCCAATGTTACGGCATCATGTTTGCGCACGGCAGTATTCGCGGCTATTTCGCCATTGGTGCCGTACTAGGACTTGCCGTTTATCTTCTGACAATCGGTGCTGTTTGGATGCGGATGCTGAAAAAAATCAAGGCGCGCAATCAACACATCAAACGTCGATTCTGTACGATTCGTAAAAGACTGATTCGTTTTTTTGTTGAACCAGACAAAAATCAGCCAAACGAGAAAGAAAGCCATGAAAACGCTTGACTTTTCCCCACTTTCGCAGTATAATTATCTATATAGTGTGGGTTTTTGTACCCATAGCCATTTGAGACAGATATATGGGAAGGATTCTATGGAACGAACAAGTGTCATGAGCGAACCGCTGCAAAAGCAACGCAAGCATCGCGTAGTTGAATGGCTCCTCACCCGTTTGATCATTCTCGCATTCGTCATCGGCTGCATCGTTTCCATTTTCAGCACACTGTCAACCCTTGATGAAAAACGGCAGGAACTGATTGATTTGCAGTCCGCAATTGACGAAGTTGAGAACGACAACGTGGAATTAGAGCGCATTCTCGACAGTGAGGACATTGACGCATACAATAAACTCATGGAAAAACAGGCGATTGAAGAACTCAATTACGCCTATCCGAACGAACTTCGATTTTACGATACGTCGAGAGATTAACGTCTCAGAAAGATGAGGATACGTCCTATGCAGCTTGAAATCGGGCAGATTTATCAAGGTCAGGTCAAAAGTATCACCGCTTACGGTGCATTTGTGGAGGTTACTGACAGCGACTCCGAAAGCACTGCCACAGGTATGGTGCATATCTCGGAGATTGCAGACAGTTTTGTGCGTGACATTCATGATTTTCTCGCAGAAAATGACACCGTTTCCGTCAAGGTTCTCGGTATCAATCCGCAGGGCAAAATCAGTATGTCGATCAAGCAAGCATCCCCCGATGCAGGTGCCGCTCGTCCGCGCAAACCGCGTGAGCAGTCAAAGCCGCGTGTTTACGAGCCAAAACGTAGCATTCCGCAATCTGAAATGACATTTGAGGAAATGCTCCAGCATTTCAAACAATGCAGTGAAGAAAATGTCTGTGCCCTCAACCGCGGCACAGAACGCAAAGGTGGTTCTCGCCGCAGAAAGTAATCAAAAAAGCATCCCGTGATGGGATGCTTTTTTTATTAAATAGGAACTTGCTTCTGCATTGCCAAAATTGCCAAATCGTCACGCGATTGCAGCCGCCATGTCGGTTTGACCTGCGATTTCGCCATTTCTGTCATCTGGTTGATATATGTTTTATCAATCCCGACGCTGCCGAATACATGATCCAAATAGTAGCAGTCTTCCGGAAAGTTCTCGAAAAACCAGAGTGCAAGTCCCGTCGCACCTG
Source organism: Oscillospiraceae bacterium (assembly GCA_045617625.1). GTDB lineage: Bacteria > Bacillota > Clostridia > Oscillospirales > Ruminococcaceae > Firm-04. The sequence continues at coordinate 29,396 of JAZLJA010000002.1, read as the reverse complement.
CAACGTCATATTCCTTGCTATGGATCACCATTTCATTCATTGCATTCAACACATCCTGCGAATGCGGCATTTGAAGCTTCTGCACCAAATCGCCCAGATCCACGATGTCGAACTGTCCCTCGCCATAATCCAAGCACTGACTGCGTGCCGACTTGACGGACCACATATTCGACTTTGATGTATTGTAAACGTCTCCGACATAACTGTATATCGCCTGCATCATCGGTTCCGCCTTGGTCAGATCAAATGCGGAAAGCGTTGCCGGTGAACGCATTTTATGGTTATAGTCCACCATATCATCCACAATCTTTGTGACCAGATCCGCTGTGGAAATGGACATATTCTGAGACAAAGCGCTCAGGAAACCCGAATATTCCCAGCCATACTGGCTTTCACTTTCCTCGGATGCAACCATATAATCCGCATAATTCCGAATCGCAAATGCGATTTCTGCGGTTGCCATCACACAGCAGTCAAAACCGATCCAATCGAAATGCACACCGCCCTTTTCAAGTCCCTCACAAAGTTCAGGCAAGAGCAGCGAATCATCCGTCAGTTCATCGGCACAGCATCCATAAATCGGGCCGCTGCCGTGATTCCACAGCACAAGTCCATAGCGGTCAGCGGGATAAGCAGCAACGCTCTCGGAAATAAAGGAAGCAAGCGTATCGGAATCGCCCATATTTCTTGCCTTATCGCTAACCTGCTGCGTATCCAGATTCTCATTATCGAATGCGATCCGATAGTTATGCTGTGCATCCGAAACGCCATTGAACCAGCGTTTTGATCCGCCCGTTTCAATCACGATATGGATGTTGTCCGAGATTTCCGCAGAAAGCATCTCCAACAAATCAAGCGACGCCTGCATACTCTCCGATTCGAGATTGGAGCCGCATTGATAAACCAGAACAGTTGCTGTTTCAGGTGTGTCCTCAATCGGCGGATACAGCACCGCACGTTTCAGGAGCGTCAAATCAAGCCCGTTGATGGAGCCGTCCGCATTAAAATCCGCCTGTTCACAAACCGAACTGCGGCAAGTAATGATATCCTGAAGCATGCAAACATCCGCAACCGTTAATTGTCCATCCAGATCACAGTCACCGGGAAGCGGTGCATCCGCAGCATTTACAGGCATTGCAGCAGCCAGATTTCCACTCAAAAGCACTGCTGCAAACAGAGAAGTCAGTTTCTTCCCAATCTGTTTCATTTTAGTACCTCGATACTATTTTTTTATTTTATCATATCATTTTCGCTTAAAATAGTCAAGCATATTTTGTCACCTAAGTATGTTCATTTTCGTCCTGTCTTTGCAATGAAAACAGAACAAGCCCGCATCCGAGGAAACGGGCTTGCAGCTGGTCATCATTTCAAAACGGAATCCCATCCTTTGGGATTTCCCATTATGGAAGATACGTAATAGCGCAAAATTCGGCTGGCATCATCCGCATCGACATTTCCATCAGCAATGACATCCATCAGCATTACCTGCGTATCAGTGATACTGAGTTTACGGCCGGTCATGGCAACAACATAGGAACGCAATGCAAGCGTAGCATCTTCAGCATTGACGAATGCATCCAGTGTGCCGTCGCCCAAAAGTGCAATGACCACAGGACAAGAAATCCCGTTTTGCTCCACATATGTTCTGACTGCGGCATTGGAGCCGTTATACGTGAAATTCACACTGCTGTCGCCGTATATTCCGCGGTCATACATCTGTTTCGGCGATTCCGATGTGGAACACGCACTGCTGATCTCCACTTCCTTGTTGCCGCCGTTGGAACGTACAGTGGCAATGATGGAGAAATCAGAAGAACGGAACCGATTGGATGACGGGTCAAAATACAGTTTTTTGGGAGTCGCTGTAATTTTCACGCACACATCAGAAGGTTCAACCACAAGTGCTGAAAAATCAACCGAAATGCTGTGATTGCTATGGATGTCCGTAAACGAATAGGAAGAAGCCGCATTCACTTTGACGTTATCAATCCACAAAGCAGAGATTTCATAGCCGTCATTCGGAGAAATCGAATATGTCACAGACTCACCCTCTGCAAACGTCAGATTGCCTGAAGGTGAAATGCTGCCGCCATACCCGGCTGTCGCTTGAATGGTATATCCGGAAAGCTTGGAAAGCTCACGTTTTTCAGTCTGATAGCATTCCGAACAAGTGCGTGATTCCTCACCTGCATGCTCAAAATCCGGTTCCTTCGTCACTTTCCATTCGCTCCAGGAATGTCCCTTTGCCTCAATGGATTTGACTTCCTTGACACCGCATGCCGTACAGGTTCTCGCCATTTCACCTTCCTCAGTACAAGTTGCGTCTCCGGATACCACCCAGTTGTTGAAAGAGTGCCCTGTTGCGGGAATATCCTCCATAACAGTTTTGCCGCAAATTGCGCATTCAAAATGGCGCGAACCAACGGACTCACAGGATGCGGGAATATCCACAACCCATGTACCGCCGCAGTTGTGCGAACCGACATCTGCAACTTTGAATGTCAGCCCTGCTGCGTTCGCATAGCTTTCGGCAGCTGACCCGCGTGAACCATAAATCGTGATGTATTTTTTTGCTCCGAATGTATATCCGACGGGATTGCCGTTTTCAATCACAACACTGTCATAGATCTGTTCAAACGCATTTTTACCAATGAACGTCACCGAATCCGGCACAACAACCGATGTCAGATATGAAATCTGAAACGCAGCTGTTCCGATGGATTCAAGCCCATCATTCAGCTTGAGCGTTTTCAGGCAGTTTCCGATAAAAGCATTATAATCAATGGTTTTGAGGCTTTCAGGCAAGATCACCTCGGTCATCGAGATACATCCGTAAAACGCCTGTGTGCCAATTGCAGTAACGCCGCTCGGAAAAGTGAAATTTTGCAGTGCAAAACATTGACAGAACGAATAATCCGGAATGTTTGTCAATGCTGAGGAAAGCTGAATCGTTTCCAGATTGTTGCATCCGCGGCAAAGCGAATAACCGATCTGCGTCACTGAATTCGCCATTGTCAGACTTTTCAAAGCGGTGTAATTCATAAACGAACTGCTCGGCAGAGCTGTAATGCCATCCTCAATCACGACCTCTTTGATATCCGCCGAATTTGTTGACCACGATGCGGTTGTCACCGCGCCGTTTCCCCGAATGGTCAGCTTATTGTTGTTCAGTTCCCAATATGCGCCCGTACCGCAGTTTCCGCTGGCAGCCTGAACAGACAGAAACGGAAAACACGAAACAACGGATGCGGCTGCGATGACCGAAGCGGTTGCATTTCGTAACAGCCGCCTGAAAATTGGAGTAAACATAATAATGCCCCTTTCCAATGGGAATCAAAGCCCTCTCATTCCCATATCTTAGTTTATTATACCATCTTTGCGGTGTTTCGTCAATAGTTTTTGTGCAGAATCAGATAATCGCACAACAAAGTAAAAATGATTTTGTGCATATTTCCTTCATTTGGGCAAAAGAAAAACCGATGTAAAAATACACCGGTTTTTCGATTTCTTCGTCTTTTTTCGCTTGAAGGGATTTCCGCAGCAAGCAAAGCGACACGCATATCGTTTGATATGCCAATCACAGGCAGACGAGATTAGAACTTACGCTTACGAGCTGCTTCAGACTTCTTCTTACGCTTGACGGAAGGCTTCTCATAATGTTCTCTCTTACGAACTTCTGCGATAACGCCGTCTTTTGCGCAGGAACGCTTGAAACGCTTCAAAGCGGTGTCCAAGGACTCGTTCTTGCCAACGCGAACTTCTGCCACGAATTTTTCCCTCCCTTTGTCCAACGACAGAGGCTTATACAAAGAAGATACGTTGCCGTATGCTTCCAGTAAGCTTAGTATTGATAACAGTTATTATTGTATCACAAAGTGTTGATTTTGTCAAGATGTTTTTGAAATTCCGAAAGGAATCGGTGTCGATTCGTCAATTTGCTACAAAATTCAGGAGCTTATTTTGTATATAAATTTTCTTGCGAATCGTCTTGCCTTCCAATGCTGCCTTGACTGCATCCTGTTCCATCGCCATCGGAATGACATCTTCCTCCTTAGCATCCAACGGAATCATCAGCTTGGCCTTGACCTTTCCGCAAATCTGCACCACGATCTCAACTTCAGCCTCGACACAGAGCTTTTCATCAAACTTCGGCCAAGCCTGCTCATTGAGGATGCCGTAACCCATCTGCTCGAAAAGTTCCTCCGTCATATGCGGTGCAAACGGATTCAACAGGATCAGCAGCGTGCGGTATTCGCCGCGAGTGATGCTGCCGCTTTCATAGAACTTGTTGACCAAAGCCATCATTGCAGCGATCGCGGTGTTGAATTTCAGCGATTCGATATCTTCCGTGACTTTGCGGATAGTCTGATGCATCAAGGTCATGATGCCGTCACGATATTCGTCGCCTTCCACGACAAGATCCTGCAATGCCCAGACACGATCCAGAAGACGCTTGCAGCCACGGATGCTCGACGGGCTCCACGGTGCGGTTTTCTCAAAGTCGCCGATGAACATTTCGTAAAGGCGAAGTGTATCAGCACCATACTGTGCGATGACCTCATCGGGGTTGATGACATTGCCGCGCGATTTGGACATCTTCTGACCGTCCTCACCGAGGATCATGCCGTGCGATGTGCGGCGCATATACGGCTCTTTACAGGGCACAGAACCAATATCATACAGGAATTTGTGCCAGAAACGCGAATACAGCAGATGCAGCGTGGTGTGCTCCATGCCGCCGTTATACCAGTCCACAGGCATCCAGTATTTCAGTGCTTCCGGCGATGCAAGACATTCCTTGTTGGTCGGGTCGCAGTAGCGCAGGAAATACCACGAAGAACCAGCCCACTGAGGCATGGTATCAGTTTCGCGCTTTGCAGAACCGCCGCAGTGCGGGCAGGTCGTGTTGATGAAGGATTCCAGCGTGGAAAGCGGAGATTCGCCGTTGTCGGTCGGCATATAGCTTTCAACATCAGGCAGACGCAGCGGAAGTTCCTCCTCAGGCAGTGCCACCCAGCCACACTTCTCGCACTTGACCATCGGAATGGGTTCGCCCCAGTAACGCTGACGGGAGAACACCCAGTCACGCAGTTTGAAGTTGACCTTTTCGTGACCCTTGCCGTTTTCGGTGAGCCACTCCTTGATCTTGACCTTCGCATCCTCAACCGAAAGACCGTCAAGGAAACCGGAATTGGTCATGATGCCGGTTGCACAGTCGGTGAATGCTTCTTTGGTGATATCGCCGCCCTTGACGACCTCAATGATCGGCAGGTCAAACACCTTCGCAAAATCATAGTCACGGGTATCATGCGCAGGAACAGCCATGATCGCACCTGTACCATAAGTCATCAAGACATAATCGGAAATGAAAATCGGGATCTCTCTGCCATTGACAGGGTTGATCGCCTGTACGCCGCCCAGTTTGACGCCGGTCTTTTCTTTTGCCATTTCGGTACGCTCGAAATCCGATTTGTGTGCTGCTTTCTCCTGATATGCACGGATCTCATCCATGTTAGTGAGCTTGTCAGCCCACTTTTCGATTATGGGATGCTCAGGAGAAATGACCATATAAGTGGCACCAAACAGCGTATCAGGACGCGTGGTATAGACTGTCAGGATATCGCCGGACGTCGTCCGGAAATCGACCTCAGCACCTGTAGAACGACCGATCCAGTTGGTCTGTGTGGATTTGATCTTGTCAAGATAGTTGACCTCAGCCAGATCATCGAGCAGACGCTGTGCATATTCGGTGATCTTCAGCATCCACTGAGATTTCACCTTTCTGACGACTTCACCGCCGCAGCGTTCGCACACGCCGCCGACAACTTCTTCATTCGCCAGAACGACCTTGCAGGACGTACACCAGTTGACAGCCATTTCTTTCTTATAAGCAAGACCTTTTTTGAACAGCTGAAGGAAGATCCACTGTGTCCAGTGGAAATAATCAGGGTCAGTGGTGTTGATCTCACGCTGCCAGTCAAACGAAAGTCCCAGAGAATGCAGTTGTTCCTTGAAACGTGCGACGTTCTTTTCAGTGACGATAGCAGGATGGATCTTGTTCTTGATCGCATAGTTTTCCGTGGGCAGACCAAACGCATCCCAGCCCATAGGGAACAGGACGTTATAGCCCTCCATACGACGTTTTCTTGACACGATATCCATTGCAGTATAGGGACGGGGATGACCGATATGAAGTCCCTGTCCGGAAGGATACGGGAACTCGACCAAAGCATAGAACTTCGGCTTCGTATAGTCATTTTCCGCATGGAACGTCTGATGTTCCTCCCAATACGTCTGCCATTTTTTCTCGATTTCTGTGAAGCGGTACTCCTGCACCTTAACACACATCCTCTCTTAAACTATATCCGTAAATTTACGGATACTTAATATACATAATCATGTCAGCTTGCAATGCACCCGAATATCAGGGTGAAAAGCAAGCAGAACCGCGCAAAGCATATCTATGATACCCTCTGCGGCATAGAAATACATTCCGGATTTCATGTTTGTCGGGAAATTCGCACAAGCAACCAGCATCAGCAAAATCCCGATGACCAGATTGCTCCCCTTGACACCCGACCACAACAAAATCAACGAAACAACTGCAAAACCGAGCGGCAAAATACTGCCGCCAAGCAACAACGCATTACATATCGGCTTGACAGCAAGATACAGGCAAATACCTGCAATCAGCTTTTGCCAGATTTTGGAAAGTCCAAATTCGATCTGCGGCATCAGTCAGTCAAAAGGTGCGAAATATCGACCTTTTCGCCGTCAGCCCAAAGACGTTCCAGCTGATATTCCTCGCGTGCATCCTGCAAGAACACATGGAGAATGATGTCGTCATAATCCAGAACGATCCAGTTTGCACCGCGGAATCCCTCTGTGCCGCGAGGCTCGATGCCCGCTTCTCCGAGCTGAAATTCCACTTCGTCTGCCAGTGCCTTGACCTGCGTGGTGCTGGTACCGGTTGCGATGACGAAATAATCAGCCAGAATGGTGAGATTTGTGATGCCGATGCACTGAATGTCTACTGCTTTTTTGGAATCGAGAATTCTGACGATTTTTTCAAGCTTTTCTTCTGTTGTCATAAAAACGCCTCCTTTGAAATATCACATCATTTTTCACGTTGTTTGATGATTTCCAGATAATGGTCATATGCCGCTTTGGTTTTCGGCATAACGTTTCGATTTCGATTTTCACTTTTCTTCAGTGAATACTCCATCGCTTCAAACATTGCTTTTTTGAGATCCGTGTGGGCAAGTTTCCGAAAATGTCCCACGTCGCTGTAATCACGGTCAGCAGAGATCAGATCCGCCATATAGACAATTTCTTCCAGCAGCGACATTCCTGCCCTGCCGACAGTATGAAACCGCACCGCATTCAGCACATCACGGTTTTCAATGCCGAGTTCGATTCGCAGATAGGATTCCGCAGCAATGCCGTGGATCACGGGCGGACAGTTCCACTCAAACTCATCGGGCGGCGGCACCGCGGTTTCAGCAAATTCGATCTGCTTTTCAACAGGCATCTCCTTGCAGATATCGTGCAGCAATCCCGCAAGATATGCCCAGTCCGGATCGGCACCATATTGCTCGGCAAGCTCACGGGCTGAATCAGCCACATTATACGAATGGGCAAGCCGCTTATCGCCAAGCAGCATTCTTAGCAGCCGTTTATAGCCCTCAAGCTGCGCAGCAGGAAAATTTCTGTCCAATTCGGTCACCTCCCCGAATCTCTTCAAACGTCCGAATCCTGCGGACGATAAAGTCCATGTTTTTGAATATATTGTACTACATTTTTTGGCAAAAGGCAAGAGGAAAAACGTTTCTTTTGCAGATTCTCCCGAATTTGTGTGGACGAAACAGGAATCGGCGGCACCGTCAGCACACGGATATCAGCCTCAGGAACAGCCTCTGAAAGCGATTTTGCCTTGGTCATCAAGGTTTCCAGATCACCGTCCTCACGCGATACCGCACAAATCCGCGCCGTCTGCGCGATCTCCTCCCAGCAATACCACTTGTCAAACGTCAGCAGCATGTCACTGCCGATCATCAGCGTCCAGTGGACATCAGGATTCTGCTCTGTCAGCGCACGAAGCGTTTCTACTGTATAGGATTTTCCTTCCTTGCAGATCTCAAAATCCGAAACAGACATCCATCCAAATTTCTCGGCGGCAAGCCTGCACATCGCCAGACGGTCAGCAGCAGGCGCATAGAGGGAACAATCCTTATGTGGTGCTTCGCCCGACGGCATCAGCACGACATGATCGAGGGAAAGCGCTGTATAAACAGATTTCGCGTTGTGCAAATGCCCGTTGTGAATCGGATTGAAGCTGCCGCCGAACAGTCCGTACTCCTTCATTTCACAAGGGTGATGACGGGCTTTTTCGGATTCTGCAAAAACAGCACAAACCGTGAACCGATGGCGCAGACAACCTCTGCACCAACCGCCTCTGCGATCTGTTCTGCCGCTTCCCGTGCCGTCAGTTCGCAGGTTTCAAGCACCCGCATTTTGATGAGTTCTCTTGCACGCAGCGCATCCGCGACCTGTTTGAGCAGTGCATCGCCGATGCCGCCTTTTCCAACCTGCAAAATGGTATCCATCGTGGAGGCCATGCCGCGAAGCTGTGCGCGTTGTTTACTGGTAAGCATAGACATATCCTTTCCGAATCGGAGACTGTTCATTCCGATTCGATTGATTTTGATTTTCAGTTCAGTGCAGCAAGCACCTGTTCAAGGGCACGTTTTCTGTGGCTGACGGCATTCTTCTCCTCAGCAGAAAACTCTGCGAAAGAACGTCCGTCAATATAAAACACAGGATCATACCCGAATCCGTTGTCACCTTTCGGTGCATCACCGATTCTGCCGCAAACCTCGCCCTCAAAGCACTTCGCCTCGCCGCTCGGTAAGATCAATACCATAGCGCATACAAACTTTGCGCCGCGCTCTACATCCGAGACACCCTGCAATGCTTGCAGCAGCTTTCGATTTCTATCGGCATCGGTGGCATTTTCACCTGCAAACCGATGCGAATAGACCCCCGGTGCGCCATCCAGTGCATCGACACAAAGCCCGCTGTCATCTGCAAGTGTATAGCATGAATGCCCTGCATTTTTCGCTGCATTCCATAGTGCTTTCGCCTTGATTGCAGCATTTTCCGCGAAGGTGCTTCCGTTTTCCTCTGCGTCGATATCAAACCCTGCATCGCGCTGTGAAAGCACTTCATAGGGCAGACCTTCAAGCATTTCGCGAAGTTCACGCAGTTTATTCTGATTATTCGTCGCCAGAATCAGTTTCATCATCGCTGAGATCCTCATCACTTTCGTCCGCATCATGCAGTTCTGCAAGTTCCTGCGGATCACGTTCAAACAACGCATCCACAAAGTTTTTCGCATTGAACGGCTGCAGATCCTCGATTTTTTCACCCACACCGATCAGCTTCACAGGAATGCCAAGCTCGTTGTGAATGGAAATGACAATACCGCCCTTTGCAGTACCATCCAGTTTCGTCAGCACAATACCGGTGATCGGTGCGACCTCCTGAAACAATCTCGCCTGACTGACCGCATTCTGACCTGTGGTTGCATCCAGCACCAGCAGACATTCTCTTGCACAGTCTGCCGCCTCACGATCAATGATGCGGTTGATCTTTGCAAGCTCCTGCATCAGATTTTTCTTGTTGTGCAGACGTCCCGCAGTATCACAGATGACGACGTCGCAGTTTCGTGCTTTGGCAGCCGTCAGAGCATCAAACACCACTGCCGCAGGATCGCTTCCCTCTGCATGACGCACAAGCTCGACCCCCGCACGGTCTGTCCAGACCGCAAGCTGGTCGATGGCAGCCGCACGGAATGTATCCGCTGCCGCAACAAGCACACGCTTTCCCTCCTGCTTGAACTGATGACACATTTTGCCAATGGTCGTGGTCTTGCCTGCACCGTTGACGCCGATCACCAGAATGACCGACGGTGTTGTGGAAAGGTCAAGCGGCTGATCCTCGCCCATCATCTCCGCAATGATTTCCTGCATCAGCCCCATGATGTCATTCGGATCAGTGATGCCACGCTCCTTGACCATTTCACGCAGTCTTGCACAGATCTCCTCCGCCGTTTCCACGCCCATATCGCCCATGATCATGGCTTCTTCGAGCTGTTCAAACAGATTTTCGTCGATTTTTGTGAATGTGCCAAGAAGTTTGCGCATTCCGCGCATAACGCTTTCGCGTGTCTTCTTCAAGCCTTCTTTGATTTTTGAGAATAAACCCATACTCATTCTCCTTTCGGGGATTTATGGTTCGATATCATTCAAGTGCCGCAAGTTCCATGCCGCTCTGATCAAGCCGCAAAAGCCGTGACACGCCGTCCTCCTGCATTGTGACACCATAGAGAACATGTGCCTCCTCCATTGCGGGACGGCGGTGCGTCACAACGACAAACTGCGTTTTTCCAAGGAAATGATTGAGATACTGCGCATACTTGCGGACATTGACCTCATCCAGTGCCGCATCAATTTCATCAAGAATGCAGAACGGTGCGGGACGCAGTTTCAGAATTGCAAAGTAAATGCAGATTGCAACAAACGATTGCTCGCCGCCCGACAAGGAAATCAGATTGCGAATGACCTTTCCGGGAGGCGCAACATGAATCTCGATGCCGGATTCCAGAACGTGTTCGGGGTCTGTCAATTCAAGCGATGCACTTCCGCCGCCAAACAGTTCAACGAAAATCTCCCCGAAGTATTTATTGATTTTATCAAAGCTCTCCGTGAAGATCACGCACATCTCCTGCGTCAGCTTTTCGATCAGTTCTTCGAGTTCCTGCTTGGAATTCTCTACGTCTTTCAGTTGTGCAGAGAGAAAAGTATATCGCTCTGAAACTTCGCGGTATTCCTCGATTGCCGCAACATTGACCGAACCCAGCGCACGAATCCTGTTTTTGACCGTTGTCAGTTCGCTCTCCGTTTCGCGGAGGTTCTCGATTGGTTTTGCAACCGCTTCTGCCTCGCTGCACGTCAGTTCATAGCTCTCCTGCATACGGAACACAAGGTCATCCATTTCCTTTTGGACATTCCCCTGCCGTTCCTCCACACGGGTACGCTCTGCGGACTGCTTTTCACGCGCATCACGGAGCTGATCGGTGCCTTCACGCAGCACACGGGTATATTGTTCCTTTTCGTCATGCAGACGACGCAGCTTCACGATCTGATCTTTCATTGCTTCGACAGAATCGCGCTGTGCCTGCTGCCCCTGCGATAATGCATTGATTTCTCGCTGCTTGGCAGCGATCAGATTTTTCTCCTGTTTGATCTGTGCAGCAGCCTTCTCTGCGCGTGCCGCTGATTCTTCCATCGTGCGAACCATATCCAGCCGCTTGTTTCGCTCTGCATCCAGATCTTTTGCAAGTTCCGCCTGCGCAATGCGCCCTGCGGCAATCTGCTCGGTCATGGATGTTCTGGCATCTGCCAGGCGCTGACGCTCTGTCTGATTGCCAGCCAAAACTTCCTCAGCCTTGGCAATCTCCGTTTCAAGCGATGCAAGTTGTGCTTTCACGGTTTCATTCTGTGCGATGAGACTCTCCGCCTTTTCCTGAAGCCGCTGACGCTCTTCGGTTTCATTTTGCTGCCATGCAGCATCGGCTTTTGCCATTGCCTGCAATGCTGCAAGTTCCTGTTCGAGCGTATGCTGCTGTGAAAGGTATTCGGAAATGCGTGCCTGTGCGCCCTCCACATCGGTTTTGAGCTTTTCCCATTCGGCTTTTCGCTTTGCCGTTTCCTGACGCAGCACATCCTGCTTTTCCTGATATTCCTTGATTTGTGCCGCAGCTTCTTCGATTTCATGCGTACGGGTGATCACACCTGCACTGCGTGCCGCCGAACCGCCCGAATACGAACCGCCCGAATGGATCACCTGCCCATCCAATGTGACGATGCGGAAACGATACCCGAATTTCTTGGCAATCGCTGATGCACAGTCGATGTCCTCACAAACCGCAATGCGGCCAAGCAGGTTTTCCATCACATTGCGGTATATCTCATCAAATCCGACAAGATCACAGGCGAGCGCAACAAAACCTTCCTCTCCTGTGAGATTCTCTTTCAGCTTTCCGCCGCGAATCGTAGTCAGCGGTAAAAATGTTGCTCTGCCGCCCTTGATATCTTTCAGATAACGGATACAGCGTTTGGCAGCATCCTCGTTTTCGACAATCAGATTCTGCAGAGCCGCCCCAAGTGCTGTTTCGATCGCGGTGCCATATTTGGGCTCCACCGTGATTCGCTGCGAAACCGTACCATGCACGCCTCCCAGCCGCCCGCTGCCCGCCACTTTCAAAATCTGACGCACCGAACCTGCATAGCCCTCCATGTTCTGTTCCAGATCCCGCAGAATCTTTTGCCTTTGCACTGCCTGCTGCAAACTGCTGACGATCTGTGTCAATTCCTCCATGGATTGCTCGTATTTACGCTGTTTCAGTGCTGATAATTCCCGAAAGCCTTCCACACGGTTCTGCTGTTCAGTCTGCTTTGCACTGATGGCTGCGATCTGTGCTTCGAGTGCCTGCTGCTTCTCCGCATAACCCTTCAATCGCTCCTCCACCGAAACGCCGTCCTGCTTGGCACGGTCGATGGTGGCATAAGTCTCTTTCAGGTCAGCATCGAGTGTCTGCAGCCGAATGCGCTGCTCCGACTGCTGCAAATACAGCTGATGCAGTGCCGCGTCCTGCGCATCACATGCCTCTCCCTGCGAACTGCCCTGCAATTCAAGAGCCGCAAGTTCCGCGACCAATTCATCCAGTTGTTTATCAAGAAGCTGCTGTTTATCCGCAAGCTCCTGCAAATAGAGATCCTGCGCTGCGATTTTGTCATCCCATTCCGTTTCGCTCTGAGACAAAGCCTTCTGCTGTTCTTGCAGCTGCTCGATATTCTCATTTGCGTGACGGATCTCATTCTCACAAACCGCAATCTTTGCCGCCGTGTCCGCATTGCTCTGTTCTGCTTCCACGACTTTATCCTGAAGTGTTTCGATATCTGCCGTTGCCTGCTGCATATCCTGAAAAGCAAGGCGTAATTTTTCTTCTTCGCGCTGAATATCATTTTGCAGATTTTCGTATTCCGCGGTGAGCTGCAAATACGTGTCAGACAACTTCTGATAATTCTCTGTGAGTGAATGCAGTTTATGCACCCAAACAGAAAGCTCCAGTTCCTTGCGCTGCTCCGCCAAAACCACGAATTTCTCAGCTTTTTCCGACTGCGTTTTCAGCGGTCCGATGCGGCTTTCAAGTTCAGCGGCAATGTCCGTCAGACGCAGAAGATTATCCTGCGCTGCTGCCAGCCTTCGCTGCGCTTCCTGCTTTTTATACCGAAATTTTGAAACGCCCGCCGCTTCCTCAAAAATATCACGGCGTTCGTTTGATTTTGCACCGACAATTTCGGCGATTCTTCCCTGCCCGATAATTGCATAGCCGTCTCTGCCAAGACCTGTATCCATGAACAGTTCATTGACATCCTTGAGGCGAACGTTTCTGCCGTTGATAAGATATTCGCTTTCTCCGCTGCGATAAAGCCGACGCGTAACTGCCACTTCGGGTTCAGATTCCGAAAGCGCATGGTCTGCATTGTCGATCGTCAGGGTAACGGCTGCAAAGCCCATCGGTTTTCTGGTTTTCGTGCCCGAAAAGATAACATCTTCCATGCTTTTTCCGCGCAGTTCCTTGGTGGATTGCTCGCCAAGCACCCAGCGCACGGCATCGCCGATGTTGCTTTTTCCGCTGCCGTTCGGACCGACAACTGCGGTCAAGCCCTCGTCAAAGGTCAGACGAATTTTATCGGGAAAGGATTTGAAGCCTTGCAGCTCCAGCGATTTCAAATACATCCTTTTTCGTTCTCCTGTCTGGCAGACTGCATTTGCTCAAAACTCCCTGCCCATGAGGGAAAGGGCTTCTCTGGCAGCCATTTGCTCGGCGATTTTCTTGCTCTTTCCGGAGCCGCGGCCGATCACATTGGAATTGAGCCGCACCTCCATATGGAACACCTTTGCATGGTCAGGGCCTTCCGCCCCCACCAGCACATATTCAACACGCTCCTCCGGATTCTGCTGAATGACCTCCTGAAGCGCGGTTTTATAATCGTGAAATGCAGCGGTCTGCTGATCAAAATGGTCAGGCAGGAATCCCAACACATAGGGTCTGGCAGCCTCCATGCCGCCGTCAAGATAAATCGCAGCAATGACAGCCTCAAACGCATCCGCAAGAATCGAATTGCGTTCTCTGCCGCCTGACTGCTCCTCTCCGTGTCCGAGCAGCAAGTAATCGCCCAGACCGATCTGCCGTGCCCAAACGTGAAGGGAATCTTCACAAACAAGTGCTGCACGGATCTTGGTCAGTTCACCTTCCGGCAAATGCGTACAATTTGTAAACAGATAGCTTGACACGACGATGGAAAGCACACTGTCGCCCAGAAATTCCAGACGTTCATTGCAGCGCAGTGTCCCGCGTTTCTCATTGGCATAGGATGAATGACAGAGTGCCTCGGTGAGCAGTTCCTCATTCTGAAAGCGATATCCGATTCGGGCTTCCAGTTCCGATTGCGGTAAATTCCCCATAATGCATTCCTTTCCATTCTCCTGCTTGGCTTATGAAGCCGCAATCGCTTCACATGACAAACGAGAGAATCTGATTTTCTGCGGATCTCTGCCCTGTCAGTCAGGTGAGATCCGCAGTATGGTTTTATTCTGATTCTTCCGCCGACTTTCGTGCGGCAAGTGCCTCGGAGATCGTCTCGACGATCTTTCCGTCCACACAGGTCTTTGCCTGTTTGACTGCACTGAAAAACGCCATGCTGTCTGAACTTCCGTGTGCTTTGATCACCGGCTTTGCAATGCCCAGAAGCACCGCTCCGCCAACTTTTTTATAATTCATGGAATCCTTGAAAGCATTGAGTTTCGGTAAAATGAACAGCGCACCGATCTTTCCGATGCCGGTGAACATATCCTTCATTTTGCCTGCGAAAAACTTACCCATGCCCTCATAAAGCTTCAGCACGATATTGCCCGTAAAGCCATCCGTGACAAGCACCTGACAGTCGCCCGACGGCACTTCTCTGGCTTCAATGTTCCCGACAAAATTGAGTTTTTCCGCCTGCAGCAGCTGATACGCTTCCTGTTCAAGTTCTCTGCCCTTGCATTCTTCGGTGCCGTTGTTGATGAGCCCCACACGCGGCGCATGAATGCCCATGACCTTCTCCATATAAATGCTGCCCATGATACCAAACTGCACAAGCATTTCAGGACGGCATTCGACATTGGCACCCGCATCCATGAGAATCGCGTGACCGTTTGCCGTTGGCAGCACAGGTGCCATTGCAGCACGCTTGATGCCCTTGATGCGTCTGGGAATCATGGTTGCACCGACCAACAGTGCCCCCGAATTGCCTGCGGATACAAACGCATCGCCTTTGCCCTCCTTGAGGGCTTCCAGTCCCATTGCCATCGAGCAGTTTTTCTTGGATTTCGTGATCTCCGTGGGCTGGTCATGCATGGTGATGATATCATCGCTGTGCAGGATCTCAATGCCTTCCAGTGAAATGGAATGTTCTGCGGCAAGCGATTTGATTTTCGATTCGTCACCGCAAAGCAGTATCTCTACGCCAAGCTCTCTGACTGCCTGTGCCGCGCCCTGCAAAGGGGCAAGTGGTGCATTGTCGCCGCCCATCGCGTCCAGAATAATCCGCATTTCAGTCCCTTTCTCCTGCCAGATTTGCCGCTTCGAGTGCCTTATCCAGCGATGCCAGCGCACGTTCCGCGTAAACCTGATATTTCTCCTGCTTTTGCTTGAATTTACCCGTCACCATCGGCAAAATCCCCATATTCGCACCCATCGGCTGCAAATTTTCCTGATAAGGATCGGTAATATACGACGTCAGCGCACCCAGCATAGTGTCAGGCGGCAAAATCAGCGGCTCCAAGCCCTTGATGGCTCGCACTGCATTGTGCCCTGCCAGAAGTCCGCTGCCTGCCGATTCCATATATCCCTCAACGCCTGTCATCTGCCCCGCAAACCGAATCCGCGGCTCTTTTCTGAGCGCATAGGTCGCATCGAGCAGCTTGGGGCTGTCGAGAAAACTATTGCGGTGCATCACACCGTATCGGACAAACTCCGCGTTCTCAAGTGACGGAATCATCGAAAAAACGCGCTTTTGCTCACCGAATTTGAGGTTTGTCTGAAATCCGACGAGATTCCAGAGCGTGCCCTCACGATTTTCCCTGCGCAGCTGCACCACCGCATACGGACGTTTGCCTGTGTGCGGATCTGTAATCCCGACAGGCTTCATCATACCGTAACGAATCGCATCTTCTCCGCGCTTTGCCAGCACTTCCACGGGCATACAGCCCTCATAGACGCGCATGGCTTCCTTGTCAAATTCGTGCAGCGTCGCGGATTCAGCATGAATCAGTGCCTCATAAAATGCAAGGTATTCCTCCTGCGTCATCGGACAGTTGAGGTAATCAGCAGTGCCTTTTCCATATCGCGACGCGTAAAATGCCTTGTTCATGTCGATGCTCTCGCCCGTGACAATCGGTGCCGCAGCATCGTAAAAATACAGCGATGTACCTGTCAACGCGGCGATCGGGGCATGAAGTGCCTCAGAAGTCAACGGCCCGGTTGCAATGATGACCTGCCCCTGCGGAATCTCGGTGACTTCTTTCTCCACCACAGTGATATTCGCATGACTGCGTATTTTTTCGGTCACGAGCTTTGAAAACGCATAACGGTCAACAGCAAGCGCACCACCCGCCTCAACTGCGGTTTCTTTCGCACACGGCACCAGCAGCGATCCCAATCGTGTCATTTCCTCTTTGAGCAGACCTGCCGCAGAATCGACACGCGACGCCTTCAGAGAATTGGAACAGACAAGCTCGGCAAAATCAGGGATATGGTGTGCGGGCGAGTATTTTTTCGGCTTCATCTCATAAAGCGTGACGGGAATGCCTGCATTGGCAGCTGTCCAAGCCGCCTCACAGCCCGCCATGCCCGCGCCGATAATCGTCAGCTTCTCCATATCAAAGCGGACGCTCGAATCCGCAGTTCGGCTTTTCGCAGAGCAGCTTGCCTGCCTTGCCGCCCTTCTTATAGAGCGTGCTGCCGCACTTGGGGCACTTATCCTCAACGGGGGTGTACCATGTCATGAAATTACAGTCAGGATATCCCTCACAACCGTAGAAATTACGTCCCTTTTTGGATTTCTTCTGAATGATCTTCTTACCGCAGATCGGGCAGAGACCCTTTGTGGGCATGACGATCTTTTTCGTGTTGCGGCACACAGGAAATCCGCTGCACGCAAGGAATTTTCCGAATCTGCCGATTTTTATGACCATCGGCTTGCCGCACACATCACAAACTTCATCCGTTTCCTCATCGGGCACACGAAGACGCTTGCCATCCATTGCCGCTTCCGCCGCTTTCAGGGTATGGTCAAAATCAATATAGAACTTGCGCAGAGATTCCACCCAGTCAGTCACGCCCTGCTCCACGCCGTCCAGATCACTTTCCATTCCGGCAGTGAACTTTACATCAACGATCTGCTTGAACTGCTCTTTCATAAGCTGCGTGGTCACTTCACCAAGCGAAGTCGGGCGAAGCTGCTTGCCGTCACGCTCCACATACATCCGATAGAGGATCGTGGTAATGGTCGGCGCATAAGTGGACGGACGACCGATACCGTTTTCTTCCAATGTCTTGATGAGCGTTGCTTCCGTGTAGCGGGAAGGCGGCTGCGTGAAGTGCTGGTTGCTGTCGATGGACTTGATTTTCAGGACATCGCCCTCCTCGATCGGGGGCAGTTCTTTGTTGTCTTCCTCAGAGGCAGTGTCTTTTGCTTCTTCGTAAAGTTTTGTAAAGCCATCAAATTTCACGCTGAAACCCGACGCACGGAACAGACACTTGTCAGCGGTAATATCCACCGAGACTGTATCAAGCTGGCAGTTTGCCATCTGGCTTGCAATGAAACGCTCCCAAATCAGCTTATACAGCTTATACTGGTCAGTGGTCAGCGAACCTTTCACCTGTTCCGGCGTTACATTCGGCATTGTGGGACGAATCGCTTCATGGGCATCCTGCGCGTTTTTCTTCGTTTTGAACACACGCGGAGAAGCAGGCAGATACTGTTTGCCGTAAGTATCGAGAATGAACGAAGCCGCAGCATTTTTGGCTTCATCGGAAATACGCAGACTATCAGTACGCATATAGGTGATCAGACCAACGGCACCAAGATCAGGCAGCTCCACGCCTTCATAGAGCTCCTGCGCAGCTTTCATCGTGCGGCGCGCCTGAAATCCCATGCGGCGCGATGCCTCCTGCTGCAATGTGGATGTAATGAACGGCGGTGCGGGCTGACGGCTCGTGACACGCTTTTTTACCTTGCTGACAACGAAATCTGCTTTTTCCACTGCATCAAGGATCTCGTTTGCCTGTGCCTCATTTGCGAGTTCAGCTTTTTTTCCGTCGATCTCAATCAAATGCGCCGAGAAGATCTTACGGCTGGTCTTTGTCGAAAGCTTTGCATCAATCGACCAATATTCCTGCGGAACAAACGCACGGATCTCATTTTCACGGTCTACCACAAGACGCACTGCCACCGACTGTACTCTGCCGGCCGACAGTCCTCTGCGGATCTTGCGCCACAAAAACGGGCTGAGCTGATAGCCCACAATACGGTCAAGAATGCGGCGCGCCTGCTGTGCATTGACCAGATCAAGATCAATTTTATGCGGGTTTGCCATCCCTGACTGCACACCGGTTTTTGTAATTTCGTTGAATTCCACACGGTTGTTTTCGTTGATATCCAGATTCAGCATCTGCGCCAGATGCCACGAAATAGCTTCTCCCTCTCTATCAGGGTCCGTTGCGAGCCAGACACGTTCACTGTGTTTGGCGCGTTTTTTCAGTTCCTTGATGACATCCTCTTTGCCCTTCATTTCGATGTAAGTCGGTGTGAAGTCGTTTTCGATGTCCACGCTCAGCTTCGATTTGGGCAAATCACGGATATGACCCATAGATGCAATGACCTCAAAGCCCTCTCCGAGATACTTTTGAATGGTTTTTGCCTTTGCAGGCGACTCTACGATTACAAGTTGCGACATAAAGTAGATACGTTCCTTTCAAATGGTGAAAATCAGATATCAGGTTGCACGATACGAGGAGCCGAACAATGTTTCAACATAGCCCTCCAGTTCCAGCATGACCAGTTCGGAAAGCAATGTCGACAGATCCATGTCGAGCGCGTCTGCGAGATCATTGATGTGCGTATCACCATTCTCACGCAAATACTTCACAATCGCGCATTTCTCGTCGGTATCGGGTAGTTTTTGATTCTGTGAGACAGAAGCGGGCGGCGTCGGTGCAACAGGCTGCGATTTCCATGCATCCTCGGCTTTTTTCTCGGCTCGCTCCTTTGTTTTTGTGCGGTCGGCAATTTCGACTGCCTCTTCCGCAAATGCAACAGCATCCTTCGGACGTTCCGGAAGCTGTGTCAGATTGACCCGATAAGGGTACGTTGTGCCATACTCATACAGCACATCCACATAGCTGAACAGCGGCGTTGCGCCGTCACGAAGCAGCGGCATCACACCCGCATAGCGCGGGTCAAATACA
This sequence comes from Oscillospiraceae bacterium, assembly GCA_045617625.1. GTDB lineage: Bacteria > Bacillota > Clostridia > Oscillospirales > Ruminococcaceae > Firm-04. The sequence goes on along the minus strand of JAZLJA010000002.1, from coordinate 9,754 downwards.
TCGTGGGGCGGCACACAAAAAATCGTTTTGCCCTGCTCCAGAGCAAAATCAGCCGTCACCAACGAACCGCTGCGCATGGATGCTTCCATCACGGCAGTGCCATGGGACAACGCACTCATGATACGGTTGCGCCGCGGGAAATTCGCGGGAATCGGCTGTACACCGGGAAGATATTCCGAAAGGAACAATCCCCGTCCGCTGTCAAGAAATCTCGTTCTAAGCTGAGCATTTCCATGCGGATAATTCACATTGACACCGCATCCCAGCACCGCTGTCGTCATACCGTCGTTGTCCAGTGCAGCTGCATGTGCGGCAGCGTCAATACCGTCTGCGAATCCGCTGACCGTGTGAAATCCCAGCAGCGAAAGCTCTTTTACAAGAACTGTTGTCACATCAAGACTGTATTTGCTCGGATGCCGCGTGCCGACCACTGTGAGCGACGGCGTTATACCAAGCAAATCAAGATTGCCCTGTGCAGTCAGCAAAATCGGCGGCAAATGGATCTGTGTCAGCGGATACGGATATTTTGGATCATCAATCGTGATGAGCGCGATTCCGTGCTTGCCGCAAAACTCCACAAGGTTTTCCGCCTGTCCGAGCGAATAGGCGTGCGCACTGCGCATGATCGCCTGCGGCAGATTCGGAACCTCATCGTGTATCATTGCTTCATAAACATTCTGCGGATTATCGTAGCGTGCAAGCAGTTCGAGGGCATGAGGACTTGCCGCACCAAATACCAGCGACATCCACACCCAGTAGCGCATATCATTACTGCAAGGCTTTTCCATTTCGCACCTCAATTCAGCGATAACGCGTCATTTCCCAGAGAAACAGACCTGCTGCCATTGCAGCATTGAGGGAGTTAGCATTTGGCGACATGGGAATCGTCAGCCTGACAGCACAAGCAGACGACACCTCACGCGGCAGACCATTCCCCTCGTTGCCGATAAACACCACCGCGCCTGATGAAAAATCATAGTCCTTCAGATTCACAGCATCTCTGTCAACCACAGCGGCACAGGTCGGGATTTTCTGTTCACGGCAATGTTCCTGAAATGCTTCGAGATCCTGCAGCCGATAAATCGGCACACGAAACAGCGCACCCATGCTGGTGCGCACAGTTTTCGGATTATATAGATCACAACATCCACAGAGATAAACGCCGTCTGTCCCGAGCGCATCGGCGGTGCGCAAAATTGCACCAAGATTGGCAGGATCCTGCAAGCAATGCAGCAACAAACAACGGCTGCCGATTTGCGGCAATGCTTCCAGCTCCTGACGCATTTTGGCGATTGCAAACACACCCTGTGCAGTTTCGGTGTCGGCAATTTCCTTTGCAAGCGCATCCGGTACCAAAAGCACATGAATATCGTGCGCATATGTTAACAGCGATTCTCCGTAGTTTTCCAGTGCTGACTGTGTCAAAAGAAGTGCTGTCAGTTCTGCGCCGCATGACAGTGCATCCAGCACAAGACGATAGCCCTCCAGCGCAAACAGCCCTGTTTTTTCCCGAAAGGAACGGCTGCGGTTGAGATGCGTAAACGTGTGAAGCGTTTTATTTTTAGAACCGATTTCGAGTATCTGAAAATCCTGCAAAGCCGCACACCTCCTGAAAAAAATATCATTCAAAATTGCGTAAAAGCGTGACAATGCCAAGCACCGTCACGCTTTTTCAATCTTACAGAGCAGCCTTTGCCTTCTCAACGATTGCGGTGAAGCCGGCGGGATCGTGAATTGCAATCTCGGAGAGCATCTTGCGGTTGAGGGTGATATCAGCTTTCTTGCAGCCATTCATGAATCTGGAATAGTTCATGCCATTGAGTTTGCATGCAGCAGAAATACGAGTAATCCACAGTCTGCGGAAGTTACGCTTGTTCTGTTTTCTGCCGATGTAGGCATAGTTGCCGGACTTCATGACGGCCTGTTTTGCCATCTTGAAGTGCTTGGATTTCGAGCCCCAGTAACCCTTTGCGAGCTTCAGGACCTTATTTCTTCTCTTGCGCGTCATCATTGCGCCTTTAATACGAGCCATGTTCTTTATCCTCCGTAATCAGTAGTCCGCCGCGAACAGCGGCACGGTATCGAGTGGGGTTTTCAGCTTACTTGTAAGGAACCATCTCACGAATGGTCGGAGCATTTGCTGTGCTTGCAACACCAGCATTTCTTGCAACGCGCTTCACTTTCGTGTCCTTCGCGTTGAGACGATGACGCTTATAAGCGTGCTGGAACTTTACCTTTCCGGTACCTGTGACCTGAAAACGCTTCTTTGCGCCGGAATGGGTTTTGACCTTAATTTTCTTGACCTTTACGGCTGCCATGGATTCTTCCTCCTTGAAATTTTCGTTTATATGCCAACGTCTGTATAAAGCAGCAAATTCTGCCGTAGAATGGACGTTTCATATCTTGGATTATTCTTCGGTTTCTTCGTTCTGCGCGGCGGGAGCCTCAGCGGGTGCGGCGGGCTTTGCAGATTTCTTTTCGGATTTCTCGGGCTTGTTCAGCTTCGGCGACATGAACATCGCATAAGCTCTGCCCTCCATTTTCGGCGGCTTATCGACCACTGCCACATCACCAACGGCATCGCGGTAACGCTCCAGCAGTTCAATACCGAGTTCAGGGTGCGCAATCGCGCGTTTGCGGAACCGAACAGAAACTTTGACCTTATCGCCGCCCTGCAAGAATTTCTTTCCCTGAGCGACTTTGGTTTCAAAATCATGCGTATCGATCGCAGAAAACATACGGATCTCCTTGATCTCAACAACTTTCTGATTCTTACGTGCTTCCTTTTCGCGTTTTTGCTGTTCAAAGCAATACTTTCCGTAGTCCATTACTCTGCACACAGGCGGTGTCGCCTGCGGTGCGATTTTGACGAGATCCAGACTCTGGTCGAACGCTAGTTTTTGTGCATCTTTTGCGGACATTACACCTTTTTTGGAGCCATCCGCATCAATGACAAGCACCTCACGGTCACGAATTTCCTCGTTAATTTGCAGTTCCTGCTTGCTAATTGCCAGCACCTCCAGTCAAAATGACAAATAAAAATGAGAGCATGAATTCATCGGAATCATGCTCTCAAAAATCCAATCCAAGCCAATCGCATTGAAAGGCAAAAACGGATAACCGCTTCACAAGCTCATCGGCTGCCTGCGGTGAGAACATACAGTTCCACTTGAATCCTTGATTATTATACTCGCTTTCACATGATTTGTCAAGGCACATCTGAATATTTCACACATTAAACAGTGTTCAGAAGGATATCTCGTCGATAATATGTGCAATATAACGAAGCACAACCGTAACATCCTTTGCCGTGATGCCGTCTTCTCCGTCACATTCGGCATTCAGTCTGCCCTGCTCTGTCACCGATACAGTCGTATCCGACGCCGACACTCTGGAAAGCAAAATCGCATCTGACACCGTGACTTCGCCGTCGCAATTGACGTCACCGCGCATTGTCACTTTCAGCGGTGATATCAAAGATGTCGTTTCAGGCGAAGTGGTTGTCGTTTCCGTTGTGGTGGTCGTTGTAGTAGTGGTAGTCGTTGTGGTCGTCGTAGTTTCTGCCGGCTTGGCTTTCACCGCCGCCGCGTAATTCATGCAGTTGCCCGACATCCCGTTTGTACCGAGGGTGATCTGCTCCCCTGCCTGAAAATCCCTGCTCAGCAAATGAAATGTCACATCATTCGACGACTGCGCAGTGACACCCTGTACCTCTGCCCAGCCCTGTGTCCATGACGGCAGTGTGGTCACACGGGTATCATACAGCACATAGACCGTGACATCCTCGTTCGTGACAAATTCCATAAGAGTTTTATTGCAGTTTTTGGAATCGCAGGCAGTGGAAATATACTCTGCATCTTCCAGAATCTCAGGATACGAAACATAAGTAAAATCACGGTCCCCGTAAATCTTGCCGCCTGTTGACATTTCAGGCTGAATCGACCAGTCATAGCCGTTGTCGTAATCGTACACGGCTGCTGTGAAAATCACCTTGCCTTTGAAGTAATAGGGTTCAGCGAGCGGAGCATCCTTGCCAAGCGGCGTCTGGTTGATGACATTTTTACCCCAGTTGCCATACCACGAATATCCTGTGCGGCGCTCCTGACTGATCTCCGCCATATTGTAATGCACAGATCCGTCACGGTCGCCGAAGATGGGAACCTGTTTCTTCAAATCGTAGAACCGAGCCCAGACGCCCGATGCGGACGAATCCTGCACCACAACCTTATCGTTGTTTTGTGACACAACCTTGATGCCCTTGAGTTCCATCTTCTGAAACCATTCAATCGCCGCATTGACCGCATCAGCAACTTCCGGATAGTTTTCATATTCCGAACGCAGGAATGAGATAATACCGACGCTTTCACTTGTGCAGATGCACGCAGGTTCAAACGCACGGGCAGGTGCAGGGGCAAGGGTATTCTCATCATGCTGCTGACACCATGCGGTTTTCACACCGTTGACGGATATCTGCATTTTGAGAATGCAGTCAACCGCTTTGCCGATTGCAGACGCAGCACGGCTTGCGCGGCTGCTGTCAGCCATCGGGAAATCGCCGCTTTGGTCGCGCACCTCCTGCAAAACCGATAGCACATGCGCCATTGCACCATCATTGAACGTGATATGTGCGTGATAAGTGTTCGGATCATTGAATACCTGCGGCCAGCCGCCGTTTGCATACTGTCCGTTCAGAAGCAAATCGATACCGCGGTTCATCGCATCCAGATATTTGCTGTTTTTTGTTTGCTGATAGACCTTGGAAAGAAATCGGATCTGTGAAGTGGTGGCATCATTGTCGATGGTGGATTTCGCCCAAGACCCCGTCTGGGAAGTGTCAGACATTGCCTTGCGCCAACCGCCGTCCGAAAGCTGAAATTGACAAATCTCATTTGCGATACCGACAGCTTCATTTCCGCCAAACCAGCTTGCATCCTTTTTCAGCAGAGATTTCCAGTCATAATCCGCAGCCGATGCCGTCAGCATGATTTCCGAACCGCCGATGAAAGCCGTCCGGCAAAAAGGCATCGTTGCTGTACCGATGACGATTCCGCACAGCAAAAGTGCAGTGATTCTTTTTTTTCTTTTCATTGTAACTCCCCCAAAACCGCGCAAAAGCACATTTTATAGTATCAGTATAACACAAAGGCATTGATTTTGCAATGCGATATTGCATCATGCCATTGACAAATCGTCGCATTCTTTAGCAATCATGTCTTGACATTCAAAAAAAATTCAAAGTTTTTTTGTTGACAACGACCGATTTTTATGGTATGATTATTATGGAATATAATGACGGAAAGGGGGGCTTTCTTTGACAATATCCCTCATGACAATATTGCTGACCGTTGGATCTCTCGCAAGCGGCGGCATGATCATATATCTTTTGCTTGACCGTCGCGAACACGTTCTGCGTGATTATGTTTTACTCGGTCTTTTCGGCAGCATTCTCAGCATGATATCCTATCTTCTGGAACTGAGAGGCGTATCACTGGACGCCAAGCTCACTGCCGTCAAATTCGGCTATCTCGGAAAACTCTTTATCACGCCCATCTTTATCTGCTTTGTACTCAGATACTACGAAACCGCGGTTCACTGGATCTGGAAATTCTTGCTTTTTGTTCCCGGTGTTGCGATGCAGGCCTTCATCCTGACACTCGACCAGAACGATTACTATTATAAATCTGTCTCCCTCACGGAAAAAGGAATGCTGCAAATCGAGCCCGGATCTATCTACTACATCTCCATGATGTATAGCCTTTCCATGACGGCTGTATTCTTGTCCATCTGTCTCTATCAGCGAAAAAAACTTGATTCTAAAGCAAAACGGCTCAATACCATTCTATTGCTTTCCAGCGGGATTCCGTGCTTTTGTCTGTTCACCTACCTGCTCGGACTTACCCATGCGTTTGACCCCACCCCGCTCGGCATTATGGTCGGTTCACTTCTGGTGGCGTATTCCATTCTCAAATACGGACTGCTCAACAAGGATGCAATGCTTCAAAACATGACGACAGGCTTGATTTTCCTTGATGCCGATAATCACCTCATTTATGCGAATCCTGCTGCATATCATATCCTGCCGATTCTCGAATCCCCGAATTTCCGCAAAAACGAGCACGATCTCGGGGCATTGTTCACGGATGCATTTGCGACCATTCAGGTGGGGATGTCCATCTATCAGCGCAAACTTGCGAAACTTGAAACACGCGATTCCGAACACGGAACACTCGTCACCTACGATGATGTCACGGAGATCAATGAACGCCTCAACCGCGATGCAATGACAGGTCTGCTCAACCATGCATCGTTTTATCAGACACTTGAGCACGAAATGAAAATCGCAAACGAACAGAACAAACCGCTGTGTGTTGCCATTGCCGATATTGACAGCTTCAAGGCGGTCAACGACAGCTTTGGTCATGCAAACGGCGATATCATCCTTATTGCACTGGCACATCTGATGGAGGATGTTTGCAAAGGCATGGACGTCTTTCGATACGGCGGCGAGGAATTTGCCGTAATTTTCACCTGCGATTATGATACTGCGGAAGCATCCATGCGCAAGACTCTCAGCCGATTTTCGTCCATGCGGTTCAAGTTTCTCGATAAACCTGTCACATTCAGCTACGGCACCGCACAGTATGACGGCACCGAAAACGCCGTTGATCTGTTCGACCGTGCCGACCAACTGATGTATATCCGCAAAAAAGAACTTCACCGCCGTGAGCGTGAACAAAAGCAATAAAATCAAGCAGAAAGGGTATTTTCATGTTAGGTTCCAATTTTTTTGAAGCACTCGTCAAAAAAGAAAACACGGAAGGAAAAGCAATCGCCACCGTTCTGATAGGCATCGCACTCACTTTGCTGTGTCTCTTGCTCTCGTTCATCACACGCTTTTATCTATTGCTGTTACCGGCAACGGCAGCAGGCTTTGCTACAGTATTTCTGTACCGCAGATGCAACATAGAGTATGAATATGTGATTGCCGAGGATGAACTCGCAATCACAAAAATCATCGGACAAAGCCAGCGCAAGCCGATGGTCACAACGATGCTCTCCAAATTCACCGATTTCGGCAAGCTCTCCGAAGCTCCGAATCTTTCATCTTCCGCGACTCTCGTGCTTGCCTGTGCCGCTGAGGACGAAAACGCGTATTACTGTGATTTTCCGGATGAAAATCTCGGAACTGTTCGGCTCGTCATCACCCCTGACGATCGCTTTCTTACGTACTTCTCCAAGCATCTTCCGCGCAACATTCGATTTTCTTACACGCCCAATACAAGCAACAGCGAAGATTTCAGTTAAAGGACAGAAGCGATGTATCTTGTAACACCCAATCAAATGCGCGAATTGGAAAAGCAGACCGATGCATCAGGCATCAGCTACGATGAGATGATGACGCGTGCAGGTGAAGGTCTGGCTGATCGGTTATTGAAAATCGCGCAGAATCATGATTATCACGAGATTTTGTTTCTGTGCGGCAATGGCAACAACGCAGGCGACTGTTTTGTTGCAGCACAAATTCTTGCAGCAAAATGTTCTGTCAAAGTCGCACTGCTTTGCGGTGAGCCCAAAACGGATCTTTCATGTGCAAAATTCTCGGAAATGCATGATATTCCGATTCTGACGGAACAAAACAGCATTCATGACGCCGTCCTCGCCTGCGATATGGCCGTTGACGGCGTTTTTGGCATCGGATTTCATGGTCTGCTGCCGCAAAACGTAAAAGAAATCTTTGAAGCTGCACGCAAAAAGCCGATTGTCGCAGTTGATATTCCAAGCGGCGGCAATGGGGAAAACGGCGATGCAGCCCTATCCACTCCCGACTGCATCGCAACCGTAACATTCGGTGCAGGCAAAATCGGCATGATGCAGACTCCCCTCAAAGAGAAATGCGGTACTGTTCATCTCGTTGAAATCGGCGTACCTTCAAAGTTTTTCGATGCATCTGATTATCTTTGTGCATTGACACTCGATGAAATTCGTCATGCATTGCCGCAAAGACCGTCGGACAGCCATAAAGGAATATTCGGACGTCTGCTCTGTATCTGCGGCTGCCGAGAAATGTCCGGTGCGGCAATCATGGCGGCATCTGCTGCGCTTCGATGTGGGGTTGGAACTCTATGTCTCGCCTCAGTACCATGCGTTTGTGAACGTCTTGCAGTGACCATCCCCGAAGCAATGACCTTGCCCCTGCACGAAACATCGGAGGGCAAAATTGCTGCGGACTCACTTTCAACGCTGCTGACATATGCGCAGAAATGCACGGCTGTCCTTATCGGATGCGGAATCGGACGCAGTTCGGAAACTGACGCTCTCGTGGAAAACCTTGTAAAACAGCTCACCTGTCCAATTATTGTGGACGCCGATGGTCTAAATGCACTCTCTGCCAACATAGACTGTTTACAGGAGAGCCGTACCGAGATCATTCTCACGCCGCACCCGACGGAAATGGCGCGTTTGCTTGGAACTTCTACCACACAGGTTCAAAACGACCGCATCCGTGCCGTTTCTGTGCTTCCATCGCGATTTTCAAATGTCACGACGGTTTTGAAAGGTCACAACACGCTGATCGCCGCGCAAGACAGAATCTGGCTCAACCCAACAGGCAACAGCGGTATGAGCAAAGGCGGCAGCGGCGATGTCCTTGCGGGGATCATCGGCGCATTGACAGCGCAAGGCATCCCGTCAGCGAAATCCGCACAGATTGGCACTTTTCTACACGGTCTGGCTGGTGATTGGGCAGCGGAAACATATTCCAAAACCTCCATGCTCCCCACTGACATCACTGCCACTCTATCGGCAGTTTTCAGGATGCTCGAAAACGACGTATAAGCTATAAAGACGAGGACATTCCTCAAAAAAGCACAGATGTTGAAAAGCAAAATCATATTTCGGAGGATGCTTTCATGAAATCATTTGCTTTTTTGAAGAATGTCCCTTTTTTTTGCACCGCAGCGATGTTTGTCTGCACAGGTTGTTCGCAGAACTCTGCATCATCAGACTTTTCGCCCCAACTCGCTCCGGCATACACCATTAAAACCGTGATGACATATGGCGAACGCAGCAGCGAAGCCAAATGTAGCCTCACACGGCGAAGTGCAGGGTGCTGGGATGCCACTTTCACAGAGCCAAGCACGCTCTCAGGTGTGACACTCACCTTTGAGAACAATGCCGTCAGTGCGAACTACAAAGGGCTCTCGTTCACTGTACCAAAATCAGCAATGCCAGCCAAGACAATGCTTCTGCTTGCCACTGATGTCCTCGATTCACTGGATAGTCTCGACTCACTGCCCTGCACACATAACGACGACGGAACATGGAAAATCGACGGTGAAACCGAATGCGGAACATACCAGATTACATTTTCGGGTGAGGGAGAACTTTGCAGCTTTGAGATTCCCAATGAACCACTCAAGATGCAATTTTCGGGATATTCTGTCACTCTTGAAAGCCCAGCAGGCACGAATGAAACCACAACAACGACCGACACAGTCACTACGGAAACAACATCGACATCAACGACATAAAAAAACAAGGGCGTACCTAAAAGGTACGCCCTTGCATTGCTTTGCAGATAATCTGACGATTCAGAAATTATTTGCCAAGTTCGCTGTAATCAACGAGCTGAGCGATGAATTTCAGAACGAGGGTTACGTCAGCAGCGTTAAGGGTGCCATCGTTGACAACGTCAGCATTCTTCTTGCCCTGTGCAGTCACATCAACAGTGGTGTCATTTGCGGCAATACGGCTG
>JAZLJA010000001.1:0-12345 GCA_045617625.1 Oscillospiraceae bacterium | reverse complement strand
GGTTGCGATCATGGTTGTAACGGCCAAGAAGGTGGCGACACTCAGCGGAAAGTATTTCATCAGGCAGCAGAAGAACCTCGGAGCTCTCAACGGCTACATCGAAGAGATGATGTCCGGTCAGAAGGTCATCAAGGTGTTCTGCCACGAAGAACAGAGTCAGGCGGACTTTGATGCCATCAACGAAGCCCTTTATACGGACAGTTTCAACGCACACGCTTATGCAAACAGCCTTGCCCCGATCATCATGAACATCGGCAATGTGCTGTATGTCATCATTGCGGCGGTTGGCGGATTGTTCCTCGTCAGCGGCATCAGAAATTTCTCCATCTCCGGTCTGGCATTCGGCATCGACATCGTGGTGCCTTTCCTCAACATGACCAAGCAGTTCACGGGCAATGTCAACACGGTGTCACAGCAGATCAACTCGATCGTCATGGCAGTTGCGGGCGCAGAGCGTATTTTTGGTCTGATGGACGAAAAGCCCGAAGCCGATGAGGGCTATGTCACGCTGGTGAATGCCGCAACCGATGCACAGGGCAATCTCATCGAAACAAACGACCGAACCCATCAGTGGGCATGGAAGCATCCGCACACCGCAGACGGTTCTGTGACCTATACCCCCCTGCAGGGCGAAGTGACCATGAACGAAGTCGATTTTGCATATGTTGAGGGAAAAACCGTGCTGCATGATGTATCGGTGTATGCCGAGCCCGGACAGAAAATCGCATTTGTGGGCGCAACGGGCGCAGGCAAAACGACCATCACCAACCTCATCAACCGATTCTACGACATCGCAGACGGCAAGATCAGATATGACGGCATCAACATCAACAAAATCAAAAAGGCAGATCTGCGGCGGTCGCTGGGCATTGTGCTTCAGGAAACGAACCTGTTCACGGGCAGTGTCATGGAGAACATCCGCTACGGCAGACTGGATGCGACCGATGAAGAATGTATCGCGGCGGCGAAGCTTGCAGGTGCGGATGATTTCATCACGCGTTTGCCTGAGGGCTACGACACTGAACTTGCCAACAACGGCGCGAATTTGTCGCAGGGGCAGCGCCAGCTGATCGCGATTGCGCGTGCAGCGGTTGCCGATCCGCCTGTGATGATACTGGATGAAGCAACGTCGTCGATCGACACGCGCACGGAGGCGATCGTGCAGCGCGGCATGGATGCGCTGATGAAAGGCAGAACGGTGTTTGTGATCGCGCATCGTCTTTCGACGGTCAAAAATTCAGATGTGATCATGGTGCTTGACCACGGACGAATTATTGAGCGCGGCAGTCATGAAAAGCTGATCGCGGAGAAGGGCACATATTATCAGCTTTACACGGGTGCATTTGAGCTCGAATAATGTTGTATCTGCGATGGATTTGGAATCCCATGATATAAACGGCGTCTATCATAAAAGTTTTGCGCAAGCTTTTTCAAAAGCTTACGGAGTCCGGAGGCAGAGCCTTTGGTCGCTGTCCGCAGACAGCGAAATCCCCCTCTCTCATCCAAAACAATCAGGAGGTTCAGGAACATAAAGCGTTCCTGAACCTCCTGATTTTTCATGTTACGATTGATTCGCCGAGTTTCACGGAAATCATCTGTGATGTCCGCCGCCACCGTGCGAATGTCCGCCGCTCGAAATGTGCGATGAACCACCGCCGCCGATGCCGCCACCGCCGCCGCCCGTATCACGGTTGATGAACGTGCGGTCTGTGTGCGTCCGCAAAAATGTATCCTGCTGCACGGCAAACATCGAATCACGCCGGCTCACGTAATTGGTCGGGGAAAGCGGCAGCTTGTTGCTGTTGCTCGCCTTGATGCCCGCATTGCTGATCGCACCCGCGATCGCGCCGATGGCTGCCGAGATCAATGCCACGATTCCCTTATTTTTGCCAAATCCGAACGGCAGCTTTTTGGCGGATACCAGTTTGCCGCCGCGTTCATAGGAGTACATCCCGTTGCTGCTGTTATAAGTATATGCATTTTTCGGAATACCTGCCTCATAATACCGTTCCAGCTCGCTGCAGAATGTTTCCACAGCTCCGTAATAATCCTCGATTTTCAGTTGCGGGGTGATATTATCCAGAATCGCGTAGGAACGGTCATCCGCAGAGCCGTTATAATAGTATAATTCGCCCATGCCCGATGTTGAAAGATAATCATACATCGTGGAGTTGTTCAGCAGCAGCAGCACACCATCGGTGTCCGTGCCGTCTTTCGGATTAAACAGTCGGTCATAGTTGTCATCCGCAGTGGTTTCCACCGCATAATCGCTGTAAAACGATGTTTCGGGTCCGTAAATATAAACGGCAACGTACATATCAATTTTATCGCTTGTCTCGCGGATGATTTTGTCAAGCTGCGATTCTTCCTCTGCGGTCAAAACATCCTGCACATCGTAAACGCCGATGTTTTTGCAGCAATCCTCAAACGGACGCTTTGCAGCGGCAGGCAAAGCCATCGAAGCGGCGGCTGCAAGCACTGCGCCTGCTGCGGCTGCGGTTTTTTTCAGAAATTTCCATGCACTCACAGCGACAACACCACCAATCCTGCAACGATCGCGCAGACGATGCCCACAGCAAGCGATACCAGCATACATTTTTTCTTATCCAGCGGCGGCACACCCACGAATTTTCCGCTCTGACCGTTCACAGCAAATTCGTAGACCTTATCGCCGTATTTATAAGACAAGAACCACACAGGCAGCAGCATATATTTCCAATCGGTCTGCTGCACGCGCAGATCGGCATGGGTGACGGAAACCGAATCGTAGCCTGTCATCGAAGAACGCACGATCTGATCGGTTGCCTGCACGGCACGCTTCTGAATGCGCGGGAACACCCCCTGCTTATCCACATCGTACTTCTCCGCAAGAAAGCCGCTCAGATACTCCATCGAAAACGGCTTTGCCAGCGAGTAGTCGAACGGTTCGCAAGCCTCCATGAGTTCGTCGTCGATGTGACTTGCACCGTCAGCGGGCAGCCCCTGCAAACGAACGGTTCCTCTGCGTTCCACAGCAAATTCCGATGTTTCGGTGTAACGATAATCGCCTGATGACCACGAGCGTGTTTTTTTGCCCAGTGCCTCCATATCTGCGGAAACTTTGCAGTCTGTGACCCAGAAAGGCACATAAAGCCCGACAACTTTTTCAGAACGTGCGGCTTCACGAAAATCCTTCGGCAGAAATTTATGCTTTTTGCAAAAATCCGCAAAAGTATCCAGAGCTTTTTCACGCGAGATCTGGAACGGAAGCACAGCAGCAGGTCGATATTCGCCCTCCACTCTGCCGCTCATAATGACGGGATTATGGCAGTAAAAGCAAAATGTCGCAGAAGTGTTTTCATCCGCCATGACCTCAGCACCGCAGCTTTTGCAGACATACACACCTGTTTTTTCAAATTCATCGTTGAGTGCCTGTTCCTCCGCCGACTGATCGGCTTGCTGCTCTTGTTTCTGGGAAATCAGCTCTTTCATTTCGGCTTCGGTGAATTCGCTCAGGCAGTAATCACATTTGAAGCCCTGTGTTTCGACAGAAAATTTCAGATCTGCGGCACAGTTTGGACATTTATATGTGACAGCATTTTGATAGTCAGACATGTTTACGCATCCTTTCCGATAGAATACATCATCAATTATAACATATTCCCCTGCAAATTGCAAGAGGATTCGCGTTTTTTTCTGCGTTTCGGCTTTCGCGGCATGGTCGGGCGGATATGGCACATTTTTCGCGGCAGTTTCGGCGGGCGGTTGACGCCCGTGACACCGCCTGCCATACCGAAAGGCAAAGTCAGGAGCAGGCAAAACAGCGGCAGCCCGACAGAAACCGTGCAAATTCGTGCCGCAAGATACCACATCAGGTCAAGCAGCAGCGCACAGACAGCCCCCGTAAAGATCCCGTGCCGCCGCAAAGCACGCCCGCATGGATGCGCCGCGAAAAATCCGCCTGTCATCAGCGGCAGCACCGCCATATAAGGGAAAACACCCTGCGGCAGATCCACCGCCGTGCAGATCGCCGCCATCGCACACATTCCCGTCAGCGAGATCGGAATGCCGCAGAAACACACATATTTCATCACCGTCCGCAAAGCGATACCGCCCCTTTCTGTTCGTTTATTTTCCCATTTTATGCGAATCCCGCCAAATTTATGAAGAACCTTAAATTTTGATGAATACCTTGCTTTTTCGACATTTTTATGCTATAATAGACGCATGAACACAAGCGAGGAGGAATATATGACAATTCAGCAAACAAAAAAAATCGCAGTCGCAGTGATCGCCGCAGTTTTGGTGATGCCCTCAGCGATTCTCGGATTCTCTCTCCGCAGTGCAAAGGCAAAAAACAGAGAACTCGAACAAACACTGGCATATGCCGCACAAGGGCGGGGACCATCGGGCAATTTTGAACCTGTGGAGATCGACCATCACTATGAACTCGCAGGACACAAGATTTTTCTGGAGGACAACACCTTCGGTCAGATCTGGCTGCCTGTGCTTGCCGATGTCCCGCTTTCCACGCATCCGACAGAACGGCTGAAGCCCGCAGATAACGGCAGACGCATGATGTCCTATGATGAAAGCGGAAACCCCAACGCGGTGGCAGGCATTGATATCTCGGCGCACAACAACGTCACCGACTGGAATGCCGTGAAAGCTGACGGCATCGACTTTGTGATGCTTCGCGTGGGCAACCGCACATATGGCGGCGGCATTATCAACGCAGATACGAAGTTTCAGGAATACTATCAGGGTGCAAAGGCGGCAGGGCTGAAAGTGGGTGCATATTTCTTCTCGCAGGCGATCAACGAGGAGGAAGCAGCGGAGGAGGCTGTGTTCACGGCAGATGCGCTTTCGGGACTGGAACTGGATTATCCTGTGGCGTATGACTGGGAGATCATTTTTGACGATCCTGACGGTGCCCGCACCGATCATGTTTCGGTGGACACGCTGACGAACTGCACGCTGACGTTTTGTGAGAATATGGAGGCATTTCATTTCAAGCCGATGATCTATCAGAACAAGCGTACAGCGTTGTTGAAATACGATCTGCCGCGATTGCAGGATTATCCGTTCTGGCTTGCGGAATACGGAGAAGGTCCGACATACATTTATGATTATGATATGTGGCAGTATAGCTGCAAGGGAGAAGTTGACGGCATCGAGGGCAAAGTCGATTTGAACCTGTCGTTTTCGGAGTAAACTGCCCCGTGATATACGCATCGCAGATACAACTTTATCACCAAATGAAAACGATCCATGAATACAATGTATTAATGGGGCGTTCTGTCTGTCGAAAAAGTATGGGGGAACCCCTTGGTAGGGTTCCCCCATGCCCGCTCCTGACCTGTTGTAAGGAGCGGGGAGTTTCGTGCTCTGCGGAGCGCGACCAGAGTCGCTGTCTCTGAACTCTGCAAGCCTTTGTAAAGGCTTGCGCGAAACTTTTATGATGGTCGCCGTTTATATCATGGGATTCCAAAGGGACAAAGTCCCTTTGGCGAGGTTTGAAGCGGAGCTCCATTATGAATGCATCGCAGATACATCTTTATCGCCAAATAAAAATCACTTGTTCAGCAGATAAGCTTTCAGCACCGTCAGATCAGCGGCAGTCAGCTTGCCGTCTTCATTGACATCAGCCTGCTTGCCCTGCTCTGCATTCAGCGTTTCCTTGGATATCAGCGCATCACGCAGTAATTTCGCATCCGCCGCATCCGTGTCGCCGTCCAGATCAACGTCGCCCCACGGCTCTTTCTCGGTCGCCAACTCGCCATACACCTTGATCTCCGCGACGTTGCAGCAATACACGCTGTCCTTGTTCCACGAATTCTGCGGTGCGCCGCTCGGCACTTCATATCGGATATAACGATACTCCGCGTCCTCAGGAATCGAGGTGATGTAATTGAGCCCTGCCGACGGCAATGTATTGAACTGCAGGATTTTCGTCCATGTCTTTCCATCCTTGGATGCGGAAACGATCGCATCGGCACTGCGGTATTCGTAACCGCTGCGGGGCGCAACAGCGATCGCGTCGATCGCATACTGCTGTCCCAGATCGATCTGCACCCAGCCATCGCCCACGCCGTCGAAGAACGAGGACAAATCGCCGTCCACGACCTTGGTCGCGTCGTTCGAGGTGTTGTTCCATGCAGCAGAACCCGTCACCATGCTCTTGTCAAGCTTGATTTCGTTGTTGGGGCGTGCTTTTGCAGTCACGCCGTCCACGATGAAGGTCGTAACGGAGTTGCCTTTCAGCGTTGCCTCAAATCCCATGCCGTTCGTGGAGATCTTGGGGAGTTCTGTCCAGTTTTCGCTGTTGCTCGTGCGAATGACCTGCACGCTGTCGCCGACAGTGGAGAACTGCGACAGATCATACGAAGTGGAGCTGTCATTTGCCGAGGTGTTGATCGCCGTGACGATGAGCTGCTTTTGCTCAGGGTCATAAGCCGCCAGACTGGAACCCGACGATGCCAGAATCATCGAGCCCGGACGGATGTAACGGGAAAATTGTCCGAATGCGTAATATTTCTTTGTAAGGATGATGGTGTCGTTATCGTGGTCAGCAACCGCAAGACCCCAGAAGGGGCTCTTGGTGTCGATCATGCCGCTGTCCTTTTTGCCGTTATAGCCTGCGGCACAAATGTGCTTGTCGATCGCCTGCCAGAGGATCCAGGCTGAGCAGCGCAGACCATTGCAGTCGTCGATCATGCGCTGTGCAAGCCACAGTGCCGGACCCATTTCGCCTGCGTTGGTGCCTGCCGCACCTGCGCCGTCCACTTCACTCATCCAGAGGTTTTTGCCCGCAGAAACCGCAAGCTGATAGAGTTCCGTGCGCTTGCTTCCGCCGTAAGTGTGGGTGTCGATACGGGAAACGGCATTTTTCGCGTCGCCCGAAAGTGCCTTATAGGCGTCGATCTGGGTGTCGATACTGGTTTCATCGGTGCCGCAGATGATGATATCGCCCATGCCGCGCTGTGCCATTGCTTTCTGGAGTTCCAGAATGATGGTGGATTCCGAATTGCCGATATCGAAATGGCAGCCCTCCTGCTTGGCACTGTTTGCGCCCCAGAAGTTCGTGTAGGGTTCGTTCATCGGCTCCACGCTGTTGATTGTGACGCCCCATGTCTCCTTATAGTGCTTGCAAACCTCCGCCATATATGCTGCAAAATCGTCGTAGCAGTCATCCTTGAGGTTGTTGGCATCGGGGTTGGTGTTGCCCGTGGAGCATCCGCTCTTGCACATATAATAAGGCGGCGAGTTGGAGAACATCTCCACGATCAGGTCTTCCTGACAGGCGTCGATGGCTTTCATCAGCACATTGCGCTGATTGGCATCGGCATTCCAGTCATAAGTGACTTGTCCGTTGTTGTAGACGGTATAGCCGGGCATATTGGAGTCGGTGCGGGTGATGTGGTTATGGCTCGGGTTGTCGCCGCCGCCGATGTTGAATCGGGCAATGTTCATGCGCAAGCCCGTGTCGCCAAAGAACAGTTCACCTGTCTGCTTGGCGAGCGAGTCGGAATAGCCGACGCGGTTTGCCCACCAGCAAAGGGAAGTGCCCCAGCCCTCGAAAATGCCGTCGTTGACAAGCGAGGTACTGTAAGGCGAAATGGAGACGGTGCCTGCCGCCTCGATGATGTTGGGTGCATCGAGCTTGCCGCCGGCGGTCTGCCATGCGAGCAGAAATGCCGATGCCGCAGCTGCGATGCGCTTTGCGGTTTTTGTGTACTTCATATCAAATTCCCCGTTTCTATTTTTTCATGGTATATATACCCATGATACTATATATTAGCACAGTTTTCAGAAAAAGTATAGTGCTTTTGTCATTGATTTCTGCCATTTTGCACGATTCTCCGCATCAAGATGTCTCATGCAAACCGAACACGGATCTCCCCCGTGGAACGCCATGCGGTACGCCCGTCGGGATATTCGACAAGGAGACGGAAATCGCGGTCGAGGTCAAGCACTTTTGCAGGTGATTCCTGTTCCTGCTCTGCAACGACGACTGTTTCCCCCAGCACGCAGAGTCTCGCACGATAAGATTCATAAAATCCCCGTTCTGCGATGTTTTCGCTCATGGCAAGCATTCGCCCCGCGATTTCTTTCGCAAGCGTCAGTGCAAGGCCGTCGGGCATTTGTTCCGCCGCAGGATAGAGTGCCCCTGCGATCTCTGCGATGTCCACGGGAAAGCCGCCTTTCGGGGGTGCAAGGTTGATGCCTGCCCCGATTATCGCATAGGCGGGTGCATTGCCCGATGCATGGAATTTTGCCTGTGCGAGAATCCCGCAGACCTTTTTGCCGTCCAGAAACAAATCGTTGACCCACTTGATGCCCGTCTGAATGCCCGTGACAGCCGCAATGCCCTCTGCCGCCGCGACTGCCGCCATCGGCGTGAGGAGCAAAGTCTCATCGGGCGAGAGATGCGGACGCAGCAGCAGACTCATGTAAAGTCCTGTGCCCGCAGGCGAATGAAATCTGCGCCCCATGCGTCCCCTGCCCGCCGTCTGATGCCTTGCAATGACCAGCGTTCCGCTTGGAGCATCCGCATCGGCAAGTGCCTGCAGCATATCGTTGGTCGAAGGCAGCGTGTCATAGACCTGCACGGAAAGCGTCGGCAAATTTGTCTTGTCCATATGGTTTTCCTTTCAAAATCTGACTTCTTCCCCCTTATTATACCGCAAATCGCCATAAAACACAAGGGAAAAGTAACAAAAGTTTGACAACTTGCGCGATTCGCTTTACATTCGCTCCGATTTATGTTACAATAAAATCATTCTAACAGAATCAAACGGAGGCAGATATGCTCACCTTTTCCAAAATGACAGACGAACAGATCTCAGGCGGCGATTTTGCATCGCAGGCACTCAGCGATTGCGCAGGTCAGCCCGACTTCCGGAAATTGCAGGCAGATGCATCGCTGTTTGCGGCATGGCTCGACGGCGAATGCATCGGCATTGCGGCACTTTCCAAACGTCTTTCCGAATTGCAGCCCACAAGCGGCATCGTGACATTGCTTGCCGTGCTGCCGAAATACCGCAGACAGGGCGTCGGCAGAATGCTCATGGGTCTGCTGGCAGGTGCGGCGATGGAGCAGGGCGCATACTTTTTGCGCGGCAGTATTCCCGCATCACCCGAAGCGACCGCATTTGCTGCAAAAATCGGATTCCGTGCCGAGACAGGCGATACAGGCTTTCTGCTGCTCGACCTGACCGATACAAGCGGTCTGCGGCAGCACTGACTCAAAGAGCAAAACATCAAAAACAAGCAGAAAGGAGCAACCTCATGAAGCGCATCACAGCATTGATTTCTGCGGCGGTGGTTTGTGCCGCAACGGGATTTTTTACTGTCGGCACGCTGGCAGGCGGCGGTTTATCCGCACAGCCCGCTGATTGTGTTCCCTTTCACGAAAGTTTCAAACAGGCACAGCTCCGATTTTCCATGGCAATGGGCAAGGATTCCATCGGCAGTGTCTATATCACGGATGAACGGATGATTTCCCGTCACAGCGGATATGCGGCGGATGTGGTGCATGAGAATCTGGAAACCGTCAGGACCTATGCCGCATCCTGTGCGGTGCCGTTTTTGTTCGCCGCCGCCCCGACTGCCGGCGGCATCTATGAAGATACCATTGCGGCAGGCGCACAGCAGGCAAGCGAAAAGATCCTGCTTGACACCGCAGCGTCGGAGGCAGGCAGCGGCATCACCTGGATCGACCTCTATAATCCCATGTACGCAGTACGGGATTCGTATATCTACTATCGCACCGATCGCCGCTGGACAAGCTACGGCGCATTTTGTGCGTATAAAACCGTGATCCGCAAGCTTGGATTTTCCAATCTGGGCATCAGTGATTTTGTGTTCGAGCATTTCGACAGCAAGTTCCGCGGCGATCTTTACGCGCTGACGAAATATGACGGCGTGGAAGCGGATGTGGTGGATGTCTATACGTGTCCGAACGGTGCAAAGGTGCAAACGATCACCGCGCCAAACAGCGGCAATACGTATGAGGCACTTGCACGCACAGACACGGCAGACAGCGGATACGCGGTGTTTGTGCCGGAGCTGGAATCGGTGCTGGACATCACGACAAACGTGCATAACAACAAGCGGATTCTGGTATTGTGTGACAGTTACGGAAGTTGTTTCGCGACATTTTTGACGCAGCATTTCCGCGACATCACGCTGGTGAACCTGGAGAAAGCGCAGTCGGATGAGGCAAAAGCACTGGAACCGAACAGCTATGATGAAGTGCTGTTGCTTTGCAGTGCCGATTTGATTGCGTCGAAAGACGGGTTCAAAGCACTGCGCACGGAATGACGGATGCATCAGACAGCGATTACAACAGTTGTATCTGCGATGCATTTGTAAAGGGTCAGCAGCGCGAAATACTCTTATTGCCATAAAACATCAGAATGAAAGTGCGAGGGGAACCCTATGAAAGGGTTCCCCTCAGTCTGTTGAAAAAGTATGGGGGAACCCTTGGCAGGATTCCCCCATGCCCCCTCCTGACCTGTTGTAAGGAGGGAGAGTATTTCGGTGTCTGCGGACACCGACCAGAGGCACTGCCTCTGAACTCTGCGATTTTTCGAGAAAAATCGAGTAAAGCTTTTCATATAGAATCCTTTTTTTCGCCCCATATGAACGCATCGCAGATACAACTTTTGTGATGCGCGTATCAGAACATCGCAAGCATTTCATCCCGCATCGGCACTCCAAGCGTCACATCAGGCTTGACCGTTTCCCCGTGATAATCCGAGCCGCCCGTCATCAGCATCCCATATTTTTCCGCGTATCTGCGCAGAAAATCCTGTTCATCCGCATCATGTGTCCTGTAATAGACCTCCACACCGTCAAGCCCTGCTGTCCGCATCGCGTCCAGCCGCTCCGTGAGTGCATCGCCCTTCAGTCCCGTCTGATACGGATGCGCCCAGACCGCCTTGCCGCCCGCCGCATGCACCAGCGCGATTGCCGCCTCTGCCGTCGGATTTTCCACCAGCGTCGCATGGATCTTCGGATCATCCAGATACTTCGCAAACGCCTCTTTCACGCTCTGCACATAGCCCTTTGCGATCAGAGCAGCGGCAAAATGCGGACGTCCGAGCTGTCCGCGTGCAAAAGCCCGCACCTCGGATTCGCACAAATCGACGTCATGTTCCGCAAGCACATCCAGAATCCGCTTGGTGCGCCGATTGCGCCGCGCCGTGAAGCCCTCACAGGCGGCAAGCATCGCCGCCGATTGTATGTCGATGCCATATCCGAGCAAATGTTGATTTTTCACGTTTGTGCTGATTTCAATGCCGCACAAAAAACGTATTCCTGCCTCGTTTGCCGCCGCTTGCGCCGCCTGCAGACCTGCGGTGGTGTCGTGGTCAGTCAGTGCCAGATGCGTGATGCCCTGCGCCTTTGCCAGACGCACCAATTCTTCAGGCGAATGCTGCCCGTCAGAGCAAAAGCTGTGCGTGTGCAGATCAATCATGGGATACCTCCGTTTCTTCCGTATATGCGCGAATTTCCTCGATGAACGCTTCGCCGTACTTGTCGTATTTATACTTGCCCACGCCCGAAACTGCCAGCATACTCTCCTCATCAAGCGGACGTTTCACACACATATCGCGCAAAGTGGCATCTGAGCAAATGATGTATGCAGGCATTGCCTCGCGGGTTGCAAACCTTGACCGCACCCGACGCAGCCGCTCATAAAGTACCGTATCCATGTCGAAATCGGGCATAGCAGCAAGCCTGCGTTCACGAACGGTCTGCTGCAGATCCTGTTTGGGAATGGGCATGGTGACGGTTTCCTTGCCGCGCAGAACGGCATTCGCACGCGGCGTGAGATAGAGCGCGGAATACTCATCGGTGTGCACGGAGAGATACCCGCGTGAAAGCAAGACCTCAGTCATGTGGCGGATCTGCTTTGCGGATGTATCTTTCATCAGCGCATAGGTGGACAGGCTGCGATAGTCCATCTGCACGATTTGTTTTGTCTCCTTGCCTGCCAGAATGTCGCTGATGAGCCGCGCCGAACCATGCGTGCCGCGCTGTCCCAGACGATACACGCAGGAAAGGATTTTCTGCGCCTGCACCGTTGCGTCGATCTGCTCGGTGTCATCCAGACACGCGCCGCAGTTGCCGCAGAAACCCGGTGCCGCCTCTCCGAAATATTCAAGGATATACTGGCGCAGACAGTCGGTGCGGTTGCAGTAGCGCACCATAGCATCCAGCCGTGCCCAGTCTTTTTTGCGCACCGATTCGCGCTGTTCCTCCGAAATGATATCGTTTTCGCTGTCCTCCTCGATGAACAGCCGATTCGTGCGCACATCGCCGTCGCAAAACAGCAGCACGCATTCGGCGGGCATA